>NZ_JAOEGU010000100.1 GCF_025583945.1 Methylobacter psychrophilus
TTCGGTAAGCTCAAGCACTATCGCAGAATTGCTACACGATATGAGAAAAAAGCTATTAATTACATGGGGATGCTGTCATTTTCCTCGGTGCTTTTATGGCTGAGGTGAAACGTCAACAGAACCTAGCCTGTTCGAGTTAACTTCGGATTGTGTCTTCCTGATCAGTCCGAAACAGGATTTCAGGTTCGTATTTGTTAACGATGCTACCTGTCGGCACTTTGGCAGGGAGCGCGAGGAGCTGGTGAAATTGCGCATTCCTGACTGGAATCCCAACTTCAAGGATCAGGATGATCTTGATGCATTATGGCAAGATATTAAGACCAGAAAAGGTTTCTTATTCGAGACTGTCCACCGGGTCGCATCCGGCAGAGAAGTTCCAGTTGAAGTGTCGATGAACTATCTGTCGTATGAAGGCGATGAATATCTTGCCGGTTATTTCCACGACATTAGCGACCGCAAAAAACTGGAAGTCATTGCATCTCAAAATGCGGCCTCTCAATATGCCCGCAGCCTTATTGAAGCGAGTCTTGATCCGCTGGTGACCATCAGCCCGAAAGGCAAGATCATGGACGTTAACCAGGCCACTATGGTGGTGACCGGCGTAGAACGGCAACAACTCATCGGCAGTGATTTCAGCGATTACTTTACCGACCCGGATCAAGCCAAGGCGGGCTATCAAATGGTGTTTGCGCAAGGCCGTGTTACCGATTACCCGCTGACTATTCGCGATGTTTCGGGAAAGATTACCGAGGTCATGTACAATGCCAGCGTTTATCGAAACCCAATGGGGGAAGTCGCCGGGGTGTTTGCTGCCGCGCGTGATGTGACTGAGCTTAAACGATATCAAGAAGTGCTTTCCATTCATAGTCGTATCGCCGCTATCTTCGCTATGGCTGCTCATGACGAGCTATACAATGAGGTATTAGAGATTGTCTTAGCTGCGTTGCAGAGTCCCTTCGGTGTTTTTGGATACATTGACGAAGCGGCTGCAAACTTGGTGGCAACCATGAGCCGGCAAGCATGGGACAAGTGCCATGTTCCCGAGAAGACCATAATATTCCCCCGGGAAACTTGGGGGGACAGCAGCTGGCCAACTGCCATAAGGGAAAAGAGAGTTGTCTTCTCCAACGCATCTTCAACCAATATCCCGGAAGGCCATATCGGCATTCAAAGGCACATCAGTATGCCGATTATGTTCCAGGACAAAGCCATCGGCCTCTTTCAGGTGGCCAACAAGGAGACCGATTACACAGAAACGGACATAAGCACCCTGGAAGCTATAGCACAACAAGTCGCCCCCTTCCTGAACACGCGACTGCTAAACGATAGAGCTACCGAGACAATCCGCAAGTTCAATGATGATCTCGAACAACAAGTACAGAAACGCACAGCCGAGCTTAAAGCCGCCAACGCTGATCTGGAAAGTTTCAGCTACTCCGTCTCTCATGACTTGCGTGCCCCGCTGCGCGCCATTGATGGCTTCTCTACCATTCTGCGCGAAGACTATGCGACCCAACTGGATGCCGAAGGCCAACGGCTGTTTCAGGTAGTGAGTGACAACGCTAAAAAGATGGGGAAACTGATTGAAGACATCCTGTTTCTGTCCCGCGCCAGCCGTCATGAACTATTTATCAGCCCAATCGATATGAAGGCGCTGGCACAGGAAGTGTGGGACGAGCTGGCAGCCGATAGGACAGGACGCATTATTGACTTTCGCTTGACCGATTTACCGGCGGGCTACGCCGATATTTCAGCGCTTCGTCAAGTGCTCCAGAACCTGCTGGGCAATGCCATCAAGTTCACGCGTGGGCGCGAACCTGCCATTATCGAAATGGGCGGCACGGTGGAAGAGCAGGAAAATATTTATTTTATACGCGATAATGGCGCTGGTTTTGATATGACTTATGCCAACAAGTTGTTCGTTCTCTTTCAACGCCTGCACAGCATGACCGAATTTGAGGGCACAGGGGTGGGGCTGGCCATCGTCAAACGCTTCATCATTAAACACGGCGGCCGGCTCTGGGCAGAGGGTAAGCCGGGCGAGGGAGCTACCTTCTGGTTTACCCTGCCATCAACCATCAATAAATAGCCTGCGGAGTCAAAATATGGATAAGCAATATGAAATCGATATTCTTCTGGTGGAAGATAACCCCAATGATGCCGAACTGACTACACGGGCATTGAAAAAACACAATATGACCAACTCCCTGGAATGGGTGAAGGACGGCAAGGAAGCGCTGGACTTTCTATTCCTGCAAGGACACTACGCAACGCGTATCAACCATAAACCCAGGCTGGTGTTGCTGGATTTGCGCCTGCCAAAAGTAAATGGCCTGGAAGTATTAAAAGCCATCCGCGCCAATCCTGAAACTAAAATGATACCCGTGGTGATAATGACGTCATCCACGGAAGAACAGGATATAATTAACAGCTATAAACTGGGCGCCAACAGTTTTGTGTCTAAACCGGTCGACTTCAATGAGTTTATAAAAGTAGTGGCAAATCTTGGTTTTTACTGGACGCTCATCAACAAAGCTCCACCAATAAATGGAAGCTAAAGTATGACTAAATTATTGCGCATTCTGCATCTGGAAGATAGCCCGGCTGATGCTGAATTGATCAGGCATCTGCTACGTAAAGCGGGGCTCGATGTCACTTTGTTGCGGGTTGAAACCCGCGATCAGTTTGTAGCCCAACTGGAGGAGTTTAAGCCCGACCTTATTCTTGCCGATTACCATCTGCCGGAATTTGATGGACTGCAAGCTCTGGCGATTGCTCGGCAAAAAGTCCCGCTTATACCCTTTATTTTCGTTACCGGTATCATGGGTGAAGATATTGCAATAGAAACCCTAAAGAAGGGCGCAAGCGACTACATTATCAAGGACAGGTTGGCGCGGTTACCCACAGCCATCAAGCAAGCCCTGGAAAAACAACAGCAACTGACAAAGCGTGTGCAAGTAAAGCATGACCTTTTGGTTTCAGAAATTAAATTCCGCACCCTATTCGAGTCATCCGCCGATGCGATCCTGGTACAGAATGACTATGGTTTTATCGATTGCAACCCGGCTGCGCTGACCCTATTTGGCTGCACTACCCGCGCGGATCTGTTCGACCAATATCCTATCTTAAGTTATATGCGTAGCCCTTCTGCGGGTGAAGAGTCGTTGAGCTTACTTAACCAGCATATCGCTACGGCTTTAAAAAAAGGTAGCCACCGCTTCGAATGGACTTGTTACCGGTTGGACGGCGAAATATTTTTTATTGATGTCTCAATCGTCAACATGAAATGGGAAAATAAGAATGTACTGATGCTCACAATACACAACATTACACAATTCAAAATCCAGCAAGCCAAAATCCAACGCCTTACAAATATTTATGCCACCTTGAGTGAGTGCAATGAAGCCATCGTGCGCACTACCAACGAGACCGACTTATTCCAGATAATCTGCCGTGCCGTGGTAGAGCATGGCGGCATGAAATCTGCGTGGATCGGGTTGGTGGATGAAGCCACTCGGCACATTATTCCTGTCGCCTCTTATGGCGTTGCAACGGAGCTTATTCAAAACACCATGATTTCGTTGGATACCGATAATCCTGCTAATTATGACCCCATTGGTGCCTCGGTTCGGGAAAATCAAACCTTTTGGTGCCAAGATCTTCAGCAAGATACGACTACCGGTCTATGGCACAACTACGGTAAACGGTACCAATGGGGTTCCTTGGCAGCAATCCCCTTACACAAAAAAGACAACCTGGTAGGTGTCTTTACGCTGTTCGCCCAGGAAGCCAATGCGTTTGACTCGGAAGCACGCAAGTTGCTAAATGAAATGGCGGCGAACATAAACTATGCTCTGGATAACCTTGCTCATGAGTCCGAGCGTAAACTGAATGAATCAATCCTGAAAGATTCTGAGGCACGCTTCCGCATTTTGGTTGAACAATCCATCGCAGGTGTTTATATCATTCAGGAAGGAAAATTAATTTACGTCAATCCACGCTTTGCAGAGATTCTGGGCTATCCGAAAAGTGATGAATTACTTGGCCATGACCCGCTGGAGATTATTTCCACTAAGGATCGGCGCTTAGTCGAACATCATCTGCTCAAACTGAAGGAGGGGGTGGCTAAGGCCGAAAGTTATATATGTAGTGTGATGCATAAAGATGGTAGGGTGGTCGATGTTGGCATGAACACCTCGACAGCTTCTTATCAAGGAAGTACCGCTATCATCGGCTTGATGCAGGACATATCGGACAAGAAAGTTGCCGAAGAGCAGATCAAGCACTACGCCACGCAATTGCAAATCGTCTTTATGCAAACCGTCGGCTTGATTACCACGTTGAGCGAAATACGAGATCCCTACACCGCCGGCCATGAGCGGCGGGTGGCGAATATCGCCGGTGCCATCGGCATAGAGCTTGGGCTGGACGCTTTGCAAGTAGAAGGCTTGAAAGTGGGCGGCTATCTACATGACGTGGGTAAAACATCTGTTCCAATTGAGATACTCATCAAACCGGGCAAAATTAGCGCACTCGAATATGAAATAATCAAACTCCACCCAATGGCGGGCTATAATGTGCTGAAAGATGTTGATTTCCCTTGGCCGGTGGCGCAGATTGCCCTGCAGCATCATGAACGCATGGATGGCAGCGGCTACCCGCAAGGCTTAAAGGGTGACGATATTCTGTTGGAAGCACGCATCATGGCCATAGCGGATGTGGTCGAAGCGATGTCATCGCACCGGCCTTATCGGCCAGGAATCGGCATCGATGCCGCGCTTGCCGAAATCGAACGAGGACGGGGTGCACTCTATGATCCGGTAATAGCCGATATCTGCCTGAATTTATTCCACAATAAGGGATATATAATTCCGGATTAACCAGGTTCTGCTGACGTTTTTTCTAAAATATTAATCTATATTTTTCAACTAGATAAATTAAATAACGATTTTTTTAATCGTAATTCCGGCAAGAATTACCGTTAGTTAAAAGCCATGAATGGCATCCTATTGTCTGGATGCCAGCATTTATTAACGGCATGGCGATAACCCATTGATTTATTCTTTTTGAAATTTCAACAGAACCTAGTACTCAGTCAATCTTATAATGTCGGATAAAGTTTCTTCAGTTTTATCCGCGCATCCTCAGTGGTAAATCGCCATTTCATAGGGCGAGCAATAGCATTTCTTTTTCTTGCCACGCCAAAATTTCCTTTTTTAACCTTTCCTGAACCTGAATTCCGCCGACCAATCCTTTCCGTTACAGGAAGCCTTATTCCTACCCGGCCCTTATTTACCAAATTACAAGCCTGGGCGGTAAAGTGTATTCAAATTTTTCAAAAAATTTTATT
>NZ_JAOEGU010000101.1 GCF_025583945.1 Methylobacter psychrophilus
GCGCGTTTGCGTGCGTCCAATAGTTCTTGCTCGAATTTGTTGCGTTCCACGGATACAAAGAACGCCCAGAAATAGCTGTTAACGCCTGCAAAATTTCCACGCTGACAGTTTAGTAACACTGGAATAGGCTGATTTTGAGTATTACAGATTTTCAGGTGAGTTTCGCGTACTACTGCATCACGGAGCAACATAGGCCAGATATGGCTTTGTAAAAAAATTCGACTGGCTGGAGGGAAAAACTTTTCCATTGGTTTTTGCAGGCATTGCTCAGTCGTTCCACCCACCAAAGTCAATAACTCGGCATTGGCTGCCAAAATATGGCCTGATCCATTCGTAATGAGCGTCGGACAAGGTAGCTGATCAAGTAAGTTATGCATACCGTGTTGACTGCTTTACGGATGCGGTGATGGGGTTCTTAAATACTCATGGATCGCTTCAATCACTAAGGAAGGATGGCTCATGTGTGCACAATGACCGCTCACATCCAGTACTTTGAGGGTACTGTCCTGCAAGTTTTCGTGTATATAATCGCCTATCGCCAGTGGTACCAAGTTATCGTGGCGATGCTGAAGAATCAGGCAGGGGGATGATACTCGTGCCAGATCGCTACGGTTGTCGGAGAAAAATGTGGTTTTTGCAAACACCCGAGCGGCCACGGGGTCAGTGGAACAAAAACTGTCAGTGAGTTCGCCAGACACCGCACCGTCATGCATTTCACCGGCAATCACCGGTGCCAGATAGTTGCAGCAATTCTCATTATGGAAAATACCTTTAAATCATGATGTTATGATTTAAATTTACAAACTTGTTTTAAATTCTACAGAATCTTGTTTCTCACAGATGCCGTAAAGCCTTATAAAACAAGGGTGCTAATATTATTACCAATTCGGCTCTTCGATTACTTTGCAAGTATTGCGGTAGAATACACACGTACGTTCAAAACCTAAGCGCTATCTGTTTGATTTTATTTATCTTTCCATAATGAGAATTGCTGAGATAGTTGGCCCAGCCGATATAGTTATGATCCATCAATGCCAGCAAATCCATCAAATCTTCAGTCTCAAAGCCGCCGAGATAGTCAGGTGGATAGTTTAAGTAACAGGGTGAAGGCCCAATCAATATAAGGCGGTCAAACAGTTCCGGGCGTGCGATGGAAGCCAGTAAGCCGATGCTGGCGCTAACTGAATGGCCGATAAAGGTTACACCATTTTGTAAATTGAGTGCGTCACAAATGTCGAGGACATCTTGCACATAGCCCTGTAAACTCGAATAACGCGTTACATTGAAAAACGCCAGATTGGATTTGCCGCTGCCAACATAATCAAATAATACTTGACGGTGTGTGGAAGCAAAGGCAGGAGTAATTCGGTCCCACATTTGTTGGCTACAGCCAAAGCCGTGGGCATAGAGCAGAAGCGGGCCAGTGTCGCCCTCTACATGTACATTGTTGCGGTCAATAATATTTATGATTGTCTCCGGAATAATCTCGGGGTTTTGCGGGCTTGGCAGATACCGATACTGCCGCCAAAATAACTGGTTTTCTGTAAAAACCCTGGCACACTAAAAAAGTACTATTTAGTATTTTTTCTTTAAATACTAACACAGTTTTATAAGGTAGTCGGGCTTAACAGAGATACTTTTTTAAATATAGCGCTGTTCCGGTGCTGAGCTGTTTCTAACAGCCGGGAATCTTACTTTTAATAACAAAAAACGTTACTTCGACCAATTAATGTACCGCCACTAATTGGGGTTAATTAACCAAAAGAACGGTTTGTTCCACGACACCCCCGGAGTCTTTGGTATCAGTATCTAATACTGCTAACCGCAAATATAAAAAAAACAAAGTCAAAGGCTTAAACGTGCCTCGTTTCTTGGCACCATCAGCAAAGGAAAGAGTTTTGGTCGGCGTTTGACTGCCCTTGGTTGGCTCTTACGTTTTTGTTTTCCAATGGCCGTTGATGCCATCGCCTTTAATAACTGATGTTAGGGGGTGTAAGCCCAAACCGCCGAAAATTCCGGCGAGTCTTTAGCAAGCGTAACAACCCCATTATTCCAACTCCAATTTGGCTACAATCGCATCAAGGCCTATGCTCTGCCCACTATCTCTGAAGGCATAGTGGCCGTTAAAATGAATATTCCGCCAGGCCGCTGGAGAGACTTTCTTGATGAGCGCCAAAATTTTCAGTTTGGGGGACGCTTCATACTTGTCGAGTATCCGTGACAGGATAGCGGAATTATAATAAATGATCGCATTTGCGATTAGCCGTCCACATTCGTTACTGATTTCAATATCCAGATCCGTCCTGCCAGTGAGTTCCTTTTTGCCGCCAACCTGCGCGATTGCTGCTCGCAGTTGGTGATAGGATTCGATCCGGTTTTGCGAACGATGCGAGTTGCGCTCGATTTGTGGGTCGCGCAGGTAACGCAATGTGTAGATGCTGCGGATCAGCTTATCGAACTCAAAGACCGCGCTACGGGTTGGGTTTGATTGCGTGTAGGTACATAATTTCCGAATCAGTGTGCTTTGAGTCATCTCTTTGACTCCCAGAGTGGCCACGATCTGGTCGATATTGGATTTCTCGTCTAGAACCGCCTTCAAGTCGATACTCCCAACAGGCTGAATAAGACATTTCTCGTATTGCACAGGATCACCGCAGCAATAAAGATTCTTCAATTGTACCTCAAGGCTAGTGAAACGCAGTTCGAACCGCAATCCGAACCGCAATCCGAACCAGTACGTGATTGCGAAATTGGCCTTGTTAACGCTATGCATGTCACCGGTAATCACCATTGGCACGATGTCTGATGTATTCTGATACCAGATGTCGAAAACAAAATGGGCTTCAAATTCATGGGCGCCGATCAGCCCCCCGTTCACGGGCACATGGTTACATAGCATGGTATAAGCCACCACGCCTTTCCCTCTTCCAAAATATTTTCTGGAATACCGAGCTTTGATGGTTGGGTGTTCGACCCCAAGTTTTTGCCCATCAACGGCACCGTACAATACCCCTAGATCGAACGAGTAATGTGGAAAAATAGACAGCCCTGCGATAGCATTACTGATGGCGTCATTTGCTTTTTTCAGAGTAGCCCGCCGTAAGTATTGCTGATGCGTGGTCTCCAGGATGTGATAGGGAATATCGCTGGTCTGTGCCATTTTAAGATTGCCATAATTCATCGCTTGAGCGATGATAACCGCAAACAGACTGTCCTTGTCGGCGATTTGCTTGGCGTAACGCGGCTGCAACGGCGTCATTGTCGATAAAAACTGGCATTGCTCATTAACAAAACGAAGTACATCGGCAACATCGCAGAAGCCTATCTTGCTGTAGAAACTTTCCTGGAGTGCTTTATCGTTGCTGGCTTTGTATTTATGCCATGTGAGTGTTTTTAGCTGACTATCGTATTCAAGGTGTTTTAGCTTTCCTTGGCGGAGGTCGCTGTCGAATGCCAGCCAAAGGCTATGAAGTTCATCGGTCAAAACTTTAAGTTGAGCTTCTATAGGCTGACGTACCCAGGAAATGTCTAATTGCTGAAGCACAGTCGGCGTCTTCTCCAGGGAAACGAGTTCATGCGTGAAACATTGATGCTGGACGCTGTCTGCCAGGTAGAGCTCACCTGACTTGAAGCGTTTCCTGATTTGCCTATAAATCCAAAATTCGTACCGGTCAGCCTGCACGCCAGTAGTTTTCCCCTCCGTATCAATGACCAGCAGATAGCGTCGCAATCGCGGCGAGACGGTCTTTTCTAAGCACTCGTTCATCGGTTGCAGCGACAAGCGTTGTTGTTTGGCAAACACGCCCTTCATTAAAGTTAGCGCCGCCAACCACGGGTTATCCGGCACCGTACTGGAAAAATCGAGTGCACAGTAAAGCGGACGCAAGTGCTTGCGACAATGAGTAGACAACTGCTCTACCACTTGCCACCGCAGTTCCATTTTGTTCAACGGTTTCTCGCATAAGCGTTGGCCAGTGATTTGTAATGTATCTTTAGGCATGATGGCAAAGGCCTGCTGACGGACTTCGCCGAAAGAAGTGTCATCGATTACCTGCTCATCGACATAGATCAGTAACAAGCGCCCAATCTGAGAGGTTTCCTGTTGTCTATTAGCCTGATTCTGGGCAATGAGCTTGTTCGCCTTGAGCTTGGTGTAGTCTTCGAACCGCTTCATTCGGTAACCCAAGGCGTCAACCAGATTATCAGTCAGTTGCCGATAGCGAAGCCAGACGTAACATAATAAGTATAGATGGGTCTGTTCCTGCTTCAGGCGGCGAAGATCGTAGATCGTGTAAAAATGCGCGAGACTCGCGTAATAGTTAAGGTTCTGCTGAGAAATTGCCAATTCTGGCAAGAGTGCTTTAGCCAGTTGATATAAGGGTTCCAAGGCGGTGCGCTTCTGCCGCTCCAAAACCATCATGCGGTAACCAAAGTGTTTGGCGTCTTGTTTGAGGGCGGCCAATCCGGACAAAGTATCATCGCGCACAAGAAGTTGCTGGAGCGCCGTTTTTGCTGAATCGTCTAGCATCTCGGTGAGTAACACTCCCAGTCGCTTACGTTCGTTGGACAGTGTTTCGCTGATGAGAGACTGTAATGTCGTATAGCCTGGTCGAACGATCTTCTGATCATTTAAGCTCAACCAAGATAAAACTGGGCGTGACATCGCGTGAAACAACCTGAGTAGCTCGTTCGACAAGTGACGGTAAAAAATCCGTCGCTCATAGCTGATAGCCAAACAAGTCAACGATCAACGCGCGTTGTGCGTAATATTCATGCTTGGTAATCGCTACCGGAAGAAAAGCCAAATCATTGAAGTAGTGTGTCAGAATAAAAGTACAGTCATCTTCCACTTCATCCCAGGAAAATTGGAAAATTGGAAAATTGGAAAAATGCCTGTTTGGCCTTGAAATAACCAATTTGCAATGAGCAGTAAACTTGAGCATGCACACTCCGTTGGTCGAGTACCAGTGCCATCTCCTGTTCGGTAAATATAAAATATTCCATCCGTTGGCTGTCGTCAAAATCAGGCAGCCCATACAAGGCGAATTGCTCCTGGCTGGATAGTATGTTAAGTCTTTCGCTTTTAGTCAGCATAGATCACATGCAAATTGTATAGGTAAAAACGAGCGTTAATATAGCACCATAATGACCATGTGAAATATAATGAAAGACCTATCCATTTTGGATTGTTTTAACTCGATGTTCAAGTTTTTAAGCTTAGAAAAACAGCAGGAAAACGAGTAAGCCAATCAGTGTTAGAATTGGACGTATTTCAACAGCATGTTGATGCACGAACCTGCGCACTTTATAAAAAGTTTTGT
>NZ_JAOEGU010000102.1 GCF_025583945.1 Methylobacter psychrophilus
ATGCAAAATTTTCAGGATTGCCAAAGATGTTTATCGGGGCAAACACAAGCATTACTCCTTGACATGGAATTTAGTGGCTGCTCTTGTTAACTTACGCTATGGCTGTATTTAGGAAAGATGTCTAATGTTTAAACACCTTGCCTCCCTGCAAGCCAAACCTCCCTGTTTGGGTGGTTCATTAGTTTATCTAAACTCCCTTCCGGCTTCGCCTACCGCTCAAACAGCGGTAGTTAATCCAAAATTAAAATCTCAACATCGTTTCACGGGTAATAGCCGTCAGTAAATTAATGCTCACCCAATAAAATTCCCTCTCCTAAAGTGGCTAATTTGGTATGATGTAGCCATGAAATAGCCAATTTAAGTGGCTACCTTAGTTAAGATATTCAAAAAATGCATAACCAATGAGGCTGTTGAACAATGAATAAAACCCCGATTAATATGATTACACTTAAAAAGGTTATTCAAACAACCCAAGCAATAGAAGGTTATAAGCCAGCCGCAGCCGAAGTCATTCAAAAAATTCAACAATTACGGCAACAATATGGCATCCAAGTATCTCCTGGAAAGTAGCTCAATTTACCTTGAGGGAACCGATATTCCGCGTAATAAACCCGGTATAACCAGCACGGAAGAATTGCACGAATTAGAACGTGAATTACTTGAAGAAGCTTATCAAGTTTTTTACCACGAATTGACTGATGACACGTTGTTTGACGAAGCTTATTTTAAAGCCTTACACCGCAGAACCTTTGAAGGATTGTACGAATGGGCTGGAGACTATCGACAGTTCAACATGTCCAAAGGCTCCAGCCGTTTTTGTCAGGGCGCTTACGTTGCCGCCAGTTCACATAAAATCTTTGCCGAGCTGGCAAAAGTCAATTATTTAAAAAAGTTTAACGGTTCTAAAATTGAGTTTGCGCGGCAATTAGCGCACTTCAAATGTGAGTTAATCGCCCTGCATCCATTTTGTGAATTAAACGGACGTATTACACGTTTATTTTTCGACATGATTGCCCTGTCAAATGACTATTTTTATATTGATTATTCGGGTATCAAACCGGAAACCTACATCAACGCCTCAATTGACTGCGTACAACTTGCCGATTCCAGCGCAATGGCATTGATTATAGCTAACGGCTTAACAGCAAACTTAAGCTAACCCATCACCAACCAACAAAAGCAAAAACATTAACGTAGTCGAATTTGAAACGACCCTCCATAATAGAGTAATTATCTTACTCGGCAATCAACAAGCATGGAACGGAAAAAGAATTAAAGTTATTTTATTGGCTTAAGCAAGCTCCAACGTAACAGAAACAGCAGTCCAACGAAGTAACATCTGACACTGGTTTTTTAAACTATGCAGGATATGGAAAAATCGTGACGATATCAGTCAAAAATCCATTCGCACCAAGGTATGGCGGGATACTGAACAAGCACCAGCTAAAATGGGTGGCTGTTGAGTTATCTAAACTCGCTTCCGGCTTCGCCTACCGCTCAAACAGCGGCATATCGCTAGTAATATTTTTCAAATTGTTATCAGTAAAGTTAGCCTGGTAGCAATATTTATTGAACAAGCAACCAGATATGTTTAAACTAATGTATAAATGTATATTATTGAAGGGTCTTGTTATGACTGAAGTTGTGTTGGATATAAAACAGTGGGGTAATAATTTAGGGGTACGCTTACCGGTAGCGGTAGCCCGCGAGGCTCATCTAAAAGTCCATCAAAGCGTGAGCTTAACCGTTGTTGAAGGCCAGATTATTATTACCCCGATAATCAATAAACCGTTGACGCTGGAACAGCGCTTGGCTGCTTTTGACCCTAAACGGCATGGTGGTGAAGCCATGGTGGTACAAGAAAGGTTAGGCGCAGAACAATGGTAAAAAAAACCGGCGTTTGGTTACCTGATCGTCAAGATATTATCTGGATTGATTGTAACCCTCAAGTCGGGCAAGAAATGCGAGATATTCATCCTTTTTTGGTGTTATCACCGCAAATTTTTAACAACAAAACCTCGCTGGTTATTGGCTTACCAATGACCACAGCCGCGTGTAATGCCGATAATCCTTTTGCAGTTGCCGTCGGCAAAGCCTCAGGTCGTAAGCTTGAAAAACCCAGTTACGTACTTTGTCATCAACCCAAATCTTTCGATTGGCGAATGCGTGCTGCAAAACCGCATCCTTTGGGAAAATTGCAGGATGACTTTTTTATTGAAGTTTGCGAGCAGCTCAATCAAATTATTCAGCTGGTTTAAAAAATTGAAAGGCTAAAGATAAATGGGCGCGTAAAGGTTGCCAGACTAACCATAATTCAGGCAGTAATTACAGTTCTGGCAACTACAAATCTGAACCAATTGACTTGTTACCCTACGCGGAACGGCAATGCAGGGGCACCACACCAGCGGCATAAAAACAGCGCCTATGTTCTCAACAGCATTGATGATAAAATCAACCATAACCCGGCTCAACTTAATGCCCTAAAACAGTACCAACAAGGCTTCTTACAACAGTAAGTTGTTTAATATTACGGAGTAAAGCCATGACCACAATTACCCTGGATGACGCATTAATAGATAAAGTGATTGCCGTCAGTCATACTCAAAATGCCCAAGAAGCATTGACAAAAATAATAGCCTTTTACTTGCAGCAACATAAACAACAACTCAGTATTGCCGAATTACTCGCGATGCCCGACGCTGCAGCTATTGATTTTGAGCCCCCCGCTTGGCGTCCAACCTTTTTAATCCGGCTGATTTATCGTGAGCTTATTGCTGGACACTAATGTCGTTTCTGAACTAAGAAAAGCGAAAACGGGAAAAATCAATCCCAATGTAAAAGCCTGGGCAGATAGCGTTGTACCGACTGATTTGTTTATATCTGTGGTGACACTGCTTGAGATAGAAATGGGTATCGGTTTAATGGAACGGCGAGACTTGGTACAAGCGACATTACTGCGTACTTGGTTTAATAATCATGTGTTGCCGATACGCAAGTAACCGTGTTCCGTGTTGTCAATGAAGAGAGTGAAACCGATAAAGTGGATTTTGACGGCTTTAAAACACGCTTAGCAGAACATTTCAATCAAGGCTATATCATGGACGATGAATGTGTTTTAGACGATATTCGCACTGTAGAAAAATTATAAATATCCGTGAAAATTATACTGAATACCAGCCCGATCATTTTTTTAAGCAAAGTAAATAGCCTTAAACTTTTAGCTGACTGTATCGATGATATTTATGCCCCCAAGGCAGTTATCCAAGAATTACATGAAAAATAGCTGGTCTATCTGTCAAAGTATGGGCTAACATTGCAAAAGAACCCCATTAAACCGTATTATCAATAACGGCAACTAAAGCATTTACTATTCGAGCTGAAATAAACGCTTTTTAAGATAATCTCAGACAGGCCGAATAGATCGATTGAGAGTACCCGCAAATGAGTGCTGACAGACCAGATTACATTCTGCCTTAACGCCTTAAAGATCAGAAAATGCCAATTTTGGCTGTCTTTCATGAGGCTATATAATGGCTGCAAGCGTTTAAATTTAACATCCAAAACTTGGGTATTAACAGACACTATTGGAGTATATGACATGCAACTGGCAATTGAATTACCTGATGAATTAGGACAACAAGTTTTACAACACGGTAATGTGCAGCAGTTTGTCCAACGAGCAATTGAGAGAATGTTATCGGAAGAAAAACGTTCATTTGAATTACATAATGACCTTATGGACGGTTTACCAGAAATTGCCTGCTTTGAAAACAAAGACCCGTTATCCATACAACAGGGAGTGCGTGATGAAAGCCTTAATAAAAACAAAAGACATTTTCTTAACCATATAAGAAATATAAAACCCGTAAAAGCGCCTTTCTCTTCAGAAGAAATGGTTGCCATGTTACGCGAGGGAAAAGAGCAGCAGTTAATAGACGCACAAACAAGCCATGGTAAATAAAGTTGTTTTAGATTCTTGCGTATTTAATAAATTATTTTTGCAAGAATCTGATAGTCAACAAGCCGTTGATCTAATTAGTGCATTAACCCTACAAGACTATCGCGTTATTGTGCCCGGCTTGTTTTTATACGAAGTATTATCTATCGCAAAAATCAATGGATTTTCTACATCAACAGCCTATCAACTTATCGTAGATTTTCAAGCAACTCAATTACAATTAGTTGAATTGGATAAATCATGTATAGAAAAAACCATTGAAATTTGCGAAACCGGGCATACAAAATCCGGATTTCCTTCGTTTTATGATGCGTGTTATCACGCACTGGCAATCACTAACAACTGTTACTTTATTACTGCCGATAAAAGGCACTTTAATAAAACCTCTCAATTTGGAAATATTGTTTTGTTAAATAATTGGGAATCGATTTTATGATTACCTGAATATAAGCTGCCCCCGTTTATAAAGGTTCGTACACTTTCAGCAACAGGAGAGGCTTATGTGCAGGGTGCTTTAGGGCGACTGCATCAAGGTGAGCTTGAAGCGATCGTTTTAGCGCAAGAAATAGCGGTCGATTATGTCGTGTTGGATGATTTATTGGCACGGCGTAAGGCGCAACGCCTGAGGCTTGATGTGATTGGTAGGTTAGGCTTATTACTTTTTCTGGAAAAGCGAAGCGTACTGAGCCCTGAACAAGCTTGGCAAAAGATACGGCAATTGACTGAACAGCACAGCATGTATTTATCGCCGCAGCTTCTACAGCAAATAAAAATCCAACTGTTGGCTAATCATTAAAAATAATTAGCCTGTTTACCAAATATGGTATTCATTTTCTTAAATTGGGGCTCCCCAAATTTCCAACAAATACGAACTTAACAATCCGTGAAGGCACTTGATTTTTATTGCGTGAAAATAATCTTAACTTAATTCCGCCCGCTATTTATTTTCTGATTAAAACTAAAAAGTAAAGTGGACCCCTCTGTCCAGACAAATAATATCTTAATTTAAGATAGAGCCCTGTTCACACTCCAGCTGAATGGCGCTGTCCCATTTTTTCATACGAGAATTACTGTTTCAGTCATTCCATATTTATCCACAATCTTCGCACCGCCTCCTGTGGCAGTTTGGTAGACCACACTGGGCGTTTCATAGCCTAATGATTGATGGGGCCGTTCTTCATTATAAAACATAAAGTAGTCGGTCAATCCCAGTAGCAAGCGCTGTACGCTGTCATACTGCTTCAAATAAACTTCTTCATATTTAACCGTTCTC
>NZ_JAOEGU010000103.1 GCF_025583945.1 Methylobacter psychrophilus
CTCATGATTCCTGCTGTAGTCGTTAGGTTTTTAGGGTAGTAAGAAGAGTCACCAAGCGGTGCAGGTCGGTATAAGGCTCTATGCCATTGTGAGCAGTGGTAAGTTGCGCCAGTTGTTCGGCACGTTGAAATGTTTGCTACCCTCCATGGCGCTTTTGTTTTCAGCTTTGGCTTCCAGAACGATAAACCGTACCGCGAATCCAGATGAATAAGTTACCCGCAAAAGACGACGATGTCTTTATCTGTATACGTCGCGGCGGTTGCCTATTTTTACCACGAGGACACATAAAACACCGTCTTGTATCTCGCAAATTATCCGATGGTCGCCTACCCGGTAACACCACAGATCGCCAAGAGGGCCCGTTAAGGCCTTGCCTGCGCTGCGAGGATTATCCAGAGCCGCTAAGCGCTGCCTCAAGAATGTTGTAATACGCTTGGCCTCGACTTTATCAAGCTTCGACAATTGTTTGCTTGCCGTTTCCGTCAAATCAATCCGCCAGGCCAAGAGCATGCTCCACTTCATCCAATGAATAAGTCTGCTCTTCCCCTTTCCTGACGCGCTCTAATACATTGGCGGCCAAATAGTAATCTTCCATATCCTCAAGCCCACGCTCGATAATTTCACGCAAGTAAAAAGCTTTTGTGCGGCCTGTTTGGACGGCAAGGTAGTCAAGTCGCTGCTCAACTTCAGGTGCCAATCGGATCGAAGTAGCCATGTCAAAGTCTCCTGAATAAAGTCATTAAATACACGTATTCAATATATCACAATTCCCGTTTTATTGCGCTTATTGTCAGCCAGAGACAATTCTTTAAGGCCTACCCCGACAGGACTTAGGCTGCTGCCAAGAGAATGGCAAGTTTCATTGCTGCATAGATGGCAGAAACAGTTATTTATGCAACTTCACGTCGCACTCAAAGCTCGTAATCATCATAGGTTTTTAACACGTCCTCTTGGGTAATCCCCAGATAGCGCAGGGTTGACGTGGTGTTGGCGTGATTTAGTACTCTGGCAATCTTTTCAACCGGCACGCCATCCTGGTACATGGCCATGCCCCTTGATTTGCGCATACTGTGGGTGTTGATGGTTAGACCCAACAACTCCCCGGCGTCTTTAAAGACGCGACTGACTGAAACCCGACTCACGGGTTTATCTTTGGCTCGGTTACTATGGACTTGAAACAACCAGGCATCGGCAGGATTTTCCTGTTGCCTTCTGGCAATGACAATAATAGCCGCAGAATTCAGGCGAATTGTCTTCAATTTTCCGGTTTTTGCTTCGGTCAGCTTTAACGAGCGCTCATCAAGATTCAAGTCAGTGTATTTTAGGGTGAGCAAGTCACTAATGCGCAGTGACAAGTTGACCCCGACTTTCCAGATGTCCGCATAGAGCGATCCAAACTTGTTGTTCAGGACGGCGTGCATCATAGCAATTTCAGCTTTGTTGGCGGCGTCGACAGCGTTCATCCTATGTACTCTTTTTTGTTTAAAATAAATATGTGTTACATAGAGTAACAGTGCAGCACATCAAAGTAAATAAAATCAATTACTTCCTAAGTAACACAAGTATCTTGTGTTACTTAGCATGTCGTATTTTAACCATTTAAGTTGACAGAGGATAATCTACCCATCAAATTTTCAGACGTCCACATCCGACATATTTTTAGCGTCTATTTCTATTATTACGATTTGGATGGATTCTGGTTACGGGCGGCGGCTCAGGTTCATCGTCAAAAGCTTATAGCCATTATGAACATCCCATTTAATCCCGGCATCTTGAATGCCGTTGTTGACCACGAAACTTACTAGGAAGACAATTTGCGCATGATCAAAAGGGGCCGTTATTCCAGAATGCCAAAAATATTTCCGATATCCTGGCGGTAGTTATGGACATAAGAACTCAAGAAAGCTGTCCGAGAATATGATACTCAAACGAGCGGCTCAGACAGAGTCGGTGCTGCCGTTAAGGTGTTACAGTGAATTGCCTGGGCCGTCATTTCTTTTTCGGATTTGAAATTCTCTTAAAATTTACAAGCCACTTGTGATACCGCCCTCTTCGTGGCTGTCGCCTCCTTTCATTTTGCAACAAAGCTAACTGTGCTTTCAAAATTCCGACGAATGGGTCACCCTCTCCAAATTTCTGCTCCAACCTCGGAATATCCGCTCTCAGCAAGTCAATTTCTGAAATCATAGATATTTTCCTCATATTGATTATGAAATACCAACCTTTATACTCGCGATAGGACAATATCTGCCGCAATTAAATCCAACGTTCTGCTTCAAAATTCATGTTTTTGTGTAAAGCTGGAAATGTGGTGAAGGGATTTAAGGTGAACTTTTACGTCCTATAAAATATATTATAGGACCTAAAAATAGGCGCAGCTGAGCCGATGCAAAACATTGATGGGGATGTGGAGCAGCAAATACGCATAAAGGCTGATCAAGGAGATGCAACGGCGCAAAATAGTCTCGGTGTCATGTATGCCAATGGCGAAGGTGTGCCGCGAAAGGATAAACAAGCTGCATTTTGGTTTCGTAAGGCTGCTGAACAGGGCTATGCAGAGGCACAACTCATCCTCGGCTTGATGTATAATGAAGGCAAAGGTGGCTTGGAGAAGGATTACAGCCAAGCCGCCGCTTGGTTTCGCAAGGCAGCTGATCAGGGCGAAGCAATGGCGTAATTCAACCTCAGCCGGATGTATTCCAGCGGAACTGGCGTGCAGCAGGACTATGCTCAAGCCTACCGGTGGACAAACCTCGCCGCGGCTCAAAAATTAGAGAAAGCGGTAACGGCGCGAGATTACCTTGTTAAAGCGTTGACACCATCGCAAATCAAAGAAGGGCAAAAGCTCGTCCGTAAATGGATCGCTGCGCACCCATAAGCAACGCAATAAATTTATGTAATGCCCACATAATCGACCTAAAATCAAGATTAATGAATATTAAAAAAACCAGGGAAAGCCTTTTATTTTCAATTGAAAAACTAACGTCATGGAAAAAAGTTTTATTAGACAAGGATAAAGAAGATAGTGATGAGTTTGTAAAGCTGATGGAAGTGATGACACAGTGTGTAATCTGCTTATCGAACGTCACAAACGTTTGCGAAAAAAGCTATGACTATTATTTTGCTAATAAAATCGATATTGCAGAGCTAGACAGACAAGCGAACGAATATATTGCACAGGTTGTGCGGATGTAAGTGGCAAGTCTACCTATTTTAGCTACCATAAAGTCACATGAAAAATGCGGATTACGACTATATTTTTCCGACCACAAAAAACTAATATCACTATTTTCACTACTATTTTAAGGAGTTTTTATGAACAAATCAGAACTGATTGCCGTCATCGCTGAACAAGCCAACTTAACCAAAACTGATGCTAACCGTGCGCTGGATAGTTTGCTAAAAACCATTGAAACCACCTTGGCATCTGGAAGCCCGGTAACGTTGATTGGTTTTGGTTCATTCGAGGTTAAAGCAAGGGCAGAACGTAAAGGCCGTAATCCACAAACCGGCCAAGAAATTACCATTGCTGCGTCAAATACCCCTTCTTTTAAGCCCGGTAAAGCCTTGAAAGACGCCGTTAACCATTAACGATTGGTGATAACAGGTTAAGAGCCTGCTGGCACCGGCTCTTAACCTATAATAATAATGAGAAAATCAAGGCAGGAAGCATGGCACTAACGAAGGCAGATTTTGCTGCACAACTGCTCGATGAATTGGGCTTAAAAAAAACCATGGCAAAAGATCTGGTTGAGTTGTTTTTTGAGGAAATAAAAACAACTTTGGAACGTGCCGAATCCGTCAAAATATCCGGCTTCGGTAAGTTCGAGCTTCGTGACAAAGTTGCCCGTCCCGGCAGAAATCCGAAAACCGGCGAAGAGATACCGATAACTGCCCGGCGTGTTGTCACCTTCAAACCCGGAACCAGACTTAAAGCAAAAATAGACTTGATGGGCGTTTCAAATGCCAAATGAAAACAACTTGTTGGCAATCATTAAACTTTAAGCATTATGGCCAAAAAGCTCTAAAGTTTCGCAGAAATTTAATGCAACAAATATTGGATCGAAAAAAATGGAATAGTGTCCTTCTCTACTCGATCGTTCTTGTTGATAACCATGTCGGCAAGGATTACTGACCGAAAGCCTGGTCGCTGGTCTCCGGCGCATCGATTTGTTAAGTCTGATTTTTACTTGGATTGATGGTTATTTTCGCGGACGCGAAAATATTGTTCTTAGTTTACCCAAGCGGCATATATAAGGTTAGGATAATCATTTTTGCCAAGACTACCGTTGTAGCGGGCAAGCGCCCGATTAACATTGCCGTTTTCTTTGTCCAGATAGCTTCTTAAAATGGCGCACCCTAAACGTAAATTGGTTTTTATATTAAACAGGTCTGATGATTGTTCACCGACTATATCGGCCCAAAATACCATAATTTGCATATAGCCTCGTGCTCCTACCGATGAGATGGCGTATTTCCTAAAGTTACTTTCAACGCGGATAATAGCTAATACCAGATCAGGGTCTAGTCCTGAGCGTTTGGCCTCATAGTAAATGGTTCGTAACAATTCGTGGCGTAACTGATTGTGGCGTAGTCGTTCCGCTAACGCTTTGTTATGAGCCATTAATCCTACGAGTACCCGCTCTGATTTATTTAACCACTGGTTTTCCGTTCCATCTATTACCGTGCTTTTGTGGGTGGTATCAGCTAAGTGAACATCTAACGATTTTATTTGTAGCTTAATAATACTTTCTGAGGTTACTGTTGCTTGCGTGGACTGTGCCAGTAGTAAAAATAAAATGCCTGTCAGAGTTTTCATGGTTGCGGAATTTGATTGATTTTTATGTCTTGGTTTATGGTCAGGGTATCAGGTGTTTGGCACTGGTTCTTATGGTCGATATAGAGGGTTTCATTGATGATCTGGTATTCGCGAGTTTCATTTTTTGCAAAAGTCACCTTGTAGTTGTTGTCCCAATAACAGCGTATTTGCGAATACGGTAATTGTCAATGTAGTTGTCGCCTCGACGGTTAACTCTTACTCTGGTTTGTTTTCTAAATAATCACTTCCTTGGTAGCATTTTTTTGTTTAGACCTTGTCTGGGTTAAGGTGGGCTGTCTGGAT
>NZ_JAOEGU010000104.1 GCF_025583945.1 Methylobacter psychrophilus
ACTTACAGGAGCATCCGGGATGCCGACAGTAAAAAAACCTGTGCATCAAGTCACCGTCGCCGTTACCGGCAAATTCCATGACGGCTACAACCCGTTAACCGGCAAACCCTTCAAGCTGGTTTACCAGCGCGTCCGTAAAGGCTTGGGCAACATTGAAAATCGGGGCCGCATGGATTTACAAATCCGCGTCCAGGTCAGCATCCGGGACAAACAATCACCGACGCAATTACAAAGCCGGAAGCGCCTGGCAGCGGCAACGGCCGCTTATAAACACCTGGACAACACGGCAAAAACCGACTGGTGCCGTCAAGCCGCCAAATTACGCATGACCGGCTTTAACCTGTATATTCGCCGCTATTGCAAAGCTCATCCCTTAACGGAATTTTAACCATGGCCAAAGTCACCACCCCGTTGTTTTCAAAAACCGCACACGGCAATATCGCCAAGGGTGGGATGCAATACCGTTCCGGCCAGTGGGGTAGCCATGTTTATAAACCGCTGGCACCTGGCAAACAAAACCAACAAGCGCCATCACCGGCCCAGGCTAAACAACGCGAACGCTTTAACGGCATTTGTGCCGCCTGGCACTTGTTAAGCAAGCAAGAACAGGCCGATTACCGACAACAAGCCGCCGAAATCGGTGGCCTCAATGGCTGGAATTTATATGTCTCGTTGGGCTTGGCCAAATCCATTTATCCGCCGGATACCTTGCTGACTTTGGATGGCTTGCCGTTGGAAAATGAATACAGCGAAAGGATAGAGGTCAATTAACCAAGCTGATGATAAACAGGCTTCAACAACAACGTCATACCAGCAGGGATTGCCGGTATCCAGCTTACAGGGAGGTAAGGTTTACGAGCCATCCAGAGCCGCCCGGGTTACGGCCATCCCTGCCGGAACGACAAATTTTTTACATGATGATTAACCAAGGCTATGCCACACATCAATGAGTTAATTTTACTGGCCAGACCGGTTCAAGAAACCGACAGCTTAATCATAGAAGCGCCGGAAGGCACAAGGCGCCTGGCAGCAACGGCGTTTAAAGGTGAAACCGGCGCACAGGGGTTACAAGGTGAACGCGGCCTGACCGGTTTGCAAGGCGTGCAAGGGTTAACGGGCGACCAAGGCCCACCCGGCACCGCCTCAGGGATTCGGGAAATCGCCACAGTAACCACCGGCATTATTGCCAATCTTAACTGGGAAACCGGCACATTTAGTATGGCTAACAGCTTTGAAATACTACAGGTAGTGTTATCCAGCGCCGCCAGAATCCGCTTGTACAACAGCGCAGCGAACCGGGATGCCGATGTCGGGCGTTCGGTATTTCAGGCGCCCACGCAGGGCATGGGCTTAATCCTGGATATCAACGCCGTTACCGTATTGTCCCAAACGCTGGACCCCCACGCGCACGGCTCCAACATGGAAGCGGTGCCATCCGACACTATTTATTACACCGTCACCAATAACGGCGCACCGGCAGCCATCACCGTGGCGTTTACTTTTTTAAGAAAGGAACACTAATGGCCACTTTATTCACCAACAGCCTGTATAACTCCAACAGCACCGATACCCTGTTCAGGGCCTGGGCGACTTTCATCCATAGTATTTTTATGCTCGGCTTTGTCAATGTTACCGATGCCGCGCAGCTTGATTTAACCACCGTGTTAAAACCGACGGCAACCCAGACCAGCATGGGCTTTAAGGTTTACCGGACCAATGACGGCTTAACCCCCATTTTTATCAAAGTGGAATTTGGCAGCGGTGCCGCCGCCTTGCAGCCGTCAATATGGATAACAGTCGGCACCACTTACACCGTAGGCGGCACCATGACCGGCGTTATCTTGTTGCCGCGTTTACAACTGACCAACACCACCAACGATGCCATAAACCCGCACGTCTGTTTTGGTAGCGCTGCCAACAACCGCGTGTGTTTTGCGCTGTTTACCAGTGTCACTACCGGGCCGTTCTGGTTTAGTTTTGAGCGCCGCAAAGATGCCGATATTGCCGATGTTGATACCGGTATTTTACTCGATGGCGGTTTAAGTACCTCGCAGCACTGGTCGTTATGTGCGCCCTTTACCGGCGTTATTCCGGTCAAAGAAAACGGTTGTCAGTTTATCTTGTCGTCCAACAATCCGGCCGCGTATGGCAACGCCATCCCGGAAGGTTTGCGGATTCCGTGCCTGGGCCCAAGTGAACCACCGGGGATGAATGTCGCTTTTTGCAATGGCAACGATTACGGCCCTTATGCAGAACCGACCTTAACCATCAATGTCACCGACATTAAATTCAAACAGTGCGGCACCTTAATAACCACCTTGCGCTGTGGCGGCGCGTCTTGTGTTGATGCCGCTACCCGCTTGTTGTTGCGGTACGATTAATGACCACGGCAACCGGTTGTCAGTACGGCTTAGCCGCCGCCTTTGCCTGTGCCACACAGCGGCAACTGATCGGCAATTATGCCGCCAATTATCAGGCAGTAATTTACCGGCACTGGTTACAATATCCGGCGTTATTGGCCCTTATGAATACCGGCAATGCCAGTGTAAAACGCTATCAACGGGTATCCGATAAAGCCTTGCTGGCCCTGATGAATAACGCCAACGCCAGCGTTACACGCAACGGTTTAACCTGTGTTAATGCCTGGAATATTACCAACCATCGCCGCTTTTTTGCCCTGCCCAGATCCGGCGGCAGCGAAATAAATAACTGGGTTATTCAACAAATCCGCTCAGGTATCGGTGGGCCATTGCCGGGCGGCAGCCAAACCACCCTAAAAACCACCGGCCAACTATGGCCAAGTTTGGGTTAATTAAGCAAAAGAATGGTTTGTTTCATGACTACTCTTAACCCTTTGGTATTATTGACTTACAGGTAACAGCTTAAGTAGATAGCCATTCACTCTGTTCAGTACAGCATATGGCTTTAGTGTATGTAGCGTGCTTGTTACATTTCGTTACAATTGAAAACTCGACTCATTATTTTTATCTGTTATTCTCTATTTACGGTTTTGAAATAGCAAAAATTTTAAGTACTTATAATCAATCCGGTAAACCGATTCTGTCTTATCGATTACCTTTTTTAAATTGAAACTAACTAATATAATTTAGGAACAAATAATGCAAAATTTTAACCATTTAAAATATTTATCAATACTGACATCCTTAATAGTCTTGTCCTCCAGTGCTATCGTAGAAGCATCACCAATCCTACAAAGTGACTTTTCTTCAAGCGCGACTGTTTTAGACACGACAACTTTTGCAAATGGTGCTACGACTATAACCACCAATGACTTAACCTTAACCGGTGGAACTAATCTAATCGGGTTGCCGGGGTTCTCATATCTTGATATAAGTGGCAATGGACCAACGACCATAAAACTGCAATTCAATGGTGCTGTAGCTGCCTTGGGCGTTCAATTTATCAGCAATAACACCCCGGTGACACTAAGCGTATTTAATTCGTTAGATGTGCTACTTGAAAGTTATACAATGAGCAATATCGGATTACCATCCTTATCAAATAGCATTGCTTTTCCAACTGGCTTTGTAGCGCTGAATGAAAGCGATTCCATAATCAATTATGCGACAATTTCTACCGGCCTAGGGCAAAACTCTGTTTATATTGGAAACATTACTTATGGCGCACTAAATAGTGTCCCAGCCCCTGCCGCTGTGCCATTACCGGGAGCGGCCTGGCTATTCGGTAGTGCTTTGCTAGGATCGATCGGCTTAAAGCGTCGTAAAAACATCGGTTAATTTCGTGATTAACTGATTCTTAAACTGGCTCTTTCCCAAGCAAGTAGCCTCGATGAAACGTAGTGGAGTCGAGGCCATCCGAAAATAATTCCCCGATTCCGTTTTACTACCTCAAAGCTACTTGTGCCAGCTTGGCAACCAGTCATTTAAAGTAAGACGATTTTACCGATATCATACCTTTAAGGGCTGGTATCGGTTCCTGCATATCAATTACAAGCTCCGAAAAAGCAATCAATTTATGCCTTATTTCGTGTTTTTCGTGGACATTGGCTTTAACTCTCGCCTTCGGGTGCGAAAACCCGATCAACAAAACCCGTCGCGATAGCGACACTAAAATCGACTATATAATTATCATAATCCCGTTTACCGCGCCGAGCAGCGAAGCGGTTAACAGGATAAGCCCTTCAGGGACGTGACAGGGATGCCAGGCCTTGCCGAAGGGACAGGAGTCCCTTTTGGCAAGCTCCTGTTAAAAGCGAGGTGTGAAGGATGAAGCGGCAACCGGGCGGCTTTTTTTTTTGGATACTTTTCTTTGGCCGAACAAAGAAAAGCATCTCGCCTTCGGGTGCGAAAACCCGATCAACAAAACCCGTCGCGATAGCGACACTAAAATCGGCTATATAATTATCATAATCCCGTTTACCGCGCCGAGCAGCGAAGCGTTTAACAGGATAAGCCCGTGCGGTGGTTATGATCTGGCCAGTGGCAAGGTTGTGGTGCAGTTTAGCGACCAGTCAATCTATGGCTATGACGGCTTAGGTTTTGATGAATGGCTGGAGTGGAAAGAGTCCTACCCGCGAGGTACATATTTTAACCACACTTACCGGTATGCCAATACCCACTTTACCCGTTTGGAGTCCTGGCCGGAAAATCTTTTTTTCACGTTTTTTGAAACCTGAACGCGCGACCTTAGCGTTATCCTTGAGCTGCGGGGCTGGACCTCCCGGAACGTTCAGCCGTGAATAGTTGACGTTCTGTGGCTCCCGAGCGTCACAGTGGCCTTGCTTACGCCGGCCACGGCCCTGCAAGGCGGCGGGCCTTGCGCAGTTACACTGCGCCCGCCGCCACCCCCGCCCACCCGTAAACCCTCCCTTGGTTGTTGCATGACTTCC
>NZ_JAOEGU010000105.1 GCF_025583945.1 Methylobacter psychrophilus
CTACGAAACAGGCTCTGATTATATTAATAACCAGTCCTAAGGTCGGGACGGCCTCCCAATAAACGATTAAAGCTTACTTGATCTTTTAGTAATATTTTATTAATTTTGATCATACAAGGTCGGGTTACGGCTATCGCTAACCCGACCTACGGGGCTGATACAAACCCAGGCACAATGTTATAAATTTGACAGTGTGGATAAGTTAAGATTTATCAAACCGTTTGAAACGACAGAACAAAAACTTGGGTTTATCAACAGGCTAATGGCAACATTAAGGCTGGAAGCCGTTAAGTAGCCCCAGTATTGCGTTCAGTGTATTGTCGTTTTGGAAAAAAGAACCAGTACAATCACGCCGGCGATTATAAGGGTAATACCAATAATGGCCATCATGTTGAGTGCCTGGTGATAGATTATCCATCCAATCAGTGCGAGCAGGGCTATGCCAACACCGGACCAGATGGCATAGGCGACACCCAGTGGTATGGTACGCAATGTCAGTGAAAGAAAGTAGAACGACGATGTGTAGCCAATAACGACAAGCAACGAGGGAAGCCAGCGCGTAAAACCCTCTGTGGTTTTAAGTGCGGAAGTTGCAATAACTTCAGACAAGATTGCTATTGCCAGGTAGATCCACTGCATGATTTTACTAAAGCCTAAGGTAAAGTTGACCGGGCATTGGCCAGAGAAAGTATAAAAGAAGATAACAACGTTTCGATGATGTTTGTTGTAAGGTATATCTTACAGTAATTTGTAAGCATCTATTTAATTGCATTTTGTCTAACGCGTTATCGACCAACGATAATGATCAACTATTTCAGGAGAGTAACCCAACCATGCAAATACAAATTCTAAAATCCGATGAAGCTGATGAATACTACTTCGATGAAGGTTGTTTTATTTTGGAATTATCAAATTCACCAGAAGACCCAGGTATGTCTATTGCCAGAGCCACGGTTAAGGCCGGGGTGACCACCAAATTGCACCGTTTAAACGGCATTGTCGAAAGATACGTTATTTTGTCAGGGAGCGCAAAAGTTGAGGTAGGCGAGTCGGGGGAGCAACAGTTATCAGCAGGCGATGTAGTTATTATTCCATCCTTGTGTTCACAAAGAATTACCAATATAGGTGCAGAAGATCTGGTTTTTTTAGCCATCTGCACACCACGTTTTACTGAAAAAGCCTATGAAAATATAGAGTAGGTTTGGGGATAATTATTCAGCCCCCAGCTTTGAAAAAGAGGAGTTAGGGGTAAGCCATTCCGAGAGTGTATTGATTTTTAGTTGGAACTGACTGGCAAATCACGGCCATGAACTATCGGTCGCGACTGGCTGCTTTATGGCGATGAATATTGCAGAATGACGTTCAGTAGTCGCCCCAAAAAACATCGCCTGCCGGTTACCTTAAAAATCGGTCATTCAGAAAACCAGCTTTGACTGGATATCTAAAGCCATCCCCGTACAGGTCTCAGTGGCTGTGCACCTTGGTCTTAAACAGTTTTATTTATCATCCGGGGCTGTCACTTCTACTGAGGTCAAATCTGGTAAGGCCGCATCATTTCGTTGTCCTCGTGTTCGAAGATGTGGCAAGGTTAGACGTTTCGGCGATTTCGGGTCGACATCTAATGGTGCCAAAAGTCCCGCTGGATATCAAACCACAATTCATGCAAGAGTAACTTTTATTTTGGCGAAGGTATTGTTTACCGGATATAGATAAAGCCCAATTAACCTATAAATAAATACCCATTGCCTGCCACCTCTTTTGCAACACTTGTCGGTATCTGGGACAACGCCAAGCCAGTCAAGGTGATCGAGGTATCAATCAGGCCATCATTGTTTAAGTCATAATGAAAGGTCGCACCTTTATAGCCATCTGCACCTTGATTTTCCATGGTAAATACTTGCTTGCTGACACCGGTATTCCAACCCCAGATATTGATCTGATCACCCGCGCTAAAATCGGTGACCGTTGACCAGGTAGTTATTCCGCCGCGACCATCCAAAAATATCGTGTCGTTACCACTGCCACCGGTCAGGAAGTTGGAGCCTGTGCCGCCATCAAGTACATCATCACCTGCGCCGCCATTGGCGGCATCGTCACCGGCCAATAAATTCATAAAATCGTTGCCTGTTGATCCGGTAATCACATCCCCGGTTGCATTCCCCAATAATTGATATTCTAAAAAAGTAACCGGGCCGGTATATTTCGTGGGCATGACATAGCTCGATGCGCCATCGCTGGCACTTGAGGTAAACAAAGGCACGGGCGCGGACTGTGCAAGCAACTCGTTAATTGATAAACCGCCATCCATAAAGCTCAGGTTTTCAATATTCAACAGGGTGTCCGTACCTTGGGCACTTTTGATCATCAACGTACCATCACTTGAACGACCGACTTCAATGACTGCGTTTTTATTAAAGTCATAGAGTACGGTGTCGTTGCCTGTGCCGCCATCAATGTGGTCATTGCCTAAGCGGCCATAAATACTATCGTTGCCAGCGAGTGCATTGATAATATCGTCACTGCCTGTACTCTTGATAGAGTCATCACCGTTAGTTTCCGCTGAGACTGTCGTAAAATCATAACTGCTAATCCCTGCGTAATTGTTACCTGCCAAGTCTTTAACGCTGCCCGAAGCAAAAGTAACAAAATAGTGGTTGTTGTTGGCAAGATTATTGGTGGGATCAATTGTTAGCATGTTACCTGATATAACCAGGCGATTACTGCTGACCGCATCAAAACTTTCTATGACAGTTCCGGTTGTCGAGCCACTGTGTAACTGGATGAGGCTGGTGCCTTTCTGAATGGTTTCGCTAAAAGTCAGGACAATATTATTGGCTACCGCTACATCGGTATTGCCATCAGCGGGGCTAAAAACGCTGATGATTGGGGCGTGGTGTCTATAACAAAAACAGGTGTGCCTGCTGATGGAGCATTGGTATGTGAATTACTTATAATCGAAGCCAAAGATAGGTCATCTGTTTTGTCAGAAATCATAGCATTAATTAATGCTATATCTGTAGTTCCAAAGTAATTATTGGAAGCTATAGTGGACCCCAAAATCCGGACAGTCGATTAAGATGGTGTCTTCCATAAAAAAAGTAGACAGGAATGAGTGAAAAAAAACGTAAGATTTTGACGGGGACACAAAAAGCTAAAATAGCGTTAGAAGCTTTGAAGGAGCAAAAAACGGTAAATGAGATTGCTCAAGAGTATGGCGTTCATCCTACCCAAATTGGTTTATGGAAGAAGGCCTTGTTAGAAAATGCCAGCCAACTATTTGAGGTAAAGCGTGGCTCGAAGCCCCTTGATCCTCAGAGCGATCCGGTACGTTTGTATGCCAAGATTGGTCAGCTTAATATGGAACTGGACTGGCTTAATACCCGCACGGGGCACTAGAAAAAAGTCAGGAATCAGTTTTTAAGCGAAAGACAGAGCTGGATCGATCCCCATGATGAACTGGCGTTGGTTCGGCAGTGTAAATTAGCGAGTATTGCCCGATCCACCGTCTACGCTAACAAGACAGTAGTTGTGAATGAATACGAGCTGTTATTGCTGCGTTTGCTGGATGAAGAATATACCCGCCATCCTTTTTATGGGAGCAGGAAAATGACAGTCTGGCTACGCGGACAAGGGCATGGCGTGAACCGAAAACGAGTGCAGCGTTTGATGCAAATACTGGGGTTGGTTGCCATGGTGCCTGGTCCTAATACCAGTAAAAAACATCCGCAACATAAGGTTTATCCGTATTTACTCAGAGGGTTAGCTATTGTCCGACCGAATCAGGTCTGGAGTACGGATATAACTTATATACGACTCGCGCATGGCTTTATGTATCTGGTCGCAATCATTGATTGATACAGTCGTAAAGTGTTGGCGTGGAAGGTTTCAAACACCATGGATGTTGGTTTTTGCCTGGACTGTTTGACTGAGGCGCTTAATCAACATGACGCACTAGAAATTTTTAACACCGATCAGGGATCGCAGTTTACCAGCACCTTATGGGTCAATAAATTACTGGAACACAGCTGTAAGATTAGTATGGACGGTCGGGGTCGTGCCTTGGACAATATTTTTGTTGAACGGCTATGGCGTAGTGTCAAATACGAGGACATTTACCCGAAAAACTATGTCATTGTGCCTGAACTGTTGTTGGGTCTGACCGCGTACTTTATATTCTATAACAGTGAGCGGTTTCACCAGGCATTGAGCTATAAAACGCCGAATGAAGTTTATCAGACAGGCATCGGCGGCGGCGTAAAAGTAGTTGATCATTTTAGTGACAAACGGGTTTCTTCAAAAGAAGAAGTGGGACAGCGCCAATCTGCTGTAACGGAATCGATGCCCTCTTAATTAGGCTTAAATATTGTCTGGACAATGGGGTCCACTTTACCCGATCCACCGTCTACGCTAACAAGATAGTAGTTGTGGATGAATACGAGTTGTTATTGCTGCGTTTGCTGGATGAAGAATATACCCTCCATCCTTTTTATGGCAGCAGGAAAATGACAGTCTGGCTACGCGGACAAGGGCATGGCGTAAACCGAAAACGGGTGCAGCGTTTGATGCAAATACTGGGGTTGGTTGCCATGGTGCCTGGCCCTAAT
>NZ_JAOEGU010000106.1 GCF_025583945.1 Methylobacter psychrophilus
TTTTGGTCAACGCAGTAGAAGAAGTCTATGCCATTGCTACGACCGCTCGGCCGACAGAATCAAAAAATGCTCAATTAATAGAGATTCCTAATGGCCAACAAGGATAACACGATAAGCAACCTGTCTTCGCCAGCCCTCGTGCCGACTTTACGCCAACAGGCCAAAGCATTGGTTTTCCACATAAAGCCGCCGCTATTTTAGATTGTTGATGCACAACGCCCACCGGATCAATTTACAAGGCGAATCGATGCGAAAAAATGAATTCCTTGAATTAAGGCGATTGAGCTATTTAAAAAATAGCAAGATCGTTTATGGTTTTCGTCATTTATCACAAGCCTTTATAAAAGAAGATATTCAGGTCAGGCGCTATAAAGTGCGGTAATTAATGAAAAAAAGGGACTTGGAGTCGCGCTACCAAAAATACTTCCAAATGGCTACAGACAGTTTGATGTCGCTGCGCCCAATAAGCTTTAGACGACCGCTGGACCCTTGAAGGCTGGTTCTACGTCCCGATTGTTATTAATTTATTTTTCAGGCAAGTGGTGGATGACTTATTGTTCTTATCACGGTAGCGTTTTCATTGGGTGTTAAAGTTCTTGGTCATAGTTTACGCCGTCAATTCTATATGCTTATTGACGATGTTTTTCAGTGAACACCTTACCATCAAGCATATGGTTGGGAGAGTTTTAGGCCGCGTAAAACCAATGGCTTTGCTACAGTAGCCTGCTGTTGAATGATTTTCCAAGAATTAGAATGCAAAAAATGTAAACACTTGAACATCGAATGCTCATTATATTTTTCTCTTTATCGGTAAGGTGAAATAAAAGAGCGTGCCCTTTTCCGATTTACTTTTGAAATTTAAAATACCCCCATGAGCATCAATAATAGAACGACTAATCGATAAGCCCATGCCCATTCCTGTTGATTTTGTGGTGAAAAAAGGATTCAGTATTTTGTCTTTTTGAGCATCATCAATCCCAGAGCCATTGTCATGCACCTTAACTTCTATCTCGTTGATATTCTTTAAACTAGTCTGAATCCTTATTTTTCTCGATGTTGTGGGCGGCATATCCTTTAATGCGTCAATACTGTTTCTCAGCAGATTTAACAAAACCTGTTCAATTTGAATATCATCAATAGTAACTTCAGGGAGGTTTTTTTCCAAATCAAGTTCAAGCTTGATTTTGCTTTGTTTAAAAGCATTGGCACTTAAGCCAACCGCATCTTCGACCAAGGTATTGATATCGATACTGATGCGACAGATCTTTCTGGGACTGACAAAATTTTTCATACGGTGAATTATCTGGCCCGCTTTCAACGCCTGCTGATGAATCTTGAATAATATGTCACCCAATTGCACCAGATCCGGATTTTCCGCGTCAATAAAACGTAAACAAGCTTGCGTATAATTAGTAATCGCTGTCAACGGCTGATTAACTTCATGCGCAATACCTGAACCCATTTCACCCATAAGACCAACACGGGTGACATGAGCCAACTCTTCCAAATGTTCTTTCTCTTGTTGCTCCTGATGTTTACGCAAACTCACGTCACGAAAGATACCGGTGAAATAATTTGCCCCATCTAGTGCATATTCCACCAGGGAAATATCCAGTGGTACCCTAGATCCATCTTTACATATGCCATCTATTTCACGAGTTAAACCAATAACACCAAGGATATTGGCAGTTACATTGTGCCTCTGCTTTTTTTTCTGTAAGGGCGACATGAGTTTGTCAAAACGGCAACCGACCAGCTCTTGCTCACTGTAGCCAAAAATAGTTTCTACGGCCTTGTTTGTCGATAAAATGACACCAGACGTATCAATAGTAATAATCCCCTCTATTGAGGCATTAAAAATAGCCGTCAGCTTGGCTTCGCGTTCCCACAACTGGTGTTTTAAATAATTGAATTCTTCAATTTTTTGGGTTAACTCCTGATTGCTTTCAATCAGCTTGGAGGTCTGCTCAAAAATCTTTTTTTCCAGTTTTTTATTGAGGCAAGAGATGGTCTCCTGAGTATATTTATATTCAGTGACATCCTGAACTGCCAGGTATATTTCGCTATCATTCGCGTAGTTATTGTTAACGGTGCTGCGCAATTCGACATAAACAAGATCGCTATTGTAGCTGCATAATGCCCGTGAACACCCATAAAGCTCAAAGCCGGGACATTCAGATGTTGTAGCCTCACTATTTTTGACTACCAGCTTTGCATTTAGAATGTGTTTGTTTTTAGCTACGACAAGATCGCGTATAAAAAAATAATAATTATCCTGATCTGAAGGATGTATAAATTTGCCCAGTCTCTTGCCTACCAATAGCTCTTTTGAACGACTCAATAGCTGTATTGCGGCAATATTGGCTTTCTTGATAAGACCTTGTTCGTTTATGGTCAGATAAGCGATGGGCGATAAATTATAAATTCGTGCAAAGTCATCATGAGAGACACTGAGTTCGTGATGGGTTCTTTTTAGTTCATCATTCTGCAACTCCAGCTCTATTTGATGAACCTGAAATTCAAACAGTAATTTTTCAATGTCGGTATCGGACATACTGGCAAGATCAGCACCCGATTTACCAAGCCTGGCAGCCGCTTCTTTTTGGAGCATTCCGGCGCCCTCCGTCTCTACCGTTTCAGTAACCATTGTCGATACCTTTCTTGAAGACTGGTGAAATAATTATTTATTACTCTGCTTTTTTAGCAGTTCTGAGGATAATTTTAGCTACATAAACAACAAAATACTCTACAATATTACATAAAAAATATTTCTATCAAGTAAATGCAATGAATGCTTCCCTATTTTAGACAACTTCCTGCCTAATTCAGACCGGTTCCTGCTGATAATTAACTTCCCTAGTGATTTTATATAGCCAACAAAATCAGGGGCTGACTACCTGGTAATTGTTTCAATGGACCGTTAAATGATTGATTTAACGAGACGTCCATGTAGTCGGCCAGCATGTACGGGAAACACCATCGGAAAAATTTCCACAGAGTAGAAAGGGTCAAATTAAATCCAACAATAGTTTTCGTGCATTATTTGAGGGAGAGACAGGGGTAGATATGATATTTTCTGGCGGTCTGGCGGATTAACGGAAGACCATGCGGAAAACACTTGTTTTCCGTCATTTCAAAGACCAATTATAATTGACTCCACGGGTTTTGCATGCTCTCCAACATTAACCAGTGGCGGTATTTTTATTTGTTCCGGTACACTTCACGGCGATTGCCAATTTTAACGACCAAAACGCACATAATGTTATCTTCAAGACTGCTGATAATTCGGTAGTCTCCTACCCGGTATTTCCAAAATTCACCAAGTTTTGAACCTTTAAGCGGCTCGCCGATACTTCTTGGGTCATCTAATACGGCGATTCGTTCATACAAAAATGCCAGAATGCGCCTGGCTATTTGCGGATCAAGTTTATCTAGTTCCCGCTCTGCGGCGGGATCAATTTCAACCTTCCAGGCCATAGCGCTTCATTACGTCTTTCAACGGCACGGCGTGACTTCTACCGGCACGAAGGTCAGTTACTCGTTGTTCTGCCAGGTACAAATCTTCCAGATCATCCAAGTGATCACGAATTGCTTCAATCATGTAAAAGGTTTTGCTACGGCCAGTTAATTTTGCCAGGTTACTGAGTCGGTCGGTAATATCGTCGGGTAATCGAAGTGATACTGAGCTCATGGTTGTCTCTCCAATCCAATGAATGAGATACAAGTATAACATTCTTTGGATTGGTTTTATTTAATCGCGTGAATAACGCTCTGGTAATTTAAGTAACAGTTACATTGGCTGTTTTATTTTTGCTGAGATTGAATGTCGGTAAGCATTTTAGAGACTGTACCCAACTATCAGACCCTACCAATAGAAACGGGGCAGAAAACGATAAATGAGATTGCTCAAGAGTATCGTGTTCGATAGAGTTTACGCGTACACCTTATATATAGGTGAACTACTTCAGCCACCCCTATCACAAAATGGCTTGATAGCCTTTTTTCTGTTTGGCTGCGCATAATTTTTGTCCCGCTAGTTGCGCCTCCGTCTCGGTATCGAACCAATCTTTCCGAACCGTTCCGGGTGAACCTGCCCTGCCCCACTCTTTAACCAGCGACCAGTCACCAAAAAGGCCTGGCATTATAAATAATTGATAAAACCGGTGTAGATTTTTGTCCGGGTCATGCCTTTCCAGGTAAATATGTTTCATGGCTCACCTCTGTTTTTAGTACGTTGTGGCGTGAATCAACTGTCGTAGGTTTTTAATAAGGTATAGATAGTTTGCCGGGTGACGTTAAAATGTCGGGCAATCGCTATCTTGGTAGCGCCCCCGTTAAACATCGCCAGGGCCATATCTTTATTCAGTTCATTGAATGCTTTTGGCCGAC
>NZ_JAOEGU010000107.1 GCF_025583945.1 Methylobacter psychrophilus
TGACCGTCAGGGCCTTGGCGCTGACCCCAGCGGTGCTGTTCGCTTGATCGGTAATGTTGTAGTTACCTGCATCAGCCCCGCTGTAATTGCTGGTTAAGGTAACGGTTTTGTTGCTGCCGACATTTTTGGTGTCAAACAAACCCGTGGCAGTAACGCTCAGAACATCACCGGCAACCATGCCGTTAAAGCCGGCAGCGCTGCCGTTGATCGTGGCATCACGATTTCCGTCATAGACTTTATTGGCGGCACTGATGCCGCTGACCGTCAGGGCCTTGGCGCTAACCCCAGCGGTGCTGTTCGCTTGATCGGTGATATTGTAGTTGCCTGCATCAGCCCCGCTGTAATTGCTGGTTAAGGTAACGGTTTTGTTGCTGCCGACATTTTTGGTATCGAACAAACCTGTGGCAGTAACGCTCAGAACATCATCGGCAACCATGCCGTCAAAGCCGGCAGCGCTGCTGTTGATCGTGGCATCAAGATTTCCGTCATAGACTTTATTGGCGGCGCTGATGCCGCTGACCGTCAGGGCCTTGGCGCTGACCCCAGCGGTGCTGTTCGCTTGATCGGTAATGTTGTAGTTACCTGCATCAGCCCCGCTGTAATTGCTGGTTAAGGTAACGGTTTTGTTGCTGCCGACATTTTTAGTGTCAAACAAACCCGTGGCAGTAACGCTCAGAACATCACCGGCAACCATGCCGTTAAAGCCGGCAGCGTTGCTGTTGATAATGGCATCACGATTTCCGTCATAGACTTTATTGGCGGCACTGATGCCGCTGACAGTCAGGGCCTTGGCGCTGACCCCAGCGGTGCTGCTCGCTTGATCGGTAATGTTGTAGTTACCTGCATCAGCCCCGCTGTAATTGCTGGTTAAGGTAACGGTTTTGTTGCTGCCGACATTTTTGGTATCGAACAAACCCGTGGCAGTAACGCTCAGAACATCACCGGCAACCATGCCGTTAAAGCCGGCAGCGTTGCTGTTGATAATGGCATCACGATTTCCGTCATAGACTTTATTGGCTGTGCTGATGATGCCGGCTACAACGATATTTTTCTTGTTAACGTTGTAATCACCTGTAATCTCGGTAAAGGTGTAGTTGTCGGCATCGACGCCAGAAAGACCACTGACATACTGTTTGCCAATATGAAATCCGGCGATGAAGTTACCGCTACTGCTAGTCAAGCCTGCCGAGTCAACAGCTACCGTGGCGATACCCAAGTCGTCGTTGCTAATAGCGTTACTAAAACTGGCAGCACCTTGGTTCAGGGACGAACCATAAATCGAACTGCCAGAGGCCACAGAACCGCTGAGGGCTAGCTTGTTTATCGTGTAGTTACCGACAATGTTAGCATAACTGTAGTTGCCGGCATCGGCACCCGAAAGCGCAGTGACAAATTCAATACCGGTGTAGTTACCAGCTTTAAGGTAGCCGCTGGAACTAGTATTGCCGTTGGTATTAACCTCGACTCTGGCATTGCCTAGGTCATCACCAGACACAGCGTTGATGAAGCTTGCCAAACCTGGCGACATAGCAGCCCCATAGACCGATGTACCCGTCAAGATTGAGCCCGCCAAGGCAAGCTGATTGATAGTACCAGTAGCTGTAGCAGTATTGGTAATCGTGTAGTTACCAATCATATCGGCAGCACTGCTATCAACTACAGTATAGCCGGCTTTGATGCCCAGTGTGCTAGCGTTGTTACCCAGAGCATTTTTTGAAGAGAACTCTTCGGAGACATTAACGATATCGCCGCTGACGTTACCGGCCACCGTGACAGTCCCTGTCGAGGTAATAGTGCCATCATAAGTTTTAATAGACGAAATCGGGGTCAAGGTCAACGCTGCCGGCGTGATGCTTCCTGTGCTTGAGACCAGCGTTACAGCATAATTAGCTCCGTTATTATTGTCGATCAGTGTGTAGCCCGTACCAACATTCAATGTACTGCCGTTCATGCCCATTACATTTTTATTGGCAAAACTTTCGCTCAGACCAGTCAGACTGTCTCCAGTAAACACAGTGCCAGATGTCACTGTAGGTGTCATTAATGATGTAGTTGTACCATCGTACACCTTGCTATCACTAACCGCTGTGATGGTCAGTGCTGCCGGGGTGATGGTACCCGTTCCTGAAGCCAGTGTTACAGTGTAGTTAGCGCCGTTGTTGCCATCGTCCAGCGTATAACCGTTACCAACATTCAGTGTACTGGCGTTCGTGCCCAGTACATTCTTGCTGGCAAAACTCTCGCTCAGACCAGTCAGACTGTCTCCAGTAAACACGGAACCAAATGTAACAGTCGGTGTAGCCATTGATGTGGCTGTGCCATCGTACACTTTGCTATCACTCACCGCTGTGATGGTCAGCATTGCAGGGGTGATATTGGCCATCAGGTTGGTAGGTAGTACCAACTCATAAGAATCGGAGTTAGTACCGCTTAACACCATACTTGTTACCGTGACGGCTTTGGCGTTGCCGACGTTCTTATCGGCAAAGGTGCCTGCACCCGCACTAAAACTAAGTACATCGTCGTTTATTGCACCTGTATATAAGACGTTACCTGTATTCAAAGTGGTGTTGATGTTTCCATCATAGATCTTACTATTGGCTAATACACCGGATGTAATGTAAATCAACTTCCCAGTGATATCCGCAGAGGCCTGCGCAGTGACATTAAACGTATAGTTGCCGACATCATCCCCGGTCACGTTAATGCCGCTGACATTAATCAACTTATTATGTCCGGCAGCAGGACTCTGGAAACTTGCGCTACCAAAGGAGATACTTAATTGATCGTTGCTCATCCGGTTATCTGATAAGGTTAACGAGGCGGTGCTGTTACCGTCGTAGATTTTATTTACGCCGGTAGCGCTGACCGTCAAAGTTGCCTTACTGATATTGGCAAACGCGGCAGCAGTTAAATTGAATGTGTAATTCCCTGCGTCAGTGCCGCCCAGTGCGATGCCGCTGACCCCAATATACTTGGATTTGCCAACGTTTTTGTCGAGGAAAGCTGCGTTGTAAGTAAAGGTCAGATTATCATTGCTGATCCGATTGTCGGCTAAGGTAACCGTCGCCCCCAGTAGTCCGTCATAATCCTTGTTTACGCCAGTTGCAGAAACCGCCAAGCTGCGTGGTGTGATACTTGCCGTTAGACCGGTCGGTTGAATCAGGTTGTAGTTCACACCGTCGGCACCGGTTAGGACAAATGCACTACCTACAATTGATTTTCCGACACCTACATTTTTGTCAACGAAAGTACCAGTAATAGAGCCCACGCTGGTCACATCCCCGCTTATAACGCCCACCAAGCTGGCCGCGTTGGCATTGATACCGGCAGTTAGTGTGCCATCATAAACCTTGTCTATACCGACGACACCAGCCACATGAATGTCTGCTTTGGTAATATTGGCAGTCGTTGTCGCAGTTGAAGATATGCTGTAATTACTTACCAAGCCTGTATCGCCAATGCCTGCGATGATTCCTATATTAGTAATCGTTACCGTCTTGCCATCCGCTGCATACTTGTCAGCAAACGTCACGTCGCCAGCAACCACAGGTGTTAAAGTTTCACCAGTAACTAATCCTGACAAACTGAGACTACTCAAAGTTGCAGTACTAGTCCTGTCGTAGACTCGATTGTTGGCAACGGCGATAAGACTGAGGGCAGCTTTATCGATGATACTCGCCGCGTTGTTGGCGTAGCTGACCGTGTAGTTGCCACCCAAGTTGCCGTCGTTCACCGTCACGGCATCTGTCGTTACCGTCTTGCCGGTGCCGGCATTAGCGTCGGTGTAGGCAAACGTGCCGCCACTGAGGCTGTCAAGCGTACCGCCATTACTGGCGTTGTTGTACAGCGTGCCCAACGTCACAACCGCCGTACCCGCTGCTGCCAACGAGCCGTCGTACGTCTTGGTCACAGC
>NZ_JAOEGU010000108.1 GCF_025583945.1 Methylobacter psychrophilus
AATCCGAATTGCCCAAATCTCTTTCAATTTGAGCGGTGATTTCTGACCAATCAATTTGCCCTTATTCCATGGGACTTGATAGTTCTTTTGATCGTTGGTATCTTGCTTCATAACAAACTCCTAAAATTAGGTAAAGGAGTCTTATTGTCATACTGTTTCCAGTAAGTGGTCAGTGACTAATTGACTATAAACCAACCGACCAAAACCGGCCATTGAAAATTGATGATTAATTATGATCAGATGTTATCTGGAAACTTTTTTCGTACATTGACATGTTATCCCATTTAGATATCTGTGTAATCTTTGATTTGGACGGTACGCTCGTAGACAGCGAGGGGCTTTGCAATCAAGCATTTCTTGATCTGCTCCCACAACTAAGCGCTACAGTTGAATCATTGATTCAGCGGTATCGTGGTAAAAAGCTGGCCCCAATTCTTGCTGATCTTGAGAGCCGCCTTTGCCAGAATCTACCAGATGACTTTGAACAACATTATCGCCAACGTGTTGCGGAACTTTTCTCTCGTGAATTGAAACCGATGCCAGGCGTTGTTGAGATGCTCGAAGCCACAAACTTTTCCAAGTGTATTGCCTCAAGCGGACCTCCTTTTAAAATTCGTCAGGCGTTACAAGTTAGCGGCCTTGCACCTTACTTTGGTGAGAGCATCTTTAGTTCATATGAAGTGGGATCCTGGAAGCCGGAACCAGGTCTATTTCAATTCGCAGCAAATGCGATGGGCTTTAGACCTGGACAATGCGTGGTTGTAGAAGATAGTGACGTTGGGATTAAGGCTGCCACAGCAGCAGGAATGCAAGCATTTCAGTATGTACGAAAGGGTGAAACCTCGTCATGCCGATCTATAGTGCGATTTGACGATATGTCTCAGCTTCCTAAACTACTCGCTCACTTTGCTGGCATTGCCAAATTCTGACATTATCAGCATTCAAAATAATTATTACACCGTTTCACCGTCAGGTTTGGGTTGCTGTCGATTGACTGTCCATTAATTTACTCAGTATGATCGTTTTTGATTACTTTCAAGTGATTCGTTCGGATCAAGATGAATGACCTAATGTAGACCATAAATACTGACAGATATTAGGAAGAATATACTGGTCAATAGTGACTGAAATTATGTCATTGCAACCGATTGGAGTAATTTCTCATTAGCTGCAGGTATATTATAAATCAATGGCTTACATGACGATAAAATTTAAAAACCATGCCTTTTCTTATAAGAAGTCATCGCAACTCGATTTGATTTCTGATTATCCAGCACTAAAAAAGCGAGTTTTAGTGAATTTCAAGGGCGCTAACTTATTGAAAAATAAGCTTACCTGTGACTAATCAGAAATTGCCGAAAAAGAATATTATTTTTCTACCCTACAGAATAAGTACGGCCAACTGCGGTCCGATGGTTACTCCAAACCTTGGACATGTTTTTAGATTGCTTTATTCGTTAATTGAGTTGCTTTAGATAGTTTTCTGCAACATCGATATGTTTATTTCTTTTCTCTTCCGGCATTTTATCAAACATTTTTACCAGCATACCCATCCGTGGGTTTGTCAAAAAGAACTGCCTGTGTACATGCATGAACCGCCAGAACAAACCATCCCATATTTCAGTCCAGGCGCCTTTTGGATAGTCACTCATTTTCAGCAGGTAATTACTTCCGCTGATATAGGGCTTGGTCGTCATCAGGCCACCATCGGCAAATTGGCTCATGCCATAGACATTAGGCACCATCACCCAATCATAGGCATCCACGTACATTTCCATAAACCAGCGATAGACCTCATCAGGATGAAACTCACAAAGCAGCATAAAGTTACCCATGACCATCAAGCGTTCGATATGATGGCTGTAGCCTGTTTGCAGCAGTTTTTGTATCACATTGTCGACAGGAAAAATCCCTGTTGTACCTTGCCAAAAACTGTCTGGAATCTTTCTTTTAAAGCCCCAGAAATTTTTGCTCCGTTGATTGCTGCCCTCCCGTTCATACACAATCCGGATAAACTCGCGCCAGCCCAGAATTTGCCTGATGAAGCCTTCTAAAGAATTCAAGGGGATATTTTTGTTGTCGCCTACTTGTAAAGCCCTATCGATAATTTGTTGTGGAGAAAGCAAACCAATATTCAGCATGGGCGTTAACACGGAATGATGCAAATAATGTTCGTTTCCTACCATCGCATCTTCATAACTGCCGAATTTTTCAAAACGCGTTTCTAAAAACTCATCCAGCCAGACGGAAGCACCGGCATGGTCGGTTGGATAAATAAAATTTTCCGTACTGGCATAGTTGTCGGGAAAATATTTTACGACATAAGCCTTGGCTTCTTTTACATGGTTATCGTCTTTTGCAACAGTGACTACTGGCGGCTTGTCATTTTTTGGATACTTGAGGCGATTATCTGCATCAAAAGTCCACTGGCCTCCGAGCGGATGTCCCCCTGTATCCAATAAAATTAACCGTTGCTTGCGCTGCTCAATATAAAAAGCGGTTTGAAAATAGGTTTTCTTTTTATCGAAAAAGGGTTTTACGTCAGCAAGCGTATTTAAAAAATTCGGTGATGCCGTTTCTGTAATTTTGATGTTATGTGAGTTGCAACTACTTTTGATTCGGGTCTTTAACCAGTTATCGGCAACATCGGCAAACTGTATACCAGTAATGTTTTGTTGAGCCAGGTGATTGATCAACTTTCTGACATCGCTTAACACATTTTGGCTGTCAATATAGTGCACCTTTACATTTTTTTTATCTAAAAAGTGGGCATATTTTTTCATGCTGGCCCGATGTAATACCAGCTTGTGCTGATGAAAACGGTATTGCTTGAAAAACAGCCATTCTTCAATGAGATAAACAGCCTGGCCTTTTACTATGCAAGGATGGCTGGTAAAAAGTTGATGAGGGAAAATCAAGGTAACAGTGGTCATACAGCTTTATTTTCCTAATTTAAAATAGTCAGTCTATTGCTTGAATTTTTTTTCCGGACAGTGATGCAACAACTTACCTTATTTGACCTGAAAAATAGGCTACCAACTTAAGCCGGGACAGATAACTTTCCGGGAACGCCGAGCTCCAGTTCGGCACGGGATAGTCAAAGCGATTACTGACTATTGGTGACTACGCCGAGCTGGGGCTCAGCGCTCATGGAATCAATAGGCCAGTTTTATTTATCTGTCCTGCTTTTTGTGGTGGCCGAAAAATACGAACAACAACATCATTCTTAAGTGTTAATTTAACGATAACAACCAGTAACTGCGCTCTGGGTAATTAATGTCATGAACCGGCAATTCTTTGAATCCTTGTTTAATATACAGATTGCGCATTCCATAGGCTTGCAGGTCTGTTCGACCTATCCGATAATCAAACTTATGTCGGTGTAACTCCGAAATCAATGTCGCAGACAACTGCTCTGCAACACCCAATCTACGATATTTTGATCTTACACCCAGACCACCCACATAAAAAGTTCGCTGGTTATTATTAGCAAGAAAATCCAAAGCATAGCCACCGGAAATCTTAAAAAAAGTCTGATCACGAGGATCATCAGACGCCACAACCAACTCCTGACCAAGCATATAACCTATTAAATGACCTTCTTGTTTATGCCTTGCGATGATCAGTATGGAATTCTTTCTCATCATTTCAACAC
>NZ_JAOEGU010000109.1 GCF_025583945.1 Methylobacter psychrophilus
TGTTCGGTAAGCTCAAGCACTATCGCAGAATTGCTACACGATATGAGAAAAAAGCTATTAATTACATGGGGATGCTATCATTTTCCTCGGTGCTTTTATGGCTGAGGTGAAACGTCAACAGAACCTAAGTTTATTTCCCAATATTTATGTTAAAAACAACAAATTAATGGATATATTTAAAAGTAAAGAACCCCTCGGTTTTCTTTACTTTTAAGCTTTTCACTTTAAAAATAAACTGAGCATACAGACTAGCTTGACTTTTAGTAACGTTGACTTTCAAGCCCCGAATAGGGTTCTTCTACTCTTAAGCTAGAGGTAAAAAACCGTATTTTTGAAGATCTGTAACTATGTGCTTGTAAAGATCTCCACTTCGCCCCACTGGGGAACCAATTTTTGGATCTTCGATTTTTTTCTTTATATCCAGATAATAAAGCACATAATTACTCAACTTTTCATTTTTAGCATTATCATCTAGAGAGCTGTTGATGATTTCACGCAGTATTCTTACCGCATTAGTGGAAACCGCACTAGGACTCTTAAGCCAGCGTCCTTGATAGCGGTTCAAGGCTTCATTAATGACAGTATAAAAAAGCGGAGCCTCATCGTCATCACCTAGGACATAATCCACTACAAACTCTGGATAAGTTTGAGGCATAACTTTGGACATCATTTCATTTCTCCCGCCGCCAAAAGTTAAAAGATTATTGTAGTTTGGAGCCAAGCCATGCGCAACGACACTATGAGTTAAAGTATCTGTATCGAAAGCTTGACCTCGAAATCGTTGCGCTTCACCGCTAAATCCAGGAACTTTACTCAGTGCCTTGCTGGTGTAGTGATCGATTTTTCCTAAAGTTACTCGTGCTAAAATACAAGAACGAGTAAGTTTTTTTCGGGTTTTGATCGAACGGCAGTTGCAGGCAAAATCACCACACAAAGGGCAACTGCCATAAGTCATCATTTTGGCAAAAGAATCTGTTAAATACGTACCTTGACCGAGCATTCCATAACGTGGGTTTGTTGCTGTACCATAATTTTTCCCCACAGATGGATTAAACCCGCCCTGGATGATCAGTTCAATCCACTTAGCCGCAGTGCCATGAAACAAAAGTGTTTCGCCAATACTTTTATCAAGTACAGGTAGCGTAAAGCCTTGTGAGAGTTTGCCGATAGAATTCGTCCAACGTATTTTATCGACTTCTGAGCCACCTTTAGGAGCAAGTTGTTTGAGTATTTCTTCTCTGAAATTATTGTATCGATTCCAGACATCGGGGTTGATAATAAGACGTACACTTCGTACCGTTACAACCTGCGATTTTGCTGGATCAATTTTACCACGTCTTTCAGTCAGTCTGCGCTCTGCCATGGCTATCTGGAATTCAGTCGCTTCTTTGTTGGCGGGGTTTACCGCCCATTCGGCAGTATTCATTCGGGCATCTTCGCCCTTTGCGGAGCTGTATCCTCTGGCTTTGATATTTTCGTTAATATAGGCACTGATTTTTTTGAAAACTTCGTGTTCCTTGGGTACGTTGAAAAAATGCGTTCCCCCGTTCATCTGTTTGGGTACCACGCCATCGTCATCGGTTAAATACCACTCATTGCGCACGATGTCATCATCATTGACGGCGTGGTTGGTAGACGCCCAATAACTTGGCTTGTTTTCCGAAACGCCTGTTCCCGTGGAGAAATTCATATCAAAACAGTCTGCACATACGCGTTCAAACAGGGTGGCTTTTTTAATTATAACCTTGCGTTTAGGGGCGCAGTTATCGCAGAAATGTCCATTGCCGCAAATCCGGCAATGATGTCTATGCCCTATGCTCACGTGACAATGACAGATCAGGCAGTTGTTTTCGCTTTCTGTGATTTTGTTCCAGGCATCGGGCCCCTTAATTGCAAGCAGAGGATTGAGGGAAAAAGCAGCAGATTTGAGCTGGTTTACGGAGTCGCTGCCTCCTATGCTGAGAAATCTGAGTTCATTAATGGTATCTCCGACCTGGTGAGTGCAATGCGTAAACAGTTTGTCATCATAGGTTTTCTCGGACAGAGCATCAGAACTGATTTTTGTCCCTGTTTTAAGACAAACCGATTCAACCAGGGCTATGGTGGCGACTGTCCAGTTCGCGTGTTCTTTTTCTGAGCCTTCGACCAAGGATCTTAGCGTCTCAAAAACATAATAATGCACATCGCTTTTTTTATGGCAGCGTATCAGATCAACATGATGCACCATGTCAATCAAATTTTTATAGAGCCTGTCCTCATCGGTATAACCGAGCTTTCGTTCAGCATCTTTATTGGGAACATAATCTTTAATGTATCCTGAAAACTTTGCAAAGTCAGACTGCTTAAATTTCAGTTTAGCAGCTACCAGCTCAAAAATATTGGCACTACGATCGCCATAAGTATGATCATCCGAGTGTTTATGTTCGTTGGTTCTCCCTGATCGACATAAAAAAGCCGATAACTGCATTAAAGCCGTTTTTTTCAGGGCTTGATCCATGGCAAGTTTTTTAAATTTTTGCTTGCCGTTGGTCTTGATTAATTTAAAAAAGTTTTCGACATAAATTAACTGGCGAATGGAATGCACCGTGCCGTGATTGGGTCGGTAAACGGTTGAGCCTATCGTCCTAATACGAGAGCGTAAGTAGCTGTCGTCTGCGTAAGGCTGGTTGATGATGCTATCACCCAGTAATTGCCAGAGTTCGTATTGTTTTTCAGAACTTTCCCAGTAATACTCCCAGGTTTGTAACCAGGGTATGTTTACATAAACCGGATTTCCATCTGAACTTATTTGTAACTGATGTCTTAGTGGCATTGCATATTCCCTTGAAAAATTAATATCTTTTTTAAAGAATAACGTAGAGAAATATGAATGTATATTTTTTAAGGCTAATTTTTTTTGCTCGACCAGCACCGCGAGTCGCTGAGCAACGCGTATGAAACAACTTGAGCAGTTAGGTGCGGTAATACGGTAAAGTCAGAGAGCTAAAATATTGAATAAAAATTTTAAATACAATCCTCTTACTCACTAGAAATTGAAAAACAAATGCAAGAAATGTACAGCCACTTATCCGAAAAAGATAAGCGTTTATATACAGGTGTTTAAGCGTTAAAATTTTCTTATGGTGGCATCAGTGTTCAACTTGTTTCAGAATAGATGTTCAGATTAGATTAGAATGACTGCTCAGGTTGGGCCAGAATATGCAAGAAATAAACATTGTCGGCCTTTTTTAGCTCAGTAAATAATACGTCTCTTAATTTTTAGTTAAAAACATAGAAAACAGGCTAATCTAGGTTCTGTTGACGTTTCACCTCAGCCATAAAAGCACCGAGGAAAATGACAGCATCCCCATGTAATTAATAGCTTTTTTCTCATATCGTGTAGCAATTCTGCGATAGTGCTTGAGCTTACCGAA
>NZ_JAOEGU010000010.1 GCF_025583945.1 Methylobacter psychrophilus
ATGCAAAATTTTCAGGATTGCCAAAGATGTTTATCGGGGCAAACACAAGCATTACTCCTTGACATGGAATTTAGTGGCTGCTCTTGTTAACTTACGCTATGGCTGTATTTAGGAAAGATGTCTATTGTAAAGTACAATCGGTAATACCGGGGGTAACAAATCTTTGGATGTCAGTTTTTGAGAACGAATAATATCCTGATACAGCAGCGCTAAATAACCGGAAATACGTACTGCCATAAAATGATCAACTGAGGATTGGAACTCCAGCAGCAGATAGACATATAACCACTCATCGCTCCAACGAATTTTCCAAATCAAATCATCCTCACGATCCCTAAGATCATCGGCCACATAACTACCGCTGACTTTTTCCAGTATAGCAAAGTCGCATTGCTCGCCCCATTCTTCCTTAACAAAGCCTTTAAGAAGATCAGTAACCATTTCAGGATGAGAAAAAAGTAGTTTATAACTATTATCGTGCGACATAGGACACTATTTTATCTGGTTTTAGTCTGGTTATTATGACGATCCTTCGTCTGCGTGTACAGAAATCCTGGAAACGATAGTTTGCGGCCAAAAATTGGTTAATAGCAGCAAGCACCAGACAGTCATCATATGAAGTAGACGGGTTGGCTGTCTCTGCCACCTATTATTTTAGAGTTGCGGCCGTAACGCCTACCGGCACAACCAATTTTTGCAAACTAGTGGCAAAAATAGTAGTGTGAATTTTGGGGTAAAACAGCATTCCCAGGCTCTGGTACCAGCGTGGGAATACAATATCAGAACCAGTATCAAATATACCAAAACAAAATAACGCTGCCCCAACTTATCCCTACACACCATAAACCAGCGCATAAAAAATCAGCTTTACCATTTCATTCAGACAAAACTGTCGCCATCTTTTATCTTGCCACCAACGATCAGCCTGCCAAGTCGGTGTAGTGCTTTGTATTATCCGATAAGATAAACCGGCGTTTTTAAAAACGGGTTGCAGGCAAAAATTAATGCGGCGTAGATGCGGTGGATCACTGACTACCAAAACACTTTGCCAATGATGTGCTATTAATAAAGCGGCAATATTTAAAGACTCTTGATAGGTGTTGGTTGATAACTCATCAAACAGTAAGGCATCGGCAGGAATGCCTTGTTTAAGAAAAAATAAAGAACGAGGAGATTTATAATAGCCCTTACCAGAATCCACAATGCCACCCATTCCGGTTAATAAAATCTTTTTGGCATAACCGGCTTTATAAAGATCCACCGCCATTTGATCCCTTTCTCCAATGCCGCCGCCTAACGTAGCAATTAAGTCTGCCTTAACAGGGGTATTGGCAGGAGAAGAAAGCCAATGACCTAAATTTAAAAATAAAATACCAATCAATAGTAATAAAATAACGATTACAACAAGGGTAAGCTTCATAAGTTATTTTTTTATTGTTCTTACAACTCCAGTCGCGCCGGGTTAGCGAAAGCGCTTGTGCCCCAGAGGGTATAACCCGACAATTCAAAGTGTCTGTGTCTGTGTCGGCTAGCGCTTAACCAGACCTACAGCTCACAACTCCAGCGTTAATCATGCCAGAACGATGAACTTATTGTGCTTTACTAACAAATTGCTGTAATTTGGACAGATTTTTAATGATCAAGCTAACCATTCCTCCGATATTATTATTTTTCATGGCTTGAAGATCTTCCTGGCTTTTTCTGATGACATTTTTAAGGCTTTTATTGCTCTCACCACCCACACGCATTTTAATTAATACGCTGGGGATGTAATCCGTTGAGATTTTATACTTGCCTAAAAAGCGCAGCATCAAGTCATAATCGGCAGCAATTTTAAAGCGGGTATCAAACTGGCCATGTTGTTGGTAGATAGCTCGTTTAACAAAAAATGTCGGATGAGGTGGCATCCAGCCACAGCCTAATTTTTTAAGAGTAAAGTCACCGCTTTTCCAATAACGAATCACTTTTGTGGGGTCACTTTTATTCACATAAGTTAAATCCCCGTAAACAGAATCTATTTCATGCTTTATAAAGGCTTGAGCTACTTTTTCGATGACGGTGTTATTTTCATACAAATCATCCGAATGCAAAAAACCGATCACGTCACCGGTAGCCAGATTAATACCTTTATTAAGACCATCGTAGATACCCTTGTCAGGTTCCGAGATAAATACGGCAAGGCGGTTTTGATAAGACTTAATGATATTTACCGTATTATCAGTAGAGCCGCCATCAATAATAATATATTCAATATCCGCATAGGTTTGTGATAGCACAGAATCCATCGCTTCAGCGATTGTTTCCTGGTTGTTATAGACTGAAGTAATAATGGAAATTTTCAAGATAGATACCGTTATATGTCGTTTACTTGGAAGCTATTAAAATATGTAACTATTAGGTTCTCCTCTTTGAAACCATAGATATCTACACAATTCGTCATCCCGGAATGACGTTGCTTTTATTTGTGTAGATACCTCTGCTTTGAAACAGAGGGGTTATGGGAGGTTTTTTAAATAAACCGCCCTCAGTCCCCCTTTTTCAAAGGGGAAGAGCAAAACGAGGGAGCCTGAATACTTATTAAAATATTAACTACGTAGTTAGGTTTAAGAAATATCATAACCATATTCATCCTTAACTACTTGTGTCAACGGTTGGCTGCGTTCGGACATTAACTTACGCAGCTCATAAACCTTAACATCTACTAAAAAGCGGTACCAAAAACCCTGCAAAACATGGAACACCAATCCTTGCCAGCCATCTAAAAAGCCAAAGCGAAAAATATAACGATACAAAAAATATAATAAGGCACGCATTCCCAAAGGCAAGCGTGCATAAACGCTGTGTTTAATCCAGCGTTTAAACCGTGCCGACACACTCATGGCAGCTGCTTTATTGTCTACAGCATGGTTTATTTCACCCACCAGTAACTCAATCGCTTCACGGTTGGCATAATGATTATGTTTATTAATCCACCAGGTAATATTATGTAGATTGATATCTGCAATATCAGCATTGATATGTTCAATAGTACCCTCTACCAAAATATGCTCATCCATCCAGCGGTTTTCACAACGCCCTTGTTTATTACGCCAAATCCGTAGTGTCCGAATGGGGTAAATTGCACCGTGCTTAATCCATTTCCCCATAAAATGAATTTGCCGATTAACAGTTATTCCTGCTGTAGCGTTGGGAGTGGATGATAAGTGTTGTCGTAATTGCTCCGCCAATTTTAGCGTAACAATTTCATCAGCATCCAGTCGCATCACCCAGTCCGAAGTAATATCGGAATGATCCAGCGCCCAATTAAACTGAATAGCTTGATTGATAAAAGGATTTATAAGAACGTCAACTCCCAGCTTTAAGGCAATTTCACGCGTTTGATCGGTCGATTGACTGTCGACCACAATCACTCGACTGGCAAGTCCATTGAGGGATTCCAAGCACCTTTGTATATGGCGTTCTTCATTAAAAGTCAGTATTACTACTGTCAGATTTAGTGCTTGCTCGTTAGTTAACATTGTTTGTTGTGTCATAGTAAACATTAATCATTCAGGATACGTGAGCCAATCACTTTAGGCGGTGAGCCAGCTACTACTATCCAGGGTAAAACACTGCGCGTAACTGTGGAGCGAGCACCTATAACAGCACCCTCACCAATCGTTACACCAGGGCCGATAAAAACATCTGCCGTCACCCAGGCATTATCACCAATAATAATAGGTGCGGTTATTAAGGGCATATCACGCTGGGTATAATCATGACTGGCCGTACAAAGATAAGAATATTGACTAATTGTGGCATGCGCACCCAGCTCAATTTTATCGACACAATAACAATCAACTTGATGACTTAAGCAACTATGCTTGCGCATGGTTAAATTCCAGGGTGCCCAAATCTTTGCAGATGGATAAGGGTGCGCCCCTTCTTCAATAGTTGCACCAAAGCAACGCAACAAAAACCGACGCCAGCTATGTAAAGGTACCGGACTGGGTCTATATAAAAAAAGCCAAACCAGATTCCAGGCTAATCTTGCCAGTTTATTGGAACGAGATAAGTGCTGTTTTTTTAATCGATGAGTATTCATTTTTGACACGTTTTTTAGTTGCCATTAAAATTTATAAATAAACAAAATTTGGTTTATTATTTTTTGTTAAAACCCATTTATATAACATTTTCATTTTAATAGCGCTTTCTTGCCAATTAAACGCTTGTTGCATATATTGCTTGCCCCGTTGACCCATCAACTGACGTTGTTCAGATGAAAGTTGCATGGCATTGTTTAAGGCCTCTGCCAAAGGCTCAACCCCCACATCAATCCACCATCCGCAATTATGTTCAATTAAACCTTCCCAAGGGGTGCCTTTAGTCGTAATTACCGGAACTTGACAAGCCAAGGCTTCGGCAATAACGATGCCAAAATTTTCACTAAAACTGGGTAATACAAACAGGTCGGCATTGGTTATTAACTGCCATTTATCATCACCATAAACCGCCTCTTTAAACAAAAAGTAAGCACTTAAGCCCAGCTTTTCTACCAAGCCACGGAGATTACCAATATAATCGGCATCCCCCGGGCCTGCGATAATGATTTGCCAATCATCCCGCTTAACTTTATGCCACGCGTGAATCAAATTTTCCAAGCCTTTTACAGAATGAATACGGGATAAAAAGAGGATGGTTTTTTTTGCTGCGGGATGTTTCAAGTTAGATTTAACCAAGATGTCCGGAACATCTATACCGATTGGAATGATGGCAATCGGTGAGGTAATACCTCGTTCTCTTACTCCACGCATTTCTTGCTCTGAGGTCACATGAATTACTGCTGCCGTTTGCAGATTACGCTTTTCCCATAAATACCATATAGGTCTTTTTTTCCAGTTCTTGTGCCTCCAAGCCCATGTTTCCAGCATTCCGTGCGGCGAGACAACTCTTTGTGCCCGGTTCTTTTTAGTCCATTTAAAAATAGCTAATGAAGGATACAACCAAAGTCCATGCTGATGAATAAGAGATGGGTACATAGCATCCAGAGCCGCTTTAAAATCTTTGGAATATCCAAAAGATTTAATGTAGTTTTTTAATAAAGAAGGCTGTAACGGGTACCACAGTGGTAAATCTGTTATTGAATGCTCATCAGCTAAACTCAATACGTCAACAGTAACATTAAGCTTAACCAGATGTTGCGACAGCGGTAAAACAAATCCCGAAACACCAGCGGCTATGCGCGATATAGAAGAAATAGACTGGCAAATTTTCATGATGGATACATTCGTAAAATAGGCTGAGATAAATAAAACGCGAAAATCATATTATGTAAGTAATATTAATTTACCCCTTTATAAGGATAAATTACGCCCATTAGTAACCAAAAAGTAAAAGCTAATAATGAGCCAGCCGCAAAAATATAACCTTCGGCAAAAAAATGCACCATAAAAAAAGCAAATGCGGCCATTTTATCGGGTTGGGCATAAATCACTTGTTGCCAAAATTTTTGGCTTAGCAACGGTTTGATTAAAAAAACAAGAAAAGCAAAACCACCGATAGAACCGGTCATGGATAAAACCATAAGATAAGTAGAGCCTGGTTCAACTCTCCCTTCTTCATCTTCAGCAACTTGGTCATTAACGGCATCGCTTTGGACGGCAAAGCCTACTCCAACTAGCGGACTACTGTTAAATTCAGCAATTCTGTCATTCCATAAGTTTTCACGGGTGTTTTCTTCCATATCCCTTGAAAATACGGTATCACCCTCAGAACTGGGCTGAATTTGTGTTTGATCATCAGAACTGATGGATAAAAATAAAGCAAATATCCCTAAAACAACAATAAGGCTTTTTCGCCAAGCAAAATGACTAAGCAACAGATAGATAATAAAACCAAAAACATAAGCCGCTAATGCTGACCGTGATGAAGCATAAATAACACAGACTGTATTAAGCCCAAAAAGACCAAAAAAGAGCTTTTTTTGTCTTTTTTCGGCGTTGATACATTTAGAAAAAGCATACAACCCACCCAAGGATGCGACGGGGGCTAAAAGCATACTATGTGCGAGTAAACCTGAGAAATGACCAATACCAAAAGTTGGTAAGCCCAATAAACAAAAAAAGGATACGCCACCAATCCACATAAAAATAAGCATGAGCTTTTCATATAACAGCTTACGAAATCGAACCAAGGTAGCGTTATAGAGTAAAGGGCCAATGGATAAAATTACTATGACAAATAATGACAATCTAAGTGGGGCGTTATATTTTTCGGCGACATCATTGACTAACAAACTTAAAACAGCGGCAAAAACCACAAAGACTAAACTTGTTTCAAACTTACCCGGTAATCCAAACAAAAAAAGCACCATTAACATCAGCGCGTAATAAGCCAATTGTACAAAATTACCAGGTAAGGGCAGGTAATGACTGAATATAAAAACCGGATAAATGTTTATAAAAATTAATAAAGCTATTAAGTAATCAAGTTGTTTTTCTTTTTTCATAAGGTAGGTTTTTGTTGCCCATGCCATTTAATTAATGAATGTAGAAACTGTTCTACATTTTTATCGGGCGTAAAATTTTTGTAAATTTGATGTGATATTTTGCCGTGCATAATAATTTTTTCAGGATTATCTATATAGAACTGCATGGCCTTTCTTAAGTGATCAACACTACCTGCTGTAACCCTAAAACCATTATTTTTATCGTCTATTAAATGATAAGCCGCCCCGCATTGATTAGTTGATATTAAGGGTTTTTTTACTGAAGCCGCTTCGTTTAATACGGCCCCCCAACCGTCAAATAAGCTGGGTAAAATAAAGACGTCTGCTCTTTGCATATACGATTTTATTTGCTCCATAGGAATAGAATCAAGAAAAATAGTATTGGCTGCAATGTCGAGTTTTTTACTGATATCAATATAGGTATCTTTATCGTTGCCGGAGCCGATTAACAATAAAAGCCATTCTTGTTTTTTTGCTAATAAAGAAAAAGCATTAAGCAGTATGTCCAATCCTTTTCGCTTAATTAAAGAGCCGACATATAAAAATATTTTTTTTTGGGGATAACAATCAATAACGTTGACAGCGTTAGTGTCTTTTATGGTGTAAGACAAATACTCGATTTTATTTTTATTAACCCCCCAGTTAATAAAATCGTTTTTTGCAGGCGTTCCAATAGCAAATACCCCAAGCGCATGGTTATTAATTTGTCGAGCGTAAGAATAATATTTAAACCGGTATAAAAAATTAAAAATATGAAACAATTTCATATTGTAATTAAGTTTGTCTGCCAAGACGATGCCGCTTCTTTCTGTCCAGTGTATCCATTGACATTGGTTATTAAGTAACATGACATGTATTTTTTTCATATACGCACTTGAAATGCCGGGTATAACATGAATTCTGGTTTGCCAATCCTCAATAGCGGTTAACGCTGTTTGCGGATTTTCCGTGTCATATTGTTCAGTATATAACCGGCTTTCTTCTATTTTCCAACCCAATTTCAGGCGTTCTTGTGGGAAGTTTTCATAATATGAGACAACCAGATCAATATCTGGCTGTCTTGCAAGTGCTTCAAAAAAATATTTCTGATGCGGTGAGGGAATAGGTGACCAGATACAAATTTTATATTTCATCATTTTTATGTTTATAACAGTCTAATAACACGGGCAGGTATGCCAGCAACAACAACATTTGGCGGTACATTTTTTGTCACAACGGCACCGGCCGCAATAACGGATTTTTTACCAATAGTTACACCCGGTAAAATTAAACAATTTGCCCCTAACCATGCGCCATCGCCAATAGTTATATCCATGTTAATTCCTGTTCCTGCAGAATGAAGTCCAGTCGGATCGATTTCATGCGTCCCCGTGCCAAGATAACACCGTGGTCCAATATCAACATATTTACCAATGACAATACGACTGCCAGAACAAATTAAAACTTGATGACCTATCCAGGTATCATCACCAATTTTTAACGTCCCTGCTCCCATCACGGTAACAGAAGAACAGATACGTACATTGTTGCCTAACTTAATGCCTGCCCAGCAAAGCAGTGCGTTTTTAAGTTTAAAAAACCGTGTTTCCGGGAGAAAGGTAAAAATTAATTTAGAAAAATAAAGCCTGCCAGAGCGCATATAATCGACCTTAACGTAAATTATGGATTGAGTTTGGTCCCTGAATACGGGCGAAGCCATTTTCGATAACGCGAATAACCTGCCTCCCATAAGATTGATCGTGCTCTACGTGCCTTGTAAATAATCTTTGAGGTGTAGTTAAGGAAGGCCAGGCTTTGAATATCACTTGTTGTAGAAGAACCGAACAGTACTTGATCTTGTTCAATCACCGGTGGATCGAAAACAAACAAATCAACAACCCGATAACGATGCATACGTTGCCAGCAATCAGCAACATCCCGGACAGGATAAAGATCTTTAAGTAATGCTTGTGCGGCTGGCAAGGTCAGTAGGTAAGAAGAAGTAAAGTATCCCGATTGATAAGGCAATAAAAGATGTTCTTTATTAATTCTTATAGTCGTCTTTGGTCGACTATAACCGCTGGCCGTTGATAGTAGCCATACCTGGGCTTGTTGGGTATCCAAGACATTTGAGCAATCTTTAAGCAGTTCTTTAAGATTTGTAGGTAATACCACATCATCTTCAAGAATTAATGCAGATTTTAGTTGCCGTTCCGCCATTATTTTATAGACGTTTATATGGCTAAGCGCACAACCAATTTCGGCGGGTACCAATGAGCGTGAGCAGCGCCATTTTGCTTTGCCGTCAGCATAATCGCGTTGACGTTCTTCTACCGACATTGTAGCGCCATAGATACCCTTAATGATTTCAAATTCCAACTTAAGGTCTTGGAGTTGCTTGGCAATAGACTCCCGGCGTGCTTGATCTTTTTCAAGATTGATAACAAAAATATGCATGGTTAGCCTAGTACCCTTTTGATCGATTGGTATAAAAAAATTAATGTGGCGCTGCCAAAGCAACGTCGGATTTGAATCAGTAATTTAAAGGGATAGTTTTTTTTGGGAGACGAGGCTAAAGTTATTAGCCAGTTCTCAAGCTCATTGAGCAGGTTGGGATTTTCTATGGCTAAACAATTGGCGTAAATAGTCCGCATGGCGTGCAAAAATACCGTTTGCATGTCGGTATCCCATTGCCCGATTTGTTGTAGGGTATTAAAAACCGATTGCCGGGTTTTAATAATGGACACTAACGAAGTGTCAGATAATGAGGCAGTACTTAAGCGTACTTCAGGATGCACCCTTACAAAAAACAAATTTTCACGAATAAATAACAACTTGTTTGCATCTGCCAGAAGTCTTATATGGTATTCAAGGTCATCTCCCAAGCCTATGTCTTGTCGCCAGCCCTCATGAGACAGTAAAAAATCATGCCGCCATAAGGGCGCAGACGTTTGCATGCCATGTACTATTCTGGAGCTTAACTGTCTGATGAGCTTAACCGGATCAGTTTCACAATAGCCAATACGTTTAAGATTATTAGAGGGTATGGTATTAAAGTTTTCGCCTATCAATCCGTAACAATAACAGCAAGCTACTTTATTATTTTTTGGGTTTTCCAGTAAGTTAATTTGCTTGGCAAGTTTGTCAGGCATTAATAAATCATCAGAGTCCAAAAACTGTATGTACCGGCCTTGTGCCAGTTTAAGTCCATGGTTACGAGCCGCAGATGCTCCACTGTTAACTTGCCTTATATAGCGCACACTATCTTTAGGCCATGTTGAATGAAGTTTTTCTGCAACAAGTGCTTGCGTTCCATCGGTCGATCCGTCGTCGACAATGATAATATCCATATTTGTCCATGATTGATTTAGACAACTTTCAACAGCATCTAATAGCAAAGCTTCTCTATTAAAAGACGGGATAATAATGCTTACCAATGGTTTATAAATCGTGTTCTCTGCCAAAATAACGAACCTAATGAGTAGTAATTGAAATGCAAACTTTTTTATATAAAATGCTTTCTAAGTCATTTTCTATCTGGTACATTCACTTTGAACTGTCGGGTTATACCCTCTGGGGCACAAGCGCTGTCGCTAAACCGACTTACGCGACTACAAACGTATCCAAGTAGCTGGGATTCTGTCTTCGATGGGGATTTTATCTTTATTAAACCAACGAGAAGGTGCGATAATTAATTTATTTGGATAAGAAGCCAACCAAGCTCCCCACCAACTAAAGGAACTGTTTGCAATGATGAAATATTTACAGTGCGTCATCAACCGTAAATCCTCTACATCCGATTTACCCAAATTATGATCAATTATGCTGGTAGGTCCGGGGAAATTTAAATTGGATCTTGCCCACTCAGGATCATCACTGAATACATAAAAATGAGGGTTATTAACTTGTGCAACAATTTCTGTTGTCGCACGTTGATAGTAATCAATACTACAAACTCCCAGGTTATCAGCAAATAGGGCGTTACTAACATAATCCCCACGTCTTATATGCACACAAACAGACGCTACGGATTCAATTTCAGCAATTAGTTTTGCATTATCTAAATCAGGGGCAAAACGAAAACCAAGCTCGTTTTTTAGTTGATCAGCTATTTCATTAAAATAACGATAACTTTGCCAATAGCCATGCAGAATTATGGATCCATCATGCGGCCTGAAAATATCTGGGTCATATCCAGCTTCAACATCTCGAATTAATCGATAAGATTTGGCAGGTATAAACAATGATTGGAATAATTGGCCAAGACGTTGACTACCTACCCAACGCGTACAAAACTTATGTAAACCTGAAACAAAGCTCTCATTAATTTGAAATGCACCAAGATCATAATGACGGGATGGTGCTTCCGGAATGATGGTTGTTATATCCATCAGTAATGGTCGCCCTAAACGAGTCGCCAGCGCACGGCCAATTGCATATTGGAATAGCTGATTACCTAACCCTCCCTGCAGGCGTGTAATAATCGGAAATGCTAGGTTTTTATTTGACATATTAATTTTTAAATTAAAAAAAGTATTGTTCCTCTTATGTAAAAACTAAATTACACAAGCTTATAAGTGATTTATGAAAATATATAACTCTTTTTATAGGTATTTAAATATTCTCGTAAAAATTTTTGAGCCGGCATTTCAAAATATCTATAACTACCGTAGCAGATAAGTAATAACAATATAAAATACGAGATCATAAACCAAGATGTATAAAATACAGATGTACTAAATTTTAGGTAAGTTGCTGCAATATAAATTAAAAGTTGTAGAGGAAAATGAATAAGATAAGATGAATATGAAATATCACCAATAAATGAAAAACGCTTACCTAAAGATCCTCTAAAATTTTCGATTAATGCTAGAGAAAGAATTGTAAGCGGAAATAATATGCAAATTGGCCAAATCTGAAACCGCATTAGAAATTTTTTAGCTGTATTAAATAGGTTATTTGAGCTCGAGTACAAAGATATTGAGTTTTCTGAATGAAAGCTGATGTTATCAGTACTATAGATAAAAATAATTGTTGCAAGCCAGCTTAAAATCATAAGTACAAATACAAATAAAGTAAATTTATTCGCATGATATGAAGTTATAATTTTTTGATATATAAAAAACATAAATCCGCCCATAAAAAACGAAGTAATACCTATGCCTATAGGTATCGATAGATATCTTTTTATAATAAAACCAATTATTGACAATAACACTAGTACATACATTTTTACCGGTAATAATCGACAGCAACTAAAAAAAATGGCGTAAAGTAAAACTTCTATAGATACAGACAAAATTGGGCCATTAAATGAATTTCCATTTTGTAATCCCCATGAGGAAGCAAAAAATAAATTTAGTAAAAAGTGTATAGAGTCATTATTAGGATAAACAAAATAGTACCCTTGTGTATCCATTAACAAAATCTGACTACATGCTACCAATAAAAGCGTAACAAAATGCAAAGGATAAAGTCTGGAAAAACGCAGAATTAGGAAGTGAATCGATGTTATATGATTTTCCGCGATTCTGTTTGAATAGAGCCAATAAAAAATAAAGCCAGAAAGACTAAAAAACAAGTCTACAGCTAAATAACCTTCAGTATAAAAAATATATAACCAATTAAATAATGGTTGTTTGGATTTATCAAAATTTTCTAGAATAGTTCCAGAATAAAAAAAATGTTTCCAGTGTGAAAAGACTACACTTAAGGCTGCAATACCTCGCAGGATGTCTAATGAATAAAAACGCTCCACTGTGTAACTATTCTTATTCAAAATTTACACCAGATAATAGGTAGCTGATTAATTTTTTTAAATTCTTTGTTAAAGGTATACATTTAATTCATTAAGTTGCAATATATTGGTTTAGTTACGAATTTTTTATTTAATATTAATTAATTTGATTGTTAAACGTTTCATAAAATATATCTTCGTCCAAGAAAAATTCCGCATTTTTAGCTAACCAAGTATGTTCTTTATCCCACCAACGAAATGTTAATAGAAATTCAATTCGTTCAGGACTAAATCTGTAGCGGATCTTTTTAGAAGGAATACCTGCATAAATAGCGTACGGCTCAATATTTTTGGTCACTATAGAGCCCGCGCCAATAATTGCCCCATCACCAATGGTTATACCATCCAAAATTCTAACGCCTGATCCAATCCAGACATCATTACCTATCTCAACGACATAATTAGACCCTTCAATAAAAGGCATTTCGTTGAAGAGCGGCTTATCAACAAAGGTAAAACCACTTTGCTTTATCGTTGAAAAAAAAGCCGGGTGGGAACTTACAAAAGTTTTGGTTGGATGGCTACCATTACCTGTTCTGACATTATCGGCAATACAACAAAAGCGGCCAATTTTTGTATGTCTTAACGATGAGTACTCGGTTATATAAGTACCATAACCTATTGAAGAAGATGTAATATTACAATGACTACCAATACTTACATAAGGCTCTAATGATGTAAAAAAATCGATAACAGTATTTTTAGAGAGTCTAACGCCGGGTAGTGCTTTAAGTGAATAGCGTTTAGAAAATAAAATTATTTTAATATAAATTGTTCTAATAAATGCACGCACTGACCACTCCTATAAGCCATTAAAATAAATTTTATTCAATATAAAATAATATATAAATACAAGTTTAAATACTTATCTGTGCAATTTTATTACCAAGATTAGTCATCGATTCAGCACGAACAGCATTAGCTAATAACTCTAAATTTCGACATTTTAATTGGTAATCTTCTGCACTAATTGTCATTGCGCTAAGCATTGCTTTATCAAGTTGATCTTTTTCGTAAATAATTGCATTATTCTGATTAAATTGATAGGCATTACCAAATACTGAATTAATTAACGGTATAATCTGGAAGCCCATAATTAACTGTCTGGAACCTGTCGTTTCTCCATCTAAATACCTTTGATGGCCAGAGTTTTCCGGATCAAGTAATGGTAAGAAAAAATCGGCTTCTTCTATTAAGTCATATAATTCTTTGAAATCTAAAAATCCTAAAAATTTTATGTATTTATTTAATTTATCCGGTATTTTTTCAGGGTTACCTTTTCCAACGACCATTATTTGAAAGTTCTCATGTTTTTCTTGTAAAAGTGCTTCTACAGCAGATAATAACTGTGAAAAGCTTCTGTTATGGTTTGTAATAGTACCTACAGTCACAAATATTTTATGTTCATTTAATTTACGTATATTTATCTTGCCAAAGTAATTTGGATTTAGCATCGGAATATTATATTGACCATCATTGTAAGCACTTAGAAGGAATACTCTGTTCTCATCAATACGTTTTTTTTGTATTGCATCGACAAGACTTGGGAAGTTGTGTTCAACCACTAAATAACCTTGCTTACCTTGGGGTGTAAATCCTAGATAGTCAAAAAACAAACCAAAATAACCATTTTTTTGGGCTAATATTGTTGATGTTATAAAAATAATATCAAAGCCTTGTGCATATTTAAGACAATATTTCATTCCCCATAGATTAAGTTCGAAAATATGAGGTAAATACTTTTCATCCAGTCTGCAAAAAACGCTGCTTTGGCTATTTTTTCTTCTTAAACAAATAATAACGTCATAACCTAATTCTTTAAAATAAGCACAATAACCTGGAAGAATTTCAGCATGAAATTCATTTTGCTCAACAATTAATACTGTTTTTTTAGAAAATTTAAGTTTTCTAAATTGGTAACAGCTATTTATAGTATTAAATATTTCTAAGTAGTTAAAACTAACAACTCGCATTAATCTACGGTTAAAACCAGCGACTATTTTTGTTAAATTCATATATAAATTATTAATTGGTTAAATATAATTAACGCTTATGAATAAAGTAATTATCCAATAGGTTTAAGTATTTTTTAAATAAAACAAGTTCTAATAAGTAGTCCAAAAAATTGCTTTTTTGTTATAGAATCGGATTTTTTTAGAGTTGATTGCCAATAATATTTACCTGCACTATTATGAAAAATAAGTGCCAGACGGCAATACCCACGAAAATTATCTATACCTTGTTTGACTAGCAAGATGTGGTTAAATATTTGTGTTTTAGTGTTGGCCTCTAATATTTTTAATAACATGGCTTCGTAATATTTAAAGTCATCGACAGTCCATTTTTTTATGGTATTTTCATCGGCATTAAATACTTGGAATTCTTGTTCGGTAAACTCAACGCCCAGCTCTTTAAGTTGCCTTTTTCTGATGTCATTTGACAAGTCTTGTTGATATGACTTTCTTGTGTTGCCTATCTTTCCACTGTGCTCACGCATTTTTAGTAGAGGTTGGTGTAAATTGGCAAAGCGGAGGTTACGAATGGCTCGGGTCCATAAATCATGGTCTTGAGAAACCCGGAAGTGGAGGTTGTAATTTAAATTATGGGCTTGAAAGTCAGCTTTACGGAACATAACTGACGGATGCAGCATGGTAAAACCATATAATAGCGTACATTTTATTTCGTCATGGTCTAGCGGTTGATGGGCAACAAACTCCCAGCCAGTTCCATCAAAGTAGGTAACCGCAGAGCCTAATACACTGATATCGGGATGTAGTTCCAGATAAGACAGTTGAGTTTCTAAACGATTCGGTAGACAAACGTCATCTGCATCCATACGAGCAATATATTCACCCCGTGCCATTAACATCCCGAGGGCAAGATTTTTTGTTAGCCCCTGATTTTCTTCATTAACTATGAGACGTATGCGGGAATCATTAAATGCTTTAAGTAATTCCAGCGTAGTATCTGTCGATTTATCTTCAAAGATTAGAAACTCAAAATCACTAGAGGTTTGATTGAGTACACTTTCTACCGCTTCGTTTATAAAGCTTTCAGCATTGTATACCGACATTAAAACGGTTACTTTAGGTATTTTCATTAAGAAATTTACTCATTTGTATGATTTGAAATATAAATTATCTATATGCAATAACTTTTTCCCCGTGAATATCAAAGCTTGTAAAACTTGATGTAGATAAATAAAAGGTACGTGTCGCACCCATTACTATTCGATCATGCAGTTCAGCTATTATGACGTCTGTTATGGTTAACCATTTATTTTCGGTTTCAAATATTTCTTTTTCTGCACCTTCAATATCTATTTTTAATAAGTTAATTCTATTAATTGCATATTTTTCAACTAATTCATCAAGTGAAATAGCTTGTATTTTCTCACTTAATTCTGATTTTTCATTAATTGTATCTGTAATGGTATAACCCCAAGGGCCAGTGCCTCTATCAAAAATTTTACGCGTACCAGAAGTACCGGCAATAGCCGCATGGATTGGAATAATATTTTTATATGCACTGACATTCTCTTTTAGAAGTTGAAAATTTTCATTTTCCATTTCAACTGCATAGATTTTAGATTCGGGGTAACGTCGATGAAGTGCTAAAGCTGATGTACCGATATTTGCACCTAAGTCTATAATAATTTTTGGTGCTTCTAATTCAATACAATCATATTCATCAGATATCAAAGATTCTTTTGCCACTAGATAATCTGAAGTGTTTGAACGTATTAATAAGTTAATACCATTAATTGTTATGTTAAGTGTTTTCGTTTTTTTTAAAAAATCCAGTAACATCAGGTTAACTGCCTGGTTAAAAGTAAGAACGGAAAAAAGACTTTTGTAACTTCCAATTTTGTATAAAAAATTAATAATATAATTAAGCATATAAAGTTCCTATTTATTTTCTGTAATGTAAATTAATTTCATATCCGGGATATGTCCTTAATGTAAAGGCATTTGGAATCTCTAAAAAATCCAATATATAAGCTAAGCAGAGTGTCCTGAACCATGTGGCAAATAAATTACCTTCTCTTGGGTGGCTAGTAGTGAGTCGATGACCGCCGTAAGGGCAGCCATTTTCAGGCAGTGATTGGTAACCACCTTGCTGGTGACGACAACTGAGCATCCACACCATTGCCCGCTTAAGGGCATTGTTAACGTCTATTCGGCGATGCCCCGATTGCAGGGACGCTCTAATTAACGGTTCAATGGCATCAATATCTTCACAGGCGCCCGACGGCATTTCTTGTGGGTTAAAGCCTCCCCATGAATTTTGTGAGCGCAAGATAGTATCGATAATGGCTTCCGGATGTTTTAGGGGTTCATTTTCATAAATAAATAAGGGATAAAAGTGATAAGCTCCTCTAATAGCATCGCCTATTTCCGGGTAGCCATTAATGGTATATTGATGCCACATGCCGGTGTCAGCGCGTTGTGTAGACCTTAACCATTCTAAAATTATTTTTATTGCTGGAGCTGCCCTGTTTTCATCCATGTAGTCACGGGCATATTGCAATAGAGTTGTTACATTCATAATGTAATTGCTTTGCGACCAAACATCTTCTTTAAAGGAAAAGGTTTTAAGCCAGGTATTGAGGTAATCGGGATCGTAATAAGGTTCTAAAAATTTGAAGCCGTATTTAGGTGCACGCCCCAAGTGGCCATAAGCAATAATAATATGCCCAACCAAGTGACGAGCTCCCCAACCATCACCCCATTCACGCGTACCTTCAAAAGCCGGGCAGGCCAAGACAGGATCACGGAAATAACCATCCTTGGCATCTTGAAAACTATCAAAATAAGTTAACCAGTCATCTTTTTCTGCTGGATTCATACTGTCTAAAACACCGTACATATTTAAGAGCATACAGGCATAAATGGACCCGTATAACGTAGGTTGCTCTGAACTGCCGGCAAATTTATAAGCAAATCTATCGACGCGCATGCTTTCCAGATAAGCTAAAGTCTGTTGTTTTTCACTCTCATAAGTCCAGTCCAGATAGCGGGGTAATCCGTCTCTAAGTACTCTCGTAGCAATGCGAGAGGTGATTTCAGGTTTGGCATGTAGTTTTTTTAGAAGGTTATTTTTTACTTTTTCTTTTAAAACGGTTGGTGAAAATGCAGAAAATATTTTATTGATGCGCCCTAAAATTATTCCCAAAATACCCCACGCGTCCTGGAAAAATAATTTTCGTAAAATGAATAGTTGAATAAAGCTTGTTAACGAAAATAAACACGTTTTGGCCAGCATTAGTTGGACTAAAGACCACGATGTATCCCATGGTGTATAGAATAAAATGGCACTTGAAACGCCTGCCAGTAATATTGGGGGGGTCAGATCAAATAGTTGTTTTCCCCAGTTATAGCCAATTAATCTTTTGCTGGGAGAGGCACTTAAGCAATAATCGGTAAAGGAGATGGCAACAGCCCCCCAGGCAAAACCTTCTATCCCAAATCGATAAACGACGCCAAGCACAAGTAAAATTATGAGCTTTTTTGTTATTTCTACCCTAAAAAAAATACCGGACTTTCCAAGTGCTTTTGTCAACTCAGAATGAAGTGGGAATGCGGCATTTAAGATGCCAGCCGCACAGAGAATTTGTAATAATGGAATCGATTCAAGCCATTGATCACCTAGTAACCATGGCACTAATTCTGTCGCCAGGCTTGCGAGTAAGCCCATCATTAACGAAACGCCTAATACCAGTAAACGGATTTGCTTTCTAATGGATTGAAGCAGCAATATCTTGTTGTTTTGATGTTTTGAAAATAAAGGAAAGGCAACGCGTTGAACAACCCCGGATACCAATCCCACAGGCAGTGCTTGTAGACCTATGGCGCGTGCGTATAAGCCTAGTGCGGCGGGTGGGAAAATTTTACCAATAATAAAGGTATGTAAGTTGATTACTATGCGGTGAAATATTGATGAATAGAGTAATAAACTACAGTAATTCCACATGGCTTTTACACTTTTTATGGAGAATCTGCCCTTGGGTCGCCAGTCGCTAACTATCCAGGCAGCAATAGTTCTGACCAGTTCACGAGAGAGTCCAAGACCCACCAAACTCCATACACCGTAACCGGAATAGGCCATAGTAATGCCAACTATGCCGGATACTATTGTGGCTACAAATTCGATAATAGCACCCAGGCGAAATTGCATGTGCTTTGATATTAATGCAAATTGCACCAAACCAGTTGAGGCAATAAAAATACCAAGTGCCTGAACACAAACTAATTGAATCAAAATTTCTTTTTCAAAAAATTGTGCAATAAAGGGTGACGCACCCCAAAGTATTGCAGTAACAACTATCCCCCCGAGAATATTGATAATAAACACACTGGTTTCATCATCTTGGGTTATGTTTTTACGTTGAACCAGAGCCGCAGTAAAACCCAGTTCGGTAAAAGCCTGTCCTATGGCCATAAAGATTGCCAACATTGCCACCAATCCATAAGCATCGGGCGTTACCATACGCGCGATGATTACCGAGATCACAAAAGAAATGATCATTGGTGCAATTTTTTCAAGAAATGCCCAGAAATAATTATTGGTGTTATTCATTTAGTTTTTTACGTTTAGATGCGAATTTATACCAATTTATAATATTCTTTAAACCACTCTACGGTTTCTTTAATACCTTCATAAAGATTTTTTGCCGGTTTATAGCTTATATGTTGCTCCAATGCGGTTGTATCGGCATTGGTTTGATAAACATCGCCTGGCTGCATAGGTAGATAGTTTTTTACTGCAGCTTTTCCACACGCTGATTCTATTGCCTGTATAAAGTCCATTAATTTAACAGGGGACGAGTTGCCAATATTATAAAGTCGATAAGGAGCCAAAGAGCTGCTTGGGTCCGGGATTTGTGCATCCCATTCCTTATCAGATAAGGCTACTTTGTCTATGCAGCGAATTACGCCTTCTGTAATGTCATCGATATAAGTAAAGTCTCGTAACATATCGCCGTTATTAAATACGTTGATAGATCGGTTATTTAAAATGGCATCGGCAAATAAAAACGGTGACATATCCGGTCGACCCCAAGGCCCATAGACGGTAAAAAACCGTAAGCCGGTAGTGGGTAGGTTATAAAGATGGCTATAAGCGTGGGCCATTAACTCATTACTTTTTTTAGTTGCTGCATAAAGGCTTACCGGATGAGCGATTGAATCTTTTTCTGAAAAGGGTACCTTGCCATTTAAGCCATAAACACTGCTGGAGCTGGCATAGACTAAATGTTCTATAGTGTTCCAGCGGCAAGCTTCCAAGATATTTAAAAAACCATCAATATTACTTTGAATATAGGCCTGCGGATTTTCAATGGAATAACGCACGCCGGCTTGTGCCGCTAAATGACAAACCCGGTCAAATTTTTCATTGGCAAACAGCATTTGCAGGGCTTGTTTGTCTTCCAAATTCATTTGAATAAAGCGGTAATTGGGATACTTATCACTTTGTACAAATTTATACCAACCCAGTTGGTCTTTTTTAATACCGGCTTTTTCCAGGCGGCCGTGTTTAAGGTTGATATCGTAATAGTCATTTATGTTGTCAAGACCTACTACTTCATCGCCTCTTTCCAGTAAGCGTTGTACGACGTATGAGCCAATAAAACCTGCGGTGCCGGTAACTAATATTTTCATGTTTGTTTTTATGTCGTAAGGCTAATTTGGATATATTTAAAGCCTATGGCTTTTATTTGCTTAATCTAAAAAGTTTTTTAATCAAAAGTGTGTTGCTCACTTAAGACGTTATAGTGTCTGTAGACTTTGTAAACAAAGCCTGTACTCCGAACATGTTTTGCTTTAAGTTCGTTGCCAAAAACTACAAGTCAACAGTAAATCTATTGCGTCTTAAATTCACTTTGGTGTTCCACAGACCAGCGATAGGTGCTGGCCAGGCCATTGCCAAGTGTTATTTGTGGTCGCCAGTTCAATGATTTCATTTTACTGATATCCATGAGTTTTCTGGGTGCGCCATCCGGTTTACTGACATCCCATATAATGTCACCTTTAAAACCTACAACCTGCTGAATGGTTTCGGCCAGTTCACGTATGGTCACGTCTGTGCCGGTACCAACATTAAGGTGTGACAGCATGGGTTCGGTGCAAGCCTGATAATGTGCTTTACTTAAACCCAGTACATGCAAACAGGCAGAGGCCATATCATCGACATGCAAAAATTCACGCCTGGCAGTACCGGTTCCCCAGAGAGTAACAGTAGCGGACTGGCTGGTTTTGGCGTCATGAAATTTCCTGATCATGGCAGGAATAACATGGCTGTTTTCCAAATGAAAGTTGTCGTTTTCGCCATAGAGATTGGTCGGCATGACAGAGCGATAATCGGTGCCATATTGACGATTGTAAGATTCACAAAGCTTGATGCCGGCAATTTTAGCGATCGCATAAGGCTCATTGGTCGCTTCCAACCCACCGGTTAACAAGGCGCTTTCTTGCATCGGCTGAGCGGCAAGTTTTGGGTAAATACAGGAACTACCCAAAAATAATAATTGTCGGCAACCTGCCGCCCAAGCTTGATGGATGACATTGGCCTCCATCATCAGATTTTGGTAAATAAATTCAGCTGGATAGATATTATTGGCATAAATACCCCCCACTTTGGCGGCGGCCAGAATAATTTTTTTAGGTTGCTCTTGCTGCATAAAATCACGCACTGCAGCCTGATCGGTTAAATCCAGTTGGGCATGGGTGCGGACAACAATGTTGTTAAAGCCCGCCTCATGTAATTGTTCAACAAGGGCGGTTCCCACCATCCCACGGTGTCCGGCGATATAAATTTTTTGTTGTTTATCGGTCATGTGCTTATTCCCGACTAACTGCGATGTTGTAACCTTTATCTTTTAGCAGCGCATGTTTTATGGCTTCATCAAGATCACAAGCGACCATTTCACTGATCATTTCCCGTAAGGTGATTTGCGGTACCCAGCCCAGTTTTTCTTTGGCTTTGGTTGGGTCACCCAATAAGGTTTCTACTTCAGCTGGTCTAAAATAACGCGGATCAATGGCGACGATGATTTGGCCAATTTTTAACCCCGGCGCTTTATTGCCTTGTAGTTCACTAACAAAACCTTTTTCATCAACGCCAGTGCCCTCCCAACGAATGGTGATTCCGAGTTCGCCGGCGGCGATTTTAATAAATTGCCTGACGGAATACTGTATGCCGGTAGCGATAACAAAATCTTCGGGTTGTTCTTGTTGCATCATCAGCCATTGCATGCGTACAAAATCTTTGGCATGTCCCCAGTCTCTGAGTGAATCGATATTACCCATAAATAAACAGTGCTCCAGACCCATGGCAATATTACTAAGGCCACGCGTTATTTTGCGGGTTACAAAAGTTTCACCCCGACGCGGAGATTCGTGGTTAAACAAAATACCGTTACAGGCAAACATGTTATAGGCTTCACGGTAATTGACCGTAATCCAGTAAGCATAAAGCTTGGCAACGGCATAAGGCGAGCGCGGGTAAAACGGGGTAGTTTCTTTTTGCGGTGTTTCCTGTACCAGTCCGTAAAGCTCTGAGGTTGACGCCTGATAAAAACGGGTTTTCTTTTCCAGCTTTAAAAACCGGATAGCCTCAAGCAGACGCAAGGTGCCAATACCATCGACACCAGCAGTATATTCAGGTGATTCAAAAGATACCGCAACATGGCTCATCGCTCCCAGGTTATAAACTTCATCCGGCCGGGTTTCATTCAAAATACGGGTTAAGTTGGAACTGTCGGTTAAATCGCCATAATGCAGATAAAACTTGGGATCAGTGATATGTGGGTCTTGATAAATATGATCAACCCGTTGTGTATTAAAAAGCGATGAGCGCCGCTTGATACCATGGACTTCATAACCTTTAGCCAGTAAAAATTCTGCCAGGTATGAACCATCTTGTCCGGTAACACCGGTTATTAATGCAACTTTTTTAGTCATGAGTATTTCTTTTGGTTTTAGTTTTAAGCTTTTGGTTAAGAATTGTTGGCTTAAACAGGTTATTTATTTTGCCAAATTATTTAAAAATATTAAGTTACGCCATAGCTATAGACTTTCAGAAATTAAACTTCCAATTCACAACAATTTAACTCACACGGATAACATCCCTTAAAGGGATGGTATCCGTCAGCATCGAAATTATTTATCTGAAAATTTAGAAGCCAACCTGTCTTATTTTTATGTCGTTATGCCAATCTGGATATATTCAAAGCCCATGGCTTGTATGCGTTATTGTTTAAATTGATTGCGCCCATCAAAAAACAAAGGGATTTTTAGTCGTTTTTTTATTTCATCAAAATCGGGACTTCCAAATTCTTGCTATTCTGTTATTAGTAACATGGCGTCAGCATTTTTTAGGGCTTCGTATTTACTGTCAACATAGCTGACGTTTTATTGGTCCTATGCTTGAGAGGCTGTGAAAGTATTCGTTTTTTGTACAAAATAAAAAACTCACCACGTGTCTTTCGTGGCGAATAATATTTTTAACCTGTTTTTTGATAATACTTTCACCGTCTCCAGAGCGTGGTAACCCGGTGTTGTTTTTGTATTACTCTTTAATGCCACTTATCGTTACCAGCCTTTTTTAAACTGACAAGGCTTGCCGCTTTTTCTATCGTGGGTTGCAAGTCCGGAGCGGCATCGTGCTTTTTTTTTCTTATCATTTCCACCGCCGAGCATGGATACCAGAAGCTTTGTTTTGGCAGATTTTTATTAAGCATTTTTCTTGTAGTTTTTGTGTTTGAAGACAATTATTTATTTTTAGCTAATTCATTTTCAGGTAATTCATCTGTTATAACTTTTGTGTTTTGATGCATGACCCAATAAAACAGGGTAAAGAAGAGTAAAAAAACCACAAATAATAGTTGGTCGGGGACCATAAAAAACAAACTTGCGGTAATGGCGGTAAGGGCCATAACTAAAGAAACGGTCAGGATAGTGATAAGGGTTTGGTTAACGCTAAAGCCTTTTAGTGGCAAGATATGGTGTAAATGTTCACGATCCGGAGCAAAAGGTGATTTGCCTTTTTGTATGCGCCGCAGCATGATGCAAATAGAGTCAAATAAGGGAACGGCAATAAGCCATAACACCAGAACTGGCGGTATAATGCGCTGTTCGCCTTGTGAGGCAGAGATAATTAACCAACAGATAACATAGCCCAGCAGTGTGCTTCCCGAGTCACCTAAAAAAATCAGGCCTTTTTTACGGCCAAAAATTCGTAAGTTAAAAATCAAAAATGCACTGATGGCCCCTATAAAAAGAAGGCCGATATGAACAATTAACGGCTGATTGTAAAAAACTGCCAGCAAGGCAACCAGGCTAATCGAGATCAGTGATGAGCTACCCGAAAGGCCGTCAATGCCATCAATCATGTTAAAGGCATTGATGCCGCCAACTACCGCAAAGACAGTCAGGATGGTTGAAAAACCCTCTAAATATACGGTGCCATTACCAAATAAAGTACCCATGTCGATTATTTTTATATCGGCAATTTCGGTCATAATAAGAGCGGCAAAAATTTGTGCGGTTAGGCGTATTTTTACATTAAGGTTTACATGGTCATCAATAGCTCCGACTATTACCAGTAAGGTCATTGCCAGAATAAAAGCGGTTTGCTGAGGGAGGTTGATGTCATAAAACCAAAGTGTTAACAACACACCCAAGAATATGGCAATGCCACCTATCGGTGGTGTTGGATTGGTATGCCGTTTTCTAATACAGGGTTTGTCAACAAACCCAAATTTTAAAGCGCAAGGAAACAAGACAAGAATAAAAATTATTGTCAAAAATAAGGACGTTAAAAACAAGTTGATTGGCATGATCGTTTTTTAATTTTTAAAGTGTGGAGTTTGCTATTAATTTTTTGTATTTCATCATTACTCGTTTGCAAAGTAAGCGGTTGCTTTTTTTAAAAGATCACGCTCCTCCGTTAAAAGGCGATTTTCTTTTTTTAGCCGCTTTAATTCGTCGTAAAGATAATTGTCTGTTCGCCTGCCTGTGATGGATTCCATCGGTTGCATACAGGAATTAATCCAACTATGCAGGATAGTAGGATTAAGACCTAAAGCTCTCGCTACCTGAGCTAGTGGCCGGTCTGAATCTAGCGCTATCTTTACGGAAGATGCTCTAAATTTTTCACTATAGACTGTTTGTTTTTCTTGATTCATTGTCAATATACTCCGCACGCATCAGGTTATTTTAGAAACGAAATTCAGTTTGGTGTAGCTACCATCAGTATTTGATTGGTAAGCGTTGCTTTGCCCATCTACTTAAACCGGCTTAAAAATTTATCAGCATCCTCAGGTGAATAAATAAAGGCTTTTAAAGCCAGTTGTTTAGCTTCAGGATGTGCGGTAATAAATTTAACCAGTTGCTGAGCTTTAAATACCCAGGCAACCGGTATTTGCTTTTGCCATAGTTGTTGCATGTCTTCAGTAAAATCAGCGTAGTAAATATAACTAAAACGTAAACGGGATATTACCAACTCGGGTTCTACGCGTCCGGCGTAAAACGATAAGCGCAAAGCGTTAATAATCGGTTGCTTGGGTATCTTAAGCAGGCTGTCAACTACGGCTAATTGCAGCCAGCCGCGTGGATCAACAGGCGATAAGCTTAAGCCTCGAGTAATGGCGGCTTTAGCTTGTTTAAGGTAGGTCTGTTTTTGGGCCGGAGTTTGCAATGGCCGGGTATAAAAGAGCTGTAAATAAAAAAATCCCTGGGCTTGCCAATAGATCGGGTTTTGATACCAGGACAAAGCTTTATTTAAATCAGCAATACTTTTTTCATAAACCTCAGCCGGCAGTGTTTGTGGCATTTGCTTAAATGCGGCTTCAGGATAGAGCGCATATAAACTGGCAATAAAACGTGGTACCGCTAGTAGTAATAGTCCGCAACAAACCGATATCCCTATAAGTGCAAGGATTTTTTGACTATTTAGGAGTTTGGTGTTTGGCTTACTCATAATCAACTGGTGTAATACTTATTGTAACGGCCATAAGAATGGTAATGAGCAGATCCAGCATAACGGCCATATTGTTCCATGTTAACTTTCTGTAACACAATGCCGGCCAGGTTATTATGGCCATCTTTATTTAAAATCTCCAAAGCACTGGTTATCACTTTTTTGGGCGTGGAGTCCCACTTTACAACGAAGATGGTTTTATCAACCAGACCTGCCAAAATTCTGGTATCAGATATGAGCATAAGGGGGGCTGTATCTATAACAACCAAATCAAATTGCTCACGTAATTGATTAACTATGGCTTGCATTCTATGCGAGGCAAATAAATCAAGCGGGTTAATAAAAGCCGATTTACCTCGGGTTAAAATTTGCATGCCGGTTTCCGGGTCATTAACCAGTACATCATTAAGCACCAGATCATGATTCATTAATAAATCGGTTAAGCCGGGTGTGTTGTCGTTAAGGTTAAAGGTTTTGCCTATGCTTGGACGGCGTAAGTCGGCATCAATTAACACCACTTTTTTACCTGCAGCAGCGGAATGTCTGGCCAATAAAATACATAAGGTACTTTTACCCTCACCGGGTATCGATGAGGTAACCATTAATGATTTAACTTCAGCATCCGGATTAAGCAAGGACAGTGAAATCCGTAAGGTATTAATGGCTTCTGCCAAAGCGGATTGAGGTTTGGCCAGCAAATAGCTATGTGGCAGAGTTTTGTTATCCATTATTTTAGGTATGATGCCCAAGGTGCTCATAGTAAAGAGCGTCTGAATTTGCTCTGGTGAGCGTACACCAGGGTTGAGCATTTCAAGTATAAAGACCAGGCAAACAGCAAAGAACAAGGATCCAAGCACACTGATTAACAGCATTTTGGTTTTATTTGGATAGGAGGCGCTTAACGGTGTTTCTGCAAAGGCAATTACCCTCGCATCGGCCTGGACAATGCCTTGCGTTGAGGCGGTTTCTTTAAAGCGGCCCAAAAAGGTTTCAAACAAGGCTTTGTTGGCATTCGCTTCACGCTCCAACGCATGAAGTTCTATTTCCGCCTGATTGTTGCCACTGGTTTTTGATTCCATTTGCCGTAAACTACCAGACAAAGAGCCTTCTCGCGCACGAGCCAGTTCCAGATTGTGAAGTAAGGCTGCCGATACTTTTTTAATTTCTGATTTTACTTTGGTCTGAATATCAGTTAATTCTGCTTGCGCCTGGATCATGCGCGGATGACGGGCGCCATATTCCACCAGCATTTCTGAATGTTTACGTTGTACTTCTGATTCTTGTTGGCGTAAACCTGATATTAATGCCGAATTTAGCACTTCAGCGACACTGTCAATATCCCGGCCACTCTTGGCTATTGCTTCTACTTGTTGGTATTTGGCTTCGGCTTCCGTTCTTAAAGCTCGTGCCATAATCAACTGGCTGTTAACTTCGGATAATTGTTGCTGGGTAACACCACTACCTTTACTGACCTCCAACAAGTCATGTATTTTTCGGTAATTTTGGACGGCACGTTCAGATGATTCAACTTTTAACTTTAATTCGCCCAGTTGGTCATTTAACCAGTCGGTAGCTTTTTTAGTCGCGTCAAACTTGGCTTGTAATTGCTCAATAATATAGGTGTCGGCAATTTCATTGGCTATTTTTGCAGCTTGCTTTGGATCATTGGATTCATAGGTTAAATTAATAACCTGAGTACGCTTGATTTGTGCAATGGTTAATTTGCCAAGAAAGGCATTAGTTAATGTGGTTAAGTGTGCTTCCTGTTTTTCCTGGGGTGTCCGGTTATCAATTTTTACCAGTCCCATGGCTTCTTTCCAGGTATCAGGTATCAGGTTTATGGGGTTAAGTCCGCTAAAAAAACCGGGCTTTTCAGAGTTGGGATTAAGCTCTTGGTATTGATCCAAATGTAAACGATGCATAATTTTATGCGCCAACTCACGGGATTTAATCACCTCTATTTCACCGAATACTGCCGAATCGGTATTTAAGTTGCCGGTCATCACTTCTTGAATATCAACTACTTTTGCAGCATTAATACCGATTAATATTTGTGTTGTTGCGCTATAACGCGGCACTATTTGAGAAATATATAAAAATGCCAGGATACTAAGCAAAACTGTGACACTTATCAGTAAGCGTTTTTTTAGCCAAAGCGTATCAAAAACATGGCTTAGCGAGATGCCTGCGTTGTCATCTGTTGGCAAATTGGCGGATGTTATCTGTTTTACTTTTAAATCGGACACAGTTTTCTCGGATGGGTATTAATGTAAGAAATATCTAAAAGGATGCGCTGGTGTTTTTTTAAAAAAAACGTTCTTCAATGCGAATAACATCCCCCGGTAATACCTTTTCATCCATGTTGAGTCTTAGCTCTTTTTTTTGATGGTCATTCATGCGAATAACCATCACATGGTCTTCTTTGGCGCGGTAAGTGTAACCACCGGCAATCACTACGGCGTTAATGTAGGTCATGCCATCGACATAGTGATATGATTTTTGCGATTGCACTTCACCCAAAATATAATAGGGCCGATAATTTAGCATTTGCACGCTAACAATAGGATTAAGTAAATAATCCGGCTTTAATTTATCGGCAATAGCCTTTTCTACCTGTTTTACCGTTAATTTTTTGGTGTTAACATCACCCACTAATGGCAGAGCAATTTGCCCCGCCCCATTGATTGTAAATTCACCCGATAACTCTTCCTGATTGAACACGGTAACTTTTAATAGATCACCTGATCCCACCCGATACTCTTCAGTGACTGAAGCAGCCAAATCCTCATTGCTGATCATGTTGTTAGTCGTTTCTTCGGCCAATAAATAACTACAAAAAAATACACTGGACAGCAATAATCGTGAAATAAATTTAATACAATATTGACTCATTTTTATCACAAAAATATCGAGAGTTAAAAAAGGGTGATGTGCTCTGATAGCACGCCAGTTAATACTGGCCTCTTAAATTAAGCATGACTTGATTTACTTGATAGTTATTAAATTCATAATTGACATCACGATTTTGATAAATATAACTAAGATCAGTAGATAAGTATTGATTAACGACATATTTGGCGCCGACTCTAGCGGCATAAATGTTGTCAGTGCGATTTTCTACATTAGGTGCAACAAAACCGTCATAGGCATTGTTCATAAAAGTCCCACCGGCATTAAGAATAATATTACGCATTAATTCATGCTCGACATTGACTGTTACCCCGGTTACGATAATACCTGAGACCCCGGCTTGCGTGGTTTGCATGATGTCACGACTGACTTTGCCGCTGACGGTTGTTAGCTGTGTGGGATGCCATTTTAAATCAAAAAATCCGTTTACTCCGCCGAAATTAGATAAGCCGGGATCGACATAATTACGCTGTAAATAACCAACAGAGACATCACCGGAAATCAGATTGGTCAAATCAAATGCAAAGCCGGTTAAGGCATTGTAGCCGGTCGAATTACGATTATAAGCGCTACCACCATTATTGCCTGAGGGTGCTACACCATTGGAAAATACCTGGCCGTCATAATCAATTTGATTATAGATAAACTTAATATAGGCCTCATATTGTTGCTGTATTTTATAACCCAAGCGAACCGAAGGGGCATATTGCCACCGGTCACGACTACTCATCAGTAATGGGGTATTGCTATCCATACTGTCTACATTCTGATAGTCATATCGAATGGCATTTACGCCGGTAACCAATGACAGTCGGTTTAGTTTATGGGTATAAAAAGCATCAATAATTTTGGTGTCAAAAAATGTCGGTGTTATACCGGCAATCTGGTCAGGCGATCCGCGACTTTCATGCAGCTTGTTATAGGAGAACCCTGTCTCCAAATAACTGTCTCTAACGACATCCAATCTGCCCGTTAAACTTGTAAAAATATCGTTGTAATTGTTATTAGTGCCTTGTGCTGTTGATTGCGCCAAGTCAGTATCAAAACTTAACTTAAGTGCATGCTGACTCCAATCAGAGCGAGCTTCAACGCCGGGTTTAAAATGCGCAAAATAGGCATCAACAGGCGTATATTTACTGCTATCCCGTTTGTAGACATTGGAGTTGTACTCATTGGTAAAATCCAGTTTAGGCAAAATATAAAAAGCGCCGGCACTTATGCCTTTTTGAGCAAATTCAGAGTGGCGCATTCCCAAACTGACCTCATTATTTTGCATGCACGATGCAATGTTATTGACCAGATGATTGCATGAATTCATCCCCATATTAACCTCACTATTTTGTGTGTTACCGTAAGCCAATACATCGCTACAATTAACAAGACTTATTAGTGAAACGGCTAGAATACTTTTCTTTTTTTTCATAAATATTAGTTTTAGTTGTATTAATGGTAAAAACAGGCATGATAGCTTGAGGGTCGTTTAACTCCAGAAGTCGTGTTTTTAAAGTGTTTAATAACCAATAAATAAAAAATTAATTAGGGCTAACCGATTGCTCCATTTGATTGGTGAGTACAGCGTTATTGACTGTTGATTCTGAATTAACGGCATTGATATCTGCAGGATTATGGCCATACGCATTATCTTCTGCGAGCGCTGTTGATGTAATGGCGGCGGCAACTGCTTCTGAATTAATAGTCGTTGCCAAAGTCGGTGCTGCGGTCACTGCTGCTGTGGTAATAGCGTCGGTATAAAGCGGTGCAGCAGTAACTGCCGCTATAGTAATAGCGACTGCATATGTAGGAGCTACGGTCACTGCTGCTGTGGTAATGGCAGCTGCGAAGGTTGGTGCTGCAGTAATTGCTGCAGTAGTAATAGCGGCAGCCAAAGTCGGTGCTGCGGTAATTGCTGCGGTAGTAATAGCGGCAGCCAAAGTCGGTGCTGCGGTAATTGCTGCGGCAGTAATAGCGGTAGCCAAAGTCGGCGCTGCAGTAATTGCTGCGGTAGTAATAGCGGCAGCCAAAGTCGGCGCTGCAGTAATTGCTGCAGTAGTAATAGTGGTAGCCAAAGTCGGCGCTGCAGTAATTGCTGCGGTAGTAATGGCGGCTGCCAAAGTCGGTGCCGCGGTTACTGCTGCTGCGGTAATCGCTGCTGCTTGATCAGGATTGGCTGCAATAGCTGTCGAAATAATTGCGAGTAAATTACTCCGGTCTGCGTTAATAGCCTTTGCGGTGATATCGAATGCGTTGGCAGGATTAAGTGTAATGGCGTTACTCACTTCAGAGGCGACATCTGCAGTTGCTGTCAATGGAATGGTTAACGCAACATTTAATAATGTTAATGTTAATAATTTTTTGGTCGTATTCATGTTTCAATCACTCATTAATGGCTGTTAATAATAGTTAACATAAATTCAGTATTAAACGAACGACAGGTATTTTTTTAAAGCTATAAAATAACTAATGGTCAGTGCGCTTATACCGAATTTATGTTGTTGGTTCTAACGGTTTAAGTTATCTTTTTGCTTTTGCTTTTGTTTTTGTTTTTGTTTTTTGTAGTGCCAATAATTTTTTGGTATTGAATTTTGTTTAATTATTATATGTTTTATGTCTTTTAGGTAGCATCAAAATACATCAAAATAGATCAATTGCTGCAAATTACATCAAATTACCTCCATTACGTTAATGTTATTCATTATGTAGTATTATTAATCCTTAAAGTTAAAGTTAACGTTATTAAAAAACAATGAAGCCCGAAATTACAATACTTAGCTCCAACTTAACTGTAGCAAATGATTTTATTAATCTTCCCGTTACCATTCTGACTAAGCCGATTGACTACTTCAGATTATTGTTGACATCGACAATAGATGTTTTGGTTGTTGACGTTGAGTTCTTAAATGATACTAATCCTTGTATTGGTAAGTTTTTGTCAGTAAATCCTAAATTAATCATTATTTCTATGGTTAACCCTGATTTGGATCATGCAGATAAAACCAGGCTAATTAATATGGGGGTTAATAGAACCTTAAATGCACCTATTGTTTCAGAAGAATTATTCGCCAATATTAATGCGATTTATCGTACACAAAAAGCCATTGATCTGCGTTTTGAATCAGTTGAATCAGTTGAATTAGTTGAATTAGTTGATTCAACTGATTCAACTGATTTTAATTGGTATTTATCTCATTCAAATTGGACATTAATTGCACCGGACAATCAGTCAATGACACTGACATCGAGAGAGTTTTCTTTTCTTTGCTATATCCAGGAAAATTCTGACCAAGTTATTAATAAAAATTGTTTTGCCGAAAAAATATTTGGTGAATTTAATCAACATGGCTGTCGTAAACTTGATTTAATTCTGGGCAGGCTTAGAAAAAAATCCCTCACCATGTTGAATCGTGAATTGCCTATCAAAACGGTGCATGCTGTTGGCTATGCACTTACGAATAAACTTCTTATTAGACAATAATTAATTATATGTGTGGAATAGTCGGTGGAATAGCGCAACGAAATGTCGTACCAATATTGATGGAAGGCTTAAAAAGGCTGGAATATCGTGGTTATGATTCAGCAGGATTGGCAGTTATTAACGACCAGACGATATATCGCAAAAGGGAGTTGGGTAAAGTTAAAGGTCTTGAGGCATTGTTACAGGCTGATCCTGTTTGTGGCAAGATCGGCATTGCACATACCCGGTGGGCAACGCATGGTAAACCCAGTACAGCCAACGCCCATCCACATATTTGTCGGGATAAAATTGCGGTAGTGCATAACGGTATTATTGAAAATCATGAAGTGCTGCGTAGCACACTGATAAAAAATGGCTACGAGTTTACTTCAGAAACTGATACCGAAGTTATTGTGCATGAAATTTATCAGGCTATGGAATCCCTTCGGCTTGGCTCAGGGCAGGGCACTGATGGATTATTAAATGCAGTCAAGCTGGCGGTAAAAAAACTCAAAGGCGCTTATGCCTTGGGGATAATTAGTGCCTCAGAACCGAATACCTTGATAGCCTGCAGAAAAGGCAGTCCGCTGGTTATTGGCGTTGGTATTGGCGAGTATTTTATCGCTTCGGATGTTGCCGCTTTGCTTCCTGTTACCCGACGTTTTATGTTTTTGGAGGAGGGCGATATAGCCTCTATCAGCATAGATAAATTGGTTATTTATGATGCAGATGACAATGTTGTTGAGCGTCCTGCCAGAGAAAGCCGGTTAACTGCAGACTCGGTTGATAAGGGCGATTATCGCCATTTTATGCTAAAAGAAATTTATGAGCAGCCATTTGCAATTTCCCAGACTTTGGAAGGACGATTTATTAATGATCGCTTGCAAGATAGTGCCTTTGGACATAAGGCCTCTGAAGTATTTGACAGTATAAAATCGATACAGATTATAGCGTGTGGTACCAGTTACCATGCCGGCATGGTCGCACACTATTGGTTTGAAAAGCTGGCTCGCGTACCTTGTAATATTGAAGTTGCCAGCGAGTTTCGTTACAGAAGTCCGGTACTGGCAGCTGATACTTTGGTTGTTACTATTTCGCAATCGGGTGAAACAGCAGATACCTTGGCAGCGTTGCAAGAAGCAAAAAAACTGGGCGCCAAATATTCCTTGGCGATATGCAATGTTCCCGAGAGTTCTTTGATCAGGGAGTCTGATCTGGTTTTGATTACGCGTGCAGGGCCTGAAATTGGGGTTGCCTCGACCAAGGCGTTTACAACACAATTAACAGCATTGATGCTGTTGGTGATTGCTGTTGGCAGGCGATTTGAGTTGTCTGAGACAATGGAGCAAAAAATTACTTCAGAATTATTTGGTTTACCCGGAAAAATTGAAGCAGTATTGCAGCTGGATGATGAAATTAAGTTGTTGGCCGAGCAATTTTCAGAAAAACAGCATGCCTTGTTTTTGGGCAGAGGCAGCCACTATCCTATAGCTATGGAAGGTGCATTAAAATTAAAAGAAATATCTTATATTCATGCCGAGGCTTATCCGGCTGGCGAGTTAAAACACGGCCCCTTGGCTTTAATCGATGCGGATATGCCGGTTGTTACCGTAGCGCCAAACAATAATCTGCTTGAAAAATTGAAATCAAATATTCAGGAGGTTAGTGCAAGAGGTGGGCAGTTAATTGTTTTTATGGATGAAACATTAGCGGCGACAGAAGATGGCAACGTACAAATTATAAAAGTACCGCAAGTTGAGAATGAGATTTCACCGATTATCTATACCATTCCATTACAGTTACTCTCTTACCATGTCGCTGTTTTAAAAGGCACTGATGTGGATCAACCGAGAAATCTTGCAAAGTCTGTTACGGTGGAATAGATATTTATCAGGAAAGTAATATGTCATCGTATAAAAAAGTCTATCATCAAAATAAAAACCCCTTTGTCGTGCAACGTTAAGATGCATAAATAGTCGAGTAAAAACAGTTATCAAAGCCCTGATATAGATTCTCAGATAAATAATTTCGATGCTAACGGATAACATCCCTTGAAGGGATGGTATCCGTAATAGTTTACAGCGACGTGAATAGAAATTTAATTTCTGAAAGACTATAGATATCATTCTTTTGTGTGCATGCCTATACCTTTAATGAGTGGTATATATCAACATTGCAGTTGTTTATCAAAAATATATAAATCGAACCGGAAAGAAGTTGTAAGTATTATGTATGGTATTATAAAAATATATACCATTGAATGCCTATTTAGTTAGCTTAAATGCTCTCGCAGAATTGCTACGAGAGCTATAAAAAAGGCTATTAATTGCATGAAGATTCTGCCATTTCCTAAGGTTCTTTTAAAATTAAACGTCAATAGAACCTAAAGGAGATGGTTAAAAGTTAACTACCGAGATAACTATTGCCAGATTCCAAGAACAACGAAAAACTACTTCATACGCTCGAGCTTCATCAAATTGAACTTGAGATTCAAAATGAAGAATTAAGGCGAATTCAAATTGAGCTTAGTGAATCTCATGACCGCTATGTTGATCTTTATGAATTTTCTCCCAATGGTTACCTGACGCTTACTCGCGAAGGTCGGATTGCCGAGATTAACTTGTCGGGTACCCGTATCTTCGGCATAGAACGCCAGGCTCTGATTAACCATCTTTTTGCCGCTTTGGTTACACTTAAAGACCGCGAACACTGGCATATTCTCTTTATGAAATTCATGCGAAACGAAGAAGTCTTTAGCGCTGAATTGTCTTTTAAAGTCAGCGATGGATCAGAGTGTCATTCTCAACTTAGCTGCCGACTTATGCCGGTTAATGACAAAGATCTTCTGGTGCGCATCAACTTTACTGATATCACCGAAAATAAACTCTTGGAAGAGTCTCTTGATCGTCTGCAGAAAATCGCCAGTCAAGTGCCGGGAGTTGTCTTTCAATTTCGTTTGCGTCCGGATGGTAGCAGCTGCTTTCCTTACGCCAGTGAAGGTCTCAATAATGTTCATCAACTCAGTCCGGAAGAAGTTCGCGAGGATGCATCCAAATTATTCTCCCGATTCCACCCGGAAGACTATGGCGGCATTATTGAGGTTATGCATAAATCAGTTCAAAACTTGAGCCCCTTCAGCCATGAATATCGAGTAATAGACAATGATGGTGAGAAGCGTTGGTTATTTAGTAATTCAGTACCACAACGAGAAGCCGATGGCTCAACGCTCTGGCATGGCTATACTTCCGATATTACCGAACGCAAACGGATAGAACAGGCGTTACAGGAGAGTGAGTTTCTGTTGAAATTTGCCATAGAAGGCGCTAATTTTGGCGTATGGGACTGTAATCTTCAGACCCGGCAAGCGACTTATTCCGCTATCTGGCTTGCAATGCTGGGTTATAGTCAAGAGGATGTTTTATCTACCCACCAAGAATGGCTGGATCGTATTCATCCTGATGATCAGATAACTGTTGCAAATATAATGCAAGAATATTTAGACGGGAAAACGGAGATTTACCATGTTGAATATCGCCTGCGCTGTAAGGATAACAGTTATAAATGGATTTTGGGTCGAGGCATGCTGGTTAGTCGCTGCAAAGATGGCAAGCCCTTACGTATGATTGGTACCCATACCGATATTACCGAGCGAAAACAGATACAGGAAGCCTTGCAGGAAAAAGAGCAAATATTGTCCCAATCACAGCGCATCGGCGGTATTGGTAGTTGGTCTTTAAATATAGCCACTGGTTACCTCAGCTGGTCAGATGAAATGTACCGCATTTTTGGCGTTTCTCCGGAAACCTTCGGACACACCGTTACAGCAATGAGTGATTTAATACTTCCTGTCGATCTGGCATTAAAAAATAGTTGGCTCAATGATTGTCTGAAGGGAATCACGATGCCAGAACTTATTTTTTGTATCAGATTACCGGATGACACTATTCGTTTAATTTGTACTAGTGGTAAATTGCAATACGACATCATGAACAAACCGTTACGCTTGGTCGGCAGTATGCAGGATATTACTGCGCGTAAATATCAGGAGCAGCAATCCAGAAGGCATCTTAAGCATCTTTCCCATGTTATGGGCCTTGGCCTGATAGAAGAAATAGCATCGAGTATTGCTCATGAAGTTAATCAACCACTGGCTTCGATTGTTGCTTATTCAGGCGTTAGTTTAAATCTGCTTAAGGCTGAAAATCTTGACTTGGTAAAGCTGACAGAGGTTATCCAAAAAATACAGAAAGAGGTGTTAAGAGTAGGACAGATTGTTCATCGAATCATGAGGGGTGCTAATCCTAATATACATCATAAGGTAAGTAGTGATCTTAATGAGTTAATTCAAAAATCTGTCGATATATATTTGTTGGATTTTAAGCGTGATGATATAACAATCTCGGTTGAGCTTGAAGATAATTTGCCCGTTGTTAATGTTGATATTGCTCAAATTGAACTGGTCATTATAAACCTGATCGAAAATAGTGTTGAAGCCTTGGAGAAATCTCCTGTAAACCAGCAGCGCAAGATATCTATCTATAGTCGATGGCTTTTCAATAATAGACTGGAAGTCAGGGTAAAAGATAATGGCTCCGGTATTGCTGAAGAGCAAAAACAAAAAATATTAATGCCTTTTTATACAACCAAAACTGAGGGCATGGGTATGGGATTATCTATCAGTCGTTCAATTATTGAAGCCCATGATGGTAATTTGTATTTTAATAGCCGGCATGGAAAGGGTAGTTCTTTTTATTTTACGTTACCCGTGACTGTAATGGTCAAGTAAAACAGGACACTTTCTTAAGCAGTCTTCTGGCAAAATTCCCGTTCAAAGTCCTGCGGGGAAATGTTAAATGCAGTCGTTTGCCATTCTGCAACTGAGTGGTAGAGCAATGCTGCCACTTATGATAATAACTTCTTTATTTCCCCCCCCCCAAAAAAATTGCTTTTTCGGGCTTACTTGAGACTCCCACTTCAGTGACGCGGGGCTGGCTCGGTTTTAATGTTGTATGATTAAAATATTGCTTTAAGCCCAACAATTAGTACAGCGATAGCGGTTTCTTCCTTGTTTTCATATCGCTGGCGCAACATCTTAAAAGTCAATAATCTTTGGTTACTTAGGCGACGCTACCTTCAATTAGCACAATAGCGGCCTGTTTAGCCTGTTCGGCCGCTCCTGAGTGATGTTTCATTTGCTCCGAGACTATCGCGCCTTCAAGTAACAGTCTTAATTGCAGAGCCAGGTTTACAGGCTGTTTTGAACCGTACTGCGCGGCTAAGCCGGCAATATAATGTTGAAATTTATCATAGAATTCTGCGGATACCTGATGCACAGGATTGCCTTTCAATGGAAATTCAGCGGACGCATTGATGAAGGCGCAGCCACGAAATCCCGGGATTTCCATCCATTCGCTGATCACATCAAAAATAGCCAGTAATTTGTCTTTGGGGTCAGCAGCCTTGGCTTCAACCTGAGCGACAAACCAGGTTCGAAAATCTTCATCCCGTTTACGTAGAACGGCAAGTATTAACTCGTCCTTTGACGGAAAGTATTTGTACAGACTCATCTTGGTGGTATTGGCAGCTTTGGCAATAGCATCGACACCGGTTGCCCTGATTCCCTGGCTATAAAACAGTTCGGAGGCAGCAGCCAAGATTTTTGCTTGCAGAGTTTTAGCCATAGACAAAGAAGTAGAGGTTGATAAATATTTTGTGATATACCGAGCGGTATACTACAATTCAGGTCAGACTAACCGGTAAGTTTTTTTAATCATAACAAATATTTTAAAAACTGATGCTGTAATAATGGTTTTTCCCTTTTAACACAAGCTTGGCGAGGAAACAGACAATGACTGTAGCACTAAAAACAACACATCATGGCGGCTGCCCGCATGATTGTCCGGATACTTGCTCGATGGTATTTGAGGTTCAGGACGGCAAGCTGACCGGTGTTAAAGGCAATCCGAATCATCCGATAACGCGCGGAGGTCTTTGCGTTAAATTAAAAGATTATGAAAAGCGGCATTATCACCCCGACCGCTTGTTATACCCGATGCGCCGCACCGGTCCAAAAGGTAGCAAGCAGTTTCAGCGCATCACCTGGGATGAAGCGCTGGATGAAATCGTCATGCGCTGGACGGCGATTATTGAGAAACACGGCCCGCAGGCGATTGTTCCCTACAGTTATTTAGGCAATCAGGGTCTGGTGCATGGTTTGAACGGGGGCGACGCGTTCTTTAACCGGATGGGTGCTACCGTTACCGAGCGCACTTTTTGTGGCGAAGGATCGGGTACTGCCTGGCTGTTGACCGTGGGGCCGACAGCCGGCGTTGATCCTGAAAGTTTTATTCATGCCAAATACATCATTATCTGGGCCTGTAATTCGGTCAGCACCAATTTGCATCACTGGCATATTATTAAAGAAGCGCAGAAAAAAGGCGCGAAAGTCATCGTAATCGATAGTTATGCGTCCAAAACAGCCAAAGAAGCTGATGTTCATATTGCGCCAAAACCGGGTACCGATGGCGCATTGGCAATGGCGATGATCCATACCATTATTGAAGAAGGCCTGGTCGATCAGGATTATGTCGATAATTACACGGTCGGTTTTGAAGCCTTAAAAGAACGCGCAAAAATGCGTACCCCGGAATGGGCAGAAGCTATTACCGGAATACCGGCTGAAGTGATTCGCACACTGTCCCGCGATTATGCCACGACACAACCTGCCGCGATTCGTCTGGGCGTGGCGCTGGAAAGACATTATGGCGGCGGTCAAACCATCCGCGCAGTCAGTTGTCTGCCTGCATTGACCGGCGCCTGGCGTCATGTTGGTGGCGGTGCATTGCAGATGCCGGTCTGGGAGCATCCCTACAAATTTGACGTCATCTGTCGGCCAGACTTAATTCCCGAGGGCACGCGTGTTATTAATGCATTGCAACTGGGCCGGGCGCTGACCGACGAACCGCCAGCAGGACCACCGATTAAATCGATAATGTGTTGGAATGCCAACCCCGTCACTCAGGCCCCGGAGACCGACAAGATAGTCCAAGGTTTGAGCAACGAAGAGCTGTTTCTGGTTTCGGCGGAGCACTTCATCTCGGATACCGCCTGTTATGCCGATATCCTGTTGCCTGCATCCATGGGCGCGGAGCTGGAAGACATGATCCTGTCCTGGGGACATTTGTATCTGACCTACAATGCCAAATGCGTCGAGTCACCGGGCGAAGCCATCCCGAATAACGAGATTTTCCAGCGACTGGCGGCACGTATGGGCTATCAAGAAGAGAACTTTAAATGGTCGGATTCGGAATGCCTGGAAAATTATGTTGATTGGGACTCGCCGGCTTGCGAGGGCATCACGCTGGAAACTCTGCGCGAACAAGGATTTGCCCGTCTTAATGTCGGAACCAAAGATAATCGCGCACCTCATAAAGCTGGGAATTTTCAGACACCGTCCGGTAAATGTGAATTTGAAATAACAGATGCAACAAACTTTGTGGCAGGTCCTTTTCGTCAGATGTATGAAGGCTTCCAGTCCGGTGAAGCTTTGGATTCACTGCCGGATTATGTGCCTTCCAGAGAAACGCAAGCAACCAATCCGGAGCTTGCGAAAAAATATCCGTTAAATATCCTTTCGCCGAAAAGTCACGGATTCCTTAATTCCTGCTACGCCAATATGGAGCAAAAAATCAAAGGTCAGGGTGAACAGTTTGTACTGATCAATGCGCTGGACGCAGAGCAGCGCAATATCCAGCAAGGCGACACAGTGCGAGTCTTTAATGACCGTGGCGCTTTCGAAGGCGAGGCCAGGATCACCAGTGATGTGAATCCCGGCTTGATTGTCGCAACACTGGGTTATTGGCGGCAGTTGAATAAAGGCACGGTTAACAGCATCAGCTCGGCTGAATTCGTCAATATGGGTCATGCACCGACATTCTCCGATAATCTGGTGCAGGTGGAAGCAATAGTTTGATTACTCATGTTTATCTCTGTTGACATGATAAAGCTGTCTTTAGAAGTGTCCTGTTTAATTAAACCATTTCAGTTTCATTATGACCAACAATCAATACATTTGTTCGTTTTAGAGTTGTAATATTTGTAGCTCGATAAAAGTCTCCACCCGATCTATAGTTTTTCAGAAATTAAATTTCCATTACATGAAATTTTGAGCCCGTACGGATACCATCCCTTGAAGGGATGGTATCCGTTAGCATCGAAATTATTTATCTGAGAAACTACTTTTACAAGGCATAACGACAAGCACAGATGACGAAGTAAAAGATAATATAAACCTTGATAAAAAATGGCTATTAAAAAACGAATTGCACTTTCAGTGGTTAACTGGAGCGCTTGAATAGGCATTTTTTAACGATGAGATTATTGAAAAAGAATAGATTCCTCTAGCAAAACAGGGGAAGGCAACATACTATGGCATATCCAAAATCATTCTGATTCTGGGCATAAATCTAAAATTCAGGAATAACATGAAAGAAATTACAGTTAATAGCAACCCCGGCGAAGCACTTTTAAAAAAAATGGGCGTTGCTAACTGGCCAACATGGCAAAAAGAAGTATCTACATTCCCATGGGAATTCGTTACTACAGAAACATCATTTATTTTAGAAGGTGAATGTGTCATGACACCTGCAGATGGCGGACCTTCAACTACTTTCAAAGCGGGTGATTTAGTGGTATTTCCATTAGGCTATAAAGGTACTTGGGAAGTGAAAAAAGCGCTTAAAAAGAGCTACAGACACAGCGGCGGTAAATTTGTTAAATGTTTTTTTAACCGTTTGACCATATTGTCTAATTTCGCTAAATCAATCATGAAATGAAGTTCACTTCCATTATTCCCAATAACGGTTTCTGGCCGTTCTGAGACGACCAAGCAACATAAAAGATACTAATTATAGTGGCTACTATTTTATCTATCTTAGCGATTAAAATTGGAGCGGTTAGATCTTAATGTAGGCAGCATTTCTTATATTTTTTGCCACTGCCGCAGGGACAAGGATCGTTCCGACCTACCTTGGATGCGGGCCTGATTTTTGACAAATCAGAAAAATCATCTGAACCGGTGTCCTCCAGATTGAATAGCGATCTCAAACCGTGAATGGCTGGCTTCTTGCCTATCAGGATGATAGTTTGGTGGCGGTGTAGACCGCTTATGTCTTAAACCCAAGTCGATTTCCACGTCTTCAATATCTCCGGGCATCTGTTCCACCTGCCCATGCTGAAAGTCTATAGAGAAAATCTAATTTTTGAACATCTATAGATCAACAGGCATGTCGTAATTAATAATTGCCGACAAAATCCATTTTACCGATCTCCAATCCGTTATGTCTTAAAATGGTGTAAGCCACTGTCATGTGAAAATAGAAATTGGGAAAAACAAAATTAAACAGATAATTCTGGCCTAAAAATTCGGTGGCTTTGTCGTGTAACTTTAAAGTGACAGTTCGTGTTTCACTGCCGTTAATTTGTTCGGCACTAACACTTTGCAAAAAAGCGATGGTTTTGGCGATACGGGTTTGTAGTTCGGGAAAGGTGGTTTCAGTATCCTCATAACTGGGTATTTCAATACCGGCAAGGCGTGCAGCGCAAGCTTTGACTACATCGGTGGCAATTTGTATTTGTCGATTAAGCGGATACATATCAGGTGCCAAACGTGCTTCAATAAAAACAGCCGGATCGATTTTCTTCGCCTCGGCATGGACGACGGCTTTATCCAGTATCAATGATAAATTTTCCAACATACGGATAAAAACAGGGATAGAGGCTTGGTAAATGGTCATTGACATACGATTACTCCGGTAAATAGCGGGTTTGCTTAAATTATTTTAAACTATAGTCTTTCAGAAATTAAATTCTCATAACATGATGATTTAGTTCACACGGATAACATCCCTTAAAGGGATGGTATCCGATAGCATCAAAATTATTTATAGACTATAGCACAAGAAAACTATCAAGTTGTTGTAAGGTGATGGCTTGCTCTGCGGCTAACGCTTTATCTTGAGCGGTGTTATAGCCCCATAATGCAAAGATTAACTTAACATCAGCCAACTCATTATTATTTAAAACATTCAGCAGCGTTGGCCAGCGATCTTCCATAAAATAAATGGTTTTGCTTGGATGAGTTTCCAACAGCCCGGCTAATACTTCCATTTTATTCATATTACGATCCAGACCAAAAATACACTCATCCGCCAGCTCAATGGCATTGGCTTTCAGTATCTGTTTAACAAAGCGTTCTTGTTTGGTAGTAATTACATACCACGGATACTGCTGGCCAATTTCACGCAGTTTTTTGGCAACACCGTCAAACAACGGATTCATATTGATCCAGTCGGTTAAATCGTTGGCAATCCAGGTATCTCGGGTTTCCCCAAACAGTTTTTTTAGCTCATCAGTCGAGATTTTTGCCTCTGTTAATAGCGCATGTATCTTGTTGCCATAGTCACTGTATATCGCCTCTACGGGCTCTTGCAGATAGAGCAGGCGCATTGCCAATATTGCTTCATAACCCGTTTCTATAATGGGCCTGACTAGCCGGAATTGATCAATCATGGCTTGAGGTGCGGTCTTGGGCATGTCGCCCCAAATGCTGCCGGCTGCTTTCCAGCCCGTTATTGCCGTTTCTACTGCGCTGTCACAGATTACGCCATCAAAATCAAGCGCATAAATAATTGAATTGTTCATAGTGGTATTTATTAGAGGGGAGGGGGCTTTTGTATGCCCTTGTTCCCAAGCTGGAACTTGCTAACAAGTAAGTAGTCAGCCAGTACCAGAGAGGGAGTAGGGGAACTATAGTCTTTCAGAAATTAAATTTCCATTACATTAAATTTTGAGCCCGTACGGATAACATCCCTTGAAGGGATGGTATCCGTTAGCATCCGGAGCGGGATGGGGTTTGTAACCGCGTCCCTCATGTTTAAAACCATTAAAGCCTTTAAACGTTTCGATCTGGGTTACAAACCCCGACCGGCATCTGCCGTCATACCCGCCGGGAAGCGGGTATCCAGTGCCAGGATGGTAATATTTGTACATCCATGTAGCCTGGATTCCGGCAGTCCATGCCGGAATGACGGACCGGAGCGGGATGGGGTTTGTAACCGCGTCCCTCATGTTTAAAACCATTAAAGCCTTTAAACGTTTCGATCTGGGTTGCAAACCCTGACCGGCATCGAAGTCTATTCGCTTACAATACCGTCAAATGCTCGCCACTTTCGGTATGCACCAAATCACCGCTGCGTTGCAAAACAAAATAGCCACGTCTTAAGGCTTCTTCTTTGGCATCATCATTAATATGAAAAGCGGCTATAGCGCCATACTGTTTAAATGCCTGATAGATTGGAAACAGTTTTTTAAAATTTTTCATTTTACGATCCAGCTTGTCCAGATCATTTTTATGAGCTTTGTATTTTACTTCAACAACAGCAATGGCATCACCATTAGTCATTACTAAATCATATTCCTCCTGAATTTGACCGCGATGCTTTTCCATATTTTTTACCACGTCATCAAAATGGATCTTGCCCAAATGATTGTCTTTTATCAGGCTTTGGAAAAAGAATTCCTCGGCAACATCGCCCTGATTTTTACCGATATTACCCAGATTAATACCAATACGCTCAAGCTTTTCATCAGTACGCTTCATTTGCTCATCAGTTGCCTTTTGCGAAATAGCCAGACTGGCAACCAAAGCCTTTAATTCATCATCAGTCATTTTCTTCTCCACTAACCTTATCTAATGCGCATGATTTTAACATGGTAAATCGATTAGCCATTTACAATACTAACAAAAAGCAGAAAATTGCAGGTAGTAAATGGCCAGTTTATGGAATCTATCCTTGGGTATAATCCCTAAAAATCGATGGGGATTATATGACTGTACAGGATGAGCTGGAACTTGGGTACGAGGAAAATCCTTGAGGAGAATAAAAAAATGCAATATGTAACGAGTATAGAAAGAATGGGAATTGCCAAGGGTTGGAAAGAAGGCTTTCAAGAGGGATGGAAAGAAGGCTAGAAAGCGGGATTTCATGAAGGCGAAGTCAAAATGCTGGCTTTAATGCTTGACCATCGGTTTGGTGATTTGTCTGATGCCGACATGGACAGGTTAAGGCATGCCAATGAAGCTCAGCTAAAAGAGTGGCTAATTAATGCCATCTCGGCACCAGATTTGGCTGCTGTTTTCAATGATGGCACCAGTCACTAAAATCAATTCAACGGAGCGGGACGGGGTTTGTAACCGCGTCCCTCAGGTTTAAAACTATTAAAGCCTGCAAACGTTTCGGTCGGGGTTACAAACCCGGACCGGCATCGAGTAATTAAATTAGCCATAGGATGGGCTGACGACAGGATGCCCATCAATCAATCAATCAATCAATCAATTGATGGGCATCGTTACCTCAGCCCATCCTATATTTGAATAAAATAATTGCCGGGTATTGATGCCACGGTCGAGCTTAAATTGAAGCGGGACGGGGTTTGTAACCGCGTCCCTCATTTTTAAAACCATTAAAGCCTGCAAACGTTTCGATCGGGGTTGAAAACCCGGACCGGCATCGAGTAATTAAATTAGCCATAGGATGGGCTGACGACAGGATGCCCATCAATCAATCAATTGATGGGCATCGTTACCTCAGCCCATCCTATATTTGAATAAAGCAATTGCCGGGTATTGATGCCACGGTCGAGCTTGTATTGAAGCGGGACGGGGTTTGTAACCGCGTCCCGCACGTTTAAAACCATTAAAGCTTGCAAATGTTCCGGTCGGGGTTGCAAACCCGGACCGGCATCAGACTTAAAAAACCTAACCCCTATTTTCTGCTTATTTTGCTTTTTTTTGTGCTTTTCATAAACAAAAGCGGTTGATAATTTCTGCCTGCCAAAAGCATTAAAATGACTAATTTCACACGATCAATCGACTTCTATTGATAAAAAAACCATCATAAAGCATAATCAGCCAATGCCGTTCATGTAATGCATAATCAATAAATTACTACTTGCTTATTGCTGCCCTATTAATAAATGCCTTTGTCATATTATTGACCCAATACAAAGGTAACATTTAGTAAAATAAGCGTCCATGACAAAATACGCAAGATACCATTAACTAGTTAAATATAATCTCAGCTAAAAAGGCTTTACCAGAAAAATATTTCAGCAATCCGGTTAAACCTGTTTAAGTTGCTTCTTGACTTATTTTATCGGCTTTGTCTGTGTCATTGTAGTCATGCGGCAAGTAAACCATACCGTTACTGATTATGACAAAGCACTGGCAATGCCAGACAGGATGCTGATTTTTATGGTAGTTTTTGCAACTATGGTTATTTGTTGTTCAAAAAAAGGAAAATTAGCCATGTCTAACGATAAATCAGTTTTTTTAGCACTTGCCCTCGTTGCCGGTGCCGTCAACAGTCCGGTTATGGCAGCGCCCTTGCCATGCGAAGTTAAGCTGGCACAAGCGGCAATCCCCAAAAGCGTCTATTTTTTGCCAGAAAGTCAGGCTGCCCAGCTACAAACAACACTCATCAGTAAAGGTAGTGTTCGCTTAAAACCAGGGGGTGACTACAGTAAATCATTAACCATAAAATTAACCTCCAATCAGGCGCTATATGGCTTGGCAGGTACAAAATTGCCAGCAGTGATTATCCCTGAAGGTACCAGCAACGCCATCTTAAGTGGTGTTAGTCCGGTAAATATCAGCTTTGAAGGCTCTACCAAACCCATCCAGGACAACTGCATTAACCGAATCAGCAATTCAAAAGTCATCGCCAATAATGTCCGGTTGGAAAACAATTTGTTTACCGACTTAAGCAATGTTGCCATTACCAGTGACACCTCTAAAACCGGCTATTTAAAAAACAATCGTTTCATACGCACCATGGTACATGGTGCTTATCCAGCAATAAATATTGCCGGTGATATTAGCAAACAATCACAAGACAACTTGTTTATCTGGACCAATATTTTAACGCCGTATGCCGATGGTATTATTATCAACAACCAAAAAAACATTCGCTTTATTGGTCTTGATGCAGAAGGATGGAACTGGGGTAAAAAAGCTATATATCCAGGTATGATGAACGTAGCCAATACCGATTTTTTATCGGTATTCATGGCCAACGGCGGTGATAATTACAATAAAACCGGCCAGTATTTTAATCTCGATGCCACCAACATTGTTTTGCAGGGAATGGCAATCAGTGCCACCAAAAACCCCGGCATTATTTTAGGTAATGCGGTTGAAAATCTGGTATCTATCGCTACACGCAGTATTGGACTTGACCAATTTAATACCTCAACACAAATCATAGATATCGATAAGGATTATAAAAAATTAATTACTATCAATGCACAAACTATCCAACCGGAAAACATCACGGATACGGCAAAAAACATCCTTGCTGATGTTCTGCAAATCGATAAGGACAATTATGATACCTGGCAAAAACCGGTATTTAGTGCCATTCCTGATCCGGCCGGTGCAAAGTGGCAAAGCAATCTCGCTGCTAAACCGGATTCTGCGGGTACTATTCAAGCGTTAATTAATAAAAACGGCATTGCCGAGCTTAATGCCGGTATTTACTACATCAGTAAACCATTACTGCTTAACGCAGGACAAGGCATTATCGGTGCCGGCGCTGACAAAACGGTTATTATTGCCAAATCACCCGATATCGATCTGATCGCCGGAGTCAATCATTTGGATGTCAAAACAACAGCCACCGCTTTTGTCCTGGCTGATTTAACCTTGCAAGGCGGCCTTAACGGCATTAACCACAGCGCAGCAGGCTCAGGCCAAAGCGCTCAATACAATCAAATTACGCTGTCCCATGTCACTATTCGCAATATGGCCAATGCCGGTATTTTGCTGGATAGTATTTATGCCTGGGATAATAATTTTATTGATCATAGCAACTTTTATCGCTGTAAAACCGGCATCAAGCAAAGACCCAACCCGAAATATGCCGGTGGTGATGAACCAGGTATGTCTTATATGGATAAAAATGTTTTTTATCAAAATCAGTTTATTGAAAATGGTATCGCCATTGACATGCAGGCAAAGCGTGCCAACAACCTTAATGCCTTCATCAATAGCCAATTCAAAAACAACCAACAAAACCTGATTATCCAAAACTCCAACTCCACCTTTTTCGCCAACAGCGTTTTTGAAACAGTATCCACATCTACACAACCCCTACTGGTTGGTAATAACCTGACCGGCTTCGTCAACAGCAGCTTTACCAGCAATCAACCCGGTAACGCCCTGTTTAATGGCGGCGCTTATTGTAATGATTGCAGCTTTAACAACAACACCGCAAATACTGGCGTGATTGTTGCCCCAACCAGTAAAAACAGCTACTTTGTTAACAATAATCTAAGCAATCCAACTCCCCAACCCCTGGATACCGGTGTTGTTGTTAACAGTAACTTTACCAATGATGCCGCTATTCCCGTCATTAACCGCTTGTTCGTTAATAAAATTGCCAAGCCTTTTTAACGACTATACTTTCTAAAAGTAAAATTTATTACTAATTATTTTAAGCCTGTACAGATAATATCCCTTTGAAAGATATTATCTGTCAGCATAAAAATCATTTATCTGAGCAGCACTATGATAATTATCAGCCACCCAACCGGTAATCAGAACTTTAGAAATGCGGCCGAGGCATTTTTTAAAGAAAATCTTTTAGCCAAAGCATTTACAACTATAGTCTGGAATAAGGACTCTGTTGTTGCCGGTCTATTGCCTGACAGTTTAACCAACGAGCTTGCCAAACGCAGTTATACGGCAATTCCATCAAATCTCGTTTCTGCTTACCCCTACCGGGAACTGGGTCGGTTACTGGCAAAAAAAATGCACCGGAAAGCCTTGATTAAGCATAACACCGGAATTTTTTCGGTCGATAAAGTTTATCGTAGTTTTGATAAGCATGTTGCCAAACAAATATCCAAACTGGCCAACATAAACCAGGTTTATTGTTATGAAGACGGGGCTTTAGAGAGCTTTAAGGTTGCAAAAAGCCTGGGTATTGAAACAATATATGAACTACCTATTGGCTATTGGCGGGCAGCACAACAAATATTGGGAGAAGAAGCTCAATTAAAACCGGAATGGGCAAATACTATTCTGTCGACTAAAGACAATGCCGAGAAACTAGCACGTAAAGATCAAGAAATCGGTTTGGCAGACAAAATAATTGTACCCAGTCAATTTGTAGCCGATACGCTTAAATTATTCGAAGATGATTTAAGCAAAAAAATACAAATAGTCCCTTACGGCGGCCCCCCCTCTGTAGAAGCGATTAATCCAACAATCAATAAAAAACTCAAGGTACTATTTGTCGGCGGCTTAAGTCAACGTAAAGGACTATCCTATTTGTTTGATGCTATCGGCCTGTTAAAAGGTAGCGTTGAGCTAACCGTTATCGGCCACAAGGTTAATAATGATTGCGCAATACTTAATCAAGAATTACTCAAACATCGCTATATCCCTGCCTTAACCCATAAAGACGTTCTTCAGGAAATGTATAATCATGATGTTTTAGTGTTCCCGTCATTATTTGAAGGCTTTGGCTTGGTAATATTGGAGGCAATGGCCCAAGGCATTCCGGTTATTACTACCGCCAATGCCGGACCGGGAGACGCTGTTATTGATGGTAAAAACGGTTATCTTATACCTATCCGTTCTCATGAAATTGTTGCCGAAAAAATCAAGACTCTTGCCGATAACCCTGATCTGTTGCACAACATGAAATTGGCGGCGTTGGAACAGGCAAAAAAATCCTCATGGGCGCTTTATCAAAAAATGTTGGTGAGCCGTGTTATTGATTAATAATCACAAGCTTGGCATTAATAATACAAACGAAATATCGGCCGCAGCAGCGATAAAAGAGAAAGCCAGAACAAGCATTATTAAATATGTTTTTCTGGTCTATTGGCTACTGATTTTTGAAGGCGCTTTGCGAAAATGGGTATTCCCTGAATACCAGCAAATCATTTTCTTTTTACGCGACCCTATCGTTTTATTGATTTATGTTATTGCCCTTCGTCATAGAATAGTGACTCGGGATGGCTTGCTAACTGCCGGGCTTCTCATCTCTTTTGTCTTTATGGCATTGGTTTTTCTGCAGATCGTTACTGTCAAAATGAACGTGTTGACCTTGATTTATGGCTGGCGGATGTATTTTTTTTATTTGCCCTTAGTCTTTGTTATTAAAGATACTTTTCATCAAGCAGATATATTTAAATTATTTCGTCAAACCCTATACATCAGCATTCCCATATCCGCACTGGTTTATTTTCAGTTTATTTCGCCTAGGGACAGCTATATTAATGACGCTTATGGAACAGGCAATGCTTTTGTGGTTACCGGAACTAGAGTAAGAACAACAGGTACATTTACCTTTGTCATTGGGCAGTTTATGTTTACCGGAAGCATACTCACCATGATGATATTTTGCTGGCTGCATAAAGCCCGCTATGCCTTACTCAGCCTGCCCTGGTTACTGCTATGTACCGGCACCACTTTGGCCATTTTATTGTTATCCGGTAGCAGAACGGCCTTTTTTATGACCGGTTTAATTGTTACATGTACTTTTTTTGGCATGATGATGACCCGGGATACAAAGCTTAAGTTTACCGGCACGCTCCTTATTGTTTTTTTGTTATTGATAGCGACGGTCATGTTTTTAGGGCCATTAAGAGATTCATTCGATGCCATCACCACTCGTTTTGATGAGGCGAAGTCTTCAGAAGGTAGCGTTATAATGAGGGCACTAGGGCCAATACTTGGCTTTGGACAACATATAACAACAAGTCCTGTTATCGGCTATGGAATAGGGTTTGGTACTGGAGGTGGATCTAGCCTTGCAACAGGTAAAGCTCAAATGGTTTTAGCAGAGGATGAATGGTCAAGAATTATTCAAGAAGTAGGCCCTGGTTTTGGACTGGTTTATATTTTTTATAGAGCTATTTTTACGTTTTTATTATTTAAACAGGCCATAAAAAGTGCACGTAATGACAATAATATTCTGCCCATGATGTTATTGGGCTTTATCGGTTTTTATATTTTTATCGGGCAAGTAACTACTCAGGGAACAATGCAAGGGTATTGCTGGATTTTTGTCGGTCTGGTGATGGCAGCTAGCAAACCACCACAACGAACAGAATTAATACCGCAAAAGCCAGAAATACCTTACCCCAATATTGTTCATAACAATCAGCGATTGGCTAACCTGAAAATAACCCAAGCCACTGAAGACTAATATTGTGCTAATTAAATTAACCAAATTTTTCTTCGGCTCGGTCGTTGCACAAGGTCTTGGTGCCGTTGCCGGTCTATTGCTCGCACGCTGGATGACAATCGAAGACTATGCCATCTTTACTGTGATGATGGTGATTACCGGTGCCATGTCAGTATTGACCAAAGGCGGCGTTAATTTGGGCTTTAGCGCCATCGTTGGTCGCACCTGGCCGAACCGAACCCGTGCAACGCAGGCGCTTAATGCCGCCATGAAGGAACGGCGTATTATTTCACTATGGGTACTACCACCGCTGTTGCTGGTGGCAGGATGGTTATTACTCAGAAACCATGCGACACCCGAATTGATTGCCGGGTTGTTGGTTTTACTTCTGTTGCAATGGGAATTTGATATGCGTACTCGCGTGGTTGATCAGATACTCATGTTTGCCAACCGCGCTGCTATTACGCAGGCGTTGGATGCTGTTCTGGCCTTATTAAGAGTACTGGGCGTACTTGGCCTGTATTTTTATGCTCTATTACAACCATTAGGCGTTGTTGCTCTGGGAGTTGTAGGTGCAGGCTTGCGCATTCCGTTTATTGGCCGCTGGATAAGACAAGAACTACCTAAAAAAAACATTATCAGCAGCATTGAAGATCGTGCCGAAATAAGACGCATCACCCGACGACAACTGCCTCTGGAAGTGTTTTTTGTGCTGCAATCGCAAATCGTATTGGCCATTTTGGCCTGGTATGCGGCCACTGACCAAACTGCCTCCATTGGTGCACTGGGTCGTATTGGCCAGTTGTTGTTGCCGATACAAGCCGTAGTACAAGCATTTGGCATTCCTCGTTTTAGTAGCGCCAAACAACATATATTCCGTGATTGGTTGTTATGGTCAGCCGTAGGCGGCTTACCAGGTTTTGGACTTGTCGTGATCGCCTATTTTTCCCCGGCCATGCTGTTGTTTTTAATTGGCCCCCACTATGCCAATCTGCATTACGAATTGCTGATTGGCACCCTAGGTATGGCAGCAGCAGCAGCAGTAGCCAATGCCTGGAAATTACTTGCCCACCGTGGCTGGAATCACCGTGCCTGGTTGCAGGTACCGGTGGTACTGATCTGGTGCGTAACTGCCCCGCTGTTTCTTGACTTAACCAAACTTGATCAGGTGCTATGGTTTCAGGCAGGTTTTCCGCTGGGTCTGTGTGTCGTGATATTTTTTGAATTGATTGCGGCTCATTACCGAGGAGATTTATCCAACATGGCCATCGCTAATTTACCAAAGGAACGCTAAATGACTAATACCTTAACCGTCAGCATCATAATACCCACTTACCGGCGTCTGGATATTTTGATCCAATGCCTGCAAGGCGTTTATGCCATGGAGCAACAACCTAACCAAGTACTGGTAATTTACCGCCCTGATGATGACCTGGAAACAGGCCGTTGGCTAAATGAAGTTGCCTGCCCTGCTTATTCGACGCTACAACTTGTCCCGGTATTTAAACCTGGACAAATTGCAGCCATGAATGCTGGTCTGGAAATCGCTGTATCCGATATTATCACCATCATTGATGACGATGCAGTACCCCACCCCGATTGGTTAAGCCGTTTACTACCACATTTTGATGATATCAATGTCGGTGCAGCCGGTGGACGGGATATTGTGGATGGCCATCCACCCGTCAAAGAAACCACCCAGGCAGGCTATATTGATTTCTGGGGTAATGTCATTGGTAATCATCATACTGTCGTTGGTGATGCGCGTGAAGTCGAAACCATTAAAGGCTGTAACTGGGCAGTACGCCGCTCCACACTCGGCACTTTACATTTTGACGAACGTTTACTCGGTAAAGGTGCCCAAATAGCTAATGAATCATGGTTTTGCCTGAATCTTAGGCACCAAGGCTGGAAGATAATACTTGATCCCAATGCTATCGTAGATCACTATCCCGCTCCACAACTTGATATTCAGCGTGGTAGCTGGAATAAACAAAAATGTTATGAACAGGCTTACAATGTAACCGCAACACAACTTGCGTATTATCCATGGCATTTAAAACTACGTTACTTTATTTTTCAATTGGTTGTAGGAAAGCGTTATTGCCCTGGTGTCTATTATATTTTACACGGCCTTTTAAAACGGCCCCGCGTATTACCAGAAATACTAATGGGGGGATGGTCAGGATTTTTCCAAGGCTGGCAAATGGCTAAGGAATTTAATCGCAATCCACCAGGAATACCAAATATTTTACCCACTACCTGATGTTATCGTTACTCAAAAATATTAGTTAATTTAATAATGAAAATACTACTTGTCGGAAATTATTTACCAGATAATCAACAAAGTATGGGGCGCTTTGCTGAATTACTCCGAGACAAATTACTTGAGAAAAACATCAAGGTAGCATTGATAACACCTTGCAATGTATTTTTACGACTGCCTTTCTTAACGGGTAGCCTAAAAAAATGGTTGGCTTATATTGATAAATATATTTTATTTCCGGCTTTATTAAGATGGAAAGCCAAGTCCCATGATGTCGTACATATTTGCGACCATTCAAACTCACCTTATGCCCGCTTTACCGGTAACAAACCTACCCTGATAACTTGTCATGATATGTTGGCTATCAGGGGAGCCATGAACGACTTTGATTATTGTCCTGCCACAGCAACTGGTAAATTATTACAAAAATGGATACTAAGTTCATTTGCTTATGCGGAATTACTGGTTTGTGATTCTCAATTTACCATGAATGATGTTCTTAAACTGACTGATCGCGATAAAAGCACGGTCACCGTAAATCATCTGGGGTTAAGTTTTAATTATCGGATTATCAATAAGGAGACTGCTACTGAACTTTTGGCTTCAATTCCAGAATTTCGCCAAGATATTCCTTACTTAATCAACGTAGGCTCAAGTATTACCCGTAAAAACAGAGAAGCGGTTATTCGTATTTTTGCCGGTTATCAACAACGCATCAATTCCATTCTGGTTTTTGCCGGTGCTCCGTTAACCACCGAACAAAAAATACTGGTAGAGCAATTGGGTATCAAAGATAAAGTCATTGAAGTACTTAGGCCGAGCAATGATCAATTAATGGCGCTATATAACAGGGCTCAGGCTTTGTTGTTCCCGTCAATAGGTGAAGGCTTTGGCTGGCCAGCCATTGAAGCTCAAGCTTGTGGTTGTCCGGTTGTTTCCAGCAGTTCCGGCTCTTTAGCAGAAGTCACCGGAGACGGAGGTATTGTACTTGAGTACACCGATGAGCAAGGCATGCTTGATGCACTGATAAAAATCAGTGCCGATGATCGCTTTAGAAATGAGCTTATCCAACGTGGGCTGGAAAATATTTCACGCTTTAACATCGATCGAATGATTGATCGCTATATTAGCCTGTATCAACAACTTGCATCTACCCTATGAAAAAAATACTTAGCCTGCTGATTATCCCTTTGCCTTGGTTTTTGAAGAGACTACTTTATAAGCTGTTTTTTAAATATGAGTTGCATCCAACCAGTCGTATTGGTTTGTCATGGGTTATGGTTGATAACTTGTCATTAGCCCAAGATGCCAAGATCGGTAATCTTAATGTTATAAAAGGACTAAACAACCTTCAACTTGGGGAGCGCTCACGCATTGGTAGCTTAAACTGGATTACAGCTTTCCCTCTCAATACCAACAGCCCACATTTTCAACATGAAATTGGTCAAAGAATGCCTGAACTGGTTTTGGGTGAACATACCGCCATTACTAACCGACATCTCATTGATTGTACCAACCGTATTGAAATTAAACGATTTACAACCTTTGCCGGTTTTAGGTCGACTGTTTTAACCCACAGTATTGATCTTAAAACATGTAGGCAAGCTTCCAAACCCATTACCATTGGCGAGTATTGCTTTATCGGTACGGGCTGTATTTTATTGGGGGGAACCATTATCCCTGATAATAGCGTTTTAGCGGCTGGCTCCACTATCACTAGCCCAATGGATAACACTTACAGTTTATATGGCGGAACACCTGCAAAATTTATCAAGAGCCTTGAAAAGGAAGATTTACATTATTTCAAGCGTACAACCGGCTTCATTTATTAAGCTTACATTATGAAAATCCTGCGTATTATCCGCTCAGTCAATCCCGAAGGTGGCGGGCCTATTGAAGGTGTCAGACAGCTTTCCGACATTATGCAAAATCAGGGGCACAGTGTCGAAATTGTCAGCCTGGATGCGCCTGATGCGCCTTGGGTTATCGACTGCCCATTAACCGTGCATGCCATGGGGCCGGGGAAAGGCACTTATGGTTATAGCAACAAACTAAAACCCTGGTTGCTGGCTAATGTTGAAGATTATGATGCAGTTATTATTAATGGCATCTGGCAATATCATGGTTTTGCTGCCCATAGCGCTCTTAAAAGCTTGAACAAACCATATTACCTGTTTACCCACGGTATGTTGGACCCCTGGTTTAAGCGTACTTATCCTCTAAAACATCTTAAAAAATGGTTATATTGGCTGTGGGCAGAATATCGGGTAATACGCGATGCAAGGCGGGTAATTTTCACTTGTGAAGATGAACGTTTGTTGGCAAAACAATCATTTTGGTTATACAAAGCCAATGAAGCCGTCACTGCTTATGGCGTAGCTAACCCACCTGCAAATGGGGTAGAACTGGCGGCTCAATTTCTAACTCAATATCCACAACTCCAAGGCAAACGCCTTGCCTTATACCTCAGTCGTATTCATGTAAAAAAAGGCTGTGATTTATTGATTGAAGCCTTTGCCAAAGTAGCCAAGCACGATAAAAGCCTTCATTTGGTGATGGCGGGGCCTGATCAAATTGGCTGGGTAGCTAAACTGCAAGCGCAAGCAGAAGCCTTGAGCATTGCCGACCGTATTACCTGGCCGGGTATGTTGCAGGGCGAGATGAAATGGGGTGCGTTTTATGCGGCAGAGGTTTTTGTGTTGCCTTCGCATCAAGAGAATTTTGGTATAGTGGTAGCCGAGGCTTTGGCCTGCGGCAAACCGGTTTTAATCAGTAATAAAGTCAATATATGGCGTGAAATTGCAGCCGATGGAGCCGGCTTGGTTGCCGATGATACCTTGGCAGGCACCGATGATCTGTTGCAGCGTTGGTTGGCTATGAGTGAAGAAACCTTTGCCGCGATGCAGGCAAAAACCATTCCCTGCTTTCAAAATCGTTTTCATGTGCAACGTGCTGCAGAGCGGTTGATCGAAATTATTAGGGAAAGTTTATGATTATGCAAAACAACGACCCCTATACTGAGCCCTCGTTTCAATTGAGTAATCGGTTGCTACGTGCAGTTTGGGGTGTGGTTTATTTTCTTTTTTTCAGGACCAGTCCAAGACCTTTTCATGCATGGAGATCCTTTATTTTAAAATTATTTGGTGCAAAAATTGGACAACATGTGCATGTTTATCCTTCAGTAAAAATTTGGGCTCCTTGGAATTTACATCTCGGTAATTATGTTGGCATTGGCGATGGCGCAACCCTTTACTGCATGGAGACGATAACAATTGGTGACTATGCAGTAATATCACAAGGTGCACATTTATGTTGCGGCACACATGACTACAACAGCAAAAATTTTCAATTATTAGCCAAACCTATAATAATTGAATCACAAGCCTGGGTATGCGCTGAAGCATTTATACATCCCGGAGTTGTTATACCTGAGGGCGCAGTCATTGGTGCCCGATCTGTTGTTACAAAAAGCTTGTTAGTACCTTGGGCAGTGTATGCCGGCAATCCTTGCAAACAAGTTGCTACCAGACATCTAAAGTAAAATTTACCCTAGTGATTATTTAAACGAGAAATAATATGAGAAATTACAACCCTACAAAGCGAATTTTAGTCACTGGTGGTTCCGGCTTTCTTGGAAGTCATCTTTGCGACCGACTTATTGAACAAGGACATGATGTTTTATGTGTTGATAATTTTTTTACCGGTACCAAGCATAATATCGAACATTTACTTCATCATCCTCGCTTTGAGTTAATGCGTCACGATGTCACTTTTCCATTATTTGTTGAAGTGGATGAAATATATAATCTGGCTTGCCCAGCCTCACCCATACACTACCAGCATGACCCGGTACAAACCACCAAAACTAGTGTGCATGGCGCTATTAACATGTTGGGCTTGGCCAAACGTTTGCGTGCAAAAATATTGCAGGCATCGACCAGCGAAGTGTATGGTGATCCGGAAGTTCATCCACAACCTGAGAGCTATTGGGGTAAGGTTAATACCATTGGTATCCGCTCTTGTTATGATGAGGGCAAGCGCTGTGCTGAAACTTTATTTTTTGATTATCAGCGCCAACATCAATTACGCATTAAAGTTGTACGTATATTTAATACTTATGGCCCACGTATGCATCCCAATGATGGACGAGTGGTATCCAACTTTATTATGCAAGCTTTACGTGGCGAAGATATAACAATTTACGGTGATGGTAGCCAAACACGCAGTTTTTGTTATGTAGATGATTTATTAGAAGCCATGATTCGCGCCATGAATACCTCTGATGATTTTAATGGGCCTGTTAATATTGGTAATCCGGTTGAATTTACCATGTTGCAGTTGGCTCAACTGGTTATTGATCTAACCGGTTCAAAAAGTAAATTGGTTTTTAATCCATTACCTTCGGATGACCCTAAGCAACGCAGACCTGATATTTCTTTGGCAAAGCAAGTATTAGATGGCTGGGAACCGCGTGTTAATTTGGCTGAAGGCCTTGTTAAAACGATTGAGTACTTCTCCAATCAGGTATAACCAATATGACTACAAATTCTTGTGTGGTCGTTATATTGACGTTTAATTCTGCAAATATTATTCGCGAGACTCTGACGCAGGCACTCAAGGTTAGTCCCAACATATTTGTCGTTGATTCAGGCTCAAAAGATGATACTCCCGACATTGCAAGAGCTATGGGTTGTGTTGTCATTGATCGTGCTTTTGTTAATTATAGCGATCAACGTAATTGGGCAATTGAGCAGATATCATCGCAGTATGAATGGCAACTGCATCTGGATGCTGATGAGGTATTGGATGAGGTAGCTATAGCCGCCATTAATAAGGCACTAAATGGTGAGCGTCCCTTTAATGCTTATCTGATTAAACGTCGTGATTATTTTATGGGGCGCATGTTACGCTTTAGCGGTGTTAATCCGTGGCATTTAAGATTATTTAAATCCGGCTTTGGCCAATGCGAAAATCGGCTTTATGATCAGCACTTTGTAGCAACCTGTCCTACCGGAAATCTATCAGGTTTAATGCACGACAAAAATGCATCAAGTATGGCCGGTTGGACAGCAAGTCATAACCGCTGGAGTGATCTTGAGGCAGATCAAATCATGGCTGAAATAAAGATTAATGATGATGTGTTGCAGCCACGTTTGTTAGGTGATGCCCGCGAGCGTACTCGTTTTATTAAGGGTTTGTACTATAAGTTACCTATTGGTTTACGTGCTCTTTCTTATTTTATTTACCGGTATCTATTTCGTCTGGGCTTTCTGGATGGTGTTGTTGGCTTCTATTTTGCCTTTTTCCAAGCCTTTTGGTTTCGTATGCTTGTCGATGCCAAAATTTATGAAAAGAACTTAAGCCATAAATAATTATGAAAATTGCTATTTTGCTATTGCAGGTACTCGTTACGCAGGACATGCAGGCCTTACCTTACACAACATTACTGCAATTTTTATGAGTATTTCATGTGTTAAATACGCGTAAATTAGAATCGTCGGACAGCAAAGTAATAGGACCATAACTTGAAAAAACTTCACTTGGTAATACTATTATTAGCCACACTTATTTTTGTGGGTGGGGAGCTATTAGCTCGCTATATCGGGGTAGTTGATTTCCCTTTATATGATGCTAACCCGGTCATTGGCTATATACCTACAGCCAATCAAAACGGTCGTTTTTTAAATAGCCATGAGTGGCAATTTAATGAAAAACATATGGGTGCCAGCATTTTTGTGACCAATGCTGAACCTGATGTTTTGCTAGTAGGTGACAGCATTGTTTTGGGCGGCAATCCCCTTACCCAAGCAGATCGGCTTGGGCCAAAATTGCAAAAGGTAACTTCGTATTCAATTTGGCCAATCTCAGCAGGTAGTTGGGCTTTACGTAATGAGTTGGCTTATTTACGCGCTAACCCTGATGTGCTTAAGCAAATGGATGCCATTGTATTTGTCTTTAATTCTGGGGATTTTGGTGATGCATCTTCTTGGAAATGTGAGTTAACACACCCCCGCAATAAGCCAACTCTAGCGCTTTGGTATTTGTTTAATAAGTATGTTTATTCATTTTATCCATGTGCAGTGGTGCCTGATGATTTACAGGTACCTGCTGGAGATGTTTGGCTTGAATTAGCTGAATTTTTAAAGTCTACAAAACTTAAACCGTTATATATTATATACCCCGATAAACCAGAATCGCTGAATGCCGAATTAAGACATTCGCATTTTGCACCATACCTTGCCAAGTTAAGTGCTATGGGGGGGCGTTATGTGTTGGTTGCCGATGACAAAAGATGGTCAGCTAATTATTATCGGGATGGAATACATCCTTCTGCCGAAGGGAATCATGTATTGGCTGAAATAATTGCCGATGCTTTGAAGCAATAACGGGGTCGTATCCTTTTGCAGGGCTTGTGGTATCGCTACCTGATTGATCTTAAATGCCTGGAAGCAAAGAGGTTTCTTGCCGGCTCCAAGCCGAAAGAGGAAAAATCGCACGACTGGTTAAGTTAACCGGTTAAAGCATGAATAAGATCAAATCGACAATCTCTATTTCCCAAGCTCCTGCTTGGGAAATAGAGAGTTTTATTGGCTTCTATTTGCCTGTTTCCAGACCTTTTGGTTTCGCACCTTTGTCGATACCAATATTTATAAACAAAACTTAATCCATAAATCATTATGAAAATTGCTATTGCAGGTACCGGTTACGTAGGGCTGTCTAATGCCATTTTGCTGGCACAACATAACGAAGTAGTCGCCATTGATATTATTGCTGAAAAAGTTGCGCTACTTAACCAAAAAAAATCACCCATTGAAGATGTCGAGCTTGAAGATTATTTAACCAACAAGCCACTTAACCTTAAAGCTACGCTGGATAAATTTGAGGCTTATACGGGCGCTGATTATGTCATTATCGCCACACCAACGGATTATGATCCTGAAACAAACTACTTTAATACCCAATCAATTGAAGCGGTTATTAAGGATGTAACGGCTATCAACCCGACTGCGGTGATGATTATAAAATCGACTGTTCCTGTCGGTTACACTGATAAGTTAAAAGCACAATTAAATTGTGATAACTTGATTTTTTCACCTGAATTTCTGCGTGAAGGTCGAGCGCTTTATGACAACTTGCACCCCTCACGTATTATCATCGGCGAAATTTCTGAACGGGCGCAAACGTTTGCAAAATTATTACAGCAAGGTGCTGTAAAACAAAATATAGATATATTATTTACCAACTCAACGGAAGCAGAAGCTATCAAGTTGTTTGCCAATACTTATTTGGCTATGCGTGTGGCTTATTTTAATGAGCTTGATACTTATGCCGCGACCCATGGCCTGAATACCAAGCATATTATCCAGGGTGTTAGTCTTGATCCTAGGATTGGTGATCACTATAACAATCCATCGTTTGGCTATGGTGGTTATTGTTTGCCTAAAGACACCAAGCAATTGTTGGCTAATTATAATGATGTACCGCAAAACCTTATTAATGCCATTGTCGATTCCAACACAACCAGAAAAGACTTTGTCGCAACGAGTATTATCAAATATAACCCCAAGGTGGTAGGAATCTACCGCCTGATTATGAAAGCCGGCTCTGACAATTTTCGTGCCTCAAGCATTCAGGGGATTATGAAACGAATCAAGGCAAAGGGCATTGAAGTGATTATTTATGAGCCGGCTCTTAAGGAGCAGCAATTTTTTAATTCAAGAGTTGTTAATGACCTGGCGCTTTTTAAACAAGAAGCAGATGTGATTGTCGCTAATCGCATTACCGATGACATCCACGATGTTATTGACAAGGTGTATAGCCGTGATTTATTTGGGAAAGATTAAAAGCAGGAGGGGGTATTAAGCATTTTTCTTGTTGCCTTATCTCCTCGTGCAAATATAGGATGGGCTGAGGCAACGATGCCCATCAATTGGTTGATTATGGGTTGATGATGGGCATCCTGTCGTCAGCCCATCCTATGATAAATCGAATATGTTTAATTCATGGAAGTGATTATTTATGAGCCGGCTCTTAAGGAGCAGCAATTTTTTAATTCAAGAGTTGTTAATGACCTGGCGCTTTTTAAACAAGAAGCGGATGTGATTGTCGCTAACCGCATTACCGATGACATCCACGATGTTATTGACAAGGTGTATAGCCGTGATTTGTTTGGGAAAGATTAAAAGCTTGGGGGGGTATTAAGCATTTTTTTTGTTGCCTTATCTCCTCGTGCAAATATAGGATGGGCTGAGGCAACGATGCCCATCAATTGGTTGATTGTGGGTTGATTGTGGGTTGATGATGGGCATCCTGTCGTTAGCCCATCCTATGATAAATCGAATATGTTTAATTCATGGAAGTAATCATTTATGAGCCGGCTCTTAAGGAGCAGCAATTCTTCAATTCAAGAGTTGTTAATGACCTGGCGCTTTTTAAACAAGAAGCGGATGTGATTGTCGCTAACCGCATTACCGATGATATCCACGATGTTATTGACAAAGTGTATAGCCGTGATTTATTTGGGAAAGATTAAAAGCTTGGGGGGGTATTAAGCATTTTTTTTGTTGCCTTATCTCCTCGTGCAAATATAGGATGGGCTGAGGCAACGATGCCCATCAATTGGTTGATTGGATTGATGATGGGCATCCTGTCGTCAGCCCATCCTATGATAAATCGAATATGTTTAATTCATGGAAGTGATTATTTATGAGCCGGCTCTTAAGGAGCAGCAATTCTTCAATTCAAGAGTTGTTAATGACCTGGCGCTTTTTAAACAAGAAGCGGATGTGATTGTCGCTAATCGCATTACCGATGATATCCACGATGTTATTGACAAGGTGTATAGCCGTGATTTATTTGGGAAAGATTAAAAGCAGGAGGGGGTATTAAGCATTTTTTTTGTTGCCTTATCTCCTCGTGCAAATATAGGATGGGCTGAGGCAACGATGCCCATCAATTGGTTGATTGGATGGATGATGGATTGATGATGGGCATCCTGTCGTCAGCCCATCCTATGATAAATCGAATATGTTTAATTCATGGAAGTGATTATTTATGAGCCGGCTCTTAAGGAGCAGCAATTTTTCAACTCAAGAGTTGTTAATGACCTGGCGCTTTTTAAACAAGAAGCGGATGTGATTGTCGCTAATCGCATTACCGATGACATCCACGATGTTATTGACAAAGTATATAGCCGTGATTTATTTGGGAAAGATTAAAAGCAGGAGGGGGTATTAAGCATTTTTTTTGTTGCCTTATCTCCTCGTGCAAATATAGGATGGGCTGAGGCAACGATGCCCATCAATTGGTTGATTGGATTGATGATGGATTGATGATGGGCATCCTGTCGTCAGCCCATCCTATGATAAATCAAATATGTTTAATTTATGATGGGCATCGTTGCCTCAATCCATCCTATGGATAATTTAATAATATGACAAACTATCGCCGTATTTATACCCCTGGTGCGACTTGGTTTTTTACCGTTAATCTGGCCACTCGTAACAATAATAAATTATTAATCGATAAAATCGAGCAATTGCGACAGGCTTTTCGGTATGTTAAACAAAAACATCCTTTTATCATCAATGCGATTGTTATTATGCCGGATCATTTGCATTGTATTTGGACGCTTCCTGTTGGAGACTCTGATTATTCAATACGTTGGAGCTTGATCAAAGCACATTTTTCGCGTGCCATGGAAAAAGGTGAATTTACTTCAGCAAGTCGGCAACGCAAAAATGAGCGAAGTATATGGCAACGTCGATTTTGGGCGCATTTAATAATCGACGAGAATGATTTTAATCAACATATGGATTATATTCATAGGAATCCCGTTAAACATGGTTTAACAAAGCGGGTAGTTGATTGGCGTTATTCAAGTTTTCACTATTATGTGAAACTTGGCATTTATCCTTCAACGTGGGGGGATGTGGAAACGAATTTGATGTTAAAACCGGGTGAATAATTGATTTAAAAATATAGGATGGGCTGAGGCAACGATGCCCATCGATTGATTTATGATGGGCATCCTGCGCCAGCCCATCCTATGGATAATCTCATTACCTCGTTCCCAAGCTCCAGCTTGAGAACCTAGCCTGTGAAGCTCCAGCTTCACGAACTACAAATATCCAAGCTGGAGCTTGGGAACCAGCGGAACATTATGAAAATTTTGCTTTACGGCCTTAACTATGCGCCGGAACTAACCGGTATCGGGAAATATTCCGGCGAGATGTGCGAATGGCTGGCGGCAAATGGCCATGATGTGCGTGTTGTCTGTGCTCCACCCTATTACCCGCAATGGCAGGTTGATAAGGCTTATAGCCGTTTGCTCTACCACACTGAACAACGCAATAATGTCACGGTATTTAGGTGCCCGTTGTTTGTACCTAAAAGACCTAAAACCTTAAACCGTCTGCTGCATTTATGTAGTTTTGGGCTGTCCAGTCTGCCGGTTTTATTCAGGCAATGGTCATGGAAACCGGATGTTGTCATGTGCATTCAGCCTACTTTTTTCTGTGTCCCGGGGACCTTACTATTTTGTAAACTGCGTGGCAGTAAAAGTCTGTTGCATATTCAGGATTTTGAGCTGGATGCCATGCTGGGTTTGGGTTTGGGTAAAGCCGGCATGATGGCCAAAATGGCCGGTCAGATTGAGCGCTGGTTGATGTCGGGCTTTGACAAGATTTCGACCATTTCTTACAGCATGCTGCAAAAAGCCAAAGATAAAACCAGTCAACCTGACAAAGTGTTTTATTTTCCTAACTGGGTAGATACTGATTTTCTTACCCCCGATGCTGATGCCGGGCTTTTTCGTGAGCGTTGGGGCATTGCTAAAACTACCCGCGTAGTGCTTTATTCCGGCAATATGGGTAAAAAACAGGGGCTTGAAATTGTCTTGCAGGCTGCCAAGTTGCTTGAACAAGAACCGGACTTATTATTTTTGATGATCGGTACCGGCGCAGCCCTGGAAGATCTTATGCAGCAGGCAGAACAGTTACAACTGGCTAATTTGAGATTTTATCCACTGCAACCTTATGAAGATTTACCGGCACTGATGGCTTTGGCTACTGTTCATTTAGTCGTGCAAAAAAAGGGCGCAGCTGATGCTGTATTACCTTCCAAGCTGACTACTATTCTTGCGGTGGGTGGTGATTGTGTTATTACTGCCGAAGCTCACACCGAGTTAGGCTTGCTATGCGAGGAATATCCGGGTATTGCCCGATGTATAGAGCCGGAAAATGCCGATGTTTTGGCAGCGACTTTAAAAGAGTTGCTGTTAACCATACCGGCAAAAGCTCCCGGGGTTTATAACAAAGTGGCTTACCAGTTTTCATTGGATAATCTTAAAAAAGACCAGATTTTAAACCGGTTGGTCAGCGAACTGGCACGGTAAGGGTTTCTTTATCCAGCAGGCAAAGCCACTGGTTGTCCACGAAAAGCACGAAAGTCACGAAGGTTTTTTCTTGCTCCCTTGCCAGAATGATCATAGAGTTTTTTTGTGAAACAATTTTTATACGCACAGATACCATCCCTTTAAGGGGTCGTATCTGTGTGTGCTTAAAGCAATAAATAATGAAAATTTAATTTCTGAAAAACTACAGGTTAAAAAGGCTTGGCAATTTTATTAATAAACAAGCTGTTGATAACGGGGGTAGTGGCATCATTGGTAAAATTACTGTTAACAACAACGCCGGTATCCATGGTTTGGGGGGTTGGATTACTTAAGGTACTGTTAACAAAATAGCTGTTTTTACTGGTTGGCGCAACAATCACTTCGGTATTTGCCGTGCTGTTGTTAAAACTGCAAGCATTACAATAAACGCCGCCATTAAACAGCGGACTATCAGGTTGATTATTGGTAAAGCTGCTGTTGACAAAGCCGGTCAGGTTATTGCCAACCAGCAGCGGTTGTGTGGATGCTGTTTCAAAAACGCTGTTGGCGAAAAAGGTCGAGTTGGAGTTTTTAATGATCAGGTTTTGTTGATTATTTTTAAACTGGCTATTAATAAAGGCATTAAGGTTGTTGGCGCGTTTTGCCTGCATGTCAATGGCTATATCATTTTCAATAAACTGGGTTTGGTAAAAAACATTTTTATCGAGAAAAGTCATACCTAATTGATCGCCACCGATATAAGCCGGATCAGGTCTTTGCTGGATACCGGTTTTACAGCGGTAAAAATTGCTATGATCAATAAAATTATTATCCCAGGCATAAATGTTATCAATCAAGATACCGGCATTGGCCATATTGCGAATGGTGACATGGGAAAGTGTAGTCATAACATAATCTGCACCTTTACCAGAACCTTCTGCGCTGTGATTAATGCCGTTAAATCCTCCTTGTAGGGTTAAGTCGGCCAGTACAAAAGTGGTGGTTGTAGTTTTGACATCCAAATGATTGGCTCCGGCGATTAGATCAATAGTCGGTGATTTGGCAATAATGACCGTTTTGTCAGCGCCGGCACCGATAATGCCTTGTCCCGCGTTAAGCAGTAGGGGTTTACTGATGTAATAAATACCGGCATTAAGTTCGGCAATGCCATTGTTGTCAATTAACGCCTGGATGGCGTCAGTAGAATCCGGTTTTGATGTAATATTGGTTTGCCAATTTTCGCCGGCAGGATCAGGAATTGCACTAAATACCGGTTTCTGCCAAGTATTATAATTGTCCTTATCGATTTGCAGTAAATCAGCAAGGGTATTTTTTGCCGCATCGGTGATGTTTTCCGGTTCGATGGTTTGTGCGTTGATAGTAATTAATTTTTTATAATCTTTATCGATATCGATTATTTGTGTTGACATATTAAATTGGTCAAGTCCAATACTTCGAATCGCAATAGTGACCATGTTTTCAACGGCATTGCCTAAAATAATACCAGGGTTTTGAGTGGCACTGATTGCCATGCCTTGCAAGACGATGTTGCTGGTATCAAGATTAAAATACTGGCCGGTTTTATGGTAATTATCGCCGCCATTGGCCATAAATACCGATAAGAAATCCGTATTGGCTATGTTCATCATGCCGGGATATAAGGCTACTTGGTTCCAGTTCCATGATTCTGCATCAATACCAATAAAGCGAATATTTTTTTGGTTATTGATAATAATACCGTCGCCATGCGGTGTTAATATGTTGGTCCAGATAAATACATTGCCTTGCGATTGTTTGTTAATATTTCCGGCAATGTTTATTGACGGATACTGGGCATGCACCATGGTGCGTATGAAACGATTGTTTTTTAAATAGCCGGTTTGAGAGGTATCACTGGCAATAGCAACATTGCTTAAGTCAGTAAACAGATTATTTTCCAACAGGACATTATTGGCGATAATTTTTGAATTGCTGATTCGGTTAAAGCAGTTATTCTTGATAGGTTTGGTAGAGCCTTGAAAGCTGATGTTTACCGGACTGACACCACTTAATAAGGCGTTGCTGGTACCGGCAGGGATAATCACTAGTGGCAGTTTTGTACCCGCCAAACCATATAGTGCTTGATTGGAGGTTAATTTTATGGATAATAATTTACGGTAATCCCCCCCTGGCTTTAAGCGAACACTAACTTTATTAGTGAGTGTTGTTTGTAGCTGGGCAGCCTTACTTTCTGGAAGAAAATAGACATTTTTGGGGATTGCCGCTTTTGCCAGCTTAACTTCGCATGGCAGTGGTGCCGCTGTAACCGGACTGTTGGTTGCAACAGCAAGCAAGGCAAGTGTTAAAAGGATTAATTGATTGTGATTCATGGTTAATTGTCCATTTTTTATAAAACGTTAACTAACGACAGTTGCAAAATCACCAATAATCTTATTATTTACTTCGGTGTTGCCAGTACTTTTTTTAAGTAGTTACGGCATGGTTGGCTTGCTGCATAAGCGCAATGGCACAGGAAAAATCTGTGAAGTAAGTCTGTATCATGTCATTTAAAAAGGTTTCACTGGAGTGCTGAAATGCTTTTATTAATAAGGCTTTGGTTTTTTTGTTCGGGGTTATGTCCCTATAATTGACGGCATCCTGAATATCTTATTGGGTCAATAATAGTGCAAGGAATATGATTAATGCTTTTGGCATCCATAACAAGAGCAATAGCTTTTGTCCATGTAAACCACGAAAAAAGCAAAGCTAAGGATTTTCCTGCCTCTGGCATTCAAGCTGGAATTTTGATGTCAGAAAAATAGTAATTCTGGTTGATACTTTTATTAATCGGGTCTGTAAAATGAAAAGATTTCCAGCTCATTAGAGAGCTTGGTGGTTATGGCAAGATCTGTAATTTTACCAATAGGGCATTTTATTCTTTAGATCTGAAAGTTATTATGATTGCCCACTATCGGGCCTGTTTTGCCGAGTATTATTTAATTCTTGATGAATATTAATCAGTCTTTGTTTACTGATTAATAATTATTTTATACCTGTGAGCGGTCATTTTTTATCAGAGGGTAATCTTTGTTAAATACTGATAGCTTTTCATAAGCTATTGATTTAACTATAGTCTTTCAGGAATTAAATTTCCAATACACATCGCTACAAGCTCCTACGGATAACATCCCTTCAAGGGATGTTATCCGTTAACATCGAAATTATTTATCTGAAAATCTGTATATATGATTTGTAATCAATTATTGGGAGATTACACGTTATGGCCACTTTATCTTTATTACTTAGTATGTATTGCGACAAAGCTTATATGTTAGACATTATTGTTACTATCTTGTCTCTATATGTCAAGTTATTAATTATTTATCCTCAGGATTTGGCGACGCTAAACATTGATGTTCTGTATTTTCAGTATGCGCTGCAATCTTTGGGTGTGGTGCAGGCTTTAAGACTTTGCTGCTGATGGTGGTACGGGTAATGCCGGCCAGAGTTTGCAACCCTGATCGAAACGTTTGAAGGTTTTAATGGTTTTTAAACGTGAGGGACGGCATTACAAATCCTGACCCGCTTCTTTTTATTTCGATGCCGATCAGGGTTTGCAAACACCATCACTCTTCAGTGTGTATAACGATGAGAGCTGGAGCTTGGGCGTCAGGATACCAATTTATTGGTGCGTATCAAGTGGATAACGAGGTTGGCTATAGTAATGGCAAATAATGCGCCGCAGATATCTGCCAATAAGTCTAATAAATCAAATTGACGACCGGGAATCAGCATTTGGAAGCTTTCTTCGATGATGCCGAATAAGCCAACAGCTAATAACGGTATGGAGAGCAGGGGGATCGCTGATACAGGGTTAAGTGTAAAAGCTAGTGCACAAACCAGCAAACCTAAGCCGCTAAAGGCTAAAAAGTGTGCGAGCTTGTCCAGATGCTGTATTTGTCCCATTATGGCTAAGGGTGGCCCTGATGATTCGATTAACAGGCTGGCCATTAAACCGATGATGAGCAGGCTGAGAAATAAGGTTGTTTTGCGATTAATGTTTGATTTGCTCATTTTTAATGATGGCAATTAATGTTATGCAGATAATAGTTGCGTTGGTTTTAGAGGCTGTAAAAAATTTAGCAAAAAACGGGCTAAAAATATTATTTACCATTTCGATTTGTCGGGCTATACCCTCTGGGGCACAAGCGCTGTCGCTAACCCGACCTGCGTGACTAAGGTAAACGTGATGGACGGGGTTGCAAGCCCGGTCCCGCTTCAAGGTACACGAAAAAAAATAATCGGTTTTATTCAATGTATTGAAAATTTCGTGTACTTCGTGTACTTCGTGTACTTCGTGTCTTCGTGGTGAGTTTTTAATCTTATAGATATAGTAATGGCTAATAGGCCTGTTTGTCAGTAAAACCTTTAAAGATGGTTAAAAATACTATTTTTAAATCCAGCCACAGTGACCAATTTTTTATATATTCCAGGTCGTAATTAATTCTGGCTTCCATTTTGTCCAGGGTGTCGGTTTCTCCCCGGCAGCCGTTAACTTGGGCTTGACCGGTAATGCCGGGTTTAACTTTGTGGCGCAGCATGTAGCCTTGTATTTGCTTGCGATAATATTCGTTATGGGCTACGGCATGGGGACGAGGGCCAACGACAGACATGGTGCCTTGTACGACGTTGAAAAATTGCGGTAATTCATCCAGGGATGATTTACGCAAGAATGCACCGAATGGGGTGATGCGACTATCATTTTGAGTAGCTTGTTTTATTTTGTCGCCATTGTCACAGACATTCATTGAGCGAAATTTCCAGACTTCTATTTGTTCGCCTTTGGCACCATAGCGTTTCTGTTTAAAGATAACCGGACCTGGTGAGGTTAGTTTGATGGTAATGGCAATGATCAGCATGGGAATGGCAATAACCGGTAATATAAACAGGCATAGGGCCAAGTCTTCAAGACGTTTGGTAAGGCCGTTAGCGTTGTTAAACGGGGTGTCAAAGACGCTGACAACGGGTATGCCCTGGACGTTGCTCCATTTTGACTGGATCAGGTTAAAGGTAAAAAAGTCCGGTACGATGTTAACTGAGACGGTACTGTCAGCCAGCAGTGCCACAAAATGGCTGATGCGTTTTTCAGCACATAAGGGCAGGGTGATATAAATATGGTCTATTTGACCGGTTTTTGACAGGTTAAGCAATTCTTCAAAGTCACCGGTTATATCGCCAATTTTTTGGTGACTCAAGCGTCTTTCTTCGGTTTTTAATCGATCATCAAAAAAGCCGATACAATTGTAACCCAGCCAAGGCATGTCCGATAAGGCAGTTTTAAGTCTTAGCCCTAGTGGATTGGCACCCAGTATGGCGTATGTTCTGGTATTAAAACCCTGTTTTCTTAACAAGGATAAGCAACTGCGTTGCAGGGTGTGGGCCATGATGATGCCGGTAGGGGCAAGCGGCAGCCATAATTCTATAACTTGTAATGAATAATTATATTGAGGATTATAAAGATAAGTGCCGCTGACTAATAAGGTAAAAGCACCCAGCCATGATAATAGTATGCTGATGGATTCATCAAACATGGGTGCGCCACGCCAACCTTGATAAAGTTCGTTATTTTCAGCCAAAATGCCGAATAATGCAGTGCCTATAAGGCAAGGTAGCAGGTATTCGCGGTCCAGAGGAATGTCGTAGATGAGTAATGTTACATAGAGTGCGGCGACAATCAGGGCAAGATCAAGGGTGCGGCTAAGAACCTGGATTTTTGAGTGATGTGGTCGAATAAATCCGGGATTACGATGGGCCATTGGGTTTGTCTATAAGCGGTGAGTGATGCCTGTTTACTTAACTAACCAGTGTCGTTAATAGTACAGGAATATTGCAGGCACGGTTGGCCGTTTATTATGAAGCTTATGTATTACGGTTCGGTTAAAAAAATGCTTGAATATATTAATTTAGCCCTTTTGATACTTGGTTTTAAAGGCTTTGTAGTTAATGATATTAAACTAAAAAAAAGTGCGCTTGTATATCTAAATTATTTTTATACTAACGATAGTTTAAATTTTTCTAATCACCAAGAAATGTGTATTAAGTTTTTGTTTAATGATTGGCTTGTTTAAGTATTGTCAGGCGGGGCCGGTTAATAAACTTGTTGTTTAATGCGGTTATTAATAATGGCAGACACAGGAAGGGCGACCAGTGGGTCGCCCGGATAACTCTGCTTAAGATATTATAGCCAAACCTTGCATCCAACCTGGGTAGTGTTACTTTGAAAGGTGACACAGCGGGTAATCAATGGTGGTCGGATATGTTATTGCCCGATCAGCAAGCTATCATCCGTGGCGTGATAACCCTGTCTACACCATGCGTTATGGTTTATTTAAAATTAGTAACGATGCCCTTGTGCAGTAGTTTCTGCTTGTTGGTAGAGGCAAGGCAAGTCAATTGGGTATTAATTGATTGACTTAAGGCTTAGTGTCTGGCTGGAGTGGGTGGTGTGGTTAATGGCGTCGGCCATTTTTACCGGTAGCGGGTTCTTCAAATTTAACTTTTAACGGTTTTCCACAATATAAGTTGCCGTCAAGTGCTGCTATAGCGGCTCTGGCTTCGTGGCCTTCCATTCCAACAAATCCGAATCCTCTACATTTTCCGCTAAAAATATCGGAAACAAGTTGGATGGAGCGAACTTTGCCGTATTCTGAAAATAAAGCTTCAACAGTGGCCTCAGTGGCCTCGCTAGGTAAGTTTCCTACAAAAAGTCGTTTCAAAAGACATATCCTAAATTCAGGGGGTGAGTTGATATTGACCGGATAAACCGGCTATGCCACAGCCCCGCCTGGTTTAGGCGAGGTTGTGTGTCGATACGTAATCTCAGCTTACGCTGCTGATACGTTTGAAGCTTGTGGGCCTTTGGCGCCTGATTCTACTTCGTATTTTACCGCTTGGCCTTCAGCCAGTGTGCGATAACCACCGTCGCTGGCGATTGCAGAAAAATGTACAAATACATCTGCGCTGCCGTCGCTAGGAGAAATAAAACCAAAACCTTTAGACTCGTTAAACCATTTAACAGTACCCGTTGCCATGTAACTTCCTCAATATCAATAAATGAATGTAAATATTTTATTGCAAATCAAATCAGACACGAAAGGAAAATAACGTAAGGAATTTCTGAAAAGTGCTGATTGATATGCAAAATTTATTAAATAGAAGTCCCGCATAAGGCGCGTAGTACTGTCCACTAACCCGTTTATTATAGTGGCTAATCTTTAATTTTGCCATTTAAACTTTAAGTAAGGTAATGATAGGGGTGAATTGGACGAACACACAGCTTCGCCCCTATAGTCTTTCAGAAATTAAATTTTGAGCCCGTACGGATAACATCCCTTGAAGGGATGGTATCCGTTAGCATCGAAATTATTTATCTGAAAGTCTATATGCCCTATGTGTTTTATTTCCAGATGCTGACAATATTGGTGAAATCATCTGTCCAGGGTTTCATGTCAAAATATAAGGGCATTTTTTGCCAATGACCCAAACGGCTTTGGCTAAGTGGGGTCAGTGTTTCTGGGGTTTTTGCCATAACTACCCAGTCGGTGGCAACCACCAGTGGTAAATCGTGTTGTGGCGTAAATTCTTGTATCAGCGCCGAAAAATGCAAATCCTCGGCATGAATCGATAAGACTTTCTTTAACGATAGATGGCGATTGGTGATATGAAAAGCCAGTATGCCATTGGGCTTTAGCTTTTTAAAATACAGCGCCAGCGCTTCCCGGGTGAGTAAATGGGTGGGAACAGAATCCGAGCTAAAAGCATCCATGACCAATAAATCAAATTTTTGATCAGGCTCTTTTTCCAGGGACAGACGGGCATCACCCAGACTCATGGTGGTGTTATAAGAGCAACGCTCAAGGTAACTAAAATAGTTGGTATTTTTGGCAATGTCGATAACCAAAGGATCAATTTCGTACAAAGTCCAGTTTTGCCCTGGTTTTGCATAGCAGGCTAAAGCGCCCGCACCCAGCCCGACTATGCCAATATTCCAGTGGCTATTGCTGTTGTCATAAGTTTTAAACAGTTGTCCCATAGGCCCCGGGCGGCTGTAATAAGTTAGCGGTATGTTGGCCAGGTTTTCAGCCAGACGCTGCGCGCCATGTTTGGTGGTGCCATGAAAGAGCTCATGATATTTCTCATACCGGTTTTGTTCATCAATCAAGTAACTTTCACGTACGGCCAGCACGCCAAAAAACGAGCGTTCCTGATAAATCGTGTGCGATGACAAGCCATGTACACCAAGGGCAAGAAATATAATGGCACCGGTTAATAAAGCAAAGGCAACCGGCAGGGCTCTGAGAAAATAAGTAAAAACTGTTAAGACAATCAGACTGATAACAATGGCGTCAAAATACAGTAGTAAATTCTTAACATTGGTATAAATGATCAGGCCGGTAATGATTAACAGGGCAGGGGGAATTATTTGTAGGAGCAGACCTTTTTTTAAGGTGATACTGGCTCCGGGACGCAATAATAATGCTGCGACAATCATGATGGGATATTCATAAATACCGTTAAAAATAAACGGCGCAACAAAAGTATTAAACATACCACCCAACATGCCGGCAAAGGACATGATCAGGTAAAAGGTTGTTAAATAGCGGGTATGTGGCCGGTTTTTGGCCAGTTCGCCATGGCAAACCATCACCGCAAAGAAAAAAGCCAGCAGGTGCAGGCCAAGATAAGCCCAATAAGGCAGGTCGGCGGGATTGATAAAGGCGTAAGCGATAAACGGCAATAATACAATGGGTTGTAGCTTGACCATAATGGGATGAATCCGGTCATTCCATTTGGAAAAAACAATCACAAAAGACAGTAAATACAGGGTTAACGGAATAATCCACAGTAACGGCACCGAGGCAATATCGGTGCTGATAAAATTGGTTAGTCCCAACAACAAGCTGGAAGGCACCAGCGCCAGCGCCAACCAGTGAAGTTTCCGGTAAATGCCGAGCTCTTCTTGGGGTTCGCTATCTTCAACAATATTGGTATTTTGTCGGCTTTTCCATAAGACAAAAGCACAGCCGGCTATAAGCAGGCTAAGAAACAGATAGCCGATACTCCAGTAATTTTTTTGATTGGCCAGGCCGATGTTCGGTTCAAGCAAAAAGGGATAGCTTAACAAGGCAATCAGGCTGCCAGTATTGCTGGCGGCATACAGGTAATAAGGATCATGACTGGTATGGTGGCCGATATTGGCAAACCATTTTTGCACCAGTGGTGCGGTGGTTGATACCACAAAGAAAGGCAGGCCGATAGCCAGAAATAATGTCCACAGCAGCCAAAAAGTTGGATTGCTGTCAGTTGGTGGTATGGTGTTTTCGGGTAAGGCTAACGGCAGCGCCAGAAAGCTGACCAGAATAACGGCGGCATGTATCTGGATTTGGCGGTGTTGACCAAAGCTCGTGGAAATGGTGTGCGCATACAGATAACCAAGAAATAAAATGGTCTGGTAAAACACCATGCAGGTATTCCAAACTGCGGGAGAGCCGCCCAGTAACGGTAATAACAGTTTCCCGAACAAGGGTTGCAGAACAAACATCAGCGACGCACTGGTAAACAAGGTGCCGGCAAATAAAATTATCAGGGATAAGCGGCGGTCGTTGGTTGTTTCTGAAGGGTTGTTCATTATTTTTAGTGTCGCCGTTTGGGCCTGTTATTTTAATGCGCTAATAATAAAGCATTTGCTGCGCCAAGGGGGAAATTGAATGTGAATTTTTATAAAACTCACAGGGTTTTGTCATGATTTACCTTTGGGTAGGGTGTACCATCACTGCCATTAAGTTAAGAAATAAGGAGTCAAAAAACATGTTTTTTGACTCCTCATCATATAGTGACTGCTGGAGTACAAACCTAGGTTTGTACTCCATATAAAAGGTATTTCAACGCTTAACTTAATGGCAGTGAGGGTGTGCCATGCGCATTTTATCTATCTTGACTAACGTATTATAAATAAAATTCGACTATAGGATGTGCTGAACGAAGTGATGCGCTTCATGGCATTCAGCACATCCTATAGGGTTTGTAACCATCGAGCATTACCGGAGGCGGTCATAAAAGCTTAGCCAATGTTTTTGGTGTTAGCATGAAGTTATTACGTTAATTTTGAAAGCGCTTATCGGTTAGATAAGCAGGTCAAAAGAGGCGCCAGGATTTTTTAAAGATAAAACAGGAGTGTGTCTATGGCCGGACAAGGTAGATTTTTTTTAGTTTATAGCTTTGCTTTTATACTTTTTGGGCTGATCGGCGAAGTAACCGCAGCGCCATCGCAAGCACCATCCACCCCACTGATTCAGATTTCAGCGAAACCCGACAATCAGCAATTAATTGCCGATATCAAAAACGGACAGCAAGCACTTAAAGAACAGGCGGCCGCTATTGTCGGTCGACTGTTGCTTGCCACCTCCCAGGAACAAGCTGAAGAGGCCGGGTTGCTTAATATTGAACAAGAAATTATTAGTCAGACCGATACTGCCTATGATCAACAACTTGTAAAGCTGGAGCAGTTGCAGGCACTCGACATTAAAAACCAGCAGTTGAGGGAAGAAATTACCAGCCTTAAAATACCGCCTTTAGCTGAGCAGCATTTTTCTTTTATGGAACTGGATCAGTACTATGAAGAGCTAAATCAGGAGTTACGCAGGGAAGAAGGCTTTGACTCTAAAATCAGTGTGGTTGATAGGATAGTGCAGCAGGCGATATCCGTGGTGGAGCAAAAAAAGGACAAGCTAAAGCAGCTTGAAGAAAATACTACTCCCGAATCTGACAGTTTCTCGTTACTGGCAGATATTAATCTTGAAATCGCCCATCGGGATGTAACGTTGGCTGAGCAATTAAAAGCGCTTCATCAATTTGAGCTGAGTGCTCAAAAACAGGTTAAAACTGTTCTCCAAACCCATGTTGAATTATTGAAACTTCAGGTTGAATTTCTGCAAACGCACGCCGTATTTAGCCAGGATGAATTACAGAATCAGTTGCAGCGTATTAATAAAGATGACTTTGTTTTAAATCGGGATTTGGTTCGCACAAAAGAACAGCAATTGACGGTGAAAAACAGCCTGGATCAGTCCAGAAAAAAGCTTGATAGCGCAGATCCCGACGATAAAAATAGTATTGAAGTTGATACTGAAGCATTGCGCCTTAAATTAAAAGCGTTAAAGACCAAAGTTGATACCGCAACTCGTCGTATTGAACTGCTTGTCACCTGGAAAGAGGTTTGGCAACAGCGTTACGATATTTTTAATCAGTCGGTAGAACAAGTTACCTTGACAAAATGGCGAAATAAAGCCGGTCAGCAGTTAAAGCAAATCGATAATGAAGAGGCGGCTCTTAACTTATGGCTGGCCGATTGGCGCAGCCGGCAGATTACGTTGTCCAACAAAATGGATAATGAACAGAAGGTTGCGCCCGATGAGCTACACGGACTGACGCAGCAACGTGAACAGATGAACAGCATTCTTGAGCATTTTCAGGATTTGCATACGGAACTTGAAAACAGCCGTCGCCTGCAAACCAAGCTCGTTGATGAAATAAGTGCCAGAACTTCGCAACGATCATGGAGTGATTGGTTTAAGTTGGCAGTTGATTATAAAATTAACGCCAATAGTATGCTGGATTGGTCTTATGCGTTAGTTTCTGCGCTGACCACTTTTGCGCTATTGTTCTTTTTACGTTGGATTTTGATAAAGAGGCTGAAATATATAGGGGAATCGAGCGATGCTTCCCTGATTAACGGTTTTTTAGCCAGCATTAAACATGCAAACATTTTTTTCTTTTTAATGCTGGCTGTTTACGTTGCCTCGCAGTTCTTGACTTTTTCCCTCGAAACGACGACCAACATTGCCAAGCTGACGAAAGTGGCTTTTGTGGTTCAGGCTACCGTATGGGCAAGCAGTTTCGTTCGCTCCTGGGTATTTCGGGTGCTGTCGCGGCGTACCAAGCGCGACGGTGCCAGTATGGGGGCTTTGACGATTTTTAACTTTACCAGTCAAGTCATTCTATGGTCGATTGCCTTGTTGCTGATCCTGCAAAATTTAGGTATAGATGTAACGGCACTGGTCGCCGGGCTGGGGATTGGTGGTGTCGCTGTGGCACTGTCGATGCAGCAAATACTGAAGGATGTGTTTTCTTCTTTGTCTATTGTTCTCGATAAACCCTTCGTCATCGGTGACTTTATAATCTTTGATGATTTTATGGGAAGTATTGAACATATTGGCATTAAAACCACGCGCATTAGGAGTCTCACAGGGGAGCAAATTATCTGCGCCAATGGCGATCTGCTTAATACCCGAATCCGTAACTACAAGCGTATGCAAGAGCGGCGAGTGATCTTTAACATTGGCGTGGTTTATCAGACCTCAGCAGAAAAACTGCCGGAAATTTCGGTCATGTTCAGGGAAATTATTGAAGCTCAGGAAAATATCCGTTTCGACCGTGCCCATTTTTCGTCATATACGGATTTCGCGCTTCTTTTTGAAATCGTTTATTATGTGTTGAGCCCGGATTACAATATTTACATGGATATTCAACAAGCAATCAATTTGGAGATATTTAAACGCTTTGAAGAAGCGGGGATTGAATTTGCTCACCCGACTCAATCGCTTTATATTAAAAATGTTGCAAATGCTGATCAGGCTACACCGACTAATCTGCCATGGAGTATGGGCCATGGTTAAGTGCTTGAAAAATTTATCAATAGGCTATTTTATGAGTTCTAAAATTAAAGTTAAGACAACGCTGTTGCATCTAGCGGCCGTTATTTTTATCGTTACCGGCTGTTCGTCTCAAGAGCCTGACTACGTGAAAATAATACCGGCGACAGAGTTAATGCAAATCTTGCAAAATGAGGATGTATTTCTGGTTGATGTTCACACGCCCGAACAACAGCACATCAAAGGTACAGATCTTTTTGTGCCTTATAATGAAATTGAAAAATTTCAGGATAAATTTCCAAGAGATAAAAATACCGCTATCTATCTGTATTGCCAAGGCGGTCCTATGGGTGATGCGGCGGCAAAGTCCCTTTATAAATTAGGTTACCATAACGTGATCAATCTTGAGGGCGGCACCAATGCCTGGAAAACAGCGGGTTTTGGTGTTGAGTAAGCGGATGATGTTTATATTATAGGATGTGCTGAACGAAGTGATGCGCATCATTGATGCTTGAGTGATGCGTTTCATTGCCTTGGGCTGATAGTAACTTGGTCTTGATTTATCTGGCGTGCACGGCACGCCCTACGTCAGGAGAATTAACCGCCGTCACCAATGTTTTCCCACACCGTGTTGTCAGCATTTTCGAGTTCGTGGAGTTTGCCGGTGGTTATTTTTTGTCGGGCGCGTAAGGCATCAAGTTCTTTATTAAAGCCAACGGCTACTTGCCGCGATTTTATTACCAACGCATCAATTTGGGCGCTTTGTTCAATAAGTTCAGTTAATAGTCTTTGCCGGTAAGCATCGGTCGTTTTCATGAGTTAATCCTTAATCGTAAATTTTAAAAACTATTCACCACGAAGACACGAAGGACACGAAGAAAAAGATTGTATCTTTATGCTGAATAAATTCCAATGCCGATCAATGCAGTAAATTTTGTCACGTTTCATTAAATCTTAAAAGTTATTCAGCACGAAGACTTGAAGAAAGAAAGCTTCGTGCTCTTCGTGTCTTCGTGGTGAATAAAGTTTCATTTCTTCGTGGTGAATAAAAATTAAGCTTGATCAAGTTTGTTGATGGCGGTTCTGGCCAGTTCGCTTAACGCCGAGCCATCTTCTTTACAATAAGCTATGATTTCACGACGCATTTTGGGATGCCATGACCGTAAAATGTGTTTTGATACGCCTTCAGCCGCGATGTCTTTATTACTTTCTGCGTTAAAAAAATTACCAATGTCATTGGCCATTTTGACAAGTGTTTCAATTTTCATGGTTAATCAAATAAGAGGGTTGCTGTGAGTTAAGCGCTGTGGATGAGTATAGACAACATGTTGATCATCACGGGCAAAACCGATTAAAGTAAGTCCTGTTTCATCGGCCAGTCTTATGGCCAGACCGGTAGGTGCAGAAATAGCCGCAAGCATGGTAATGCCTACCCAAGCGGTTTTTTGTACCATTTCATAACTGGCCCGACTGGTCACAATGACAAAGCCGGCAGATAAATCTTTACCGGTACGTAGTAATAAACCGATCAATTTATCCAGTGCATTATGCCGCCCTACATCTTCCCTGAGATCGACAATACCTTGGCCGGGAATAACCCAGGCTGCGGCATGCACGGCTCCGGTTAAGCGGTTTAAGGTTTGGTGTTGTTTAATGTCGGTTAACGCAGAGCGCAACTGGGCACCTGACAGGGATAATTCACCATTAACCTGATTGGGTTGGCGGATGGCTTGTTTTAAAGTACTGGCTCCACACAGGCCACAACCGGTACGGCCGGTTAAATTTCGGCCTTTATCAGCCATGCCTTGAAAGCGGTTGTCAGGAATTTTTAATTGTACTTCAATACCGTTGGAACGATTATAAATCCGCGCTGACAGTAATTCTTGCGGATTTTTAATAATACCTTCAGTGATGCTAAAGCCCAAGGCAAACTCTTCCAGATTAGTCGGAGTTGCCAGCATGACCACATGCGGCATGCCGTTATAAATCAGGGAAATAGGCACTTCTTCGGCAATATAGTCTTGTTTTTGTTCATGAAGTCCGTTTTGCCAGCGGTCAACGGATCTTTGCTGATAACTGGGCCAGCCCAAGTCCAATAGTAACGAGTCCATCAGTTAATTTTTTTCCATGGCATCGCCACGCACACAAGCAATCGCCCCGTCGTAGTTAAGACGAAGGGGAGTAATAACAGTTGGTTTTATATTTCTTTGCACAGCGCTACGCCGCTCCTGCATTATTCTTGATCGCTGTTCCAGACGTGCTTCTACTTTTCGCACTCCCTGATTGGGTACTTTCTGCAGGCGTGCAGAAGTGACTTCAACCCTTTTTAACAGGAGAATACGTTTGTATCTGCCATAACTCATGGTTTCATTAGCTATTAAATTTGTTTTAATGCCTCTCTCACGGGTTGCCCCCGAGAGAGGTATCGGATTGACGGATGGTTAGCTGTTGCTGGTGCCTTGCTCAAGCAAATCCAACTGGGTTTCTGAAAAGGCACGGTACTTTTCTTGCCATTCAGACGGTTGATTAACTTTACTGATTTGCACGGCGGTCACTTTATATTCCGGGCAATTGGTTGCCCAGTCAGAGTTATCGGTAGTGATGACATTGGCACCGGATTCCGGAAAATGGAAGGTGGTATAAACGACGCCAGGTTGAACACGTTCGGTAATGGTCGCACGCAATACGGTTTCACCGGCACGGCTTTTAATACCGACCCAGTCATCCATTTTTACGCCACGATCTTCTGCATCATGTGGATGAATTTCAAGACGGTCTTCTGCATGCCAGGCGTTATTTTCTGTACGACGTGTTTGGGCGCCGACATTGTATTGCGACAGGATGCGTCCGGTGGTTAACAGTAACGGAAATTTGCGACTGCTACGTTCTATGGTAGGGACGTATTCGGTCAGCATAAACAAGCCTTTGCCGTTATCACGCATAAAGCTGTCTTCATGCATGATTGGGGTACCGACCGAGTCTTCATCATAGCAGGGCCATTGTATGCTGCCCAGTTCGTCAATTTTGTCATAACTGACGCCGGCAAAAGTCGGGGTCAGGCTGGCAATTTCATCCATAATTTCTGAGGGATGGCTGTAGTTCATCGGGTAACCCATGGCATTTGACAGCAGTTGGGTAACTTCCCAATCCTGATAGCCTGCCAATGGCGTCATGACTTTACGCACCGGTGAAATACGTCGTTCTGCGTTGGTAAAAGTGCCTGATTTTTCTAAAAATGATGAACCGGGCAAGAAGACATGGGCAAATTTTGCGGTTTCATTAAGGAAAATATCCTGCACAATGACGCATTCCATAGAACGTAGGGCGGCATGAACATGTTGAATGTCAGGATCAGACTGGGCAATATCTTCGCCTTCGCAGTACAGTCCCATAAAGTTTTTATCCATGGCGGCATCAAACATGTTGGGGATACGAAGCCCCGGTTCATCGCTTAATTCAGCTTGCCATGCGGCTTCAAACAGTTTGTGGGTAGCAGGATCAGACACATGGCGATAGCCCGGGAATTCATGCGGAAATGAACCCATATCGCAAGAACCCTGTACGTTGTTTTGTCCACGCAGCGGGTTAACACCAACGCCGTCACGACCTAAATTACCGGTTGCCATGGCGATGTTGGCAATACCGATAACCATGGTAGAGCCTTGGCTGTGTTCAGTAACACCCAGGCCGTAATAAATGGCGCCATTGTTGCCGGTAGCATAAAGCCTTGCTGCTGCTCTGAGTTCAGTAGCTGGAACGCCGGTCACAGATTCTGTGGCTTCCGGGGAGTTATGCTCCTGGGCGATAAAAGTTTCCCATTTTGCAAAGGAGGCAATATCGCAACGCTCTTTGACAAAGGCTTCGTCCATTAATTTTTCGGTGATGATGACGTGGCCGATGGCATTAATCAAGGCAACATTGGTACCGGGACGCAGTTTTAAATGGTGATTGGCTTGTACATGCGGTGAATTTCTAACCAGATCAATTTCACGCGGATCAATGACGATCAATTTTGCGCCCTGACGCAGGCGTTTTTTCATTTGTGAACCAAACACCGGGTGGCCGTCGGTGGGATTGGCACCAATAACCATAATGACATCCGCTTTCATCACGGAGTCAAAATCTTGCGTACCGGATGATTCACCAAAGGTTTGTTTCAAGCCATAACCGGTAGGTGAATGGCAAACCCGCGCACAAGTATCGACATTATTATTGCCAAAACCCGCACGAATGAGTTTTTGCATGATATACACTTCTTCGTTGGTACAACGTGAAGAAGTAATTCCGCCGATTGCATCTTTACCATACTTTGCCTGAATACGTTTTAATTCTGAGGCGGCATGATTAATGGCTACTTCCCAACTGACTTCTTGCCAGGCATCTTTAATACTGGCGCGAATCATGGGTTTGGTCATGCGGTCTTTATGCGTGGCATAACCAAAGGCAAAGCGTCCTTTAACACAGGAGTGACCATGATTGGCCTGACCGTCTTTATTGGGCACCATGCGAATAACTTGCTCGCCTTTCATTTCTGCCCTGAATGAACAGCCAACGCCACAATAAGCACAGGTGGTGATAATGGCGTGTTCCGGTTGGCCGTGGTCAATAACCGATTTTTCCATTAAGGTCGCCGTTGGACAGGCTTGTACACAAGCGCCACAAGAGACACATTCGGAGTCCATGAAGGCTTCGTTCTGACTGGGCGATACTTTGGAATCAAAACCGCGACCATCAATGGTTAAAGCAAAGGTACCTTGGGTTTCTTCGCACGCTCTGACGCAACGAGAGCAGACAATACATTTGCTGGGGTCAAAGCTGAAGTAAGGGTTGCTTTCATCTTTAACCGCATCAAGATGGGTTTCAATGGGGTTGTAACGCACTTCGCGCAAACCCACCGCACCGGCCATATCTTGCAGTTCGCAATCGCCATTGGCTGAACAGGTCAGGCAGTCCAGTGGATGATCGGAAATGTACAATTCCATAACGCCACGACGGACATCAGCCAGACTTTTGTTTTGGGTAACAACTTTTAAGCCTTCTGCAACCGGTGTGGTACAAGATGCCGGCATGCCACGGCCACCTTCAATCTGGACTACGCAAAGCCGACAAGAACCAAAGGGTTCAATACTGTCGGTTGCGCATAATTTAGGAATATCAATGCCGATACTTGCTGCTGCACGCATGATGGACGTGCCAACGGGTGCCGTTACCTTAAAACCGTCAATTTCCAGGGTAACCAATTGGGTTGCCGCGCTGGCGGGGGTACCAAAATCTTGTTGTTTATTAATGCTCATGAATCATTCCTCGTGTCGTTATCAGGCTGCGCCGGCTTTTTCATCTATCCCAAAGTCTTCCGGGAAATTATTTAAAGCACTCAAAACAGGATAGGGAGTCATGCCGCCTAATGCACAAAGCGAACCGTTAAGTAAGGTGTTACAAAGATCGCGTAATAAAGGTACATTTTTGCTTAGCTCCCGGCCGGCAATAATGTCATCTAAAACTTCATAACCCCGGGTTGAACCTATGCGGCAGGGTGTGCATTTACCGCAGGATTCAATTGCACAAAATTCCATGTTGTAACGCGCCATTTCAGCCATGTTGGCCGTGTCATCAAAAACAACAACGCCGCCATGACCCAATACTGTCCAGTTTGCGGCAAAAGCTTCGTAATCCAATGGAGTATCAAATTGTGATTCGGGTAAATAGGCACCTAAAGGGCCACCAACCTGAACGGCTTTAATGGGGCGTCCTGATGCTGTGCCGCCACCAAAATCATATAAGAGTTCACGTAACGTCATACCAAAAGCCAGTTCAACCAAGCCGGCGTGTTTAATATTACCGGCAAGTTGAAGCGGCAGGGTACCGCGTGAGCGACCCATACCGAAATCACGGTAATAATCGCCGCCCTTATCCAGTATTATGGGTACGGAGGCCAAGGAAATAACGTTATTAACGACAGTAGGTTTGCCAAACAAACCGCTAATGGCAGGCAGTGGTGGTTTAAAACGCACCAGGCCACGTTTGCCTTCCAGGCTTTCCATTAAAGAAGTTTCTTCGCCGCAAATATAAGCGCCAGCACCCAAGCGAACTTCAAGATTAAATGTTTTACCGCTACCTTGAATATTATCGCCCAGGTAACCGGCTTGATAAGCTTTTTCAATAGCGGTATTCAGGGCTTTATGGGCATGAGGATATTCTACCCGCAAGTAGATATAGCCTTGATTGGCACCAACGGCAATACCCGCGATGGTCATGCCTTCAATTAATACAAACGGATCGCCTTCCATCGTCATGCGGTCAGAAAAGGTACCGGAATCGCCTTCGTCGGCATTACAGATAATATATTTTTGTTCTGATGGCGTACCTAGTACGGTATTCCATTTAATGCCCGTAGGGAAAGCCGCGCCGCCGCGTCCCCGCAAACCGGAGTCAGTGACCGCTTTAACAATATCGGCCTGTGACATTTTTAAGGCATTGCTTAAACCGCGATAACCCTCGTGAGCAATATAGTCATCCAGATTGACAGGATCGGTTATGCCGCACCGAGCAAAAGTTAAGCGTTGTTGTTTTTTCAGGTAATCCAGTTCTTCGGTTAAACCCAAGAACAGTGGGTGGGCGCCGCCCTGTACAAAATCAGCATCAAACAGGCTGGTTACATCGCCAACCTGAACCGGGCCATAAGCCACACGACCTTCTGCGGTGGCCACTTCAACCAGTGGTTCCAGCCAGAACATGCCTCTTGAGCTGTTGCGGATTAACTGAATGGTAATGTTGCGTTTTTCGGCTTCCTTGGCGATAGCGATGGCTACCCTATCAGCTCCCAGAGAAATTGCGCTGGAATCGCAGGGGACATAAATGGTGATGCTCATGCAAGTTCCTTGGTTTCATTGATGGTCGTGTCAAAGCTGTCTGCCGACACCCGTCCATAAATTTCGGTGCCGATTTGCATGGCTGGTGAGCAGGCACAGTTGCCCAGGCAATAGACTGGCTCCAGCGAGAATTCGCCATCTGCAGTGGTTTCATGAAAATCAATACCCAAGCGGTCTTTGACATGCTGTTCTAATTTTTTTCCGCCCATTGCCTGACAGGATTCGGCACGGCAAAGATAAATAGTATGGTTGCCTGGTTTGCTTTCGCGGAAATAATGATAAAAGCTGATGACACCATGTACTTCAGCACGCGAAAGATTTAAAGCTTTGGCAATAGCCGGCACGCTTTCCGCAGGAACATAACCGATTTTATCTTGAATGGCATGTAAAATAGGTAAAAGTGCTCCGGGTTTATCTTTGAGTGCAGTCGTTATTTCTTGTACGGTCGCTTGCATATTGCTCGATTCAGTCATGGTCAACTCTTAATGGCGATTTTATTCATTAAAGCAACCTGCATCCTTCGTGCTGCCTTAAAATGTACTGTTAGCATAGCACAAGAAAATTTATGTGTAAAAAGACATAAATAGACACAATATGTAAGCTTTATCAGGTGGGGCAAAGAATTGGATGGTTGTGACAGAGTGGGTCTAACGAATGCTGCTTTGAACCGGTGTAAATAAGAGCAGTGAGGCGAAAGCTTTACAGGTCGTTAATTTGGCGAGGTTACGGCAGGTTTTTTGAAAACCGAAAGGGTAGATTGGGTTTTATAGCGAGGGGTAGGGTAACGCAAACTGTAGCTTGTCGATAAACAGGCTACAGTTTATTCTGCAATTAGATGATGGTTACTTCTTCTGCTTGCGGGCCTTTTTGGCCTTGTGTAACAGTAAACTGTACTTTTTGGCCTTCATCAAGAGATTTAAAGCCTGAGCTGTTAATGTTACGGAAATGAACAAAAACGTCAGCGCCGTTTTCTTGTTGAATAAAACCGAAACCTTTTTCAGCGTTAAACCATTTAACTGTACCAGTGGCCATTGTGTAATCCTAATATAAAGTATGTAATTGAAGCCTTTTGTAAGGCTGGTGGCGCTGAGAAATTTAAGAATTACTTATGATAAACAGGACGAGCCATACAGGAAAAACGTCGTAGAGATAAGCATAACGGTAAGTCAATTTTCAAGCTGGGCGAATTCTATAGTGGAGGCTATAGAATGTCAATAATTTTAGTGTGTGAATAGCTAACAAATAAACACTGCTGATTTCTCAGCTATCAACATTTATTGGCTGATGTGATGTAGATTCTTGGATAGATATACTCCGTGCGCCAAGAAAGCCAAAAATTTGACCGTGCGGAGTGCAATGTCGACGCTAACGGATACCATCCCTTGAAGGGATGGTATCCGTACGAGTTTGCTGTGACGCTCCAAAGTCAGGTAACGATTGGTAGGGTATTTGTTTCGAGTTGCTACTATCGTTTATTGAAATAATACGGCGGCACTAATAATTATGGAACTAATAATCATGGCCCATACGGTGCTTTTATGATTATTATCCATTTGCTGGCGTAGTAAAGTCAGTTCTCGTTGCTGCGCTTCAGCGTGTTGCTGTGAGTTGGCCGCATTGTCCAATGCCTTGTAAAGCAAAGAAGGGATTTCCGGAAATTGCTCGGCAAAGGCAGGAAACTGTTTGATTATTTTGTTTATTTTGGCTTTTGGACCCAAGCGCTCATGGAACCATTTTTCAAGAAAAGGTTTGGCGGTTTGCCATAAGTCCAGTTCGGGATAAAGCTGCCGGCCCAAGCCTTCAATATTAAGCAGCGTTTTTTGCAGTAACACCAGTTGCGGTTGAACGTGCATATCAAAACGTCGTGCAGTCTGGAATAAACGCAATAATAATTGACCAAAAGAAATATCTTTTAGCGGCTTTTCAAAGATGGGCTCGCAAACGCTACGAATCGCAGATTCAAATTCTTCAATGCGGGTTGTGCTGGGTACCCAGCCGGATTCAACATGCATTTCCGCTACTTTTCGATAATCACGGTTAAAAAAAGCCAGAAAATTTTCTGCCAGATAACGTTGATCAGATAAAGACAAGGAGCCAACAATACCAAAATCAACGGCTATGTATTTATCGGGAACATCGACAAAAATATTGCCGGGATGCATATCGGCATGAAAAAAGTTATCCCTGAATACTTGGGTAAAAAATATTTCTACACCACGTTCAGCCAATGCTTTAAAGTCTGCGCCAGCGGCTTTAAGTTGCTCTATTTCACCGACAGGTATGCCATAAATTCTTTCCATGACCATGACTTTTTTTCGTGTCAGGGACCAGTAGACTTCGGGTATATAAATCAATTCCGAGTTTTCAAAATTACGACGTAATTTGGCTGCATTGGCCGCTTCCCTGACCAGATCCAGTTCATCCAGTGTGGATCTTTCAAATTCAGCAACAACATCTATTGCCCGCAATCTTTTGGCATCAGACCAAAAGCGTTCCGCAAAACGAGCCAGTTCATAAAGCAAGCCTATGTCGGAACGAATACGATCTTCAATATCCGGACGTAACACTTTTACAATGACTTTTTCACCGGTATGTAATACAGCCGTATGAACCTGCGCTACTGAAGCCGAAGCCAATGGTGTAGGGTCAAACTCGGCAAAAGCCTCGGTAATTGACATGCCCAGTTCTATTTCAATAATACTGCGGGCAATCTCATTGGCGAAGGGTGGAACCCGGTCTTGCAGTTTTACCAGTTCATCTGAAATGTCATCAGGTAGCAGATCTTTGCGAGTCGATAAAGCCTGGCCGAATTTGACATAGATAGGTCCGAGATCTTCCAGGGCACGTCTGATTCTGACGCCACGTGAGTCCGCTTTGGGTTTAAGCCAATAGCTGGGAGTAATAAAAGCCAGATAACGAATGGGACGAAATAAATGGGTTTTTAAAACGATTTCGTCCAGGCCATGAACGACGAGAACCCAATTGATATGGATCAAGCGTAATACTAATTTAGGTCGGATCACGTATTTACAAAATTATAGTGGAAAAAAAGCTTTAAGAATTAACGTCATTACGCCGCCCAATAGAATACCCAACATCCATTTTATTAGATTGATATCTGCTCTAATGGGGGCAAGTTCGATTTGCAAATCTTTTTTTGAAACCAGGTCAGCCTCGCCGGAAGCATCACGGAAGGCCTCAGATATAGCTCTGGCCTGATCGTCAGGGATGCCGCCTGCTTTGAGTTTTTCAACAAATTTTAATGTATCAAAAGATATTGTCGCCATAATGCCTGTCCGGTAAATTTTGGATATGTTTTACAGTATAACAAAGCCAATAGGTGAAGGTAGAACGCATTTTAGTCTTGAGCTTTGTGTTTTGTAGCTAAAGCACTTTTAAGTCGTTCAATCCGGCTTTGCAAGCGATCAAAGTCGGTGCGTAATTCATCAATTTGCTCGTAAAAAATATCGACTTCCGGTCCTGCCGGTAAATCTCGGGTTTCTTCCTGAAGAAATTCGGAGACGTTAAGCCTAAAGGTTTCAAGGGAATCTTTACTCCAGCTTTGCCCAGCCCGAAAAAATTGACTGATATTGTGCGCTATGCTGTCACCGGTGTAACGGGCCAGTTGTTGTTCCAGATTAATATCCAGTTTGGCAAACAGTTCCTGAAATTTTCGACCGGTCTGCATGTCGCCTTCAATTTTTACTTCACCGGAGAAAATTGACCGCATGGGTTTTGAACTAAGCCCCATTAAACCAAAGGCAAAAACAGAACCGGTCAGTTGAGTATCAGGCTGGTCGGGGCTGTAATCGAGTAGTTGAATGGCGTCGGTGTTGGGGCAGAGGTAAATGGTTTCATTAAACGGTTGAATGGTCAGCGCAATGATTTTACCGTCCAGAGGCGTTAAAAAAACAGCCCTGTTCTGATCCAGCGCAAGAAACTGGTTAAGTGCGGCTTCCAGTACGCTCATCAACAAAGGTTTGATGGTCATGCTAGATTTTATAACCTCTGTGAACGGCAACAATACCTTGTGACATATTGAAATATTCACAACGTTCCAGACCGGCATTTTCCATCATTTTTTTCAACTCATCCTGTTTGGGGTGCATACGAATGGATTCAGCCAGATAGCGATAACTGTCTTCATCTTTGGCAACAAATTTGCCAATTTTAGGTAACAGCTTAAAGGAATAAAAATCGTAAACTTTTTCAGTGATTTTGTCCGTAGGATGTGAAAACTCGAGTACGATCACACGACCACCGGGTTTTAATACCCGGTACATGGAACGCAATGCGGCATCTTTGTCGGTGACGTTACGCAGACCAAAAGCGATACAAACACAATCAAAGGTATTATCTTCAAAGGGCAGACATTCGGCATTGACTTGCGCATAGCGGACGTTGCCGGTCAGGCCTTTGTCTATCAACCGATCGCGACCGGTACGCAGCATTTCGGAATTAATATCAGCTAAAATAACCTGACCGTCCTTGCCCACACGTTGTTCGAACAGTACGGTCAAATCGCCCGTTCCGCCTGCCAGATCCAGTACTTGTTCGCCTTTACGGACGTTGCTTAATTGTACGGCAACACGCTTCCAGATACGGTGAATACCCAGCGACATCAAGTCATTCATGATGTCATATTGTCCTGCAACCGAATCAAATACGCCGCGTACGAGATTGACTTTTTGATCGGTGGCAACTTGTTTAAAGCCGAAATGGGTGGTGTTATCGTTTGTCATTGTCGTGTTTAGTTTTTAAGTGATGTTTTATGCTTATACCCGGCAGCTTCCAGCTTATTGAGATAATTAGCCCATAATGCTGGATATTCAGCGCCTAATTTATACAGTAAATCCCAAGTGTAAATGCCGCTGTTATGGCCATCGCTAAATAGTGGAGAAATAGCATAATTGCCAATTGGTTTAATTTCTTTAATAGTGACGTCTTCTTTGCCTACTTGAAGAACTTCCTGGCCGGGTGCATGGCCTATGGCTTCTGCTGAAGGTGTATAAACACGCAGATATTCACACGGCAGTTGGTACACATTGCCGTCATCAAAGCTGACTTCAAGAATGTTGGAAACCTGATGCAGTTTGATTTCAGTAGGCCAGGTATTGCTGGATTTTACAGTTAAGCGCATATAATTTTATAAAATATAACTTAGGTTATGTGGTCGGGTTACTATTACAGCAGTCGCTGTGCGCTGTAACCCGATATTTTCTACAAAATATAACGACTCAAATCTTCGTCTTCAGCAAACTCGGTTAAATGTTGGTCAACATAAGCGGCATCGATAACAATGGTCTTTTCTATCAAGTCGGGGGCGTTGTAAGAGATTTCTTCCAGTAGCCGTTCCAGCATGGTATGCAGTCGCCTTGCACCAATGTTTTCAGTCGCTTCATTGACTTGCCAGCCCAGTTCGGCAATGCGCTGAATACCATCGACAGCAAATGTTAAGGATACGCCTTCGGTAGCCAGCAAAGCGCCATACTGTTCGGTTAACGAGGCGTTAGGCTCGGTAAGAATGCGTACAAAATCCTCGGCAGACAATGCGCTTAGCTCTACACGGATAGGGAAACGACCTTGTAACTCGGGAATTAAATCCGAAGGTTTGGCTATATGGAAGGCCCCCGAAGCGATAAATAAAATATGATCGGTTTTGATGGCGCCATATTTTGTGGTGACAGTGCTACCTTCAACCAACGGTAATAAATCTCGCTGGACACCTTCGCGGGAGACTTCACCACCGCCGCCGCCTAATTCGGAGCGTTTGCAAATTTTGTCTATTTCATCCAGAAAAACGATACCGTTTTGCTCTACTGCTTCTACCGCACGCAGCCTGATATCATCTTCATTAACCAGTTTGGCCGCTTCTTCTTCTTGTAAAGACTGCAAGGCTTTTTTAATGGGCATTTTACGGGATCTGGTTTTGCCGGAGCCCATGTTTTGGAACATGCCTTGTAATTGGCTGGTCATTTCTTCCATGCCCGGAGGCGCCATGATTTCTACGCCCATAGGTGCCACATGGACATCAATTTCTATTTCTTTGCTGTCAAGATCACCTTCACGCAATTTTTTGCGCATTTTTTGGCGGGTAGATTCTTCTGAATCAGACAGCATGCCGGCATCGGCTCTGGGCAGAAGAAGGTCCAGAATTTTATCTTCAGCAGCATCGAAGGCTTTGGTTTTAACCTTATCCATTTCTGCCATACGAGTCATACTGACGGCAGTATCAACGAGGTCGCGGATGATGGATTCAACATCCCGGCCAACGTAACCAACTTCAGTAAACTTGGTCGCTTCTATTTTAATAAAAGGGGCATTTGCCAGACGTGCCAGACGGCGGGCAATTTCTGTTTTACCAACACCGGTTGGTCCAATCATTAAAATATTTTTAGGTGTAATTTCATCGCGTAAGGCAGGATCAACCTGTTGACGCCGCCAGCGGTTTCTTAACGCGATAGCGACAGATCGCTTGGCGCTGGCCTGGCCGACAATGTGTTTGTCCAGTTCACTTACAATTTCTTTGGGAGTCATCTGTGTCATGCGTTTACTCGTTGGGTTCTGCGTCTAGTTCTTCTATGCGTAGATTGTGGTTGGTATAAATACAGATATCAGCCGCTATATTTAAAGACCTTTCGACAATTTCGCGAGCACTCAAATTAGTATTTTCCAGTAATGCGCGTGCAGCGGCCTGAGCAAAAGCACCGCCCGAACCTATCGCCATCAAATCAAATTCAGGTTCGATAACATCGCCGGTACCGGAGATAATTAATGAAGTTTTGGCATCGGCAATGGTTAGCAAGGCTTCCAGTTTGCGCAAGGCACGATCGGTGCGCCAATCTTTGGCCATTTCAACAGCGGCGCGCGTCAGGTTGCCGCGATGTTTTTCCAGTTTGCCTTCAAAGTGTTCAAATAACGTGAAAGCATCCGCCGTTGCACCGGCAAAACCGGCAATAACTTTATCATGATACAAGCGCCTAACTTTTCGGGCGTTGCCTTTCATGACGGTATTACCCAAAGTGACCTGGCCGTCTCCGCCAATGACAACTTTGCCGTTCCTGCGAACAGAAAGTATGGTTGTTCCTCTAAACACTTCAATATCCTTTTATATTGCAAAATACATGATTTTAATTTTACATGGTATGCATTTAAAATGTGAGAAAAATATAGATACATTTGGTTTGGCGTCAAAGGTGTCTTGTTTCTGTTATGTTGGCAGATTGCTTAAACAGATAGAGGGCATGCCCGTTTATTATGAGGTTTGCTACGATTTATTACAGGATGACGATCATTTTAAAAAATGCCGGGAAAAAATAAAGCATGACAAAAGCGTAGTGTAAGCCCTATCATTTTCGTTTTTTTGGTCTGATTCGCCGTATAACAAACGGTATAAGGTTTAAGTATGTCGATTCGTTATATTTCATCTTTGAAATTTAGTTTGATTGCCAGTGTTCTGTTGACGGGATGTGCACCTACCCGGCAAATTGCCATAGATTATCCATCGGCTCAAGTTACTGATCCCCAGTCTGTGCAAACAACCCGAGTACATCAATTGCAACCTTTGCCCGGCTTTCAGGTGATTGATGGTGATGATTACTATGTACGGCTTATTTCTGAGTTTGATTTTAAAGGTGACAATGTCTTAAAAAAAGGCTGTAGTAATATGACGCCTTCTTACGAAAAGGGTGACTTGTCTTCCACGCTTATTTTTACGGTACGCAATGAAGGTCTTAAATTTAATAATGAAGCGGCTGCCTTTTTATATGAAGCGACATCAGGAAAGTGTAATTTTAAGTTTGATGCCAAAAAAATAACGCTGACACCTTGGATGCGCCTGGATTCAGGCAAAGAAACGCAGGTTGATTATAGTTTTTATTCCAGCGCCAATAGTGATGTTAATGTATCGGGTTTAGTAAGCGATGTGACAAATGCCAGCAGTTTATTGGCATTGACAGGTGTAGGTATGGGCGTTGCCATTGTCGGGCAGTTTGCCGGGCAATGGGCAAAAAATAATCCACCGGTAGCCACAACGGTTCCCGCTTCTGTAAAACACAGCTCGGAATCGCATTCATTACCGCGCATTGTTGCTTTTTCGGGTAAAACAGGCGCTCTTACCGAAAATATATTCAAAGTATATGCCGTAGCAGAAGGGGGTGTTAATCTTTTCGGTTCGGATGCCGAGCCGTTAGGCGAGTTAAAGATTTATCCGGAAATTATTCCTTCCTTGCTGTTAAAAACAGCGGCAGACGGTGTTCCTGATGCGCGGGATCTGTCACTGGAAGAAATCGGTTATTCGCCAATTAAATCAGGTACGGGTGAAATCAAGTTATTGCAACTGATTGAGCAATCCAAACATCCGGCAAAACCCAATTTAAAACCAAGCTGGAATAGCTACCAGGAAATGGAGGATAACTGTCGTAAAATAAAACTGGTGATGAAAGATTTAGGCTTTAACAAGTTTGATCGCAATGCTTTTATTTATTATTTTTTAACCAATAATGGCGATTGGAAAAATTATAATATTTCACTGAAAAAGATAGTGAGTGACGAAACTTCGCTTAAGGTTATGGAAAGTTATCGTAGCAAAGATTTTGGCTCGTGTCTGACTGCCGATGATTATTCAGTAATGAAAGCCATGGGCTTGCCGGTTAATCTACCCTCCGACTGGAAGCAGATTGAAGAGCTTAGTCAGAAAAAAGAACAGTTTTTTATACCTCTTAAATCGATTGAGAGACAACTTGTTTCGGTTCTAAAAAATCCCAACAAGATCGAAATGGAACAGCAGATATTTCCGTTATTAGCGAGTGACAAGAGTGGTGGTGGTACTGTGCTGTTACAAAATCATTTGGGTGATTTTGGTTTGGAAAAATTATTGGCTCCGCCATCAATAGATTCCGTGCTTTCTCCATCCGAGGCAACCACAGCAGTTCCTCCAGCAGTCATTTCGCCTATACCCACAACAGTTATACCGGCACCGATCGTTATTCCGGGGGAGGGCGTTATTGTTAGTGCACGTCAGCTGACACAGGTTTTTTCCGGATTAGCTATTAACGAGTTGAGTTGTGCCCGTATTCTTTCTGATCAGTTGGGTAAATCGACTGCCAATATCGGTGTACTGTTATTTACCACCAAAGACGGGAGTCCACGCGCTAAAGGTGGGGCGATGGAGTTTGAATTCTCTGCCGGAAAAATAACCCGCATTGCTTTTCAATCGCCAGCGTATAGGGATTTTGAGCAAGAGGTACTTGATCACCCCGAGATAGGTGGTTGCCGGATTGATCCGTCTTTTTTGAGCAAGTTGCACTGATATTGACTTTACGGGCAAGCCTTGCTTTTTTACAAAGTTGTTGTACATGGGAAAGAGTGTCTATAAAAAAGGAGGGGTTTAATTGTGTGGATAGTGAGGATATGTATCGGTTTGACAAATAATGAATACAGCATTTTATTTGGGTAAAGTTGAGTATGGTTAAAAAAGAAAGTTAACAACTTAATGAGTATTTGGATGTCTTTTAGTCAGATGGTTTGGATAGATGATAATAATTTTGTATTATCAAAAAAGCTTGTTACTACTTTGATTCACAAGCTTTTTTTTTGTGTCAATTTAAAGTCATAAAAAGGACCGCTGGTATAGATAGACTTCATAGGTTAGACTTTCTAGGTTTTTTGTAATAATTATTACGCAAATGGATCGAGGCAAACTGTTTTGTTGACTTGAAATTGCGAAACTATATAACACTTACAAGAGTTTATAACTACTATCGAAGAGGCTGCTCCGTGAACAAAGCAAAGCAACTATTCGCAGGTCTGATCTTAATGGCTTTAGGGCTAGGAGCAGCGCAGGCGGACTATACGCTCAATTTAACGAAAGGGGTTACAAAGGTCAGTAATGACATTTATGACCTGCATATGCTGATTCTATGGATCTGTGTAATCGTAGGTATCGGTGTATTTGGTACCATGTTTTACTCGATTTACCATCACCGTAAATCAAAAGGACATAAAGCGGCACAATTTCATGAAAATACCACAGTTGAAATCATCTGGACAATTGTTCCAACCTTGATTTTGATTGGTATGGCCATACCGGCAACAAAAACCATGTTGGAATTGGATAATGTTGCGAAGTCGGATATGACGATTCAAGTGACTGGTCGACAGTGGTATTGGGATTACAAATATCTGGATAATGATATTCATTTTGAAAGTCATTTGGATGAAGCGAGCGAAATAACACATCGAACAGTTGGTGCTGATCCGCGTTCCGTTCCTCATTATTTGTTAAATGTTGATAAACCTTTAGTGATTCCGGTCAACAAGAAAGTACGTTTCGTGTTGACTTCAGGTGATGTTATCCATTCCTGGTGGGTACCTGACTTGGGCTGGAAAAAAGATGCCAATCCGGGTTTTATTAACGAAGCATGGGCATCTGTCGATAAGGCTGGTACTTATCGTGGTCAATGTACCGAGTTGTGCGGAAGAGACCATGGTTTTATGCCTATCGTAGTGATTGCCATGGAGCAACCTGACTATGATGCCTGGGTAAAGAAAACCCTGGATCAACAAAAACAAAAACCGGATTTGAGTGACCAAAGTCGTGAGCAGTTAATGGCGCATGGTGAATCGGTATATTTAAAAAATTGTGTCGGCTGTCATCAGATTAACGGTGCCGGTGTTCCCGGTTTAATTCCCGCTTTAACAGGCAGTGCCATAGCGACAGGAAAATGGGAGTCTTTAGATGGCTTCTTACGTGCAGGTACCGCCAAAATGCCGTCTTTTTCCAAGTTGAATGGTAAGGAATTTGCCGAGGTGATGACTTATGTCCGCAACAATTTGGGTAATAGCGTCGGTGACGAATTGCAGCCCAAGCAAACGGCGCTTCCTGATGACGATGATGAATAAGCGGTTGATGCGCTTGTCGACTGACTCTTTTTTAACTATTTTCGAGGTATAAAGTATGTCTGCTGTCGTAGATGAACACGATCATCATGCCGATGATCATCACGATCACGGTCCTGCCAAAGGCATTTTAAGATGGATTGTTACCACTAACCATAAAGACATCGGTACCATGTATCTGGTGTTTGCGCTGGCAATGTTTTTTGTTGGCGGAGCTATGGCAATGGTTATTCGGGCTGAATTGTTTGAGCCTGGTTTGCAGTTTGTCGATCCTGCTTTTTTTAATTCAATGACCACCATGCATGCCTTGGTTATGGTGTTTGGTGCAGTTATGCCTGCCTTCGTAGGTTTGGCCAACTGGCAAATTCCGTTAATGATTGGTGCAGCCGATATGGCCTTGCCGCGCATGAACAACATGAGCTTTTGGTTGTTGGTTGCCGGCGTGTTATTGCTGGCAAGCACTTTGTTTATGGAAGGTGGTGCGCCTAACGGTGGTTGGACTTTATATCCACCGTTGGTATTGCAACCGATTACTGTTGGTAAAGCCTTGCCATTCGCCGTGTTCTCGGTGCATTTGTTGGGTATTTCTTCCATCATGGGTGCCATTAACATTATTGCCACGATTACCAATATGCGTGCACCTTCCATGCGAATGATGGATATGCCGTTGTTTGTCTGGACCTGGTTAATTACCGGTTTTTTGTTGATTGCTGTTATGCCCGTATTTGCCGGTGCAGTGACCATGTTGTTAACCGACAAGTTTTTCCATACCAGCTTTTTTAATGCGGCGGGTGGTGGTGATCCGGTACTTTATGAACATATTTTCTGGTTCTTCGGACACCCGGAAGTGTATATCATGATTCTGCCAACTTTTGGTGTTGCTTCTACCATTATTCCGATATTTGCCCGTAAGCCTTTATTTGGTTATGCGTCAATGGTTTGGGCGACTGGTGCGATTGCTTTTCTGGCCTTTATTGTTTGGGCACATCATATGTTCACTGCCGGTATGCCTTTGGCAGGTGAGTTGTATTTTATGTATGCCACCATGATTATTGCCATACCTACCGGTGTTAAAGTATTTAATTGGACTGCGACGATGTGGGATGGGGCAATGACCTTTGAAACCCCCATGCTGTTCTCGATTGCTTTTGTCGTGTTGTTTACTATGGGTGGCTTTACCGGTTTAATGATGTCTATTGCGCCGTCAGATTTCCAGTACCATGATACTTATTTTATTGTCGCGCATTTTCATTACACCTTGGTGCCAGCCTCTATCTTTATGTTAATGGCTGCCGGATACTTCTGGTTACCTAAGTGGACCGGCCATATGTATAACGAAAAAATCGGGCAATTGCATTTTTGGTTGTCGGCTATTTCAGTGAATATATTGTTTTTTCCGCAACATTTTTTAGGTTTGGCAGGTATGCCACGCAGAATTCCTGATTATGCGGTGCAATTTGCTGATTGGAACATGATTTCAAGTATTGGTGGTTTTATCTTTGGCGCCAGTCAATTACTGTTTTTGTATATCGTTATTGATACTGTCAGGGGTGGTACTGGCGAAAAAGTAACTGACGAGGTTTGGGAAGATGCCGCCAAGCATGGCTTGGAATGGACCCTGCCATCTCCGGTTCCTTATCATACCTGGACGACACCGCCTACGATTGTGCCGACTGAACACGTTTTGGACTCACATTAAGGTATAAAAGAGACATTGCCAGGCTCAACGTTGGCAATGTCTCGATTAATATATGACAATAAAAAATAAAAATATTTTAACGGCAGTCATCTTGATGGCTATTGCCTTTATTCTTTATATGTTTGCGGTGACGCAAGCCGTTTCTCAATGAGCGAAAGTGTCGGCAAGAAAAACGCCAAGTTAGCGCGAACCTTGCTGATAATTGCGGTGGCCATGTTTGGTTTTGGTTATGCGCTGGTGCCCATTTACGATGTGTTGTGTGAATGGAAATGGATAGAGAGGGATAGACCTGATGATATTAAAAAAGTCCCTGAGGTTGCTTATGAAGTTGATTTGAGCAGAGAAATTACCGTAGAGTTTATTACCATGCTCAATGAGTCTACGCCTATGGAATTTCGTGCAGAAAAAAAACAGATAAAAGTCCATCCGGGTGAATATAATACGGTCAATTTTTATGCTACCAATAAAACCAACAAAGATTTATTGGCAAGAGCTATTCCGAGTTTTTCACCTGCTGTTATCAGTGGCTACTTTGAAAAAATTATGTGTTTTTGTTTTGATGAGCAAATTTTTAAGCCGCAAGAAACCAAAACTTTGCCTATGCGTTTTACCATTAATCCAAAAATACCTAAAGAATATAATACCATTACACTGTCATATACATATTTCGACAATACTGAAAAATCAGTAAAAAAATAAAAGGTGAAGTTTATGTCTACAAATACCGCTTATTACATTCCTCATAAAGCGACCTGGCCAATCATTGGTACGATTGGTTTGATGATTATGCTGGCTGGATTTGCAAACTATTTAAATGGTTCTTCAATAGGCCCCGGCATGATGATCGCTGGTTTACTGGTCTTTGTTGCGATGTTGGTGGGTTGGTTTGCCTTGCAAGCACATGAAAGTGAGACCGGGATGTACAGCAAGCAGGTGGGCGTGTCTTACCGCATGGGTATGTTGTGGTTTATTTTTTCTGAAATAATCTTTTTTGGGGTATTTTTTGGTACCTTATGGTACACCCGTAATTTATCCGTGCCTTGGTTGGGCGAGGGCGCAACTAAAGAACTGCTATGGCCTTCTTTTGAGGCGATCTGGCCAACGAATGGTCCCGGTAAGGTTGGCGGTGATTTCGAGCCCATGGGTGCTTGGGGTTTGCCATTTTTGAACACCTTGATTCTATTGACCAGCGGTGTTAGTTGCACGTGGGCGCATCACGGACTATTGCCACCAAAACCAGGTGTTGTAAGGACACCGGAAGAAGGTCGCAGCCAATTAATCAAGGGCTTGATAATTACTGTTGCTTTGGGTTTCTTGTTCGTTACCCTACAGGCGATTGAGTATCACGAAGCTTATAGTGAAATGGGCTTGACTTTAGGCTCAGGTGTTTATGGTTCTACATTTTTTATGTTGACAGGTTTTCATGGCTTTCATGTCTGCGTGGGTGCCATTATTTTAAGCGTGGTGCTGTTTCGTAGCTGGAAAGGTCATTTCACTAAAGAAAATCACTTCGCTTTTGAAGCGGCTGCCTGGTATTGGCATTTTGTTGATGTGGTATGGTTAGGTTTATTTGTGTTTGTTTATTTACTGTAACTTACCGGTAAGCATTCAAAAAAAGCGCTGCCTAACAACAGGCAGCGCTTTTTTTTTGTCGGGATTGTTATCAATTTATTTAATGCCGTCAGTTTGAACCGGCTTTTTCATATGCATTTGCATACCCAGTCCATGAGGTTTAAAAGTGCCGGTTACCAAGGCAATAAAAATAAAAACAAATAACAGAATTGAAAGAGTAATGCGAAAAGTCAGTGCTTTAACTGTTTTTTCCGATGATTCTTGATTTTTATGGCTAACCAGGTGAAACAAGGCAGAGCCGAGACTGATAATTATCAGAATAAAGGCAATGATGACGACGCTTTTGATAATCATGGTAGTGTTTATGTGTGATGGTAAGATTTTTTCTATTCTCGTTTATTAATGTGTCTGTGCCAATAGGTTAAAGAAAAAAAGCATGATTATTAAAATTGGACACTATTCATTCACCTTTAAAAAAAGCACTGCACTGGCTTATTGTTGTTTATTGCCGTTATTAATAGCGCTGGGAATGTGGCAATTAGAGCGGTCAGAAGAGAAAAAAGTATTTCTTGAGCGCCAAGAACAAGGGCAGACTTCTGCTGAAGTCATACAGTTATCATCTGCTATTGATGGTGATGTAGATGCGCTCAGGTATAAAAAAGTACAAGCAGTCGGGCATTATGATCAGGCGCATCAGTTTCTGATCGATAATCAAATTAGTGGCGGGAAAGCCGGTTATTTTGTGTTGACGCCGTTTGTTCTGGAAGGGGAGGCAACGGCTGTTTTGGTTAACAGGGGTTGGGTTCCATTAAATAAGATTAGATCGGTTTTGCCTGATATACCGTTCAAGAGTCAGCAAGCACAGATAAGAGGACGGATAAATCATTTTCCTGCTGTTGGCATAAAATTAGCCGGGGCTGAAATACCAACGAAAGGTTGGCCTTCCGTTCTTCAGGTGGTCGATAGTCAAGTTTTGGCAAAGAAGCTGGGGTATCCTTTATTTCCTTTCCAGATTGAGCTGGATAAGGATCTTCCCGACGGCTTTGGTCGGGAGTGGCAAACAACAACAATTATGTTGCCGGAACAACATACGGCCTATGCAGTTCAATGGTTTGCACTGGCATTTACGCTAACAATACTATTTATTGGATATAGTTTTAAAAGAAATGATGACTAAGCAACAGAAGAAAAATCGATTATTAATTCTGGTTATTTTTGGAATGACCATTATCCCCTTTTTAATCGCTTGGGGTCTGAAAGAAAATCCTGAGCTGGTAAAAGGAAAAACAAATAGCGGGCAGTTGATCACGCCTTCGATATCAACTGAGCGAGCTGATTTTACCGGCTTTGATAAATTTTCAACTGAAAGTTTGGGCGAGCTTGCCGGACATTGGCTGATCGTTAATGTCATTCCAAATACCGGTTGTAATGAAATTTGCCTTGATGCGTTACTTAAAACCAAGCAATTAAGATTAATGTTAAATAAGGAGTTGCCACGTACACGTCGGGTGGTGATGCTTTTTAAAGAGCCTACTGCGGAAATTGCAAATGAATGGTGGTTAAAAGATACGCTTTTATGGCGACTGCGGCGTACAGAAAACAAGGAAGACAATGCGCTTTTTTTGAGCTTGCTTCGTGAAGAAAATAAAATAACCCCGGCGCTGACAGAAAAATTAATTGCTAATGAAGATCGGGAATTTGCACTTAATTCGGATCTGATCAGGGTTAAACCCAATGCGGAATTAGCCAGGAAAATTATGGCTATCAGAAAAGGTACCCTACCTGACGGGATGTTGTTGTTGATAGATCCTTTGGGGAATTTAATGATGCAATATGAACCGGGTTTTAATACCTATAAAGTAAAAGATGATCTCATGCATCTACTTAGAATTTCACAAATTGGGTAGTGGTAAATAAAATGTTTAGAAAGTTAACTTTATTTGGCGTTTTTTTAACGTTAATTATGATTGTTTCAGATTCATGGTTTCGGCTTTCAAGTGCTGATCCTGCGTTATTTAATCAAAGTCTTGTTGATGTATTAAAAAGTGTTCCTGTTTATTTGGCGGCTACATCAGGTTTATTGGTTTTGTTGCTGGGGATGTTTTCATGGCAGCAACATCATTGCAGGTTTGCCGCAGTAACAACTTCGTTGATGCTGCTGGCTTTACTCGGATTGCAGGCTGCAGTTGGTTTTTGGGCTAAAGCAATAGTCGATATGCCTGTGGTAATAGTCACTAACGTCTTACTAGGCATGCTAACTGTTTGGCTGCTTTTTTGGCTGTATTTACGGGTTAATCCGTTAATAGCCGGCAAAGTCAACGTAAAAGGACAGGTGCGTAGAGGGCTTGTTGGTTTTACCCGTTTTGCTATGGTTGTTTTGCTATTAGAGATTATTCTGGGTACTTGGGTTAGTGCCAATCATGCGGCGTTGGCCTGTAGTGGTTTCCCTCAATGCAGTGGACAATGGTGGCCTAAAGCCGATTATTTCAATGCCCTGGATTTATTTAACGGCTTGTTTTCCGGTTATACCGGTGTTATTTCTTTCGATGCACAGGTAGCGGCCAACTGGCTACATAGAGTTGGTGCATTATTGTGCTTTTTATTGTTAAGTTTGCTGATGTTCAGTGCAACGTTAACAAACTCGTTAAAACAGGTAAGAACAGCCGGTTTATGGCTGGGTGCATTATTATTTATACAGATTGGCCTGGCAATTATAGGTCTCAAGCTGGATATGCCTGTTTGGGCAGTTTTGGCGCATCATGCCGTTGGGGTATTATTGATGCTGCCTTTGATCGCTATCAGTTTTTATAGTCGATATGGGTGGGTTGAAACACAAATCCCTGTTACTAAAAAAACACAACGTCGACAAAAATTTGTTAAATCGGCTCCTGTTGCCTTACCTGTAGAAGCTTTTGAGGAAGCCGTTTATGTAGAGCCGGCGCCTGAGTCGTTATATTTACGTCTTACCTCACAGTTGAAGCGAACGCGTTCAGGTCTGAGCGGAATATTGGCCAGTTTGCCTATCGGCCAGAAAGAAATTAATGATGATTTTCTGGAAGAAATTGAAGCGAGTTTACTGATGGCTGATGTCGGTGTTGATGCGACATCCGATATAATCAGGCATTTGACGCAAAGTGTTGAGCGCCATCAGTTACAAGATGGAGTCGCTTTATCGGCGGCTTTAAAACAGGAATTGCTGAATATAATCAAGCCCTGTAGTCTGCCTCTGCAAATACCGATACAAGACACGCCGTTTGTTATTCTGGTGGTGGGTGTTAATGGCGCCGGTAAAACAACGACTATCGGTAAATTGGCCAAACGCCTTCAGGCCCAAGGGCATAGTGTTATGTTGGCTGCCGGAGATACTTTTAGAGCGGCGGCGGTTGAACAGTTGCAAGTTTGGGGTGAGCGTAATAATATTCAGGTGGTAGCTCAGCATACCGGAGCTGATTCGGCATCGGTTATTTATGATGCCCTGCAATCTGCAAAAGCTAAAGGTATCGATGTTTTGATCGCAGATACCGCTGGTCGGTTACACACGAAATCGCATTTAATGGATGAGTTGAAAAAAGTAAAAAGAATTATGGGTAAGCTCGATCAGGCGGCGCCTCATGAAGTATTACTGGTCTTGGATGCCGGAACCGGACAAAATGCTTTGTCTCAGGCAAAACTGTTTAATGAAACAGTGGCTTTAACAGGGATGGTGTTAACCAAGCTCGATGGTACGGCCAAAGGTGGTGTTATTTTTGCATTAGCCAAACATACCGGCATTCCGATTCGTTTTATAGGTATAGGGGAAGGTATTGATGATTTACAGGATTTTGATGCAGAGTTGTTTGTTGACGCCTTGTTTACAAAAGACTAAAAAGTCATGATAAAGTTTGTCAATGTCAGTAAACGTTACCCTGATACCGGTGACGTATTGCGTAATGTCAGTTTCCATTTAAAGCGTGGCGAAATAGCTTTTCTTACCGGTCATTCAGGAGCCGGGAAAAGTACTTTGTTGCGATTAATTGCTACGATGGAGCGCTGCAGTCGAGGGCAGATATTATTGGATGGACAAGATCTTGGTCAGGTAAAAGAAAATCAGTTGCCTTATATAAGAAGAAAAATGGGCTTTATTTACCAGGATTATAAGCTACTTCATGATAGAACGGTTTTTGATAACGTGGCCTTACCGTTGGTGATAGCCGGATTTGGGCATCATGAAGTTGTTCGCAGGGTAAGGGCGGCTTTGGATAAGGTAAGTTTGACGGGCAAAGAAAAAAAATATCCTCTGGCTTTATCCGGTGGTGAGCAGCAGCGGGTAGGTATTGCCAGGGCTGTAGTTAACAAGCCGCCAATTATTATTGCCGATGAGCCAACCGGCAATCTGGATCCGGATTTGTCGGCAGAAATTATGTTTTTGTTTGCCCAGTTTCAACAGGTCGGTGTTACCGTGTTGATTGCTTCACATGATATTTCTTTAATTACACAACTAAATTACCGTGTCTTAAAGATAGATCATGGTCAATTGGTTTCGAGTTAATTTATGAAACGAGATCATAAAAACCGTATCAGGAAAGATATTCCCGTTAGGGCGGTCAGGCCTGACGTTCGGCAAACCAAGACTGCAGGGGGGAATTTTGTCGATAAAATAAAGGCTTATCGGGATCTTCATGCACATGCCTTGTTTTCCAGTCTGGGTCGTCTGGTCGCTTCACCTTTTACGTCGATAATGACTATAGCGGTTCTGGCTATTGCCATTTCACTGGCGAGCGGTTTTTATATTTTGGTAGTCAATCTTCAGCAATTAACGGGTAATCTGGAAACCAGTAACCAACTCTCTTTGTTTCTCAGGGATGATGTTTCTGATGCGCATGCCAATAAGTTGGCAGATAGCATTCGGCAGAACGAGAATGTTCAGGACGTTAAAATAATTTCCAGAAAACAGGCGTTGACTGAATTTCAGACTTATAGTGGCTTTGGTACTGCTATTAATGCATTGGAAGAAAATCCGTTACCTATTGTCATTCAGGTGCTACCCAAGAATAGTCTGGAAGATAAGCAAGGGTTGGAGGATTTACTGAAAAGCTTTGAACAATCGCCTGAAGTCGATTTTGCCCAGATGGATTTGCAGTGGATTGAGCGCCTGCAATCTATTATGTCGGTAGCGCGACTGTTTGCTACATTGCTGAATCTGATGTTGGGTGGAGCGGTGTTGTTTATTATTGGCAATACCATACGACTGGAGTTGCATACCCGCCGTGATGAGGTAGTGATTGCGAAATTGGTCGGCGCGACAAACGGGTTTATCCGAAGGCCGTTTTTATATACAGGTTTTTGGATTGGTTTTATTTCAGGGGTATCGGCATGGTTTGTTGTGACTACGCTGATGCTGGTACTAAGAGATTCGGTTGAAAAGCTTTCCGGACTTTATGGGGATAGCTTTCATTTGTTGTTTTTGGATTTCACGCAAACGTTGGCGTTGATAGGTATTTCTTCGGCGCTGGGAGTATTGGGCTCATGGGCAGTACTCATGTATCAGCTTCAGCATACCAAGTCTGAGTAAAAAACGTGCTGTAAAAATTATTGGCACTCTGATTCAGAGAGTGCTAGAATTCGGGTAGAGTTTTTTCCCAGGAGATACCATGAGTAATGCATTGACTTTACCCGTTAATTTATCAGTTGGAACATTTGACGCCTATTTAAATCTGGTTCGGCAAATGCCCAGATTAACCTCTGAGCAGGAGCGTGAATTGACGCTAAGATTTAGGGATGACGGAGATTTAGAGGCGGCACGCGAATTGGTTATGACCAACTTACGTTTTGTCGTTCATGTTGCCAGAGGTTATAGTGGTTATGGTCTGTCAATGCCTGATATTATTCAGGAAGGCAATATTGGCTTGATGAAGGCTGTTAAGCGTTTTGACCCTGATGTCGGTGTGCGTCTGGTTTCTTTTGCGGTACATTGGATTAAAGCTGAAATTCATGAGTATGTGATTAAAAATTGGGGCATCGTCAAGGTTGCTACAACCAAAGCCCAGCGAAAACTGTTTTTTAATCTGCGTAAATCCAAAAAAGATATCGGTTGGTTATCCAATAACGAAGCGATGGCTATTGCGGAAGATCTTAATGTTGATCTTAGCGACGTTTATGAAATGGAAAAACGCTTGGGGAGTCAGGATATGTCATTCGACATGCCCGTAGACGAGTCTTCCGAAGACAGTTACGCCTACCCTGCAAACTATCTTCAACAGCATGGCACAGATCCTTCTGTATTACTTGAAAATGCCGACTGGGAAGGGCATGGGCAGGATTTATTGGCAGAGGCGATGGCCGAATTGGATGAGCGAAGTCTGGATATTCTGTCAAGTCGCTGGCTGGCAGAGAAAAAAGCGACATTACATGAGCTTGCCGAGCGCTACAATGTGTCGGCTGAGAGAATCAGGCAGTTAGAGCAAAATGCCATGAAGAAGCTAAGAGCGACCGTTGTACTGGAAGCTTGACAGCTAATTTAAGTGGTTAAAAAAGGCTTGGCGATTTAATCGTTAAGCCTTTTTTTTAGCCTAAGTTTTTAAGCTGGATTAAGCAGGTTTAATACTGTTTGTGCCTGTTCTGCAGCTTCATGGCCCAGGGTAGTCAGGTAACCGCCATCTTCTTGTGTAACCAGTCCCTTATCATACAAGCGTTTGGTCGCAGCAATGGTTTCTGGTGTCGCCGTTTTATGTACTTTAATACCTTCTTGTGTGGTGCTCAGGTTGTAGCGAACCAGAATGTTTATTTCGTCTACAATGTCTTGGGTATAGGGCATGGGAAATCCTCATGATTTATGGATCGGAGATAATATCATAAAGCGATTTTTATCGAAGGAGTATTTTTTTTCAGGAGTACTGATTACTATCAATAACGACGCACTGAGCTATCACAATTACAAGACCAGGCATCAATTCCGCCCGTTAAATTACTAATGTTTTTAAAGCCGGATTGTGCAAGATAATTAGCCGCTTGTTGGCTACGCATGCCATGATGGCAAATGACGACAATCTCCAGTTGGGTATCCAGCTCACTTAGTCTGTTCGGGATTTGATTAAGCGGGATCAACAAGCTATTGGCAATATGGCCGTATTGAAATTCATTGGGCTCTCTTACATCCAGCAAAAATAGTTTTTCTTCCTGATCAATTTTATTCTTGAGTTCAGTTGCCGATAGTTGTTTTACAGTCATGGTTATCCTTTATTAATAAATCGATCCAGGCGTTGGATGGCGATAGTCATTTTAGCGAGTGATGTTGTATATGAAAAGCGCAGCATGTGATGTGCTTCATTACTACCAAAATCTTTTCCGGGTGTTATGGCGACCCCTTCAGCTTCCAAGAAATCCAGTGCGAATTGATAACTGTCATCAGTAAACTTTTTGGCATTGGCGTAAATATAAAAAGCACCCGCAGGCTTAATGGGGATTTCAAAGCCTAAACGTAACAGATTATCATAAAGAAAATCCCGTCTGGCGGCAAATTCCCTGCGTCTGTTTTCAAGCTCAGCCAGAGTATTTTTATCAAAAGCAGCTAATGCAGCATATTGTGCTGGTGTGGATGTAGAAATATAAATATTTTGAGCGAGTTTCTCCGTAGCTTCAATAAACTCATTCGGCACAATCAACCAGCCGATACGCCAGCCAGTCATGCCAAAGTATTTGGAAAAGCTGTTGATGACAAATACATCGTCGCTAAACGCGAGTGCTGTAGTGGCTGTTGCATCGTAAACCAGCCCGTGATAGATTTCATCCGAATAAAAGCAGCCACTCAAGTCATTAACGGTAGCAATAGCTTGCTGCAATTCTTCAGGCGTTATAAGTGTTCCTGTAGGATTGGAGGGAGAGGCAATCAATGCTCCTTTAGTCGCGGGAGTCCAATGTTTTTTGATTAGTTGTGCAGTTAATTGATAACCGGTGCCGGCATCAACAGCGATGGTTTTAGTCTTACTGCCAAACAACGTGGCAAAGTTGCTGTTACACGGATAACAAGGGTCGGCCATTAACAGTTCTTCTTGCGGGTTAAGACTAACCCCAAAAGCCAATAAAAATGCACCAGAAGCCCCTGGGGTTACAAAAATGCGTTGTTCGTCTATAGTTACCCCATAACGCTGCACGTAAAAGGCTGCTATTTTTTTACGTAGCTCGGGCAATCCGGCAGCAGGTGTATATTTAACCTCGCCGGTTTGAATGTGTTTAATACCGGCATCGACAATAGTTAGTGGTGTTGGAAAATCCGGTTCACCGATTTCCATGTGAATAATATCTTTGCCTTGCGATTCCAGTTGCTTGGCACGGCGTAGTAATTCCATGACATAAAACGAAGAAATCTCCGAATTTCGTTCGGCCAGTCGTGTCTGCATAATGCTGGAACCCATAAAAAAGTAGGAATGATACCAATAAACCTTGCTAACTGGTGATTATTCTGCTAAAAATGCGCAGTTTTTATTTATCCTGTCTATAGGAGTTAATGGATGACCGATAGTACTCAACCGATTGCATCACCGTTTAGTTTCAAGCCTTATCAAGAAGCTGAAGGCGAAGAATATATGAATGAAGCTCAATTAAAGCATTTTGCGACCATTCTGAAGAATTGGAAAGCCGAATTAATGCACGAAGTAGATCGTACCGTGCACCACATGCAGGATGATGCCGCTAATTTTCCTGATCCTAATGATCGGGCGACGCAGGAATCAGAATTCAGTCTCGAATTAAGAACGCGTGACCGAGAGCGTAGACTTATTAAGAAAATTGATGATTCCCTTAAAGAAATTGAATCAGGGGATTATGGTTTTTGTGAGTCATGTGGCATAGAAATAGGCATACGCCGTCTTGAGGCCAGGCCTACTGCCAGTTTATGTATTGATTGTAAAACACTCGATGAAATTCGGGAAAAACAGATGGGCTAGCCTTCTGGAAGCTTGTAGTGATTGATAGGCAACCTTATAGAGGCCGGTTTGCAACTTTGCCGACCGGTTCTCTGCTTATTGGTTCGCTCTACAAGCCCTTTCACAGCAGGGTTTATGCTAGCAGTCGACCAATATTGACGATTAACTTGTTCCGGTATCTGCCAACAGTCTCTCTTGACTACCGTTTTAAGCGCAATTACATTCACCAATATCTTCAAACCAGATTTGCGGTGATTGCTTAATAAAGCGCCGCATTAGTGCGATACAATCGGCGTTGTTCATTTCAACGATCTTCACCCCGGCTTCTTTAAGCCAATCCAGATGACCCTCGAAGTTAACTGATTCACCAACCACCACAGTACCAATATTAAATTGTCGGATTAAACCCGAGCAATACCAGCAAGGTGCCAAGGTAGTTACCAATATTTTGTCGCGATAGTTGGTTTGGCGACCGGCTTTACGAAAGGCATCAGTTTCTCCATGAATGGACGGATCGTTATCCTGTACCCGGCGATTTCGACCTTTTCCGAGTATAGTGCCATGGCTATCGAACAGCGCCGCACCGACCGGAACACCGCCTTCATCATAGCCGGCTTGTGCTTCGGCAAGCGCCACAGTCAGCATGTTTGCATAATTCATCAAACGAGCTTAATGCCATTTTTATCGATGCTGATTAATTGTTTTTTATACAGCGCCCCAATGGCTTGTTTAAAGACTTTTTTACTGACGCCAAAGGCGCTATAAATAGCTTCAGGCGGGCTTTTGTCGCTTAGCATCAACGCGCCGTTATTTTCCTTTAATTTATTTAATATGTTATCGGTTAGCGATACTACTTTGCCGTAGCCGGGTTGGTTAAGATTTAGATCAATTTTTCCATCTTCTCTTATTTGTTTAATATAACCGTCCAGTTTCTGGCCTCTTTTGAGTGGCTGAAACAGTTCATTTTGATACAGTAAGCCCCAGTGGGTATTATTAACAATCGCTTTAAAACCCAGATCGGTTTTATCGGCGATAATCAATGACACTTTTTGACCGACTTCAAAATCGATTGATTCATCGGCAATAAAGCGATCAATTTTGGTGGTGGCGGCGATACGGTTTTTATCGTCAAGAAATACCTTAACGAGGTATGATTTCCCCACTTCCATTTCGTGGTGTTGTTCACTAAAAGGCACCAGTAAATCTTTGGGCAAGCCCCAATCCAGAAAAGCACCGACATAATTAAGCGATACCACTTTTAACCAGGCAATATCGTCCACCTGTGCCAACGGCATTTTGGTGGTAGCAGCCAGATGGCCTTCTGAATCGACATAGACAAATACATCCAGAGCGTCACCTATCTGACAATTTTCGGGTAGTTTTTTGTCGGCCAGTAGTACTTTGGCAGAAGTGCCGTTATCAAGGTAGACGTCATGGCCTTGTTTTTTAACAACGTTTAAGGTATTAATTTTACCGATATTTAACATGGTAATACTCAACTGGTAATAATGAAACGCACAGCGTCCAAGCGTAAATGTGCGGCCTGAATATTTTCATGGGCCAGCATCGTCATGTCTTTTAGCTGCTCAATTTCTTCGGTTTTAATGGTTGGATTGACTTTTTTTAGTCTAACCAGGCGTTTTATCTCGGCCGATAGTGACTCGAGCATGGTATTAGTCGCTTCATCAATCAACTGTTGCATGTCGGCTTTGGCTTTTAATTCTGCAGCCACTAAAAGTTTGGTAATGGGGAGTTTCTGATTGTTTAAAAAGGCGATAATTTGTTGTTTATCAAATTTTTTACCGGTTTCCAGTAAGCTACGATGTTCTATGGTTTCGGTTAAATCTTGTTGTTGCTGATTAATCAATACCCGAATAGGCGTAGGTGGTAAAAAGCGGCCGATTTGTAATTCGGCAGGTGCGCTGCATTCAACAATAAACAAACATTCCAGTAAAAATTGACCGGATTTTAAATCGCTGTGTTTTATGACACTGATGCTTGCATTACCGGTTTCACTGGACAGTACTAAATCAATTGCTGCGGTTACCAGTGGGTGTTCCCACGTCAAAAACTGTAATTCTTCACGTGCCAGTGCCAGTTGGCGATTGCCGGTAACCGTAGTACCGTCTTCAGATAAACTGGGGAAGTGGGAAACTCGCATATGGTCGCTGGGACGAATAATAAAACAATCTGCCGAATGAAACTCGGTATCAACACCGAAGCATTCAAAAACATTTTCCATGTAAGGCCAAAGTGCTCCTTCATGTTCATAGTTGTTTAGCTGTTCAATGAGTTCATCGGATAATTCTTTGCGACAGGAGTTTAATTCCAGTAGTTGGTCGCGACCATTATGTAATTGTGCCTCAATTTCTGCACTAAGGGCCTGGCTTTTGGCGATAAAGGCATCAATATCTACCTGGTTATTATTGTGTAGCAGGTCTTCCAGCTCATCGTGCAGTTTATCGGCAACTGCCTGAGCGGCTGAATTATTACTGCGAAAGGCGTCAAGTCCTTCGTCATACCAACGATACAGGCTGTGTTGCTGAGTGTTTTCAAGGTAGGGGATGTGTATCTGAATGACATGTTTTTGACCGATACGATCCAGTCTGCCGATGCGTTGCTGTAATAAATCCGGGTTGGTTGGTAAGTCCCACAAAATCAAGTGATGCACAAATTGAAAGTTTCTGCCTTCGCTGCCAATTTCAGAGCAGATCAATAATCGTGCAGAACTCTCCGGATCAGCAAAATAAGCGGCTGCCCGGTCACGTTCAATAATAGTCATGCCTTCATGAAAGACTGCTGAGGCGATGCCGGCGCGGTCTTTTAAAGTTTGTTCCAGATCAATGGCCGTTTGTGCATGTTTACAGATTAATAAGGCTTTTTGGCCACGTAAAGAGGCGCTTGATTCGGTTTTTACTGAGGTTATTAGTTTATCAACCAGCCAGATAAAGCGAGGGTCTTGTTGCAAGTCACCTGCTGGTTCCCAAGTTCCGGTTTGTGAACTGTTACCTGCCAAAGGATAGCCATAGCGTTCACGCTCTGGAAAGCCTTGCACGGTTTGTCTGGAGTTTCTGAATAAAATTCGTCCGGTACCATGATGATCAAGTAATATCTTAATTAATGACTCTCTTGCCGCCGTTGATTTTGATGGGTCATTCAGATTTTCCAGTAATCCGCCGACATTATCATCTTTAAGTAACCGCGTTAGATTTTCTTGGTTATTTTCATTGAGTGTTTGTTCTGCCAGTAATAATTTAGCCGCGTTGGCAACAGGTTCAAACTGACGTTCTTCTTCTACGAAAGCAGAAAAACTGTAAAAGCGGTCAGGGTCCAGCAATCTAAGTCGGGCAAAATGGCTTTCTTTGCCTAGCTGTTCCGGGGTCGCAGTCAATAAAATAAGGCTGGGAGTTTGTAAGCTTAATTGTTCAACAAACTGATATTCAGGACTAACGGCTTGCTCGCTCCACTTGAGATGGTGTGCTTCATCAACAATCACCATATCCCATCCGGCCTGCAAAGCTTGTTGTTGCCGACGTGGATAATCAGAGAAAAAGCGCTGACTACAGAGAATTAATTGTTCGGTTAAGAACGGATTATGATCTTCTAAACTATCGTCTTCATCCAGACCATCGTCATCAGTCATTTCTTCGGTGCAGCGAGCTTCATCAAAAACACTAAAGCGCAGATTGAAGCGCCGAAGCATTTCTACCAACCATTGATGCAGAAGGCTTTCCGGGACGATAATTAATACACGACGAGTCAAGCCATTAATCAGGCGATGGTGCAAAATTAAACCGGCTTCGATGGTTTTACCCAGACCTACTTCATCTGCCAGCATTATTCTTGGTGCAGACCGATTGGCTGACTCGTGGGCAATATATAGCTGATGTGGAATTAATGACGTTCGGCCACCCAGTAAGCCTTTTACGGGTGACTGCTGAAGCTGTTGTAGTCTTAACCAGGTTTCATAACGTAGCAGAAACCATGAGCTGGGATCAATTTGACCGGTAAACAATCGGTCCTGAGGCTTGTTGAACTGGATGTGATGATTCAGTTCAACTTCTTCCAAGCGAATTTCTTGTCCGGAAGCATTTTTACCTACGTAGGTAATTAAACCATCTTTCTCGATCAAGCGATTAATGGTCAACTTTTCTTCATCAATCGATTCAATGATGTCGCCTATTGCAAAGCTGACACGGGTTAAGGGCGCGTTATCGCTTGCATAAGTACGGCGTTCGTCACTGGCTAAAAAAAGCACAGTAACGCGCTTGAAACTTACTTCAAGAATAAGACCTAAACCAAGTTCTGACTCGGTATTACTAATCCAGCGTTGACCGGGGATAAAATCTGCCATTGATTGAACTGCCATTACACGTCAAAAAATGGCTATTATAAGCGTTACAGAAGAATTGTTTCGGGTTTTATCGCGGTAAAAACAAGTGAATTGTCAGGTTTTTAGTGCATTTATAAGAGTGTTCGTGGCGTTGTTTATTTTCAACGGCACTTAAATTTCGTTAAGTAGTCGTTAAGGTTGAGGGTGCTAATGTTTGTTATCAATTAATTTTATTACTCATTCTTTCTTGACTCAAAGAGAACCTTATGAAAAAACTTTTTATTTTAGTTCAATTAACTGCAGTTGTTGCTGTGTACTCATTTTCAACTTACGCTTTTGCAGATGATCATGGTCATGGTCATCATAGGCATAAGCATCATCAATACCAGTCTGAAGAAAGACGATATTACCAACAGCGTCAAGATCCACGATCTCATCAAGGCTTGGCTGGTGGTGTCGTCGGTAGTGTTTTGGGTTACGAACTGGGCAATGGAAGTCCGGTAGCTACTGGACTTGGCGCAGCGGCAGGTTCTTTTCTTGGTAACGGAATGGCTGGAGGACGATAATTCGATCAACTAAAGTAATGTAAAATGGAGGGTGTAAATAATTTCGCGTAACTGCTTATTTTCAGTATACGGGTATAGTGAAATTCCTTTAGGAGGAATGAAAATGAGCGATATTATCAAGGACCCCATTTTAGTTTCAGCGATTCAGTGTTGCTATCACTACCGCCGTCTAAATGTTATCAACAGCTTATGTTAAATTAACGAACCGTTATCTTCATTAAGCATTCATTCATATTTAGGCAGTAATAATGGCCTCCAAAGTTTATAACTAAATGATTTAATTTTGTTGATATATCAGTAGTATTAATTACTTATCCAAAGGAATCTAATGAAAAAATTATTTTTTTTAATTCAGTTAACGGTCGCTGTAGTAACCTATTCAGCTATTTCTTCTGCTGATGATCATCATGGACGGGGAGGCTACGGTTATGATCATCATGATAGAGGGCATCATGGGCATCATGGCCACCACCGTGACCACTATTATCCGCAGCCTCAAGTGAATTATTATTATGCCGAACCTCAAGTTCGTTATTATCCGCAACCTCAGCCTTACTATCCCCAGCAACCCCAATATTCCGGCTACGATCAGCGATCTCACCAAGGCTTGGCTGGAGGTGTCGTAGGTAGTGTTCTGGGTTATGAAATGGGTAACGGCAACCCTGTCGCTGCCGGACTCGGTGCCGCTGCAGGATCATATATAGGTAATGGACGGTGGTAGGCGACAAGTCACAGTCGCTTTTGGAAAAAACCTTTATTTGCAGATCTTGATCTTACCTGAAAGCTCGAAAAGGATAAGTCAGTATTGAGCTTGGAGAATAACGAGATGCTTTAACCCGATAATTTTTAAGATTGGGCCAATAAGATCAGTGAGCGGATAGGCGAAATTCCCTATACGGTGGCTGATCTTTTTTTGTTGCTACGAACTGATTTTTGGTCTATTTATTTTTTGCGTTATCCGTCACAATCGTCCGATTCTTGTCTTTGATCCATTCACTCCATGATCCTGCATAAATTTTGGAACCACTTAATCCGGCGTGTTCCATTGCCAGTAAATTATGACAGGCGGTTACGCCCGAGCCGCAATAATGAACCACTTGTTCAGGTTCTGTTGTACCGATAAGTTTTTTAAATTGGCTATGTAAAGAGTCGGTCGGTAAAAACAAGCCCTTATTATCAACATTTAATTGAAAGGCGCGGTTTAATGCTCCAGGAATATGGCCTGCAACGGGGTCTATGGGTTCTTGCTCGCCACGATAACGCTCGGGTGTCCTGGCATCAATCAGACATATCGTTTTTTGTGCGAGACTGTTTTGGACTTGTGAGGCTTTTAGCCAAGAATTAGTGTTTAAATATGGCCGGAAAGTATTGGGTTTTATGGTTGGCAATGTAGTGGTTATTGAAAAACTTTGTTTTTGCCAGTGTTTAATTCCGCCATCCAATACTGCGACTTTATCATGCCCCAAACAGCGTAATAGCCACCATAAGCGTCCTGCAAAAGCACCGCTGGCATCGTCATAAACGATTACTTGGGTGTCATTGTTAACCCCCCATGCTCCCAGTTTTTTTGCCAACAGCGTAAAGTCGGGGAGTGGATGTCGTCCTGTAAAATCAGTTATAGCTGATGACAGGTCATTGTTTAAATGAGCATAGCGGGCATCGGGTATATGCCCGTGGCGATAAGCATGGCTACCTGCATCATTATCGGCCAGAGAAAATCGACAATCGACAACGACCCATTTGGGGTTATTAAGTTGTTGATATAACGTGGCTGCGGAAACAAGTGTGGTGTAATCCATCTGGTTAAACCTCTAATATTATTTTGCCAATATGCTGGCTGGTTTCCATCAGTTCATGGGCTTTACCTGCATCCTTGAATGCAAAGGTGGTGTGAATAACGGGTTTAATTTGTCCGGTTGCCAATAAAGGCCATACTTTTTGATCTAATTTTTGGGCGATGTCGGCTTTAAAGTCATCGTCTCTGGCTCTTAATGTTGATCCGGTTATGGTTAGTCGTTTTAGCATAAGGGATAGCAAGTTGATTTCAGTTTTCGCGCCGTTTTGAATGGCGATTTGTACCAGTCGGCCATCGTATCCCATACATTGTAAGTTACGTGGAAAATAATCACCGCCTATCATATCCAAAATGACATCGACACCCTTAGTATCTGTAAGTTGGTTGATTTCTTTAACAAAATCCTGTTCTTTGTAATTAATGACGGCATCTGCGCCAAGTGCCAGGCAGCTGTAACATTTAGCGTCAGAACCTGCAGTGATAATGACTTTAGCATCGAACGCCTTGGCAAGTTGTATGGCTGTTGTGCCAATACCGCTGCTACCTCCATGTACCAGCAATGTTTCGTGCGGTAGTAGTTGGGCACGATCAAATACATTACTCCAAACGGTAAAAAAAGTTTCAGGTAATGCCGCTGCCTGAATAAAAGACAAGCCTTTGGGAATGGGTAAACAGTGTGATGCAGTGGCCAGGCAATATTCGGCATAACCACCGCCGGTCACTAAAGCACAAACGGTGTCGCCTGTTTTAAGATGGGTAACCATCGCGCCTGTTGCTACAATAGTTCCTGCAATTTCTAATCCCGGTATATCAGATGCACCCAACGGCGCAGGGTATAAGCCTTTGCGTTGCATAATATCAGGGCGATTAACACCAGCAGCGGCTACTTTAATTAATACTTGATGATTCGCCGGTGCGGGAATAGGGCATTCGGTCAGCTTTAAATTGCTATTATCTATTTTAAAGGCCTGCATGGTGTTGGGAAGTCGCATAAGTGAGTACTGTAAAAAGTTGGATGCGGTTATTATATGCCTCAGTGATTTTCATAAACAATGTGTAAGTAGGATAAAAAATGATTCGTGCAGGTATTGTCGGCGGAACGGGTTATACGGGTGTTGAATTATTGCGGATTTTAGCTTTGCATGCAGAGGTTGAAGTTGCAGTAGTGACCTCACGCGCAGATGCGGGCTTAAGGGTGGATGCTTTATATCCGAGTTTGCGGGGCACTATTGATGTCGTTTTTAGTTTGCCGGATATTGAAACCTTGTCTCAATGCGACGTGGTATTTTTTGCGACACCCAATGGCACTGCCATGCTAATGGCCGAGCAGTTGTTGGTGCGAGGTATTAAGGTGATTGATCTTTCGGCGGACTTTAGGTTGAAAGATGCACAAGAATGGAGTCATTGGTATGGCATGGAGCACGCCTGTCCTGATTTGATAAGCCAAGCTGTTTATGGTTTGCCTGAAGTGAATCGTGAGGCGATTAAACAAGCACAATTAATTGCTTGTCCGGGTTGTTATCCTACGGCGGTACAACTGGGATTTTTACCCTTGATTGAAAACGGCTTGATAGATATCAAGCATTTAATTGCCGATGTTAAATCCGGTGCTAGTGGTGCCGGGCGTAAAGCCGAGTTGGCTACTTTAATGAGTGAAACAGGCGAAAGTTTTAAAGCCTATGCGGTTAGTGGGCATCGGCATTTGCCGGAAATTATACAGGGTCTTACGTTTGCCGCTAAAGAACCGGTAGGCTTGACTTTTGTGCCGCATTTGCTGCCGATGATACGCGGAATTCATGCGACGTTATATGGACAATTTGTGACTCCTGCAGAAGGCGATATTACCTTGGCTGATATTCAAGCTTTGTATGAGCAGCGCTATCGTCATGAAGCGTTTGTTGATGTATTAGCGCCGGGGTCGCATCCGGATACACGCAATGTTCGCGGTAGTAATAACTGTCAGATCTCAATTCATCAACCCCAAGGCAAGCAAGTCATTGTGATTTTGTCAGTGATTGATAACCTGGTTAAGGGGGCGGCGGGGCAAGCCGTTCAAAATATGAACCTGATTTTTGGGTTGAAAGAAGATGCTGGTTTGAAGATAATTGCCCTGTATCCATAAATCTTGACTATAACGCTGGGTATAGTCATAATTAAATTATGTTTAACGTAGAGAGTGTTTTATTTTATGGCTAATCCAATTATTTTTACTGATAGCGCTGCTTCTAAAGTGAGCGAATTAATTGCCGAAGAAGGTAATGATAACCTGAAGTTGCGGGTTTATGTTTCGGGCGGTGGGTGTTCAGGTTTTCAATATGGCTTCACCTTTGATGAAGAGGTCAATGAAGATGATACCAGCGTTGAAAACGGTGGTGTCACTGTGCTGATTGATTCAATGAGTATTCAGTATTTGGCGGGCGCTGAAGTTGACTATAAAGAAGACATATCAGGCGCGCAATTTGTTATTCGTAATCCAAATGCAACAACTACCTGTGGTTGTGGTTCTTCTTTTTCCGCTTGATGTAAGTTAAAGGGGCGACCGTAAAAGTTGCCCTTTTTTAATGCCGGGTTATTTGAGTTTAAAGCAGTAAAAAGTCGTTATTGACAGTTCATCTAAATGCTTCACACTTTAATAAGTAAGAAAGCCGGATGCTCTTTTGACAGTGTCCGGCCAGATGCTATTAAGCAACAGTAATTTATGATTAATCGTACTGGTTTTTAGCAAATAACGATTGTGCTTTGGTTTTATTCAGTTCAACCAAAGTGAGTCGGGACTGTGCTTTAAAGTTGGCCAGTACTCCTGCATGTAACGGCAATGACTGTGCCAGATTAAGTGTTTCCGGATTGCGGTGAATGCCGTCAACACGAAATTCATAATGTAAATGCGGGCCGGTTGCCAGACCGGTTTGGCCAACGTAACCAATAACGTCACCCTGTTTCACTCTATCCCCACTGCCAAGACCTTTTTTAAAATTAGCAAGATGTGCGTAAAGCGTTTCATAGTGATCGCCATGCTTGACTATCATTACTTGCCCATATCCACCTTTGTTACCACAAAAAATAATTTCACCATCTCCTGCTGATTTTACCGGAGTTCCTGTCCTTGCTGCGTAATCAACACCTTTGTGTGCTCTAATTCGGTTAAGTATTGGATGCTTACGATTCGTGTCAAAGCCTGAGCTGATGCGTACATAGTCAACAGGCGTACTTAAAAAAGATTTGCGCATCGGCTTGCCTTCAGGGCTGTAGTAATTGATTTGCCCTTCGCTATCTTTATATCTAACAGCAGTTAATATTCTGCCTTGATTAACAAATTCAGCGGCAACGATGTAGCTATCAGATGCGTTATTGCCTTGTTCATAAACGACGGTGAATTGATCACCTCGATGAAGATTTGTGGCAAAATCGATGTCCCAAGCAAAAATATTGGTGAGTTGAAAAATTAACTCCTCTGATAATCCTGCTTGTTGGCCTGCCGAGGATAAGGATGAATTAATTGTGCCGTGAACGCTGGTAATATGACTTGGCGCTTCATCGGTTGCATCGGTTAAATGGTCAACAAGATTATCTTGGTTGTGTGGCGTTATAAGGGTGTGAATGCGCTCATTATTCTCAGTAGGCTCTAAAAAAAAGTCATCTTGGTGATTAGCCAGGTAAGTGTTTTCAACTGAAAGTGAAAGTTGTTTTCGGGTTGTTACCTGTCGCGCAGTGTATATGGAGCGTAGCTTTGGTTTGGCTTTGTTGTTGGAGGCTTTAGCTAACTGTTTCTCAGTCGGGTGTTTTTTACGGTTGGGCGTGTGCTTGGCAATTGATTTGACGCTCTTGGCAGAAGCGCGGGCATGTTTGCTATGGGCAGGTTTGGCATAACTAGTCGTGGCTGTAAAAGCTAAACCTATCCACAATAATAAGGAGATATAAAATTTATTTTTCACGATATATGGTTAAGTAGTTGGAATTTATTCAAAAGAGTAATCCTAAATTTTCACTGAAAATCATTTTAAGGGATTTTTGAAGGATTTACTAATTTACCGGCATTATAAAAATATTTATGCAATCGATCTGATCATTAATTCTATAATGATCAGGCTTATTAACGATTAAATTTGGAGAAAGAAATTGCAAGAGGACGTATTGGCAAGCCTTCTAAGAGGCACGGATGAGGTTTTAATTAAACAGGAGTTAATTAAAAAGCTGGAAGAAGGTCGACCTTTGCGAATCAAGGCGGGTTTTGATCCGACTGCTCCGGATTTACATTTAGGGCATACCGTGCTTATTAATAAATTAAAACAGTTTCAGGATTTAGGTCATGAGGTGCTGTTTTTGATTGGCGATTTTACCGGGATGATTGGTGACCCTACCGGGAAAAATATCACCCGTAAGCCATTAACCCGGGATGAGGTTATTGATAACGCAAAAACGTATGAAGAGCAGATTTTCAAAATCCTGGATCCCGCTAAAACATTGGTCATGTTTAACTCAAGTTGGATGAATGCAATGTCATCAGCAGATTTAATTCAGCTGGCAGCCAAGCATACCGTTGCAAGAATGTTGGAGCGAGATGATTTTAGTAAGCGCTTTAAGGGTGGACAACCGATTGCCATTCATGAGTTCTTGTACCCATTAATACAAGGCTATGATTCCGTAGCCATGAAAGCCGATGTGGAGTTGGGTGGTACCGATCAAAAATTTAATTTGTTGGTTGGGCGTCAGTTACAAGAGGTTTTTGGGCAAAAACCACAGGTTGTTATTACAATGCCCCTTCTCGAAGGCTTGGATGGTGTGCAGAAAATGTCTAAGTCACTTAATAACTATATAGGTATAGCTGATGCTGCTGATGATATGTTCGGCAAATTAATGTCCATATCTGATGAATTAATGTGGCGATATTTTGAGTTATTAAGTTTTCGTCCAATGACAGAAATTAAGTTATGGGCGCAGGAATGCGAGCAAGGTGCAAATCCCCGCAACTATAAAGTGAAATTGGCTCAAGAAATTATAGAAAGATTTCATGATGTCGCTGCTGCAAATAAGGCGCTGGAAAATTTTGAAGCCAGATTTCAGCGTGGAGCAATGCCGGATGAAATGGACGAGTTGGAATTAAAAGCCGAGGGCAGTAGTTACTTTATTGCCAATTTATTGAAGGATGCCGGATTAACAAGTAGTACCTCCGAAGCAATTAGATTGATAAATCAAGGTGCTGTAAAAATTGACGGAGAAAAGGTTTCTGATCCAAAGCTTGAGATATCAGTCAATGCCGAGAACATTTATCAGGTAGGAAAGAGAAAATTTGCGCGAGTAAAAATAACCGCTTGACGGTTTTGATTGTGGCTGTATAATACGCAGTTCTTTCGGGGCAGCGACTTCGGAAGGGCAGGATGCTTTAAGTTAAAGTTAACACGGAGGTTGACAAGTTGTTCAGGTAGGCTATAATGGGCGGCTTGTTCGGGGTAACGTAGTTTGGCCCTGAAGCAGGACAGCAACACGCAATGTCGACAAGGGGTTGACAAACCGAATCCGCTCTGTATAATTGTCGGACTCAACGGTGCTGCGGCACCAACGCTCTTTAACAACTTGATCAAAATAATTTGTGTGGG
>NZ_JAOEGU010000110.1 GCF_025583945.1 Methylobacter psychrophilus
ATGCAAAATCTTCAGAATTACCAAAGATGTTTATCGGGGTAAGCACAAGCATTACTCCCTGACATGGAATTTAGTGGCTGCTCTTGTTAACTTACGCTATGACTGTATTTAGGAAAGATGTCTAATACCTAAATTGACCGCATTACTACTGCTTTTTATTGCTGTCATTGGCTGTGAAGAAAAGGATAAGCAAGTCAAAGCGCCCGATCCTGTTGTATTTAAATCCCAACTAGAAGCCTTGGACAAAGCCAAACAAGTCGAACAGATACTTCAGGATAAAGCAGCACAACAACGAAAAACAATAGATGAAAGCACTAACGGCCAAGGGCAATAAAGCATTCAAATAAGACAAAGAAGGCTTTTTCAACACCAAAACCTGAATCACATAGCTAAAAGTCTTTTATTCACCATAAAGACACGAAGTTTTTACCTTGGATTCCTTCGTGTTTTCGTGGTGTTATTACTTAAAGTTGATACCTGTGAGCCAATCGACATCATCCCTCCTGATGATAAGCGACAATGCGTTCAACTTCATTTTTTGATCCCAAAACCAAAGGTACTCGCTGATGAATACCTGTTGGTTGCATAGTAAGAATACGTTCGCGTCCGGTAGAACAAGCACCACCCGCTTGCTCAATAATAAACGCCATCGGGTTCGCTTCATACATAAGACGTAGCCTGCCGGGCTTTAACGGTTCGCGTAAATCCAGCGGATATAAAAACACGCCGCCACGCGTTAAAATTCGATAAACCTCGGCAACCAACGAAGCAATCCAGCGCATATTAAAGTTTTTTCCGCGCGGACCTTCTGCCCCTTGTAAACATTCATCAATATAGCGCTGCACAGGCGGTTCCCAGAAACGTTGGTTTGACATATTAATAGCAAATTCACTGGTTTCTTCCGGAATTCTTATGGCTGGATGGGTCAGAATAAATTCACCGATATCCTTATCAAGCGTAAACCCGTTAACACCATGCCCGGTTGTTAGCACCATCATCGTTGATGGCCCGTAAAGCACAAAACCGGCACAAACCTGCTCAATGCCTTTACGCAAAAAATCTTCAACGACAGGTTCAACGCCTTCACGACAATGTAAAATAGAAAAAATAGTCCCCACGGCCAAATTAACATCAATGTTTGAAGAACCATCCAGAGGATCAAATAAAGCCAGATATTTACCCTTGGGATACTCGGCTGGAATGGCAATAATATCATCGACTTCTTCTGATGCCATACCCGCCAGATGTCCGGTCCAGTTTAGTGCATTGACCATAATCTCATTGCTAATGATGTCCAGTTTTTTTTGCACTTCACCCTGCACATTCTCCGACTCGGCACTACCCAAAACACCCACAAGATTACCCTGATTAACCAGATGGGATATTTTTTTACAAGCCGTCACAATATCATTCAGCAATAATGTAAACGTTCCTGATGCCTCCGGCAAACTACGCTGCTGCTCAATAATAAACTGGGTCAAGGATACTTTATTTACCATTCTTTATATCTCCATGGGTACTTTATTATTCCAAATAATTATTTTTAGGTGCCGGTGAATATTACCCGTCAATCCTTACCGCTATGCCATCAGCGCTAACTGATTATTGAAGCATCCCTATTAACCATCCTTGAATAGCACATTATAAATCTTGAAAAAAAGTATCGATGCGGCCAACACCAAAGTGATTGCATTGGCAAAAATGATTGCTTCATCCGAGATATAAACGCCGTAGATTAACCAAAAGAACACCCCCAGCGTAAACAGGCTATACATACTCAACGAAAGAGAAGCGGTATCTTTGGTTTTTATCGTTAAAATGGCTTGAGGTAAAAAGGAAGCTGTTGTTAATGTAGCGGCTACATAGCCAATGATTTCCGGCGTGATTATCATAGATCTGGTTTTATTTTTTGTTGGCATAACCGGTATTACAGGAGCAACGGCGGTAATTTTAAAAGCTGAGTCTATTAGCTCACTATAAACATGTCAACATCAGGAGTCAGGCAATAATCTAGGTAGCCTGAAATCCCACTCATCAGGTAAAATAAAACAACAATAATCAAGTAGCTTGCCATAAATAAACTGTCACAAATTAACAGAGTTAACCAGTTTATAATCTATAGTCTTTCGTCCATTCGCATCGCTGTAAACTCCTAAGGATACCATCCCTTCAAGGGATGGTATCCTTAGCATCGAAATTATTTATCTGAGAATCCATATACTATTTTTGCAAGACCCAGTTGTTTCTAATGAATATGTATCTCGCGTGATTTTACCGTATCGCTGCTACGCAAAGCATAGCTATCCTCATCATCTCCCTTCATTTGCGTGCCATCGGCATTAAGCAGGATCAGCGTGCCTTCATCTTTAATAAGATATTGTCGAATATTTGCTTCGTTACGCGACGTTAAAACAACCGTATGTTTTTCCTCATTCCAGGTATATTTGCCTTTTTCATAAAACTCCCTTGACGACTCTTTTGCTGGCTGAGTAACCAACAGATAATTATTATTTTGCTTTAAAGACAGTGTTGATTTAATCCCGTTACAATCCTTGCACGGCAGATAACCGTAAAAAATACCATGAAAGTCCAGGCTTTTATCGATAGGTGCCACATGGGCTGAATGATCCGTGCTTTGCTGATGGTTCTTAATACGTGCTTTGACAAAACTTTCTTGCATTGTTGTATCTGTCGCGGCCATTGCAAGACTACCAGAAAGCAGCAGACTGAAAGAAATCAAAGCCAACTGTTGTTTTAAGCGTTTTGTTAATACTGGCATATAAGCTCCTGTTTTGATGGTTCGGGCTTGTTTCGTAACCGGTTAATATAACTGGAATCTTACCGAGGTCAAATAATATAACTCAATATAACCGGACTCAAAATGTTGTTTTTACACATTAACTTCAGACCATTTCAATGGCTGGCTTACAGAAAACACCGGGATAGCGCTTAGCAACAGGCTGTTTTAAGTAAAAACCAAAAACTTGACTAGATTGAAAATGACTGTAAAAAAGAGGTAACAACCTACTGATTGGAACATAGTTGTCCACACAAGTCGTTATCGGCATGGACTGCCAGAATATTTCCATATTGACGGATACCATCCCTTCAAGGGATGTTATCTGTATGAGCTTAAAGTAATGTGAATTGGACATTTAATTTCCGAAAGTCTATAGATACCTATGCCAAACAAGAAGGCACCGAGTAATCACCGCCGCGTGATCGACGAAGATTTCGATTAATGATCAAGAAATAAACATTCATGGCCACCCTCTTAATAGACATCTTTCCTAAATAATCAACATAGAGCTTGGTCTTAATAAGGTTAAAATAGCGACCTGCCTTTGAAAACACGGATAGCCATGACCCCTTATGCCCAACTGCCCAAGCACAAGCCTGAA
>NZ_JAOEGU010000111.1 GCF_025583945.1 Methylobacter psychrophilus
GTAAGCACGTAGCGCCACCATCTTAAAACATTTTAAATGCACTGGTATCCTTCAGTTTTTTTCTGAGGATATCTCATGGCATTAACTGAACAGCAACTAAAACATATAAAAACATGGCAAGCGTGTGGTTCTTCGCAAGCCGCTTATTGCCAAACACATGGATTGAATAAAAAAACGTTTTCAAGATGGTTTAGCAATTATCAAGCACTTTCCCAAGCAATGGCACCTTCCTTAATTGCAATTGACGTTACACAACCGATTACAATTCCGCCGGAGATAAATGAACCCTTGCGACTACGGTTAGTCAATGGACTCTCATTGGAGCTGCCTGTTAACACCTCGCCGCGCTGGCTTGCGGAGCTATTACAATGCCTGGGTTAATAACAGATCCTATCGCTATTTGGTTGGCAGTCGAGCCCGTGGACATGCGGCGTGGCATTGATGGCTTGTCGATGATTGCCCAAGAAGCTTTGGGTAAGGTGCCTTGCTCAGGTGTCGCCATCGTGTTCCGCAATCGCCCCGGTAATCGCATCAAAGTGCTACTCTGGGATGGTACTGGCGTGTGGCTGTGTCAACGTCGTTTACATGAAGGTGGTTTCGTTTGGCCAAAGTCCACAGACACCTGTTTTTCGGTGACGTTTGAGCAATGGCAATGGTTAATTGCCGGGGTGAACTGGCAGCGCTTGTCGGCCATCCTGCCAGCAGATTTACAGATGTAAACGATAACTCTTCAGTAAGCTATTTTTTCGCTGTAGCCCAGCAATAACGAGGCTTTCATGGCTTTATTTGTTATAATACCACCATGAAATCACTTAGCCAATTTGAACAGTTTGACCTCGAAACCGCCTCTAAAACTCAGGTGGCAGAAATGGTTCGTGCGCTGCTCGAACAGGCTAAGAAAGATGCGCAAGAAATTCAACGTAAAACAGTTGAGCTTCAAAGCAAAGAAGATAAAATCCAAGCATTAACTTATGAGCTGTCCTATCTACGCAGGATCAGATACGGCGCCAAAACCGAAGCCTTTAGTCAGCTACAAAAGGATCTGTTTGAGGAGTCTTGGAACGAAGACGTCGCCGCTGCTGAGGCGGCACTTGAACAGTTAAGCGCCACTGCGCCTGTCGACACGGATTGTAAACCTAAACGGCCCCGTGCTGAACGCCAACCATTACCCGAGCATTTGCCTCGTATTGAGTTTCGGCACGAGCCCGATTCTTGCCAGTGTGGGCAATGTGGCAGTGACTTAATCAAGATTCGTGAAGATGTCACCGAACAATTAGACGTCGTGCCGGCTGTATTTACCATTCATCGCCACATCCGTCCCCAATATGCTTGTAAGAACTGCGAAACCATCATCGCTGCACCGATTCCGGCAGCGATTATTAATGGCGGCATGGCAACAGTGGGGTTGCTGGCGTGGGTACTCATTAATAAATACGTTGATCATTTACCACTGTACCGCATTGAACAGATCGCCGGTCGGCAAAAAGTAACCCTATCACGCTCAACCTTGGCTGATTGGGTCGGTAAGCTGGGAGTGACATTACAACCCTTGGTTGATCGATTGGCTTGGCATTTGTTGCAGGGCAATACCTTGCATGCCGACGAAAGTGTGCCACGAAGGCGCATTGGGGGTGAAAATCCCCCGTGCAGCTATGCTGCACAAGAGATGAGGGTAGGTCCCTCGGAGTCGCCGTACAGGCGGAGGCTTCAAACCACCTACTGCTGCAACGTTTAAGAGGCGTTGTGGTGAGCGAGATAGGAAAAGGCCAAACTCGATTTGGTCAGGTATGGGTCGTAAAGTCGAACGCAAGTGAACCACTGATGACGTGTCGAAACGTGGAGACGATGTCAAAACTGCGGAGGTTTCGTTACCGCAGGATAAGTCCGGGAGGTGCCTGTTGACGGCCCGGTCGGCATCCGGCATGGAGGTGGCGAGAGTGCGATCCGGGCTCTTGTGTGGAACGTGGGAACCTGTCACTCCGATGCTAAGGGAGAAACACAAGGGGGAGCATCCCAAGTGTGAGAGTACCAATGTGGAGTACAGGGACGGAGCAACCTGTAGTAGTGATGAAGGGGCTGTAATGGCACTGGAGCAAAGGGGTTGCCCTATCTGGCTTGGAACGATAAAACAACTGGCAACAGGAGGATTCTATTGAACCCGGCAAAATCGTTTCCTATTACCAAACATCAGGTGTGGGAAGCTTACAAACGAGTAAAAGCAAACCGTGGCGGAGCGGGAGTTGATGCACAGACACTGGAGAAGTTTGACCAGGATCTTGGTAACAATCTCTATAAGCTATGGAATCGGATGGCATCAGGCAGTTATCAGCCTACGCCGGTCAAGCGCGTCGAAATTCCCAAAGCCAATGGAGGAACCCGTCCTTTGGGCATTCCAACGGTGACGGATCGAATCGCCCAAACGGTGGTCAAGCAGGTACTGGAGCCGGAATTGGAGAAGCACTTCCATCCTGATTCCTATGGATACCGGCCAGGAAGATCAGCACATCAGGCATTGTCTGTGACGCGGAAGCGCTGCTGGACATACAATTGGGTGCTAGAGTTCGATATTAAGGGTTATTTTGATAATATCGACCATGATCTACTCATGCGTGCAGTACGCAAGCATACCCAGGAAAAATGGGTGTTGCTATATATTGAGCGTTGGCTGAAAACACCCGTGCAGATGGCGGATGGCACACTACAGCCTAGAGACCGGGGAACCCCGCAAGGTGGAGTTGCTAGCCCCTTGTTGGCTAATTTGTTTCTGCATTACACATTTGATATGTGGATGCAGAGGCACTATCCCGAAATTCCGTTTGAGCGCTATGCCGATTATGGTGTTCTACATTGTCGGAGTAGAGAGCAGGCGGAAAGGCTAAAACAGGTGTTGCAAGAACGGTTTGCAGTCTGTGGACTTGAACTGCATCCTTTAAAGACCCGTGTGGTGTACTGTAAAAACTATCGGTGTAAAGAGGATTACCCGGACGTTTCGTTTGATTTTCTAGGGTTCACCTTCAGGCCTCGTGGAGCGAAAAGCAAAGAAGGTGGCTTATTCACCGGCTTTGTTCCGGCTATCAGTAATAAAGCAGCCAAAGCGATACGTCAGGAAGTTCGAGGGTGGGCGCTCCAGAAGAAAAGCGATAAGAGTCTGCACGATTTGGCAAGGATGTTTAATGCTGTGATACGCGGTTGGATAGCGTATTACGGGGTGTTCTATCGATCGGCATTAAATCCGGTTTGGAGACATTTGAATCGGAAACTTGTTTTGTGGGCAGCGCGGAAGTTTAAACACTTTCGTGGACACCGACAGCGAGCAGAGAATTGGTTGCTGGGC
>NZ_JAOEGU010000112.1 GCF_025583945.1 Methylobacter psychrophilus
GGCACTTGGAAAACATTGAGTTTCACGTTGGCGACATGCTGGCTCTGGGTTATCCCGATGATAGTTTTGATGCGGTGGTATGCGTCTTCGGTATTTTCTTTGTTCCTGATATGACCGAGGCAGTCAAAGAATTATGGCGTATGGTAAAACCCGGCGGCAGACTGGCCATTACCACTTGGGGCCCACATTTATTTGAGCCAGCCAACCGGGCTTTTTGGGATGTCATCAATATCGAACGTCCCGATCTGCATCATGGCTTTAATCCTTGGGACCGTATTTCAGAACCGGACGGTCTCAGAGCAATGCTTGCAAAAGCCAATGTGTGCAACATCGACATTCTTGCCGAAGCTGGAACGCATCCTTTAAATTTACCGGATGACTGGTGGAAAATCGCCATGGGTAGCGGCTACCGAGGAACGCTTGAACAACTGGATATCGCTACCTTGGATCGTGTGCGCCAGGAAAATTTATCACGTCTTGTTGAAGGTCAGGTGAATGCAATTGAAACTAACGTTATTTACGCGGTAGCAACGAAAACAGACAAACAGACTATTATCGCGTAACAAAAAAGCCCGCGTAATTCACAGAATCTCTTTTACCCATTTCGTTATACACATTTTTTTTTATAAAATTAAAATCAATAGCTTATGTGTGACAGTCAAATAGCGTTCGTTACATAAAATACTGAATAATTGTTACATCATTACTTGTTCAGATTAGTTTTGTAGGAATAACCGCTATCTATCCATGCAGAAATGCCACCTGGCGCACGGTATACATTGGTGTAGCCTAGTTTTTTTGCCCAAGATGCCGCATTATGTGAGCGGCCACATTTGGTAAGACCGCAATAAGTGACGATTTTCTTGTTTTTATCAGCGCCCAGCAAGACACGATAATCCTCTTGCGTAAAACTATCAGGCATCGCTATATCTTTTTCCCAATTACCCGAGTGATTGGATTGAAAACCGAAATGCCGTGCGCCATCAATATAAGCCAGATTGTATTCTTCGGTAGGGTGTGCGTCGATTAGCACAAAGTTTTCTTTGCCATCAATCATTTGTTTAAGCTCAGCCACGCTCAAAAGTTTATAACCACCTTGCACTGTTTCTGTGGCTACTTTAAGCGCCACTGCTTCAATGTCAGTTTCTTTTAATAAACTATTGCCCGCCAACGCGCCATTAGTCGCAAACAGGCATAAAACTATCAGGATACGGTACATTTTTTTCATCATCTTTCCTTGGGCTATTAGTTTTTTAAGTGTGTCAAGTCTATCCCCAAGTAGCAAGAAAACCGTTCCAATAAATGGGTGTCAATTTGTATAGAGAATTAACCAAAAACAGATGCGAATTCATTCAAAATTGCGGGCAGGAATACAATTATAATTCCTGCATACGAATCCTGAGGAGGATAATAGACCATACTCGCTCCAGAGGATAAGGAGGCGAGCATGTTTGAACGGTTATTAACTAACTCTACCGACTTCTGTAGCGGCGGGTACTTCAATTAGCCGGCCTGATTTAACGTCGTAGATGTAACCGTAAATGGGGATGTCGGAAGGAACCAGCGGATGATTTTTAATGCGGGTTACATCTTCAAAAACGCTTTGTTCCTGGTCTTTAATGGTCAACCAGTCGATATATTTGCCTTCTGCTGAACCTGGACCTTCGCAGCAATCATGCCAGCCGTTGGCATCGACGGAGGCAGTTTTTAAGCTGCTGCCTAACAGGCCGCGCATGATATCGTCGGTAAACGTTTCCATGCCGCAGTCGGTATGATGAACGACAAACCATTCGCGGGTTCCCAGTAATTTATAGGAGATAACCAAAGAACGGATGGCGTCCTCACTGGCACGGCCGCCAGCATTACGAATTACGTGGGCATCACCTTCAGATAAGCCCGCATATTTGGCGGGATCCAAACGGGCATCCATACAGGTTAAAATCGCAAAATGTCTTCCGGGAGGCATAGGTAAAGCACCTTTGTCACCAAAATCATTCGCGTAATCTCTGTTTGCCGCTAAAACTTCATTAAGAATTTTACCCATAAACACCTCTCATTATTATTGTTGGGCCATAAAAAAACCGCTTGCTCCTGATCATTAAGGAATGAAAAAGACCAAGCGGCAATTAGAACAACTATCTCCAGTTCAAAGTCTACTCCAATAAAGCATGGTTTTAAATAGCGATATAGGTTATACAATATAAACTCAAAGTTTATAAAAAATCGAATATGGCTAAATTAAATAATACACAGGTATTTTGCCGAATTGTTGAGTTGGGCACTTTTACAGCGGTTGCCCGCGAAATGAATCTTTCTGCGATGATGATCAGTAAATACATGGCTCAGCTGGAAGAATCTTTAGGGGTTGCCTTATTAAACAGAACAACCAGGCGACTCAGCATGACCGAAGCGGGGGAAATATACTATCACCGCAGCAAGCAACTGCTGGAGGATTTTTCGGAACTGGAAGAATATACCTCGCAGATGGGTTTACAGGTAAAAGGCACTTTAAAAATCAGTGCATCGATTGATTTTGGTGGACTTTATATGGTGCCTGCCATTGATGCGTATCAGCGGGAATATCCCGATGTTAAAATTTTGATGACCTTGCATAACAGCCAAGTTAATTTAAGCGAAGGCAGTTTCGATTTGTCTATTCTGGTCACGGATACGCTTGATTTTGGCGTAGTTGCCAGAAAAATTGCCCAAACCCGATTATGCACTTATGCATCTCCTGACTATATCGCTGAACACGGTGAACCACAACACATTGACGAGTTAAGCTCGCATCGCTGCCTGCATTATATGGATACGCCACATAAAGATTATTGGGTATTTAATGACGGTGGCGAGGAGGTTAAAATCAAGGCGAACTGGCATTTTTCCTCAAACAATGGCAGGGCCCTGTGTCAGGCAGCCGCTTTGGGTATGGGCATAACCCAGGCACCTGAATTATCGGTGATGAATTATTTGGAACAGGGTCAGTTGATCGAAATTTTGCCGAATTTTCGCATTCCCTCACTAAAAATTTATGCAACTTATCTGCAAAGACGCTTTCTGCCCGCCAAGTTAGCTACATTTGTGGAGTTTTTAATCAAATACTTTGCAAAAAACAACCGACTCTCAAGCTAACTTGAAATTTATCTAAAGGCACACCATATGGCAGGGCAACCGCATATAAATTAACTAAAAAACCAGAGATAATACCCAGTTTTTTTGGAGATTTTCTACCATGTCATTAAGTTTACAAGAAGCTTTTTCGTCTCTTGAAGATCCACGAGTTGAAAGGC
>NZ_JAOEGU010000113.1 GCF_025583945.1 Methylobacter psychrophilus
CATCCCGAACTCGGAAGTGAAACCGCTTAGCGCCGATGATAGTGTGGCAGTTTGCCATGCGAAAGTAGGGAATTGCCAAGCGCTTAAATTAAAAACCCAAGATAACCTCTTGGGTTTTTTTTTGCCAGTCAGTTTGAGGTTGCTTCTTGCAGCTAAGGTGATTTCCTGTGTTGCCTTGCGTCCATGTGGTCGTTATAAACAAACAAAAAATTCTTGCAAGATTAAAATACTTTTAAATGCATTTTGTTTTTATAGGTGAACAGCTAACCAGATGGTATTAAAATCAGGAAGCGTCCATTCCACCCTGTGTCGTGTATGTGCAGGAATTAATAAATAATCTCCAGGGATCATTGATACCAAACGCATATTTTCCTCGAAAAGTAATTTTGCCTGCCCTTGAAGCAATATTACCCATTCATTCCCTGTTTGATCATACCACTGTCCGGCATTTGTAATATGGCCATTGGAAACAATACGCTCAATATGAATATTATCTTGTTTTATAATAGATTCAAAGAGTTCTTCCGGTAATTGCTCAGGAATGTTAGCAAAAATATTAGCAGAAACAGGGGTCATTTAATTTTTTAATTTAATTGAGAAGGTATATATTTTCCGGGTCACTGATTACAATATCAGTCGTATTGTATAATGGTAACTTATATATACTATACTCCGTCTGTTTATACACAGCGGTTTAAAGAGACTTAAGGGAGAAACAAAATCAATAAAGCAATGATGAAATCATTTGATAATGTTTTGCCGAAAACGGTTGCTGTTATTGGTGGTGGTCCAGCCGGATTAATGGCCGCAGAAGTTTTAATTGAAGCGGGTGTAAAAGTTGATATTTATGATGCCATGCCTTCTGTGGGGCGAAAATTTTTGATGGCCGGTAAGGGTGGAATGAATATTTCGCATTCAGAGCCCTTCGAAAAATTTTTGTCGCGTTATAGCGATCACCATTATGATATTAAACCATTGCTTGAAAAATTTACACCACAAACTTTACGTGATTGGGTGCAGGGTCTTGGTATTGATACTTTTATTGGATCGTCAGGACGAGTTTTTCCTGTTGACATGAAAGCAGCGCCTTTACTTCGGGCATGGTTACATCGGTTACGTGTTGCAGGTGTTAATATTCATGTGCGACACCAATGGCTAGGCTGGGTTGAAGGCGATAACACAATGCTTGATTTTGCAACGCCAGAAGGTGAGCGCAAAATAAAAGTTGATGCAGTCGTGCTGGCAATGGGTGGAGGTAGTTGGGCTCGCCTTGGTTCTACCGGAGCTTGGGTGCCGTTACTTACGCAGCGAGGTGTTTTGGTTAACCCGCTAAAGCCATCAAATTGTGGCTTTGATGTATTCTGGAGTGAGTATTTTCGTAACCGGTATGCCGGACAGCCACTAAAATCAGTGTGCTTGTCTTTTAACAATACTAAAGGGATTAATATTCGTCAGCAAGGGGAATTAGTAATAACCGAAAACGGCATAGAGGGAGGATTAATTTATGGTTTTTCTGCTTTATTGCGAGAAGAAATTGCGACAACAGGATTTGCTGTTATCTATATTGATTTACTTCCCGATAAAGATTTGCCGTTAATTCTTGATAAAATATCACAAGCTCAAGGCAAAGATTCTATGGCAAATCATCTTCGTAAACGTGTCGGCATTGACGGCGTCAAAGCAGCATTACTTAGAGAAAGTGTCTCTGCGTCAGCTTTTGCTAATCCAGCTTTACTGTGTAATGCCATCAAGGCGTTACCGATTAGGCTAATTGCTACAAGGCCACTTGATGAAGCGATTAGCAGTGCTGGTGGCGTTGGGTTTGAAGCGCTTGATGATGACTTGATGATACGTTCCATGCCAGGTATTTTTTGTGCAGGTGAAATGCTGGATTGGGAAGCACCCACTGGCGGTTATTTACTAACGGCCTGTTTTGCAACGGGTCGAGCTGCGGGGTTAGGTGTATTGAATAGACTAAAATGTGTGATAGATTCTAAATCAAGTGCTGATTTATCAACGCAGTGAAATTATTCATTGTGATTTACTGATAATAAATACAAAGTAATAATATGAGCGAGAGATGATGACAGTATCAAAGCCAAACGTTTTCAATTTTTTCCAGCATAGTAGGTAAAGGACGGCTATGAAAACTCCAAAAAGTCTCGAACCCTTGGTACGTGACGGTCTTGTCGATGAAGTTATCCGGCCACTAAAAAGTGGTAAGGAAGCAGCTGTTTATGTAGTGCTCTCTGAAGGTGAAATTCGCTGTGCTAAAGTCTATAAAGAAGCTAATAAACGTGGCTTCCATAAGCAGTCTTTGTATCAGGAAGGGCGTAAAGTCAGAAATACTCGTCAGGCGCGTGCCATGGAGAAAAACACCAGCTTTGGACGTAAGCAGCAAGAAGAGGTTTGGCAAAATGCCGAGGTGGATGCTTTGTACCGGCTTGCTGCTGCAGGTGTTCGAGTTCCACAACCCTATAATTTTGTCGAAGGCGTGTTGCTAATGGAGTTGGTTACTGATGAGCATGGATCTGCAGCCCCACGGCTTAACGATCTGGTTTTGACTCGTGAGGAAGCAATTGAATACCACGGCATATTGATTAAAGAAGTGGTAAGAATGCTTTGCGCAGGAATTGTCCACGGTGATTTATCAGAATTTAATGTACTTGTTGATGCACATGGTCCGGTGATAATTGACTTGCCTCAGGCAGTGGATGCGGCAGCCAACAATAACGCTCCCGGGATGTTGGAACGTGATGTTAATAATATGGCCGCCTATTTTGGTCGTTTTGCACCAGAATTGCTTGCAACCAGCTACGGTAAAGAAATCTGGAAGATTTATGAGAGCGGCAATCTGACTCCTGATGTGAAATTGACCGGACATTTCAAAAGCAGCAATAAGCAAGCTGATGTACACAGTATTATGAGAGAAATTAATGATGCACGGGATGATGCAATAAGGCGTAAATACGAGCATGAAGACTAAAGGTTAAAGGCAATTGATTATTGTTGTCAGTTTTACGTTATGAATTTGTTATTTTTAAAACCTAATTTCCCCTCATCAGGATATCCAATAGACATCTTTCCTAAATACAGCCATAGCGTAAGTTAACAAGAGCAGCCACTAAATTCCATGTCAAGGAGTAATGCTTGTGTTTGCCCCGATAAACATCTTTGGCAATCCTGAAAATTTTGCAT
>NZ_JAOEGU010000114.1 GCF_025583945.1 Methylobacter psychrophilus
CGCTATTAACGCCGGTTTCGGTCAAGGTCACGACTTCGGTTTCATTAGTCGCCTGGTTGGTGACCGTGACATTAACGCTTTGTGCCGTGCCGGCGTTAGTGTTCAAGTCCGCGTCAGTGACGGTTAGGGTCACGGTTTGGCCGGCAACCACAGGACTAATGGTGGTGCTGCCGGTGACGCCGGCCGTGGCGACCGCCGTAGCGGTTCTACTTTGAGCCGTCGCGCCGGTGGCATCCAAGGCATCGGTGTAAGCCACTTGCAGGGTATTACCCGCGACCACATTGATAGTGCCGGTATTATTCGTGCCTGCACTTGCGGCATTCGTGGTCGCCAAGGTACCGGAAAAAATACCGCTATTAACGCCGGTTTCGGTCAAGGTCACGACTTCGGTTTCATTAGTCGCCTGGTTGGTGACCGTGACATTAACGCTTTGTGCCGTGCCGGCGTTAGTGTTCAAGTCCGCGTCAGTGACGGTTAGAGTCACGGTTTGGCCGGCAACCACAGGACCAATGGTGGTGCTGCCGGTGACGCCGGCAACAGGATCTGCAAAATCTATAATTAAATCGCCACGTATGGCTCCTGTAACCGCAGAAGCGAGCTTGCCAGCAGCAAAAGCAGAATCAGAAAATGTCACTGTTAGGTTATTAATATCATTGACAATGGCATGGGAGGTTGCGTTACCGGTAAATCTTAATGTGGCATGCGTACTATCTACTTGGGTAACTACTGCTGTTAGCCCAGTTGGTACGTTGGTAACAGCAACACCGGACAAGGCTGCTCCGTTGGTTCCAGCAAAAGTTGCATTGTTAAGGGTGATGTTACGGACAACAGAAATAGAGCCATTATTGGCTGTAGCTTCTGTGAAAGTAGTAGAGTCATAGGTGATATTGGCTGCAGGAGTGCCTGTGGTAGTGGTTGCGCCTGTCCATGCTGGCCCCACGCTAAAATCCAGGGCATAGTAGGCAGTAGCAGATGAGGTGTTAAGAGCTACGCCTGTTTTTAATACGAATGAACTCATTGAATCGTAGAAAACTTGTACACGATAACCATCTGAAGCGATTGGGCCATTATTAACATTTGTTATTGCTTGAAAATGGACAGAACCATCTACCAATGTTGTAACGGCTAATGTTGAATTTAGTGCTGTAGATGCTAATGTATAACGAGAAAAGCCCTTAAACTCTTGGAACTGCCTGTCTGAATTGCCTTGAGAGTCAATATCATAGGAGTTAACTATTACGTTTTGTAAGGTGACAGCGGTACCGGTACCTACGCCGGTATAAGTACTATGGGTGTAGAAATCGATTTTGAAAGTCGCATAACCACCACCTGATGAAATACTCAGTAGGGGTTGGAAATATGCACTGACCGTTGATGGGTTTACAGTTGAATCGTAAGTTGAAATCGTGGTGTTGGACAAGGTAGTGGTTACTACTGCATCAATCGCTTGACCCCCAATGGTAATGACGTTATTAAAGCGAACCACATCGTTATTGTTAATGCCAGTTCCAATAATATTTAAAAAATTGTTTGCTGCACCACTACTACCGGTACCATTAAAATTTAAAGTTCCAGAGTTGGCATTATAAACGGTTGAACCAATTAAAATGTCATTGTAATTTGCCATAAACACTTCAGTAAAAGCTATTGGCGCATCAATAGTGCCGGAACTGGTTTCAAGTATCCAGTTTCCACCTAGTGCAGCCGCACCGGTTGCATCACTTGAAGCTGCGACTTGAGTTTGAGTTAAGCTGGCTAAGGTATTTACAAAGCTTTGGCCATTTGCTCCTGCGCCTATATCACAACCATATAACAAAAAGTCGGCATTGGGCGCTAGATGTGATTGCCAGTCAGTTAGATAATTAGCTTCAGTTTGAATATTGGCAGTAGTATAGATCTGATTACCAATAAAAATTTCGTCAGTCGAGCCATGAGATACTAAATAAATAGCACTTATATTTTGATATTGAGCAATGGTACTGCTCATTTGCTGCCAAGGGTCACTGCCTGGGTTGAGCATAATGACTTGTACACCTGAACGTGCACCGGCGGCGAATTTGGAGGTATCAACCATGCTGGCATCAATAAACATGAGCTGGGTGTTAGTCGCAACCGGTAAGGCAGCGTGAGTACCATCAATAGTTATAGTCAGTGTAGATGATGAGCTCAGATCGCCCGAGTCCTTCGTTGTGTATTTAAACGTTTCGGTTAAGGTTTTACCTACTGGCAATGCTTTTGCAGCGGCATTGTTGTTGTCAAGGGCATAACTGTAACTGCCATCAGCATTAACGGTAAGGCTACCATAAGTGCCCGTCAAGGCACTGTCCACGCTGCCTATACTATTACCTGAAGTTGAAATGGCGGAGACGGTCTTGGTATCACCGGCATCGGAGTCGGTGTCATTAGTCAGTAAATTACCCGTAACGGTGGCTGCACTGGCAGTAATATGAGTGCTATCGGCTACGGCAGTAGGGGCGTCATTATCACCCGTTATATCAATTGTTAAGGTGGTGGTTGAGGTATTATGAGCCGTATCCGTCATGGTATAGCTAAAGGTATCGGTCGCTTGCTCACCGACTGTTAGTGCCAGTATATTAGCTGCGTCATTACTTAAGCGATAGTCGTAGCTGCCGTTGGCCTGAATATCCAAGCTACCATAGGTGCCGTTTACGGTAGTATTGACGCCAGTATTGAGCGGCACTGTCGTACTGCCGCTGGCAACACCTTGAACGTTGAGTGTCCCTGTGCCTGTGTCATGAGGCGTGCCATCACTAAGGACATTGCCAGTGACATGGGACGCATCCGCAGCAATAGCTGCAGTATCAGGTACGGCTACCGCCCCATCAAATACCATGCGTGGCTCTAACGTTAACATCAAAGAATAAGAAGGTTTTTGGCGGTTACGGTAGTTCATGGCAATGTATATCTTAATAATTAATTTTACTTAAGCCAATACCTTCGTCAAAATTTAAGCCGCTCTCGCATGAATCCTGCCAATTTCTGCGGCTTGGAAGATACGGTCGTCGATTAAAAATGTGTCATCATTTTTGTCCAGCGAATTAATAATCCGCTGCGTG
>NZ_JAOEGU010000115.1 GCF_025583945.1 Methylobacter psychrophilus
GGCAAGCATATGGTTGGTAGAGATTTAGGCCGACTGGAACCGACTGCTTCGCTACAGTACCGTGCTGCTGGATGATTTGCCAAAAATAAGAATGTAAAGAGTTTAAAAACTTGAACATCGAGTTTTACTAAAGTGAAATGCTGATTTAGCTCTTTATAGACTTTCAGAAATTAAATTTCCAATTCAAGTTGCTGTAAGTTGACACAGATACCATCCCTTCAAGGGATGGTATCTGTTGGCAGCGAAAGTTAAGCCTTCAAAAATCGTAGTCCCTCATCGTCTATATCTACTTTTATAGTGTCACCGGCAATAAAATGCCCTGACAGTATTTTTTGCGCCAGCGGATTTTCCAGTTGTTGTTGTATTGCGCGTTTCATGGGTCTGGCTCCGTACACCGGATCAAACCCAGACTCACCCAACAAATCTATGGCTTGATCAGTCATTTCAAAGCCAATTTCCCGATCCCGTAAACGCTGACGCAGATGCTCAATCTGGATGCTGGAAATAGCTCTGATTTGTTCACGTCCCAATGGATGGAAAACCACGGCTTCATCGATCCGGTTGATAAACTCGGGTCGAAAGTGCTGACTGACTTTATCCATCACAGCCGCTTTCATTACCGGGTAAAGGGCTTCACCTGCCAGTTCCTGAATGATATCGGAGCCCAGATTTGAAGTCATTACGATGACGGTATTTCTAAAATCGACAGTTCTGCCTTGGCCATCGGTTAAGCGGCCATCATCCAGAACTTGTAACAAGACATTAAATACATCCGGGTGGGCTTTTTCAATTTCATCCAGCAAAATAACCGAATACGGTTTACGTCTGACCAGTTCAGTTAAATAACCACCTTCTTCATAACCTACATAGCCAGGAGGTGCACCAATAAGACGTGCGACAGAATGTTTTTCCATAAACTCTGACATATCAATGCGTACCATTGCATCAACCGTATCAAACATAAATTCTGCCAGGGCTTTGCACAATTCAGTTTTACCGACACCGGTAGGTCCCAGAAACAAAAATGATCCATTGGGGCGATTGGGATCGGATAATCCGGCTCTGGAGCGGCGTATCGCATTGCTGACCGCTTTCAGTGCCTCATCCTGGCCAACGACCCTTTTGCTTAAATAATCTTCCATGCGTAATAATTTATCACGCTCGCCTTCCATCATTTTTGAGACCGGTATTCCCGTCCATTTTGATACCACTTCGGCAATTTCTTCTTCGGTGACTTTATTGCGTAACAAGGTCATTTTTTGAGTTTCAGCGGGTGCAGCCATGGTCAGCTGCTTTTCCAAGGCGGGAATAATGCCATACTGAAGTTCTGACATACGCGCCAAATCATTAGTGCGACTGGCTACTTCCAAATCTGTTCGGGCATGTTCCAGCTTTTCTTTAATCAATGCTGAACCTTGCAATGAGGCTTTTTCAGATTTCCATATTTCCTCAAGATCGGAATATTCTTTTTCCAGATCGGCAATTTCTTCTTCCAGGATTTCGAGACGTTTTTTGGACGCTGCATCCTGTTCTTTTTTTAGTGCTACCTGCTCAATTTTTAATTGAATCAAGCGCCGGTATAATTTGTCCATTTCTTCCGGCTTGGAGTCAATTTCCATGCGGATTCGGCTGCCGGCCTCATCAATAAGATCAATGGCTTTGTCGGGTAGTTTTCGGTCAGCAATATACCGGTAAGACAACGTTGCTGCAGCAACAATGGCCGGGTCGGTAATGCTAACGCCGTGATGCACTTCGTATTTTTCTTTTAAGCCACGCAAAATGGCAATGGTATCTTCGACAGAAGGTTCATCGACCAATACTTTTTGAAAACGACGTTCCAGCGCGGCATCTTTTTCAACATATTTACGATATTCATCCAGTGTCGTTGCCCCTACGCAATGCAATTCGCCACGCGCCAGCGCGGGTTTTAACATATTGCCTGCATCCATGGCACCTTCAGCCTTACCTGCACCGACCATGGTATGTAGCTCATCAATAAACAGGATCACCTGACCTTCTTGTTTGGCCAGATCATTTAAAACGGCTTTCAGACGCTCTTCAAATTCACCGCGAAACTTGGCACCGGCAATTAATGCGGCCATGTCTAAAGCCAATACTTGTTTGCCTTTAATTCCTTCCGGTACTTCACCATTAACGATACGTTGCGCCAAACCTTCAACAATCGCTGTTTTACCGACGCCGGGCTCACCGATTAAAACAGGATTGTTTTTGGTACGTCGTTGTAAAACTTGAATGGTGCGACGAATTTCATCATCTCTGCCGATAACCGGATCAAGTTTGCCTTGCGCGGCACGTTCCGTCAGGTTGATGGTGTATTTATTTAAGGCCTGGCGTTGATCTTCGGCATTGGCATCATCAACTGCTTCACCACCGCGCATTTTATCAATCGCTATTTCGACATTTTTCTTAATAACACCGGCTTTTTTAAGCAGATCGTTTAACACTCCTTTTTCTTCACAAGCCGCCAGTAAAAATAATTCGCTGGAGATGAATTTATCGTTACGTTTTTGGGCTAATTTATCGGTTAAATTTAGCAGTCTGGATAATTCATTTGATATTTGGACATCGCCGCCCGAACCACTAACGGTCGCAATACGCGCCAATTCCATGGCAAGTTCTGTGCGCAGCATCTGTGTATTAACACTGATCTGGGCCAGTAACGGCTTGATGCTGCCGCCTTCCTGATCCAGTAATGCCATCATTAAATGTACAGGTTCGATAAATTGATGATCTTTTCCCAAGGCCATACTTTGAGCATCAGCCAAAGCTGATTGAAACTTGCTGGTTAATTTATCCATTCGCATCATGATATACCTTATAAAAAGTGTTTAAGTTAGAGCTAATATGAGGGAGTATAGGTCAATTTTCAAGCGGACTTTTGCTTTTGTATTTATCGATGAATCAGGTCAATGGTGCAGATTATTAACTGATATTAGACATCTTTCCTAAATACAGTCATAGCGTAAGTTAACAAGAGCAGCCACTAAATTCCATGTCAGGGAGTAATGCTTGTGCTTACCCCGATAAACATCTTTGGTAATTCTGAAGATTTTGCA
>NZ_JAOEGU010000116.1 GCF_025583945.1 Methylobacter psychrophilus
CGGCAAACCATTGGTAAGCTATCGGGACAGTACCCATGCCATCTAAATCCCCCAAGGTATTGGCGGCTGTTAATATTTGGTTTTGCTCAAGCAAGCCGGAGATAGTGACGGTGCCGGTAGGTGCATCGTTAACATTGGCTACGGCAGTGGTGGCAGAGCTCAATACTTTTTCAAGTTTATTCAGTCCGTCGGTATAGCTGGCCTGAACAGTAATAACTTTGTTCACTTGCGCTTGAGTTAATGTAAACGTTTCGGCTGTTGCGTTGGTAATGACTACGCCATCGGCAAACCATTGGTAAGCTATCGGGACAGTACCCATGCCATCTAAATCCCCCAAGGTATTGGCGGCTGTTAATATTTGGTTTTGCTCAAGCAAGCCGGAGATAGTGACGGTGCCGGTAGGTGCATCATTAACATCGACTACAGCAGTGGTGGCAGAGCTCAATACTTTTTCAAGATTATTCAGTCCGTCTGTATAGCTGGCCTGAACGGTAATGACTTTGTTCACTTGCGCTTGAGTTAAAGTGAACTTGTCGGTTGTTCCGTTGGTAATGGCTGTACCATCGGCCAACCATTGGTAAGCAATTGTGCCCAAGCCATCGGCATCCGTCAACGTACTGATGTCCGCTGTCAGTACTTCATTTTGGGTAGCCGTACCGGTAATGGTTACTGCGCCGGTAGGTGCATTATTGGCGGCCGCTACTTTACTGTATGTCAACATACCGGTAGTTGCATCCAAACTCCATGTTTGGACTGCCTGAGTCACGATTTGAGTAGCACCACCGCTGTAATAGTAAAAGTTGCCTGCCGTGCCATAGTTGATGCTGGCACCTGCGTCAGTTTTACCACCATTAAGACTGGTAAATGAATTTCTTTGGTCATGCTGTCCGGTATCAGGAGTATCCGAATCTGAAATGATAGCACTCAGATTTAAAGCTGTATCAACAGCTACACCGGTATTGTCAGTCAAAGCAGCCGTATTAACAGAGGCTATATGGTTTGCTGAGGTAGTAACAGCAGCTGCAGCAACGGTTATAGTTGCAAATTTTTCCGGGCTTATCGCAGGGCCGGTTGCCAGTAATCTACCTCCGTTACCTGAAGTAAGCACACCAAAAACGGTAGTCTCTGTATTTAAATTGGCAGCAAAAGTTGACCATTTGCCATCAGTAGAAGCCGCTGTCAGAGCAGTGAGATCATAGCTTTTTGAAAAATCATTGTTGCTTAAATTAGCAACCAAATCACCCATGGTCAGACCCAAGTCCAAGACAAAGGTTAATGCTTGAGTGCTGTCATACACTGATAAATAAGCTTCTGATAATAAATTATCTTTTACTTTTATAGAAAGAGTGTTCGCATAACTATTGACTGCCTCAGTATTTAATGCCAATCCTGAATCAATGGTTCCGGTAGACGCTTCTAATTGCCAATCTCCGGCTAAAGCCGCTGAGCCGGTCAAATTATTTGAAGCAGCGACATCGGCATTGGTTAATACCGCCAACTGGTTGATAAAATCTACGCCATTTTGATCAGCGGCAACATCACAACCGTACAATAAAATATCACCGGTGGAGCTCAGACTGCTACCCATGCTGGCCAGTTGTTCGCTGTATGAGCTTAAATTGTCTTGCGTGATGGTGCTAGAACCCAACAACAAAGTGCCTGCACTCCCGTGAGACATGATTTGAATGCTTTGTAGCGGTATAAAATCTGCTGTACTTGCCGCCAAAGTGGTCAGGTAATCGCTGATTTGTGTCAGTCCATCAGAACCTGAATTCAGAATTAATACTGCGGTACCTGCAGTGGCTGCACTGGCTAAACCTTGCCAATCACTAACCTGGCTGTCGATGACTAAAAGATTGGTGATTGGTGTGATTATTTGGTTCATGTCAGCTGTGTCTTGTTTTGGTGAGAGGGAATGATTAATAGGTAGAGTTATTAATAGTGAGAGCAGTAGGTGTTATAGCTATTGCGCTTGATAGTACTAAAAATATTACTTTGCACAAGATTACGTTATCAAGATGACAGATACGTTAAATAGTCAAAATGAATAACTGATTTCTTTGGTAAGGTAAGTTTTTTGAATTTACGCTGGCATATTTTGGGATAAAGAGTTTGGTTTAACCGTACTAAAAGTGTGATGGGGTTTGAAGCCCCGTTACTCAGGATTTAAAAACTACTGAGACTTTCAAACGTTCCGGTCAGGGTTGAAATTCCAGACCGGCATCGGCAGAGTCCACGAAAACACGAAAGGCACGAAAAAAAAGCAGACTTATTTGTTAACACCTTAATATACAAAGCGTGACGGGGTTTGTAACCCAGTTAGGTAACTTGCAATAAATAAGCCCCCCAACTTATAGCCTTAAAATACTTAACTTAATGGCAGTGACCGTACCTGACACCATGATAATTTGGAATACAAACCTAGTACTCAGTCAATCTTATTTTGTCGGATCCAATATAGAAAACTACTGGCTTGTAAGGCAGTACGCAGAAAATAACCCCCAGAATCAGCCTAGTTCCCACGCTCCGGAGACTGTGAAAGTATTCAAAATTCGGGTTGAATTTTGATTTCGGCAACCAAGAATCAATAACTTACAGCAGGTTTTTTGCTATTTTGTGTTGATTTTGGTTGTTTTTGATAATACTTTCACAGTCTCTCCGGCGTGGGAACGATAGGGCGAGAGTTATTTATTGCGAGTTACCTAATGCTAATTTTATCCGACATATCAACGCTGACTGAGTACTAGTACTCAGTCAGCGTTGATATGTCGAATGATAGCCCCCATATAATGTCTTTACATTGCCATTAATAAACACCATTGAAAAAGAAATACATAGTACGACTAACGGAAGATGAACG
>NZ_JAOEGU010000117.1 GCF_025583945.1 Methylobacter psychrophilus
GATGCAAAATTTTCAGGATTGCCAAAGATGTTTATCGGGGCAAACACAAGCATTACTCCTTGACATGGAATTTAGTGGCTGCTCTTGTTAACTTACGCTATGGCTGTATTTAGGAAAGATGTCTATTATTTACCCATACAATTTGTAAACATTCTAAATACCCGATCGTATCAAAAACTTGAAATATAATCTGCTGTAATACTTGGTGCATTAAACAAACGACAGGATTGTTTCATAGGATTTTGAGCGGTGACGGAGCGTAAACTAATAGATTCTATCTGACGAAGATGGCATTTTTGGCCGCTATGTGAATTGGCACCCAGCCACGATTTAGTTTGTAGTAGTTCTGCTCCTTTCCCCCTTACATCCGGGGGGGCAATTATATTGCTGTAATCAATTGGACGGGAGGAGACTCGATTCTGTCTCCTCCCCGTAAAGTGCATGGAGAAAACGTTCATTTTCTAGAAAAGCCATCGCTCTGGTTATGAATTACGCAATTGCGTCCCAGTTCCTTGGCCTTGTACAGCGATTCGTCGACACGGTTGAGGGTGACCTCGATGGTCTCACCAGCTTCATATTCAGTCACGCCAACGCTGGTGCTGAACTGGATGCTATCACCGTTCGAAGTTAATACCTGCGTTTCATGGCAACTTGCGCGAATACGCTCCGCCACCGCTATAGCCTCCTCGTATCTGCAACCTGTCAGTACGGCGACAAACTCTTCGCCGCCAAAGCGGGCCACGATGTCATGTTCACGCAACCCAGCCTGTAGGATCTCCGAGGTGGTTTTTAGGACTTGGTCGCCGATCAGATGACCATAGTTATCATTGATGCGTTTGAAGCGATCCAGGTCGAACATCAGGATGCAAAAAGACGAGCCAGCGTCGTTGGTGAGTCCCATTTCGAGGGACAGGCGTTTCATCAATACACGCCGATTGATCAATCCCGTCAGCGGATCACGGGTGGCTTCGCGGTATAGCTTCATTAGCATCAACAACTGGCTTGATTGAACCCACAGGGATATGCTGCCCAGAATAAACAATACCCACAGCATGTTGGCGGTATCCACGGTCATCAATTGGCCCAGTGAAGCTTTCAGCACCAGATAGATGACTATAACCATTGAGATCAATGAGACGCCCCAGGCAAGAGTAAGAGGGATAATCCCCAGCATCGACACAATCATGAGAGGCATGAAGCTGTAGCCGGCAAGTAGAGGTTCTGCACCACCCTGGTTGAGAATCTGCATGGAAGCAAAGTAGAACATGCCGGCGGACAGGATCGTCAACATGAAAATAAGGTGCACCTGGTTGCTGGTGAGTTTGCGCAGAGTAAGTAGCCCCAGCGGCAACAGGAAGGTCGTCAGCAGGAGCTTGGGAATAATCATGGAGCTGAAGTGATCCGGTCTCAGCAACAGGTAATCGACGGGAATCCACAGCTGGATGGCGATGGCATAGAAAAATGCCATGAAGCGTACTCGTACAGCAATATACTCGGCGCGGGTTTCGATGAAATCCGCGGAGTGATTGCGTGTGTTGAGGATGTCCTGAAGCTCGAATCTGTTAATGAAGGGTGCGAAGAAATTAATCTTGGAACGTTTATCCTGGACTGCCTCCGTTGTGGAGACTGGCATGGACTGGCGTTTATCGTTCACCGGTTGTTTGGACAAGGCGGGGGCATGAGACATGGCTTTCTCGGTAATGGGACGTTTGCGTTAAAGCATTATTTTATGTGGGTAGCCTGGGGGTGTAAGCCCAAACCGCCGAAAATTCCGGAGAGACCTTAGTAAATGTCTCCAGCCCTTATTTTAAAGCCAACTTGCCATAAATCGCGTTAACATGGGTGGTAGGCTAACTCTTAATCGACTGTTGTAGACTGCGTTTATTGATATAAGTATTGAGTGCGATGTGACTCGAATAGCCCAACACTTTTGCAATCTTCCGGACGGAAAGGCCATATCCGAGCAATTCCTTGATACGATCCAGGCTATTATCGAATTTACTTTTCTGTAAAGTGCCTTTTGGCTTACCGAGTTACTGACCACTCGCCTTTTTTACGGCTAAAGCTTCTTTGGTGCGCAAACTGATCAAATCCCTCTCCAATTCGCCGAACAGCGAGAACAGCGTAATAATGATCTTCGCATTCATATCCTGATTCGCAATATCCAGATTTTGCTTGATGGTAATGACTCGGATATTGCGTAATACTAAGGCATTAACCAACGTAATGACCTCCGCCGTGCTGCGCCCAAGTCTACTGAATTCAGTAACAACCAGCGTATCAGTCTCAATCAGCATTCCCACCAATTCATCTATCCGCCGTTGTTTGCTGGTTTTACGCGATGAAATTGTGATTTCGACAAATTCATCAATACGAATCTCCTTTTTACGCGCAAATTCCAAAATTTCTAGCTTTTGATTATTCAAATCTTGCTTGTCAGTAGATGCACGTAAATAAGCGACGATTTTTCCCATAAAATAGCGCCTGTTAAGTATTAACCTAAAATATGCCTTAAACTCGATGTTCAAGTTTTTAAACTCTTTACATTCTTATTTTTGGCAAATCATCCAGCAGCACGGTACTGTAGCGAAGCAGTCGGTTCCAGTCGGCCTAAATCTCTACCAACCATATGCTTGCCGG
>NZ_JAOEGU010000118.1 GCF_025583945.1 Methylobacter psychrophilus
ACAATTCAAAGCCAACAATAAGAATTTTTTAGACTGACTTTTTAAAAAACATATCAGGGAAACCTGAGGGACAGTTGTGCCTTATGTTTCAACTGTTCACTACTTTTGCTTCAAAATGAAGGGTGCCCTGCAAACACCACATTCCTGTAGATTATGGCTATTAACTTAAGACGAGACAGTTAACTTTCCGGGAGCGCCGAGCCCCAGCTCGGCGCTCCCGGAATCAATAGGCTAGTTTTATTTATCTGTTGCGCTTTAAATTGGTTGCCTAGATTATGCAGTAGTTACATAGTCATGGATACCGGCAGAATCGCATCTGAAACAGCGATCAAGAGCACCAACAGTAGGCTTTTTAAGAGACGCCAGGAGCCGTTGCCGAAGACAGGAATCTTTTAATGCATTGAATAAAAGCGATTAATTTCCTTCGTGTACTTCGTGGTGAATAACATTTTTTTAACCCGTTTTATTACCAAACTTTGCCAATCGCCTTACAACCGCTATGTCTTCAGGAATTTTTAACGTACTTTCTGCTCTGGCAAGTGCCAAACGTGAATGGCAAATGGCAACATCTCTCATGACCGGATGTTCGATTGAGGCCAGCGACTCAAAAGCCTTTTGGAGTCGTGCCATCACTTCAACAGCACCGGCTCCATCGCGGGCTATACCGGTAAAGGCATCGTCAAACATATCCCGTAAACATATTTCCGGTACTTCTACACGATCACATTCAGCTATTCGAAGATTCTCATTATCTTTAATTGGCGCACTCCATAGTGCAAAAAGACGTATGAGTGTGCCAATAATATCAATGGCTGTACCGGGATCATTAACAGCCGGTGATAATGCCCGACTGCCTATTTCAGAAAGGGTGATAAAACCAAAGCGGGGATCTTCATCAAATTTTCTTTCACCACCAATAAGAAAGGCCTTTTCTATTTGACCGATATCAATATCAGTAAAATCACCCAGATCAGCTGTTACATAAGCAAGTACACGTCCGGGCGCAGCAAAAGTACCGGGTAAGGCGGCCACCGTAATTCGTATAGCCGCATTGTCGGCATATTTTTGTAGTGCATTGATATCAACACGCTGAACATAGCCAATTAAAGACCCGTAAACAGGACGTCCTCCCGGCACATGGGTTCCGGCAGGAACACCATGTAGGGTAGGGGTTAAGCGTCGGCGTTGCAGTGCTGCCGCTGTAGCTACCTCAACTTTATCGATAGTACCGTTAACACGCCCCAGACGGGCAATACGATCGACCCAACTGACAAAGGTAATAATCACTATCGCAAAAATTAGTAATGTTAAAGCAAACAACACGAAACGACCGGCTTTATCGTAATAACTGTTTTGTAGGGCAATCAGCGCGACAATACTAAAGATAAATGAACCAATAAAAGTCGACAAGGCATTCTGGGAAACGTCATCGGCAATAACCAGAGAAAAAGATCGGGGTGTCGCCGTACTACTAGCGGAAGCATAAGCAGAAACCATGGATCCAACCGCAAAAGTAGCGATTACCAACATGCTGGAAGCAATAATATTAAGCAGAGTTTCTATTGAAGACAAGGTAATCAACGGAACTATCTGGCTGATTTCCGTAACATCCACCAGTCTTGCCAAAAATACCGAAGCGGTTGACAACAAGCACATTGCCAGTGGCCTGATCCATAATCGCTCCTTGATACGATTTAGAAAAAACCTCAATCGATCACCATTAGTTAACTCCTTGGTAATGTAGTCGTTGTTCTGTGCGCATTTGTTTTCAGTACCTGTTGGCTGTTAAGAATCACTGCTTAAGCTTGGCTATTGCCGATAATAATAACAGCAAAGTTAAATCCTTTATCATCTGATAATAGATGCTTTACCTTTAACTGAAATCAACAAAAATAAACCATAATGCTATAGGGTGTGTTTTGCATAATATTTTATGCTTGATAAAAAATAGCGACGATAGAGCAGGGGATAATAATGCATTATAAGCAGGACAACAAAAGGGATTTTTGCTGCATGAAAAAATAAATGCCAATCCTGACTCAATCTTAGCAACTACTTCATACATCTCTTAAGGAATCTACTGTTGGTGCCCTATCTTCATTTAGTCATCCATACATTTTTTGCTTCGCCAGTTTTAAGTTAACCAACACTTGAAACATCAGTACGCTGCGCTACTTGAAAAGCTATTAATTTCCTCCTAACAAACTATGCAACCCTTTATAAACAACATAACATATAAATCTATATTACTTGATAATAGATTCTTAATAAGAGCGAATAAATTATTCCATAGCATTCTCATTTTATAAATATGGATAAAAAGATTTTGTATGAAAAGTGGCCTCTGCTTTATCTCGCTTAAGTTGCCAAAAGAATCAGCAAACAAAATTATTCAGACACTCTCAATTTATACTCTCTATCGGAATAATAATATTTATAGCCTATAAAAAAAAGGGGAGGGCAAAACTAGAGATATTTATCCAATAAATATCTTTTAATTCAACACGCTTGATTGGTCTTATTCAAACCTATACATTTTCAGATAAATAATTTCTATGTCGACAGATACCATCCCTTCAAGGGATGGTATCTGTA
>NZ_JAOEGU010000119.1 GCF_025583945.1 Methylobacter psychrophilus
GGCATGACCATGCCAAGTTACATAATACCCACGCCTTATACGCAATATGCAGGGCAGAACAGCACTGCCCCGCACACCGCGTATAAATCGTATTATGCAAAATGGCCTTAGTCATGCTTGGCCGCGATTTTACTTTACATGGGGCTTCCAGCCCCAAACCCCGGGCAGCATTCTTGCCTTCGGCTTCACTGTTTAAACACCTTGCTTCCCTGCAAGCCAAACCTCCCTGTTTGGCTGGTACGCTGCTTTATTTAAACTCGCTTCCGGCCCCGCCTACAGCTCAAACAGCGGCAAATTTTTTACCAACAAAGATACTTTAAAAGCCCTAATAACTCGGATAAATTACACTGACCAGAATACTCATCTCAACCACCATTCCTGCAAAAATAATAATTCGTCAAATGGCCTCTCAGAATTACCAGCTACTTAAAATAAAAATCACCCGAGTGAATAATTCGGCCAGCTATTAATACCGCTATCGTAAATAATATTTCGATAAAATAATGCAACACAAAGTAAAAATTACTTTATTTTTTGAATAAAAAGCGCATAATTTAAATTAATTTTGCAATTGAGGCTTGTCATGCTGCTTGAATTTCGCATTCGTAACTACCGGTCAATTCGCGATGAAATAGTTATTAGTTTTGTTGCGTCAAAAGATAAAAAGCTCGCCGATACGCACTTGGCATCAACCGGTATCAAAAGTCTGCCCCATGTGGTTCGCAGTGCTGTAATCTATGGCCCCAACGCCAGTGGCAAATCCACGTTACTACAAGCGCTGGCCTTTATGCGTGCTTTGGTCGCTGAATCTGCCACACTCATGCAACTGGGACAAACTTTTAACATTCAGCCCTTCCGTCTGGATGCGGCTTGTGTTGCAAAACCCACCGAATTTGAAATCACCTTTATCTTTAATGGGGTACGCCATCAATACGGTTTTAGCCTGACGCCTGAAAGAATTATTAGCGAATGGCTCTTGGTCTATCGTACTGCAAAACCGCAACAATGGTTCAGTCGCCAGTTTGACGAAAAAACCCAAAGCTCTATTTACGAGTTCAGTACCCATCTCACCGGTCCACGTAAGCTTTGGCAGGACAGTACCCGCTCCAATGCACTGTTTTTATCAACGGCTGCGCAGCTAAACAGTGAGCTATTGGGCCCGGTATTTAGCTGGTTGGTAGAACAACCGGTATATTTCAGCGCAGGCCTGACTCCGCCTCCAGATCACACCACTGAACTACTCCAAACCGAAAGTGGTAGACGCGCAGTACGTGATTTTCTTGCGTCTGCGGACATCAGCATCAGTGATGTCATGACTGTACAGCGCCAAGGGTTTCAGCAAAAAATCATGTTTGGCCCCGAAGGGGCAAAAGTTATGCACGACGAACAAGAAATGCTCATGCCACAATTTGTTCACAAGACAGACCGCGGCTCTGCCAGTTTTGAATTGTATGAAGAATCACAAGGTACCCAACGATTATATGCTCTGGCGGCTCCCGTACTCGATGTACTTAAGCATGGCCGTTTGCTGATTGTCGATGAACTGGACAGTAGTTTGCACCCGTTACTGGTTAGACGATTGGTGCGTATGTTCCATCAACCAGAACTTAATCCACACGGTGCACAACTCTTCTTTACCACGCATGACTCTTCACTGCTCGATCGAACCTTGTTTCGGCGCGACCAAATCTGGTTTACTGAAAAAGATAATGATCAAGCCACCCGATTATATCCACTAAGCGATTTTAGTCCGCGTGAAAACGAAGCCTGGGAACGTGGCTACTTAACCGGACGCTATGGTGCTGTGCCGTTTTTTAATGACCCACATTTACTCGCACAAGCGGCAGGCTGACCGGTAGCTGTATATGGGAAAAGACAATCAACCCAAAGCTCGACAAACCAAACAACTGGCCCGTAAATCAGGCCGACGTGAGGGCTATGATCGTATTCTCATTGTTAGTGAAGGTAGCAAAACCGAACCGCTCTACTTAAACGAAATTCGTACCAAGTATCGCTTAAGCACCACTAACGTGCAGGTACAGCACAGCCAATATGGCACATCACCGTTGCAAGTAGTGGAATACGCAGAACACCTGTTTATTAACGGCGACGAGAATAAATACATTGAACCCCATGCCTTTGAACAGGTTTTTGCCGTTTTTGACCGTGATGATCACATCACCTATCATCAGGCGCTTGGCAAAGCAGCGGCACTGAACGGCAAATTGCGCAATGACCTGAAACAACCTGTCAGCGTCCAAGCCATCGCTTCGGTACCGTGTTTTGAATTATGGCTGTTATTACATTTCGAAGACGTACACGCGCCATTGCACCGCGATGTCGTTTATCAGCGACTACGTCAATACCTGCCTGATTATGACAAAGGCCGGGCCGGTTACTACCAACAAACCTGTAACTATTCCCGTGCGGCCACCCAACGTGCCGAACAACTGGCGCAACTTACCACTGCTCACAATGGCATAGAGCCTTATACCGACCTGCACCGCTTGGTGACTCTTCTTACTACCCTAAAAACCTAACGACTACAGCAGGAATCATGAG
>NZ_JAOEGU010000011.1 GCF_025583945.1 Methylobacter psychrophilus
CCGATGCAAAATCTTCAGAATTACCAAAGATGTTTATCGGGGTAAGCACAAGCATTACTCCCTGACATGGAATTTAGTGGCTGCTCTTGTTAACTTACGCTATGACTGTATTTAGGAAAGATGTCTAGTAAACCGGTCGCCAGATCTAAAGACCAACTACCAATATGGCCGATATGCTGTGATTCAGACAACATTCGTTCTTTTTCCTGCAATGAATCCTGTGTTTTTTTGATCGCAGAAATATCAGTATGCGTCCCGATCATCCGTAAGGGCGTACCCTCTTCAGTGTAATCAACCACCATGCCACGAGCCAAAATCCATTTGTAACTGCCATCCTTACAGCGCAAGCGATATTCAACAACGTAAATCTCCGTCTTTCCATCCAGATAAGCTTGCAGCACTTCTGCAACAGGTAACTGATCATCAGGATGAATACGGCCCAGCCATTCCTGATTAGTAGGCAGGATCTCGTTTTCGGTATAACCCAACATCTCTTTCCAAAGACGTGAATAAACGGCTTGATGAGTCTGGACATTCCAGTCCCAGACGCCGTCACCGGAACCTTCTATGGCAAATTTCCAGAGAAATTCGCTCTCACGAAGTGTATGCTCTATTTGTTTACGCTCAGTGATATCGTGCATGGAGCTAATAAAGTGAGTTAACTGGCCTTGTACGTCGAATATGGGAGAAATCGTCAATTCGTTCCAGAATTGCGTGCCGTCTTTGCGATAATTGAGTAGTTCACCGGAAAATGGGACTTTATTTTCAATAGCCTGACGTATATTAGTTAGCACTATTGGGTCGGTGAGTGGCCCATTCATAAAGCGACAATTCCGACCCAAAATTTCTGCTCGGCTATAGCCGCTGATTGATGTAAAGGCGGCATTAATCCACAAGATGTTCTGGTCATGAGTGGTGATGATTACGCCTTGGCTGATGTGTTTTAAGGCAATATTACTTAGGCGCAGCTTATCTTCCGTAAGCTTACGTGCGGTATTATCCGTACCAATCAGCAAATAACCAATGATGACATCCTGCGCGTCACGTAGCGCCGTGACCGATACCACCGCCGGAAAACGGCTGCCATCCTTGCGAATATAAGTCAGCTCATAAATATCCTCGATGCCGCGTGACGCCTTGAACACCAGCGCCTCAAAACCTGGCGCGATCGGCGTTTCGAATTCGTCAGTGAGGGTGTTGGCACGGGCAATAATTTCCTGTGGATCGGAAATATCAGCCGGGGTAATTTTGTTCATAACTTCTTCTGCCGTGTAGCCCAGCATGTTTTCAGCACCGACATTAAAGATTTGAATAACGCCATTTGCATCGGTGGCGATACTTGAGAAATTGGCACTATTGAAAATTGCGTTTTGCAGAGCATCGGCCTTGAGAGGAGTTTCTTTTACCTGCTTATTATTGCCAAGTTGATGAACAGGTTCGGCAGTACACTCTTGCATTGCCAGTTCCAAGGCAGATTTGGTTTGGTTATTCATGGATTACCATACTATGGTATGGCATGCACAGCGTTCCACCGATGCTGTTTCGCTGACAAGGCATAGCGGTTCTTCAATCTTTGCCGGAAACCCGGCAGGTTTATCATAGTTTTTGTTCATACGGAATTTATGAATTTATAATGGTTATAATTAATTCACATCAAGCCCCAGACATGCATTCCTGTTTTAGCGCCAATTCAAACTGCTGAATCGGTACAGGCTTGCCAAATAAATAGCCTTGATAATGGGCGCAGCCTTTTGCCAAGAGAATTTGTTGTTGTTCTTTGGTTTCAACCCCTTCGGCAATGACCTCAAGCCCCAAATTTTCCGCCATGTTAATAATGGTGCGTACGAGCCCACGATCATTACTGCTATTAGCGGTAAGATCTCGCACAAACGACTGATCGATTTTCAGCTGATATAAAGGCAAATGTTTCAAATATTGCAGGGATGAATAGCCGGTGCCAAAGTCGTCCAATGAAAAGCGGATACCAAGGGCGTTCAATGTACTCATTACAGCGATAATCTGTTCAAGATTTTCGACCAACATGCTTTCTGTCAGCTCCATCTTTAATTTAGTCGGATTAATTGCATGACGTTGTACTTCGCTTTGTACTTTGGTTAGAAAGTTTGCTTGGTGAAATTGCTTGGCGCTGACGTTAACTGAAAGGGTGAGATTAGAGGTAATCTCATCTTGCTCCCACGCTTTTAATTGAGCGCAAGCGGTTTCTAATACCCATTGTCCAATAGGTAAAATCAGCCCCATTTCTTCTGCCAGCGGAATGAAATGATAGGGTGATATTAAACCACGCTCAGGGTGTAACCACCGAATCAGCGCCTCTGCACCTGTCGGGCGTTCCAGGGCATCGACCTGGATTTGGTAATACAGCTGAAATTGTTGCTGTTCAAGTGCATTGCGTAAATCAGTTTCCATTGATGCGCGCGCATTAATAGACTCTTGCATCCGTTTATCAAAAAAGTGCAGACTATTGCGACCACTATCCTTGGCCTGATACATCGCAATATCCGCCTGCCGAAAAAGTTCATCTATACCTACGCACTGATCTTTAAACAATGTAGCGCCCATACTTGCTGTGCCGTAGTATTTGTGTGAAGCAAGTTGGTACGGTTGACTAAGGGCCGCCAGAATCTTGTCGCCAATTACTTTGGTTTCCGCTGCCGCTTCAACGGCATGCTTACTTAAGCCTTCGAGCAGTACGATAAATTCATCGCCACCTAAACGGGCCACGGTATCACTATCACGCACACAATTTGTCAGCCGTGTTGCAACTTGTTGCAATAGCAAGTCACCAACCTCATGACCGAGCGTGTCATTGAGCGTCTTAAAATAATCCAGATCAAGAAACATTAACGCACCTTTATCTCGACTATGTGTGCTAACTGCCAAGGCATGCTGAACACGATCCGTCAGTAACCGTCGATTAGCCAATTGGGTAAGCGGGTCGTAATAGGCCAGATGTCTAATCTCGGAATCGGCAGCTTTACTGATGGTGATATCAGTCAGACTGGTAACGTAATTGGTTACATTGCCATTGACGGCTTTTACTGCCGTGATAGTCAAGTATTCAGGATATATCTCACCATTCTTGCGACGATCCCAGCTTTCACCTGACCAGGCACCACTATTTTTGATAGTCTTCCACATTTCGGAATAGAAGGTAACATCGTTGCGTCCTGAGCCAATTAAGTGCTGGTTCTTGCCAATGACATCCTGGGTAGAATAGCCCGTGATGGTCGTAAAGGCATTATTCACCCGCAGAATAATACCCTCGGTATCGGTGATCATGATGCCTTCCTGAACCTGGAAAGCCGTAGCGGCAATACGAAGATCATCTTCAGCTTGCTTGCGTACGGTGATATCAGTAATAAAACCATGCCATAGCGTTGAGCCATCAGCTTCCTTTTCCGGTATTGCTTTACCGTGTAACCAGCGCTCATCACCATCGTCAAACTTTATACGATACTCATGATCCCATGGCGTCAAATTTTGTGCGGATTGTTGAATGGATTGCCACATATTGTGTTGATCATCGGGATGAATCAGGGCAAATATTTTTGCGCCATTTTCGTGAACGTCTTCCGGCTTGAGCCGATAAATATCAACAATACCTTCACTAATATAAGGAAAGCTGTTGCGACCATTAGCATGCCAACGAAATTGATAGACAACCCCCGGCAAACGGCCAGCAATTTTTTGCAAGCGTCCCAGAAGCTCTACTCGTTCATTATCTGCCAGTTGAGATTTATGCTTCTGTGCCAAACCTTCCGATAGGGTCTGCCCGAAGGCATTAACGATTTTAATCTCCAGTAAAGTCCAGGGTACACTGTGGCCACGCGACAATTCTGACCAGGATTTGAAAGAGTTTCTAGGGTTAAGATGGAAATTTCCGTCCGGAGCTTGTACGAGGCCTTGTTCGTAACTACCTGCCCATTTCACAGTACGTGGTTTTTCTTTACGCAACCAAACCAGGCAGTTGCGCATATCATTTGAAAGTGTTGTCGTAATAACCCCGGATACAATTTCTGCATAGGTACTGGCGCCGGAAAACTGTTCGGACAGATTATGGCAGCTGAATACATCTGTTATTAACTGCTTGCCTAACCAGTTTAGGAGTGCATCAATCGCCGTAGCTTCAGGTACCTGTCCAAAGACATAGCGCTTGCCTTCGACAATAATAATAAGGCCTGAAGCATCGACTGAGTTAAGGAGCTCTGGGCTTAAGCTATGCAGAACTTTCTCTTCTGACTGGGTGATTATGGATTTAAGCAGTGCCGTTTTGATATGTGATGCTTTTATACGTAGATTATGCTCAGCTCTTAATTCAATTGCTGTCAGTTCTGTTGATGCCATTCGAGAGATAAACAGTGCGGCATCCCGCATGGCGAAAGATACCCGTTTTGGCGTCATGTGATGACAAGAAATCAAGCCCCATAACCGCCCGTTTTGCAGTAGTGATATCACCATTGATGCCTCAACCCCCATATTGTGGAGGTATTCCATATGTATGGGAGAAAGGCTGCGCAATGCAGAATAAGTCATATCGAGCGGTTGTTGACTGACCGGATTCAGCGCTGGAATTATGGCAATCGGCTTGGCACTAACGTCGGTAACGATACGCACCAGGTTTTTGGTGTATAACGCCCGTGCCTGAGGCGGAATATCACTGGCAGGGAACTGCGTACCCAGATAAGAAGGGGCTGTTTCAATACGGGTTTGTGCGATAACCTCACCGTCCCAATTAGCTTCAAAACGATAAGCCATGACACTATCATAGCCGGTAAGCGCCTGCACCAACCGGGTGATTTCTTCAAAGTAATCGATAGTTTTTGTACCTGATTCGATAGCCAGTAGCGAGTTCTGCATGTGCATAAGCAGTTCGCCCAACTTCTCCCGTTTGGGCAAACCGATGTCTTGGCATAGCTCCAATACCCACAGGCTATTGTCCCTATAAATATGTACATCAAGATCTACCGACATTTGTTGCAACGAAGCGCTGATTAGACCGGTAGCGTTGTGGAGAGTTTTGGCATCTTCAATTAACTGCTCAATCTGCCGTGCTGAAGCTCCCCCAATCAGCTCAATCAGAGGCTTGCCGAGCACAGCCTCAACAGGAAAATCAATAAAACAGTTAATATTGGCACTGGTCTGAAGTACTGTACGCGGGTTATCTGCACTTAAAACCAGTATCGCACCATGCGGCTGAATATTACCGATCTGATGAATGGGCTCTGCGGCACAGACTTGCATAGCTTGTTCCAATGCCTGTTGATTTTCATTATTCATTGCTTGATATGCCGCTATATGGTCTTGATGCACAGCGTCATCAAGAGCCTGATTAACTCATTGAAAAGTTGATTGTCGGTCCCAATTGCCGTTTAGCATAAGTCCTGTTGGCAACAGACGCCGATTAAGCGGTACATGCTGAGTCCCGCATTGCGTGGTAATGTTAAATCGTATTTTTATCCTGTCAGAGATTGAATGATACTGTCATGAAAATTATCAAATAATTATGTTTTCGAGCAGGATCAGCCTGATTAGAAATAACCCCGGCAAAATATAACGTCCTATTAACTATAAACACCAGCCTGTTTATAGCTCATGCCAGTCATTGCCAATAATGTTTTTAGTTTAAAAGCCGCATCGATGGTGGTTAAGGATCAAGTAAAAGTAGACAGCTAAAAAATAAAACATTCAAGTAAATAACCAGGCATTTTTGTGGGTAATAATATATTTACACTGAATTTTTCAAGTAGACTAACACACTATTCTTATTTTCTTACAATAAATAAGAGAATAACGTTATCAGTATTACAAATATATTTTTTATTTTTTATTTTTTATTTTTTATTTTTTAAGCCGGTTATCGACTTGCTTTATAGCGACTCCCCTTATTATATTTTTATATACTTGGGTGGCGGTTTTCTTGAAAAAATTATTTGGCAATTAACGAAGGATAAGCGTGCTTATAGGGAAAACTTTATTCGCAAGTGAAAAGTGTATGAGCATAAAAGGCTTCATGCTGAAATTTTGTACAAGGCAGATAATAGCGAATTAAGGGGATAGCAGGCTAACCAACTCAGTGAGTTTCCTCGGCACTTTTATCATTAAAAACCAACAAAATTTGACCTTTAAGACAAACTTGTTCTGATCATAATTCGCGTTAATGGTTTTCTTGTTCATACCTGAATTTTTATTATTATGAAGTATTGTCGGTAATTAGATCCCTTAAGCAAAATTAAATTTGCGCTATATAATATTTATGGTACAACGTATTTGATAAGGTTATTATTTTGAATCAATAGAATTATCACTGTTGATTTAAAAGTCGAGATTTCTTGATGAAAACTCGCTGCATAAAATGGACATTCAATGAATAACAGAAATCGGCAGGAAAAGACTGCCAACGTTTCTTGGTTAATTTTGAAAAATAGCTCTGACCAGTCATACTGAAAAAAACTCTAAAAGCGCTAAAAATTAATTACCATTCAATAGGTAAATGACAATATCTTCAGCTCTAAATTAAGCTAAATATAGTTAAAATAAATTAATTACTGGTGTTTTTATTTTTATGGTTATTAATGTTGCTGATAATGTAAATTAATGTGGCATAATATAAAAGACGGTAAGTGCCTATAGAACAACCTTTTTTAGATTAACTGCCCCCATGTTTCTCGGTTTCCTATCAATATCCATAGGTTGAAACATTTTAGTAAAAAATTAGATGGCTTTTATAAGTCACTTGTTATTTTTGGCTACCAAAACTCCCTTCAATAACACTATTGTAATATTCAAATTTTCACTTCCCAATCCCATCCAAGGTCTAACATGTCCAACACGCAACAGATCGAACTTAACAAAATCCAGACGGGTATTCGCGGGTTGGATGATATTACCAACGGCGGTTTGCCCAAGGGCCGAGGTACTTTGCTCGCCGGCGGCCCAGGTTGCGGCAAGACGGTAATAGCTTTACAAATACTGGTTCATGGGGCGAAGCATGGTGAGCCTGGCATTTTTGTCACTTTTGAAGAAGATTCTTCACGTATTATTACCAATGCGACTACCTTCGGCTGGAATTTGTCTGAACTGGAAAGCCAGAAACTCTTTTTTCTTGATGCAAAACCGAGACCGGATATCGTTTGTGCCGGTCAGTTCGATCTCTCTAGCCTGCTTGCTTCGCTCAAAGTCAAAGCCGACCAGATGATGGCCAAGCGTATCGTTTTTGATTCTATTGACGTACTATTATCGCTGCTTGATGATCCGCTTGCCGAACGTCGCGAGTTGTTCCGCTTGAATGACTGGCTGATATCAAGTGGATTAACCGGTATTATTACCTGTAAGAATAATGACTCATGTCAGTCAAGACTCGATTATCAGGATTTTATGCAGTACATGGTTGATTGCATGATCTTCCTGCGCCATGATGTGGATAACCGACTTGCCCACCGCACCATGCGCATTATCAAATATCGTGGCTCCAGTTTTAATTCCAGGGAAGCCGCTTTATTGTTGGGTGATACCGGTGCCGAGGTCATCGCTTTCACGCTATCATTACCCCAGCTAAGCGCTAGTACCGAGCGTATCTCCTCCGGCATAGATCGGCTCGACAGCATGCTGGGAAGCGGTTACTATCGCGGCTCTGCCGTGGTGCTAAGCGGCGCTCCCGGTACAGCAAAGACTACCCTCTGCGGTTGTTTCCTGCTTGCCGCATGTGAGCGCGGAGAACGCTCTCTTTTTATCGGATTTGACGAGCCGGCGCAGGAAATTGTTCGTAATCTGCGTTCGGTAGGCATTGATCTGGGGCCGTATGTCGATAGCGGTTTACTGCATATTCAATCGCTTCGTAGTAGCGTGAGCGGAACAGAAGAGCATATGGGAATGGTACGTAAGCTTATCGAAACCTATCAACCACGTTGCCTTGTGATCGATCCACTATCCGCCATCGTTAATAGTCACAGCAATGACGAGGCTCTCCGACGCATGCCCGAGCAATTGCTGGCGTTGACCAAGTCAACCGGCATTACCATGATATGTACAAGTTTACTGGCTTCTAATAACGACGCACTGAACGAAGACACCAATATCCATATTTCTACGGTGGCAGATACCTGGATACATATCAGTTACGCCATGCTCGCTGGTGAACGAAACCGGTCTTTAACTATTGTTAAATCACGCGGTACAGAACATTCAAATCAGGTACGGGAGCTAATCTTAAATTCGAGTGGCGTATCTTTGGCCGATGTCTATCAGGCAGGTGGTGAGGTATTGATGGGCACAGCCCGCTGGCAAAAAGAGACGGCTGAAAAAGCGACCGAAGATCTGTTGTTGGCAAGTGTCGTTCACAAGCGTCGGGCCATTGAGCTGGCTCAAGCGGAGGTTAATGCCCGCGTCGAAGTCTTGCAGGTTGAATTGGCTGTCAAGGAAGCTGAGCTAAAGTTGTTATTGGCGACTGAAGATACCCGCGTCAAACTATCCAATCTATCGCGCGATGAATTGTGGAGCAAGCGCAGTGGCGATGACTTGAAGCCCTCGTCGGAAAATTGGCACATCGACAAGGAGTGCTAGCGCATGAATAATATTTCATCTATACCAAAACATACTTCGGAAATTAGTGCTGCGACACATGTTTTCCGTCTTTATATTGCTGGAGAAGCACCCAACTCAATTCTTGCCCTTCATAATCTCAAGGCGCTCTGTCTTGAACTGTACCGTGATGATTACCGAATTGATGTAGTGGATGTCCTGCTGTCACCTGAAAAAGCCTGGGCTGAGGGCGTTATAGTTACTCCCATGGTCTTGCGCGTTTCTCCAGAGCCGGTAGTTAAAATTATTGGTAATTTAAACAATACTGATCAGGTACTGGGTGCTCTGGGTCTTGTGATCAAAGACCATGACTAAGAACATAATGTTAATTGATACCCTGAATCGGGAAAGCTTCCAAAAGCAGTTAACCGGGATCGAAAATTCCCCGGCCGATTTGATGAGGAATGGTATCGATGCAGTGCTAACGAACGAAGGGCCGGTATTGAGTGATGATGCACATTTAGCAATAACCAAATCTGAGGCTCGTTATCGCCATCTCATCAACCGGATAGCAGCTCTTATAGTAGAGCTTACTCCGACCGGTGAGATTCTCTACACTAATCAGGCGATAACGCTTGTTACCGGATTTTCGGCCGAGCAGTTAATGTTCTGCAATTGGTTAGATCTGCTGTTGCCACTTCAGGAATCGACACACCTCAATTCATTGCCCCAACAATTTCTTGAAAATGGTGAGTTGAATGCTTTTCAAACCCTTATTCTGACGGGAGATGGAAGCCGGAAAATTATTTCCTGGAATTCGGCTCATGTTCTTGGCACCAATGATCTTATTGAGCGCATAATTTATTTTGGTATTGATGTTACCGAGCAGGTGCTCGTTGAACAGGAGTTAAGCATCGCGGCTATCGCCTTTGAATCACAGGAAGGCATGATGGTTGCTGATGTCAATGGTGTGATCTTGCGGGTAAACAACGCCTTCACCACCATCACGGGCTATACCTCTGAAGAGGTCATAGGCAAGCACACACGAACACTCCAATCCGGACACCATAATGTGGACTTTTATGCCGAGATGTGGCGGATTATTATTAGCACCGGCATGTGGTTTGGCGAAATATGGAATCGGCGCAAAAATGGCGAAAGCTATACGAGTTATCAATCCATTACTGCAGTGAAAAGCATCAACGGTATCGTCACCCATTACGTTTCTTCACTCACCGATATCACTGCGAATCATTTGGCTGCAGAGGAAATTAAGAATCTGGCATTCTATGACCCGCTCACTCACCTGCCCAACAGGCGGTTACTTGTTGATCGGCTCAAGCAGGCATTGATTTCAAGTACGCGTACCGGCCTTGAAGGGGCTGTACTGTTTATCGACCTGGACTATTTTAAGGCCCTCAACGATACTCACGGTCATGCCATAGGTGACTTGCTGCTACAACAGGTTGCAGAGCGGTTGACCGCTTGTATGCGAGAATGCGACACCGTATCCCGTCCGAGCGGTGACGAGTATGTGGTGGTTTTGGAAAATCTTAATAAAAACAGCGTAGTCGCTGCGGCTCAGGCCGAAAGCATAGGCAGAAAAATTCTGGCCGCTCTTACCCAGCCCTACCAACTTGACAAGCATATCTATCATTGCTCAGCCAGCATAGGTGCAACATTATTCAATTTTATCCATTCCAGTACAGAGGAACTGCTGCAACAAGCCGACATTGCGATGTATCAAGGCAAGAAAACCGGCCGTAACAAACTATGTTTCTTCGACCAGCAAATGCAGGACGCTATTAGCGCTCGTGTAGCCCTCGAAAATGAATTGCACTTCGCCATTGAGAGAGGGCAATTTCACTTGTATTACCAAATCCAGGTCGACAGTTCGGGGCTTCCATTGGGGGCAGAGGCACTTATCCGCTGGCTACATCCTGAACATGGCTTGGTCTCTCCTCAACAATTCATTCCGTTGGCGGAAGAAAAAGGCTTGATCCTGGCCATCGGACAATGGGTGCTGGAAACGGCTTGCGCCCAACTTAAGGCATGGCAGCAAGAATGCAACACCAGTAATCTTACACTGTCCGTGAACGTCAGTGCTCACCAGTTCCGTCAGGCTGATTTTGTAGATCAAGTGCTGGCCACTATAAAGCGCCATGCTATTAATCCTGGCTTACTCAAACTGGAACTAACAGAAAGCATTTTTCTGACAGAAATAAACGATACGATTGTAGTCATGGACACATTAAGAAAAATCGGTGTCCGGTTCTCATTAGACGACTTTGGCACTGGCTATTCATGCTTGCAATACCTTAAGCGGTTGCCACTTGATCAATTGAAAATTGACCGGTCCTTTGTAAGTGATATTACTGTCAATAGCAGTGATAAAACGATTGTGCGCACCATCATTGCCATGGCACACAGTCTGGAGCTGGATGTTATTGCCGAAGGGGTGGAGACTGAAGAACAGCAACAAATTCTCTTGGAAAAAGGCTGCACCTATTATCAAGGCTATTTATTTGGCAAGCCGGTACCCATTGAGCAGTTTAATGAATTCCTGAAGCAACGCTGATTACTTTTAAGGCAGGCTGTTTTGGGTTTTAATAAACAAAAGGCTATAAAGTTCTATAGAAATTTGCTGAATATCTTATCTTTTGAACTTTAGGTGGTTCACAAGTTGAAAAATAAGCAACTGGAAACAGGATTGATGAGCCGGTATTTATACTTTGCTAAAAATCAAATCCCAAACGCCATGCCCCAGTCTTATACCGCGCTGCTCAAATTTTGTTAACGGGCGGTATTCCGGGCATTGGCAATAGTCATTGCTTGGACTGGTATTGGTTAATACCGGACTCGCCGATAAAATGGCCAGCATCGCTTCTGCGTAATTTTCCCAATCCGTTGCCGCATGAAAGTACCCGCCGGGTTTTAATTTCTTGACCAACAAGTCAACAAAACTGGGGCGCACGATGCGTCTTTTATGATGTTTCTTTTTATGCCAGGGATCAGGAAAGAACAGATGAACGCCCGCCAAGCTATTATCGGCAATTTTATTTTCTAAAATTTCGATGGCATCGTGACTATAAATTCTGACATTATTAATGCCTTGCTCATGCAGTAAAATGAGCAAATGACCAACACCAGGCGTATGAACTTCTATGCCAATATAATTTTTATCAGGATTGGCGGCTGCCATCTTGGCCAGGCTATCGCCGTTGCCAAAGCCTATTTCAACAAACAGCGGTGCGTCACGTCCGAATACCTGGGTAAAATCATAATCCGTTTCAGGATTCAGGCAATAGGCATTCCAATGGCTATCCAACGCCAGTTGCTGGCCAGGCGTAAGACGGCCTTGCCGGCGAATAAAGCTACGGATTCTTTGCGGTAGGGTGGGTTCAGAAACGGTCATCATTATTAAAAGAATAGCCCGTCTATGGGTGATGAGGCAGAAGCAAAACGTTTTCTGGCCATACGACCGGCCAAATAAGCTTCCCGGCCTGCTTCAATGCCTTTACGCATCGCAGAAGCCATGAGTATCGGGTTTTTGGCTTCAGCAATGGCCGTGTTCATCAGTACGCCAGCACAGCCCAACTCCATTGCAATGGCAGCATCCGAGGCAGTACCAACACCTGCATCCACCAAAATGGGTACCTTGGCATTTTCAATAATGGTCAAGATATTATAAGGATTACGAATACCCAAACCTGAGCCAATGGGTGCAGCCAAAGGCATAACCGCTATGCAACCGATATCTTCCAGTCTTTTTGCGGCAATCGGATCATCATTGGTGTAAACCATGACATCAAAGCCATCTTTAACCAATAATTCGGCGGCCAGATAGGTTTCAGCAACGTTAGGAAACAATGTTTTTTGGTCAGCTAATACTTCCAGTTTAACCAGATTGTGTCCACCGAGTAATTCCCGGCCCAAACGGCAGGTTCTTACGGCATCTTCGACTGTATAACAACCTGCGGTATTGGGCAGAATGGTGTATTTGTCGGGTGAAATAACATCCAGTAAATTGGGTTCCCCGGGGGTCTGGCCAATATTGGTGCGCCGAATGGCAACAGTCACAATTTGGGCACCACTGGCTTCAATAGCCAGTCGGGTTTCTTCCATATCTTTGTATTTACCCGTACCGACCAGTAGTCGTGAATGATAAGTGACACCGGCAAGTATGAATGAATCTTCCTGACCACCACCAATGGCATGTACAATTTCCAGGCGATCTTCCGCCTGTAATAAATGGGTGTCATATTGCTGAAAGGGCAAGATTTCCTTGTTCAATTCAATAGCGATTTTTTTGCCGGTTAAGCCCATGCTGGCGATGACATCGGCAACACTGGTTTGTTCGGTATATTCACGGGTTTCGCCGTTAACAACAATTATCATCAGCTTAAGTCCTGTTGGCTATTTACCTGTCTGCGTTTTTGCACGGCCATGGCCAGATTACGCAGCAGTGGAGCAGTGTCTTCCCATGACAAACAGCCATCCGTAATACTTTGCCCATAATTTAGTGGCTGGCCTTCAATGACCTCCTGGTTGCCGGCATTAAGATGACTTTCTATCATCACGCCCATAACTCTTTCATCACCAAGCGCTATTTGTCCGCAAACATCATTGCCGACAATCAGTTGTCGTTGGCATTGTTTTAAGCTGTTGGCATGACTGAAATCAATCATGATATTGGCTTTTAAATCAGCCTTTACCAGACCTTCAGCAACTTGTTCGACACTGACTGCATCATAGTTGGGGCGGCCATTGCCACCTCTTAAAATGATATGCACATCTTCATTACCGGTTGTTGAGAAAATGGCAGAGTGTCCTGCTTTAGTCAGCGATAAAAAATGGTGTGGACTCATGGCGGCTCTTATTGCATCGATGGCAATTTTAATCGTACCATCCGTAGAGTTTTTAAAGCCGATGGGACACGATACGCCAGACGCCAATTCACGATGGCCCTGACTTTCTGTCGTTCTGGCACCAATCGCTCCCCAGGCAATCAAGTCGGAAATGTATTGTGGAGTAATTAAATCCAGGTATTCAGTGGCGGCAGGTACGCCGATTGTATTTATATCCATCAATAACTGCCTGGCTACGCGCAAACCTTTATTGATATTGAAGCTGGAATCAAGATCCGGATCATTAATCAAACCTTTCCAGCCTACGGTCGTGCGAGGTTTCTCAAAGTAAACACGCATAACAATCAGCAAATCGTCTTTTAACTCATCTTTGATGGCCTTCAAACGTCCGGCATATTCTAAAGCGGCTTTTGGATCATGAATAGAGCAAGGACCTACGACAACCAGTAGTCTGTCATCCTGTCCTGTTAATATTTTATGAATTTCTGCCCTTGCCTGAAGAGTTGTTTCTGCCGCCGTTTCACTGATAGGTATTTCATCGTGAACCTGAGCCGGTGGAATGACTTCTTTAATGCCACAAATTCTCAAGTCGTCCGTATTATATTTAGTTTGCATGATAGCTACCAAGCTGTTGCTTTCACAAAATGATTGTTAAATTCCACCATTCTAACTGGTTTCATCATCTTCTTGTGAGTTTTTGCTGGTAGGTGACCGGGATTGTTTTTTCAAGTTTTAAAAAACTGTAATTAAAAGCAGCATCAGAGTCATCGGTAATATCTTCCCTCTCTACCTCAGACCAGTCAGTTAATTTAATTTCAGGGAAAAATGTATCACCCTGAAACTCCTGGTTTATTAGGGTAAGGTAAATCGTATCGGCTATAGGCAATATCGATTGATAAAGATCAGCGCCGCCAATAATAAAAATTTCTTCAGTGTTTTCACACGCTTTTTCAAGTGCTGTTTTAAGATCATTAAAAACCACACAGCCATTCTGTTGATAGTCGAGGTTTCTACTGATAATAATATTAGTGCGACCAGGTAACGGTCTGCCTATAGATTCATACGTTTTTCTGCCCATTAAAATAGGCGAGCCCATAGTAATTTTTTTAAATTTCTTAAGATCAGCTGATAAATGCCAGGGCATTTTATTATTCAGGCCAATGACCCGATTACTCGCCATCGCGACAATAAGTGATATTTTCATTTTGTAAAAGGGATATTTTGATATGTTTTAACGACAGACTTATATTTTTGGCTATATTACCATAGCTTTGTTTTCACAGATGCTGGTTGGGATTTTAGGAAGAAAATTATGCAGGGAATTAGCTGTTTGTCCAATAGATTGTCATGCGAAGGTAAAACTATCAGTCAATGCTGTGTGATCTTTGTTCTTTTATTAAAGATATTGTAACCGGAGTCGGTTAAGGCAGAGGCCATCAGTGGATTTTTAAGCGTTTAGGAATAGCCTGATTAAGCGAGTGCTTATTTAATAAAATCCGGTAAGGCTAAATAAAATAGTCAGTAGAACTTGTTTTACTAACAAGCTGTCTGCTTATTTATAAGAAATGTACGTTAATGGACTGATTTCAGAAGGGTGAGTATCAATTTAACAATCGCCTGGTATTGTTCTGTATGGTCAGTTTTTATTATTGACCAGGCGTTGAAAAATAGATAATCGATACAAAAAATACTCCCCCGTCAGAAATCTAAAAGACGGGGGAGATAATGCTTTTACTTGCCTGAAATTGATTCAGCAGAGCTGTTATTTGATGTATGTCTTTTCTCAATTTTAGAGAATGTTTCTTTTTGTTGTTCGGCAACTGCGCCGCTTTGTAAATGCTTTGTTTCGTCTTGTTTTAACATAACAACCAAAAGAATAATGCCCGCTATGCAAGCGCCAACGATTATCCATGTGTTATCTTTTTCTTCTACTTCAGCCATTTTGAAATCCTCTATAGTTATAATATTTATTATGCCCTCTCCTCACGAGGGGGTAATTCAAAAATCAAATTTTCGAATTATCTGTCGAATTAACTTTTTACGACGGGGTAATTTTTATCATGAGATAACCTGTCGTGTCAAAAAATTTAAATAAAAAAATTACTGGAGCCGTATTAAATAATGTGTGATCAGATTTTTTTATAAGCATAGTTGGAGTCATTTATTATTTAAGTCATTGTTAATAATAGGTATAAATTTCGTTGGTACGTAATTATAGATGCTGTAGTACAGCAACCATTTTTAGTTATTTAGGTAGATTGTTTAAGGTAGTATTATCTGAAAATAGTTTGCTTAAATAAGCGATAATTACCGTACTTATAATAAAGTTATTAATGGCTTACAGCAATTTTTCATGCCACCGTCATTTTTTGGTTTTACGGCGTAGTCTTGCCCAGTAAGCGCTAGTCAGGTTTAATTACCTGAAGCAGAATTAACGGCAATCATCAGCGTTTATATTTTTTCTGGGTTAAGAGATGGGGAGTCATGGTGTTTTAGCCTAAAAAGTTGGCTATTATTAAGGCCAATTACATGACAAGACCTTAAGTAATTTCATTAAAATAAATGCCCGGTTTTTATATTGTTATAGGGTCAGACAGGGCTTATTTGTCAGCAGTTGTTGTACAATAACCGCTTGTTTTGCAACTCTACTTGTTACCCTGATGAATAAACCTAAAAAGCTCCTCCGTTCTGATATACGTTATGAATGCGGTGAGCATTCCTATGAGCAGGGAAGAAGCTATTATGATAAAGGTTTGGTTATTAAGTTGGTGACAATCAATGAAGGTGCTCTTTTTACGCAACTTGACTCATCAGTTAAAGGTAGCCATGTTTACCCGTATCAGCAAAATATTCGTATAGTCTGGCGTCCGGATTATAGTGCCGCTAAAATCAAGGGTGATTGCTCCTGCCCGGTGGGCCATAACTGTAAGCACGTTGCCGCTGCCTGCCTGTTGTATCAAAATGCCAATCAAACCTTGACGGTTACAGACAACAGCTGTCTGGTCTGGCTGGACAGTCTGGACGAGTCCACGCCTCAGCTACATAATATTTACCAAGAATTTGTTGCCTACATTCTTAAACCTGGCAAGACAAGCCATGAATTTACTATCGATTTTCTGATAACCAAAGCAAATAAATCGGGTCGTCTTGGTAAAGCGCGAAAAACGACCTTGGCCAATCTTCGTTACAGTTTTTCATATCTTAGTTATATTCAACCACTGGACGAGGAGGTTGCGAGATTAATGACGGCACTTAATACTTATAAAGGCGAGCCATTGCTTGCCGGTGCTGTCGGTTACCTGGCCTTGTCAAAATTATTGCAAACGGGTCGATTGTTCTGGAAAAGCGCCGAGAATCCGGCTTTAAAAGCCGGTGCTAACCGTGATTTACGCTTTGGTTGGCAGCAGCAGGATACGGGAAATTACCAGCTTTCGGTTGAAATTGAGCCAGTGGCAATGTTGTTGTTGACTGATCCGCCTCAATATCTGGATATTGTTCAGGGTACTATAGGTGGGTTTAATGCAACCACGCCAACGGCTGATCAATTAAATAAAATCTTGTCTGTCCCGGTTATTCCTGCTGAATATGCCGATGAATTCAGTTTTAAATTGACCATTGAACATCCGCACATACCGTTACCGGCACCGAAAAAAATTGAATTAACCAATAGCGATGAGCTGGTGCCTGTCCCGCGATTATTGTTATACGGTCAGCAAGTCGATGCCCGGCATTATGGCCATTTTATGGCGGTGAGTTTTAATTACGGAGACTGCCAGCTTCCTGCGGCCAACGCTGAAGACTATAGCGTTGTAAAAACCGGTAAGGGCTTTGTGCGAATTAAACGGTCGGCGGAAGTTGAATGTCAGGCAATAAAGCAGCTTTTAGCCAAAGGTTTTATCATTGCCCCAGCCGATAAAACCGGTCAGGGTGAACTGGTTTTATCGGCTGGGGCAATAGCACTGAGTGATAATGCATCATGCTGGCGAGATTTTATTCAAAAGACGCTTCCCGAACTTGAACAGCAAGGCTGGATTATCGAGGTTGACGATAGCTTCAAACTGAGTTTCCAAAGCGCCCAAAATTGGGATGCCGAGATTAGCGAAAGTCAAAATGACTGGTTTGAAATGCATTTTAATGTAGAAATTGATAATCAAGCCTATCCCTTATTACCCTTGATTATGCCGGTGTTGGAGAACTACGATCCGGAAAATCTACCTGACATACTTAACTTGTCGTTAGGGAATCATCAATATCTAACGGTTTCCAGCGATAAAATAAAGCCCATACTGGCGGTTTTATTTGAGTTATTTAATACGGGTACTCTGCAAAATGATGGTTCACTTAAAGTATCCCGATTTAATGCGGCCAGTCTTGCTGATATGGAGGAGAGCAGTTATGGCCTGTTTTCGTTAACCGGTGGTAAAGAACTGAGAGAGTTGGGGGGGAAATTAAAAAACTTTACCGGTATTCAAGACGTTGTATTACCCGTCAATTTTCAGGCAGAATTGCGCCATTACCAGCAAGCAGGCCTTAATTGGCTACAATTTTTACGTGAATATAAATTTTCCGGAATTCTTGCTGATGACATGGGTTTAGGTAAAACCATTCAAACACTCGCCCATCTGTTGCTGGAAAAACAAAGCGGCCGGATGACTTTGCCTTGTTTGATTATTGCTCCTACCAGTTTGATGAGTAACTGGCGACGCGAAACAGAACGCTTTACACCTGACCTGAAAATATTAACTTTACAGGGTGCAGAGCGAAAACACTTGTTCGATAAAATCAATGACTATGATCTGGTGCTGACCACTTATCCACTGTTGACCAGAGATGATGAAATACTGCTTAAGCATCACTATCATTATTTGGTTCTTGATGAAGCTCAAACCATTAAAAATCCTGTTTCTTTAGCCGCTCAATTGGTACGCCAGATTAAAACCAATCATCGTTTGTGTTTAACGGGAACGCCTATGGAAAACCATTTGGGCGAACTTTGGGCGCAATTTGATTTTTTGATGCCCGGTTTTTTGGGTAATAACGTTGCTTTCAAAAAACGCTACCGAACCCCTATTGAAGTTTATGGTGATGGCGAGCAAAGATTGCGCCTTTCTCGTCGTATTGCGCCCTTTATGTTACGTCGAACCAAACAAGAAGTAGCCAGTGAGCTACCGGCTAAGACCGAAATTATTCGTTCGGTGCCACTTTATCCCAAACAGGCTGCTTTGTATGAAAGCATCCGGCTAACCATGGAGAAAAAAGTTCGTGAGGCGATTGCCGAAAAAGGCTTGTCACGCAGCCATATCACTATTTTGGATGCCTTGTTAAAGCTGCGCCAGACTTGTTGTGATCCACGCACCTTATTGCTAAAAGAAGCGCAAAAAGTAAAAGAATCAGCCAAGCTTGATCTATTAATGGAGCTATTGCCGGAACAGCTGGAAGAAGGCCGGCGAATTCTGGTTTTTTCACAGTTTACCCGCATGATTGCCTTGATTGAACAAGAGTTGAATGTCCGAAAAATAGCTTATAGTAAACTGACCGGACAAACCCGCAAGCGCGATGAAGCGATCGAATTATTTAAAAGCGGTAAAGTGGATGTTTTTCTCATTAGCCTGAAAGCGGGCGGAGTCGGTTTAAATTTAACCGAAGCGGATACCGTTATTATTTATGATCCCTGGTGGAATCCTGCGGCAGAAAGTCAGGCTGCAGATCGGGCTCATCGGATAGGCCAAGATAAACCGGTTTTTGTTTATAAATTGATTACTGAAAACACGGTTGAAGAAAAAATTATTGCCATGCAGGAAAGAAAGCGCGCACTAGCTGAAAGTATTTATAAAGGCGGTGCGAAGGAAGATTCATTAAAACTGACTGCCGACGATCTTGCTGCATTGTTTGAACCGTTATAAGCAATGAAATTCTCTATTATTATTCCAACCCTGAATGAAGAGAAAAGCATTCAGTCCTGTTTATTGGCATTGCAACCGTTAAGGAATGACTGTGAGATTATCATTGCTGATGGCGACAGTATCGATAATACCCAGAGTCTTGCTTTGCCTTTAGCCGATAAAGTGATCACGTCTGTAAAAGGACGCGCCAAACAAATGAATAACGGTGCCAGTTATGCAACGGGAGATATATTGATATTTCTGCATGCCGATACCTGCCTGCCTGAAAATGCCTTGCAACTGATTCAGCAAAAAATCAACACTACCAGCCAATGGGGACGTTTTGATATTCAATTAAGCGGTAACTCTTACATGTTAAAAGTTATCGCACAAATGATGAGCTGGCGTTCGCGATTAACCGGCATTGCAACGGGTGATCAGGTGATTTTTGTTACGCACCTGGCATTTCAGGCTGTAGGTCAGTATCCTGAAATTAGCTTGATGGAAGACATTGCTCTTTGTAAAGCGCTAAAAAAAATCAGCAGGCCCGTTTGCCTGAAAAATAAAGTTATCAGTTCCGGTCGGCGCTGGGAGCATAACGGTATTTACAGAATCATACTATTGATGTGGAGTTTACGTTTGCGTTATTTTTTTGGAACAGACCCTAAAAAATTAGCTTTTCTTTATGCAAATAGCATATTTACCCAATATAAATTAAGTGCTTTGTGGAAACGGATTTATCCGTCGATAAACGATTAAAATCAGCACACAGACCCATCTTAAATTTCCCTCAGAGGATTCTTATGGAAACCATCATTCGACTAAGCGCCTCGCTAGGTATTTTTTTCATCATGATTGGCTGGGAATATTTCAGCCCCAGAAGAGCGCAAACTATTAGCCGTAAACAACGCTGGCCGGTTAATCTGGGGCTCGCTGTTTTTAATATGCTGGTTATGCGCTTAACAGTTGGTAGTATTGCTTATTTAAGTGCTGTCGCAGTAGCAGACAATAATTGGGGGATTTTACACTGGCTGGCAGTCCCTGAATGGCTCTCAATTATTGTCACTTTGTTGTTTCTTGATTTTGCTGTTTACGGCCAACATGTTGTTTCGCACAAATGGTCGCCGCTTTGGTATTTGCATCAAGTGCATCATACCGATTTGGAATTTGATGCCACCACAGCGCTGCGTTTTCACCCGTTGGAAATCATGATTTCGATGATTTACAAAGTACTGTGTATTTATTTGATAGGTGCAAATCCCTGGGCAGTTATCGTTTTTGAGATTATTCTCAATGGTGCGGCGACTTTTAATCACAGCAATATTAATATTCCTTTGTGGATTGATAACAAATTACGCTGGTTGATTGTTACGCCGGATATGCACCGGATTCATCATTCAATTTTGCCGATGGAAATTGACAGTAATTACGGTTTTTCCCTATCCTGCTGGGACAAGCTTTGTAAAACCTATGTGGCCGAACCCCAGCAGTCTCAAACAACCATGGCTATTGGTCTGGATACTTTACGCGAGCAACGTGAATTAGGCCTTACGGCACTATTGCTGCTGCCTTTTAAAAAGCTGCGGCGACGGTGAAGATGACTTATCAATACCCTGATGCCGTTTTAATGGTTTTTTGTAAAGCACCTATTGCCGGTGAGGTTAAGACCCGTTTATTAACTCAATTAACTCCCGAACAGGCCAGGCAGATACATATTGAGTTGACTGAAAGGACGCTGCAATGGGTGACACAGAATAGTTTATGTCCTGTTCAACTCTGGTGTATGCCGTCAACTGACCATGCTTTTTTTACTGCGTTAGCACAAGCCTATCCGGTCATACTTCAGCAACAACAAGGGCTGGATTTAGGCGAGCGCATGCATAACGCTTTCTGTCTGGGGCTTGACAGTTACTCGCGTGCATTGCTCATTGGCTGCGATTGCCCTTCATTAACAGAGCAGGATCTGGAAGAGACATTAACCGCCTTAAATCAGCCGCAGTGTTGTGTGTTGGGGCCGGCAGAAGATGGTGGTTATGTGTTAATCGGTCTTAATCAGCCACATTATGAGCTCTTTAATCATATGCCATGGGGAACTGCGTTAGTGTTTGAGCGCACCTACACCCGAATCCAACAAAATAATCTTGGTTGTCATCTGCTTAAACAACAGTGGGATGTGGATACGCCGAAAGATCTGGCAAGATATAGGGGCACTTAACTGATCAAACTCTTGTGTAATAAACACGGATTAACATCAGTTAATAATTCAGGATATTTAATACTGTCACAGTATCAATCCAAAATAGCAAAAACCTCCTTTAACCAGCTTGCTGCTCCTGATTTAAGCCTAGAAATACCAGTAATAATCATTAAAAAATTATTAAGAATTTACCCATTAAGCAGCATTTATATAAATGAATTGTTCCCTATAGGTATTTCTACTAATTGTATGAATGATTTTTTTTATCTATCCTTCAAGTACATCAATTAATTATTAAATTAACAATTGATAGACGGGAAAAGCATAGTAGGTAAGTAAATAGTATATGAGGATGTAAAATAGCCAGCTCTTATTTGGAAACAGTAATGTTTGCAAAATTAATAATAGCTAAGGCACAAGATGAAAGCAGCAACAATTAAGCACTTTTTTCGCATCCTCTGTTTGCTGACGATGGCATGTTCTTTATCTGGTTGTATTTACTGGATAAGAGCTTACCAGACCTATTTGCAGATGGATGAATTTGATCGTCATTTTACTATTGTTACTACTGATGAGTTTACCCTGAAATTTAAAGATCCCATTCTCTTTAGCAAAGATTTTGTTTCTTTATCCAGGTTGTATGCCAGTGAAGATGACCCTACTTTGGAAGGCAGACGTTGGCGATACTGGTTTCGCAAGGTTGATGTCAACAATAAAGTAATTGCTCCAGAGGTAAAGTTTTATTTTGATTTAAATTTTAATAAAGAAGAAAAGATAATTGGCTGGTCGTTTTCATCGTTATTTTTACAAATTGCTCCGGCAAAATTTTTAGAAGTTTCTTTGCGTTCAATCGGCGGTGCCGAAATTGATACAGAAAAACAACAATTACGGGCCAATAGTCAGCTGATAGACAAAATTACTGAAGATTTGCCCAAGAAGCCGGCGGTGCTTGCCCAATTAGGTGAGCCAATGGAAATAACGGATGAGGGCGATATAGAAGTCTATATGTACCATTTTCTATTGGAAACGCATCATATAGAAAAAGGCTATGAGGATCGTGCATTAAGTGAGGTAAAGCTTACCTTTGACAAGAAGACGCAAGATCTTGTTCGAATGAGTGGCCGTTTTGCAGGCCTGAAGGTTTCCATTAATTATCGAAAATTTCTTAATGAACCTTCGGGGTAGGCATTGTAGATATCAAAAACATGAGTATGCCTATCGCAAGCAGGCACAGGAGCTAAAAAATGACATGATAGTATTAAAATGAATCAAACAAATTGTATATTGATATTGTTACAAGAATTGATGCCACAACAATATCTTATACATTATTTTATAACTAACTAATTAATAAACAGATAATTATGATAAGTGTCCTGCTTGTTGATAATAATGAAATTATCCGTGCCGGTATTGAAGCATTGCTTAATACTACCCCGGATATTACCGTTGTAGGGGTGGCATCTTCTGGTGAAGAAGCGATTGATGCAATGACAACTCTGTCAGTAGATGTTCTGTTGATGGCTGTCAATATACCGGGTATCGGCAGTATAGAAACCTGTCGTAGAATTCTGCAAGATAACCCTGAAGTAAAAATTATTACCTTATCTATAAGCGATGCCAGTCCTGTCCCACCTGAATTATTTAAACTGGGTGTCTTGGGTTTTATTTCTAAAGAATCGCCGGTTGACGAGATTATTAATGCTATTCATGGGGTAATGACAGGAGGGTACAATTTGAACGTAAATACTGGCAGTCATTTGGCTAATCAAGATTTGCCTGACTATCATGATTCACCATTTTCAAAACTTTCCCGGAGAGAGTCTGAAGTTGTAACTTTAATTCTGCAGGGAAAATCGATTAAAGAAATGTCTAAAATGTTGATATTGAGCGATAAAACAGTCAATACCTATCGCTATCGTCTTTACGATAAACTTAACATAAAAAATGACGTTCAATTAACCCGACTGGCTATTAAATTTGGTCACATTGATGCCGCTTTTATTTAGCATCGATTTTTAATTACGCTATTAAAACTGGTAATATAGGCGCTTATCTAACCTGTAATTACTCAGACTCTGGCAATATACTTCGCACGGTCGATATTTTCGGCTTTCTGATCGGCCATTTTATCCGATAGCTACGTTGCAAAAACAGTTACATAGCTAGCTATGCGCCTGTTTTTTCACCTTGCTCTCGAATAAAATAACTCGATCATAAACTCCGTAAACATGATCGTGCGGAGTATATGTTAATCTTGTAAGAAAGGCTTTAGTTGCGATAACCGCTGCTAAAGCCTTTTCTATAACCAGAATTTTGATAATTACCTTAATATAGCCAATAAGTACCATGACCACACAACCTACTAAAGACCTCGAAACTTTCGATAACCCACAACCTGACCGCGATTATACAATACGTATTGATATTCCCGAATTCACTTGTCTTTGTCCAAAGACGGGCCAGCCCGATTTTGCAACCATCCAAATTGAATATGTACCTGCTGCACTTTGTGTTGAATTAAAAGGACTTAAACTATACATGTGGTCATTTCGTGATCAAGGCGCATTTCATGAGGCGGTTACCAATGAGATTCTCAACGATATCGTTAAGGCGATCGCGCCTAATTTTATGCGTATTCGTGCTGAATTTAACGTACGTGGGGGTATCTATACTTCTGTTGTTGTCGAGCACAGAAACAGTGACTGGGAAGCGCCGGAATTAGTTAATTTACCTTAATTCTTCTTTCTTTACTTTTTAAGCCAAATTCGGGTTACGACTGCATTGACAGCTGTGTAGGTCGGGTTAGCGATAGCGTAATCCGACATCTGGCTACAGTTGTCGATTTACGCTGCCAACCCGACTTACAAGCAATTGCCTATTCATGACTATTAAAGAAGCGTTAACCACCTTACCCCAATACATTTTACCGCATCATGCTTTGTCAAGAATGATGAGTAAACTGACTCATTGCGAAAATAAGGTCTGGAAGAATCTGTTTATCAAGCAGATTATCAGGCATTACGGGGTCAATATGAGTGAGGCAGTTGAACAAGACATCAATGCCTTTAAAAGCTTTAATCACTTTTTTACTCGTGAACTTAATCCCGATGTCAGACCGTTAACCAATGAGCGAAATGCCATCGCCAGTCCTGCTGATGGCGTGGTCAGTCAAGCTGGTAATATCACTAACGGTAAAATATTTCAGGCTAAAGGTAAAAGCTATACGGCGACCGACTTGCTAGGTGGCAGTGTTGAGCGTGCCGAACCATTTAATAATGGCGTGTTTACCACTATTTATCTTTCACCTAAAGATTATCATCGCCTGCATATGCCTTTAACCGGTACGTTAAGAGAAATGGTGCATATTCCCGGTCGATTATTTAGTGTAAATACGGCTACCACAAATTCTGTCCCCGGATTATTTGCCAGAAATGAGCGCGTTGTCGCCCTATTTGATACCGATGTCGGCCCAATGGCTTTAGTGCTGGTCGGCGCCATATTTGTATCCAGTATTGAAACGGTCTGGCATGGCGTTGTCACGCCACCGAACATCAGCACCGTACAAAGTTGGCAGTATCAGGAGAATGCACCTACATTAAAAATTGGTGAAGAAATGGGCCGCTTTAATATGGGTTCAACCATTATTGTTTTATTTGGCAAAGATAAAGCACAATGGGATAGCGCCTTAACTGCTGAAAAAGCGGTTAAATTAGGCGAGCAGATTGGTAAAATTCTGACTTGATTAAAGCCGATTTCCTGCGATGAAAATGCCCGAATTCATTCGGGTATTTTCATTCCTGGGTATATCCTTATCTGAGCCAGCGGCACTGACTTATCTCTTGCTTTTTTCCAAACAATGAATCACTCTCCCTGCCTGTAAGGTATGGGTAACCCGACCTTTTAGCATCTGTCCCCAAAAGGGTGTATTAACGCCCCGACTTTTCCAATTATCTGAATTAACCTGCCACTCTAATTCAGGGTCAAAAATACACACATCGGCTGCGAAGCCAACCGTTAAGGCTCCGCTTTTAATACGTAGGACTCGAGCCGGATTTTCGCTCAGTGAGGCTATGCCTTGCTCCAGGGTTATGATGTGTTCAGAGACTAATTTGAGCATTAACGGCAACAGTGTTTCCAGTGATGAAACACCGGGTTCTGTTTCTGGAAATGCACCCAGCTTGGCATCAATATCATGGGGTTGGTGGTCGGAACAAATGCTGTTAATGGTACCGCTAGCCAAGCCGCCTCTTAAATATTGCTTGTCTACTTCAGTACGTAAAGGTGGCAGTACATGATAGTTGCTATCAAAAGGAATGATGTCATTTTCGGTTAAGTGCAGTTGATGTATGGCAACATCAGCACTCACGTTCAGGCCATATTTTTTTGCCTGATAAATTTTAATCACTGATCGTTTACAGCTCAGCTGACCAAAATGTACGCGGCAGCCGGTTAGCTCTACTAATTCCAGACATTGCGCCAAGGCTATTGTTTCCGCTTCTTCCGGAATACCGGGTAAGCCATAGCGTGTTGCCACCGCACCTTCATGAGCACAACCGTTATTACCCAGCCAAAAATCATTAGGTCTGAACATGACCAACAGATCATGACTGGCCGCATATTCCATTGCTCGCCTTAATATCAGTAAATTTTTTACTGACTGACTGGCATTGCCGACTGCGATACAGCCAGCCTGTTTGAGCGATAACATGGAGCTTAATTCTGTGCCTTCCAGTTTTCGGGTCAGCGCCGCAATCGGATAAACCTGTGGATAGTCGGCCTTTTCCGCCAACTCCTTGATCAGCTCGGCAACAGCCGGTGTATCAATAACGGGTCTGGTATCCGGCTGTAAACACATCGTAGTAACGCCAGCGTTTGCAGCGGCAGTTGTTTCACTTTTGAAGGTTGCTTTGCGGCTTTGTCCCGGCTCACGCAAACGGGCACTTAAGTCTATAAAACCCGGACAGACTATTTGATTATGGGCATCGATAATAGTGTCAGGCTTAAAACCTTCGGGCTCGTTGGTTACAGAAACGATTTTACCATCAGCAATATAAACACAGCCAATACGGCTGATGTTGTTGACAGGATCAATAATGCATCCTTGTTTAATATGTATTTGACTCATCACATGACGCCCTGTTTTTGCATAGTCATAGCCATTATGGCCATACGGATGGCGATGCCATTACTAACCTGTTTGAGTATTACTGACTGCGGACCATCTGCGACTTTTGATTCAATTTCCACGCCCCGATTAATGGGGCCGGGGTGCATGACGATGGCATCAGGTTTGGCGATTTTTAATTTATCTTCAGTCAGTCCGAAACATTTAAAATATTCGCTTTCACTGGGTAATAATGCCGAAGTCATACGCTCTTTTTGTAAGCGCAACATGATGATGACATCAATATCTTTAAGTCCGGCAGTTAAGTTATGTGAAACGTTCACGCCCAGGCTTTCAACATGTGCCGGTAGCAGAGTCTTGGGGGCAATGACTCGTACTTCAGCGACTCCCAAAGTATTTAATGCCTGAATCTGTGACCTGGCAACCCTGGAATGCAGTATGTCGCCAATAATAGCCACGCGCAGATTTGAAAAATCTTTTTTTATCTGCCGAATGGTAAACATATCCAGCATAGCTTGAGTAGGATGCGCATGCTGTCCGTCACCGGCATTAATAACACTGATATGTGGCGCTGTATGCTGGGCGATAAAGTGTGCAGCTCCGCTGATTGCGTGACGAACTACAAACATATCGACAAACATGGCTTCCAGATTGCGTATGGTGTCGAGCAGGCTTTCACCCTTGGACGTGGATGAGGTCGAAATACTCATACTTAATACATCGGCAGACAAACGATTGGCCGCCAGCTCAAAGGTTGTTCGTGTACGCGTGCTGTTTTCAAAAAACAAGTTAACGATGGTTTTGCCACGTAATAGCGGCACTTTTTTAATCTTATGATCATTGATGCCGACAAAAGACTCTGCTATGTCCAAAATTTCTGTTAACAAGCTTTTTTCCAGCCCATCAATAGTCAAAAAATGCTTAAGTTTGCCTTCCGAATTTAGCTGGAGGTTGTCAGTCATCGCTTATGCTGCCTCTATGGTTTGTAACTCAATAGCCAGATGCTCAGGGCCGGTTAATTTTATGCGTTGATTAACATTGAGGGTGATATTTGCTCCTACGCAATCAGGGCACAAAGGGATTTGTCGGCCATCACGCGTTATTAATACAGCCAAAACTACTTGATTTGGCCGGCCATAATCAAAAATTTCATTTAAGGCGGCGCGAATTGTTCTGCCAGTGTAAAAAACATCATCTATCAGGATGATATCACGACCTTCAATATGCGGAGGTAACTGGCTGGGTTTTACATTGGGGTTAACACCAATTTGTGAAAAATCATCACGATAAAAAGAAATATCCAGTAATCCCAAAGGTTCAGTGATATTAAGTCGTTGGTGCATTTGCTCGGCTATCCATACGCCACCGGTGCGAATACCTATCATCAGCGGGTTAGATAATTGTCTTTCAATAATGATACGTTTTAGCTCGATTTCCAGTTTATTGAGTAAATCGTGTATTTCTAGCACTTAATAATCCTTTTTTATATAGTCATTTAACCAAGACTGCAAAATAAGCTGGGCTGCCAGTTGATCTTGTACTTCCCATAGTTTGCCGGCATTAACATTGAGCTCATCAAAGAGCATTTGTTTGGCTTCAAATGTTGATAACGTTTCGTCCTGTTGATAAACCGGTAGCTGATAGCGTCCTTCCAGTTGACGGCAAAATTTTAGCATCCGCTGTGTAACCGGGTTATCCGAGCCATCAGCTTGTCTCGAAATACCAACTACCAAACCGGCAGGTTGCCACTCCTTGATAAGCTTGCTGATGATTTCCCAATCCGGACTTTGATTGATAGAGCGAATAGTTTGCAACGGACTTGCTGTGGCGGTAATCGTTTGACCGACAGCCGTGCCAATTTTTTTATAGCCAAAATCAAAACATAGATAAGTGTCGACGTTGATTTTTGATAGTAATGGATCTTGCATAGCTTGGATTTTTTCAACAGAGGTCAAGATGGAAAATTACCGATCATGCCGGTAGTAAGGGCAAGTTCATAAGGAGATATTTATTTGAATATCGCCAAGTCAACCATGTCCTGCCGGTGTAGTTAATTGGTTAATATCAATACCTATTTGTTTGGCGGCCGCTTGCCAGCGTGCATTGATTGGCGTATCAAATAGAATATCCTGGCTGTTAGGCGTATTTAGCCAGGCATTTGCCAACATCTCCTGTTCCAGTTGACCTTCGCCCCAGCCTGCATAGCCTAAAGCAACGAGATAGTGTTTGGGGCCTTTACCCTCGGCAATCGCTTCAATGACATCGCGTGATGTCGTTAAGGAAATTGATTCTGAAACAGCCATCGATGCATCCCAGTTTCCCCCCGTCGTGTGTAATACAAAGCCACGTTCTTGATGTACCGGTCCACCGATAAAAACAACAACTTCCGAGGCGACAGGTGAAGTAACAGTTATGTTCATTTGCTTAAAAATCTCGCCCAGCTTCATTTCTGCCGGCCTGTTAATAACGATTCCTAAAGCGCCTTCGGCATTGTGTTGGCACAAATAGGTAACCGTATGAAAAAAAGCAGGATCAGCCAAATTAGGCATGGCGATAATAAACTGGTTATTTAAGTAAGTAGCTTGGTTCATGGTTCTTAGTATCAAAGGTTATGGTGACTTAATCAACTGTTTTATTGTGTAACCAGGCCTGATTCATCGGAGAATTTCCAGACACGGGTAATTACCATAACATCAAGTTCTTTGCGCAAATCCAAAGGTAATGGTGGAAATGGCGCACTCATACGGACAATTTTTATAGCAGCTTCATCCAATGCAGGGTTTCCCGAAGATTTGTTTATGCGAATACTATAGATACTGCCATCAGCCTTAATCCCAACATCCATGGTTAGTGTTCCCGAGAAGTTTTTTTTGCTTGCCGCTTCCGGATAATTGAGATTTCCCATACGCTCGACTTTACTTTCCCAGTCTTTTAAGTATTGTGCCGCAACAAATTTATGGGTACTAACCGAATTAACAAATTTTATTTTAGGTTCGTCTGCACTTGGCTTGCTTTGCCTGATTTCAGTACCTAATTGTGCAATTTGTTGACGTAATGATTCTGCGGTCAATTGTGGCGGTTTTTTAGGCTGACTGGCTACTTCAGCTTTATTGGCGGTGATAACCTTTTTTTCAGCCTTGTGCTGGGTAATTATTTTTTGTACTACTTTTGGTTTGCTTTCTTTGGGCTTAACCTCTTTTGGCTTGGCCTCTTTGGGGGCTACCTTTTCGATTTGTTTTACAGTGCTATTTTCCTGGCTGGGGAGTTTTTGTGCCGGCGGTTCAGGCTTTTTAATTTCTTCACCTGCACCCAACTGATTTTCCTCGGCTAAAAAATCGGTCTTTTTGGGAACATTTTTTACAGGGGCATTAATTAACGTAATATCTATCGATTTATTAATTTTATCAGGTTCGGGTGTGGTGAAATTCATTCCCAGTACCAAAATAAGATGAACAATAATCGCGACAGACAAAGCAATCAATAATGAATTATTGTTATTGGGTCGGATAGTCAAAGGAGCGAATATCGCCGTATTTTTCATATTATTGAATATTGCTTTCAATATGATCCATTAATTGACCCGCTATATTCAGTCCAAATTGCTGATCCAGTTCTTGAGCGCAAGTAGGGCTGGTAACATTAATTTCGGTCAATTTATCACCTATAACATCCAAGCCAACAAAAATCAGGCCTTTTTCACGTAGCGTAGGCCCTACCTGTTTTGTAATCCACCAGTCTTGTTCTGTTAATTCCCGGCCTTCTGCACGGCCTCCGGCAGCCAGATTACCACGAGATTCACCTTCGGCAGGAATACGTGCCAACGAATAGGGGACAGCTTCACCGTTGATCATTAAAATACGTTTATCACCATCTTTGATTTCCGGTATATATTTTTGAGCCATCACATAGCGACTATTATACTGGGTCATTGTTTCCAGAATGACGCTAAGATTAGGATCGTTTTGGCGTAAATGAAAAATGGAGGTTCCGCCCATTCCATCCAGTGGCTTTAAAATAATTTCCCCTTGTTCAAGCAAGAAATTCCTTATTCTGGCAGGTTCTCTGGCAACCAATGTTTCTGCGCAGCACTGCGGAAACCATGCGGTAAACAGTTTTTCATTGGCATCGCGCAATGATTGCGGTTTATTGACGACATAAACGCCCATGCTTTCGGCGCGTTCAAGCAGGTAAGTGGCATAAATATATTCCTGGTCAAAGGGCGGATCCTTACGCATCATAATGACATTGAGTTGATCCAGCGGAATATCTTGCTCGGCAATAAACTGATAGCATTGTTGGGCATTGCGCTCAACTGTCAACGTTCGGGTTCTGGCATAGGCCCTGCCGTTTCTTAGAAACAGATCGTTAAGCTCCATATAATGCAGCTCCCAACCTCTGGCCTGAGCCTCAAGTAACATGGCAAAGCTGGTGTCTTTTTTAATGTTGATATGGTCAATTGAGTCCATGACCATACCGAGTTTAATAGGCATTATTGTCCCGTTTTAATTAATGGATAAGAAAGGTATTACGTATATTTTATAGATTGTTATTTACCTTGAAAAGATTTTTTGGTATAAAGATCGGCTAACTTTTTAATTTAGGCACCCCAAGAGGTTAATTATGTCTAGAGTATGTCAAGTAACAGGTAAAAAACCCGTTACAGGTAACAACGTATCACACGCAAACAACAGAACCAAAAGACGTTTTCTTCCAAATCTGCAACATCACAGATTTTGGGTAGAAAGTGAAAATCGTTGGGTGCGTCTTAGAATTTCTACAAAAGCAATGCGCATCATTGATAAAAACGGCATCGACGCTGTATTGGCGGATTTGCGTAAAAACGGCACAAAAGTTTAAGGAGACAATAAAATGCGCGATAAAATTAAGCTGATTTCTACCGAAGGTACTGGCCACTTTTATACCACTACAAAAAACAAACGTACAATGCCTGAAAAAATGGAAATCAAAAAATTTGATCCATTTGCTCGCAAGCATGTTATTTATAAAGAAGCTAAGATTAAGTAATTAATTGAGTTTCTTAAAGTGCTTCAGATAGCCACAGTGAGTGTTCGCTTTGGTTATCTGGCCTTTTAAACAGTCCAATCATTAAAATCAATCCCCCACGATTTAAAAGCACCGCCTTCGTTACAAAGCACAAACACAGTAACTACCCACTTCTGAATAATCTTGTTTGGCACTACAAAAGTCACCACTCTTTCCTTTGCCACACTGCTGGCCGATAGAATTTTTTGGCGTTGAATAGCTCAATCTCGGGTAAAATTCGCTAATTATTGTAGAACACATACCTGATCACCATACCATGAAAAACATTCTGGTTGTATTTACCGGCGGGACTATTGGTTCATCTGCGTTTGCAGGAACCATCAATATTGCGGATACGGCAAAGTTTAAATTGATTGATCTGTTTGAACAGCACAGTAAAAATCCTCAACAAATCCATTTCAGCACAATTGAGCCCTTACAGCTTTTAAGCGAGAATCTTGTGCCTTGTGTCTGGAAAACACTGATTACTGCTATTGAAGCGCAGCAACCAGATCACTATGACGGTATTATTATTACTCATGGTACTGATACGTTAGCTTATACAGCAGCGGCTTTAAGCTTTTATTTTAATGCCATAAAAATACCCCTGCTCCTGGTTTCCAGCGATTATCCGCTGGATAATCCAAAAGCAAACGGCTTGGGGAATTTTATGTGCGCCGTTGAGTTTATACGGCAAAAAATCCAGGCTGGTGTTTTTGTTCCTTATCGTAATCAACAGCAGGCACTTCAAGTCCATAAAGGCTCTCGCCTCACCTGTTCGTTACAATTAAGTGGCGATTTTTTTAGTGTTCAGGGCAAAAGTTTTATGCGCTATGAAAACCGGATATTTTCGCAGTTGAATCCGGCGGCAAAATTAATATCTGGTTCGGATAGCCCTTTTTTAGAGGACGAGGCTTCGCTGGGAGAAATGACACCAACAAAAAATCCTCAGCTAAAAGCGTGTTTTTCTGAGCGGATTTTAATGATAAAACCTTATCCAGGATTGAATTACCGTTATTTTAACCTTGAAAATGTCGATGCAGTTTTGCATGACTTATATCATTCCGGTACCGCGTGTGCCTCAATGCAATGGGGCGAGAATTATTCGTTACTTGAGTTTATAAAGCGCTGCCGGGAACAAAAAATTAAGGTTTATCTGGCACCGGCGATTAAATCAGCTGATGCTTATCAAAGCACCAGAGCGTTAATAGAGCAGGGTACTGAAATGATCTGGAATATGTCTATTGAAGCCGCCTACGTAAAATTGATGCTGGCTTATGGAAATTTTACCGATGAGCAGCAAATAATGATGTTTATTGATGAAGATACTGCCGGGGAGCATGTTTGAACAGGCAGTCTCTTTAGTGATTGTTAAAACATTGTAGAGTACCGGAAACGTCACTTTTCGCTGGCACTCAAACGGATTTATTTCGGCCTGCAAGACTTTAGTTAACATTTAGGCATGGAAGAATTTAACAGTCCTTGCCATAATAGACTTTTATAGGCATTTTCAGGCAATACTCATTAACAAGCATATTTTATTAGGCGTTAGCGGCGGCATTGCGGCTTACAAGGCCGCTGAATTAGTCAGGTTGCTCAGAAAACAGGGCGCTGAAGTGCGGGTGGTAATGACAAAGTCGGCCATGCAGTTTATCGCTCCGTTAACTTTTCAGGCACTTTCCGGTAATCCGGTGCATAGTGAACTGCTTGATGCCGATGCAGAAAATGCGATGGGGCATATCAGTTTGGCGCGTTGGGCTGATTTGTTGATTATTGCACCGGCAACCGCCAATTTGATTGCAAAATTGACTCATGGCTTGGCTGATGATTTACTGTCAACGCTGTATCTGGCGGCAACGTGTCCGGTTTATGTCGCGCCGGCCATGAATCAGGCAATGTGGAACAAGACTGTTACACAGGAGAATATTGAAAAACTCCAGCATCATGGCGTTAAAATTATCGGGCCTGAACAAGGCGATCAGGCCTGTGGTGAAACCGGCTATGGTCGAATGTCCGAGCCGGTTGCTATTTGCAACTATCTGACTGATGCGCCAGAAAATCAGAGTTCGTCACCCGTGCAATGCCTCCAAGGCCTGAAAGTGTTAATCAGTACCGGTCCCACCCGCGAACCTTTAGATCCTGTGCGTTACCTTACCAATCGCAGTTCCGGGAAAATGGGTTACGCGTTGGCAAATGCCGCTTTAAAAGCCGGTGCAGAGGTAACGCTGGTTAGCGGTCCGGTGGCGTTGACCGCGCCTGCAAATTGTGAATTAGTGCCAGTAGAAACGGCCGCACAAATGTACGAGGCCGTTATGTCCAGAGCTTCAGGCCATACTATTTACATCGGCGCAGCGGCGGTGGCTGATTACAGTCCTGCCATTATGCAGTCTGAAAAAATAAAAAAGCAGGAAGAGCAAACCACTATCATCCTGCAAAAAACCAAAGACATACTAGCCGACGTCGCAAAACTCGATAAGCGTCCGTTTACCGTGGGTTTTGCTGCTGAAACACATAATCTTGAAACTTACGCGCGTGACAAGTTGGTACGAAAAAAACTGGATATGATTGCGGCAAACTGGGTGGGGCGAGAGCAGGGTGGTTTTGATAGTGAACAAAATGCCTTGCATGTTTTCTGGGAAAGCGGCGAGAAAACCTTGGCGATGACCGATAAGACCCGTCTGGCAGAACAGTTAATCAGCTTGATTGCCGAACGCTTTTTTATAAAATCTTAAAGAATTTTTACCACGAAGACACGAAGAAAAAAGAAATAAAACTTCGTACCCTTCGTGTCTTCGTGGTGAATAAGCTTTACCTATAAAACGCTTATTTTCTCGCCTCAATCAGTTTAATCATGTCACTGCTACGTTCGTCAACACGAACGAGTGCAAAACCACAGGCTTTGACATTTTTAACGGTGTTCCTGTTAATGTTGGCTCCGACCAGTGCAACAATTACCGGATTGATAAAGTTCATTATCTTTGCAAGCACAGGTTTTGAACTTAACACATGCTCCAGTAATAAAACCTGACCGCCCGGCTTGCAAACACGGTACAGCTCTTTTAAGCCTTTAATGGGTAATGGTACTGAACAAAAAACAAAGGAGCCGATGATAGTATCAAAACTGTTATCGGCAAAGTCTAAAGACTGCACATCCATCAGATTAAGTTCAACACAAACCGTTTTTCTGACCTTTTTATTAATAGCTTGCCTGAGCATTTCGGGGCTAAAATCAATGGCAGTTATTTGTGCATCAGCAGGATAATAATCAAAGTTTTTTCCGGTGCCAACACCGACTTCAAGAATATGATGACCGTCAACTTTCGCCCATAGTTTTTTACGCCAGTTTTTAAAAAACAAGCCTTCCATTACGGCTTCCAGGCCTTCAAAATAAGGTGCTATTCGATCGTAGCGTTTTTTGATTATCGTGCTGTCTGATTTCATAATGAGGTTAACTTGTAAATTAAGTTATCGAATATTACAGCGCTAACTTAAGCTTCAACAACACTATTTTTTTTTGTCATGTAAAATAGGGATTATTCTGACAGCGCTGTCGGAAGTGGAATGTATTCTCAAGCAGGTATTTGAGAACAAGAAATGATGTATTTTTGGATAATTTATAGCAGTGAAAGCACAAATAAAAGATTTGGTACAGACACGACTCCCGACCGAGCATGGCGAGTTTGTTCTGCATTTCTACAGTAATACGATTGATAAAAAAGAGCATATGGCGCTGGTTAAAGGTGACGTTGCTAACTGTGAAAATGTACCGGTGCGTATTCACTCCGAGTGTTTTACCGGTGATGTTCTGGGTTCCCGGCGTTGCGATTGCGGAGAACAACTGGCAATGGCCATGCAGCTTATTGATGAAATGGGTTTTGGAGTATTGATTTATCTACGTCAGGAAGGACGTGGCATCGGCTTGTTGAAAAAATTACAGGCTTATAATTTACAGGATAACGGTATGGATACCGTTGATGCCAATATTCATTTGGGGCATCTTGCCGATGAGAGAGAATATAGCATTGCTGCATTAATGTTGGAAAAGTTACAGATAAAATCAATAAAATTGATGACCAACAACCCGGAAAAAATAGACGCGATGAAAAAACTGGCTATTAATGTGTCAGGTCGCATTCCGTTGGAGTCGGTAGCACATGATGACAATGTCGGTTATTTAAAAACCAAAGCGAAAAAAATGGCACATATGCTGTTCGAGCCCAAAAAACAGTAAGGGCAAACCCTTACGGTTGCCCTACTATTGGGTCTGATTGTCTTTATACCAGCTTCAGCTCAACCAGTTTGACCCAATAAGCCGCACCGACGGACAAAATCTCGTCGTTAAAATCATAGTGTGGATTATGCAGTAAACAGCTGTTTTCAGAAGAACCGTTACCTATCCAGATATAACAGCCTGGTTTTTTTTGTAGCATAAAAGCAAAGTCTTCTGAACCCATGCTGGGTATCGGTTGTTTATCAACGCAGTCTTCGCCGGCAATGGCAATAGCGGCTTTTAATGCGATAGCCGTTTCAGCTTCGGTATTAAAGGTGACCGGATAACCTGCATTTTCCGGATTAAAACGGACATCGGCACTAACCTCAAACCCCGCGCAAATGCCCTTAACCAATTGCGTGATTTTATCGGCAATACGTGTTTTGACAGTATTACTAAAACATCTGAAAGTACCCCTTAACAGCACTGATTCCGGTATCGCATTCCAGGTATTTCCGGCATGAATCTGGGTGATACTGACTACCGCAGGATCCGCAGGATTTATGGTTCTGCTAACGATGGTTTGCAGGGCATTGATTAGCTGGGCAGCTACAACAATGGCATCGTTGCCTAAATGCGGCATCGCTGCATGGGTTGCCTGTCCGGTAATGGTGATTTCAAAACAATCAAACGAGGCCATCATGGCACCTGCTTTAACGGCAAAATGGCCTGGTGGAATATCCGGAAAATTGTGCATACCAAAAACACAATCGGCCGGAAATTTTTCAAATAAACCGTCATCGATCATTTGTTTGGCACCCGCACGGCCTTCTTCAGCGGGTTGAAAAATAAAATACACCGTCCCGTTGAAGTGTCGGTTTTTAGATAAATAGCTGGCAGCGCCCAGCAACATCGCCGAATGGCCATCATGGCCACAGGCATGCATTTTACCTTCGTGGTGTGACTTATAAGAAAAATTATTCTGTTCCTGAATGAATAAAGCATCCATATCGGCACGTAAGGCTATTTTTTGGTCACTGCTTCCGGCTGAAAGCGTGGCAATAACACCGGTTTTGCCTAGTCCCTGATGAACGTCCAGCCCAAAACTGATCAATTTATCGGCGATAAACTTTGCCGTTTGGATTTCTTCAAAAGCGGTTTCAGGAAACTGGTGCAGATGTTGCCGCCAGTGGCGCATGTCGGTATGTAGTTGCTGTAACTCATTGGTAAGTATCATGGCAAAACCGGTTTATATCTAATTAAGCGATCATGCTACAACCAAAGCGACATTAAATAAACCCTTGGATGACAACAACGTTTACTCCACTATGGACAAATCTTTTTAATAACATGAGTGTATTTGAAATGTCGTTTCAAAAAATAGATTACTGTTGAGGATACATATGATCTATGAAACAATTTTAATTGCGCGTGAGGAGTATGATGGCTGCGAATACTTCATAACAGTAAACATTCAGGTATGAGCAAAACAACGATTAACTCCACTTATGACCGGAATAGCTTTATCTTAAATGATACTTATAAAAGTATTACGGCATTTTCCTTAGCATTGCTACTGGTTGTACTGGTAGTGGTCGCTGCATTCTGGTCTTTAAGACAAAGTCACCAAAAAGCGCAGGCGCAGAGCTCAACCTACGCTTTAATCATGTATATGGATGCTTTGTTATCGGAATTGAAGGATGCCGAGACCGGCCAACGCGGCTATTTATTGGTCGGTGATGAGCTATTTTTGGAGCCTTATTTTACTGTGCTCGACAAAATCAGCACTCATCTTGAAAAATTGCATCAATTTACCTTCGTTAATGCTAACCAAAAACACTTGGAGACATTAATTCCATTGGTGAATGCCAAAATGACAGAAATGGCGCGTGTCATTGAATTGAAACGTCACCATGATGAAGCCGGTGTATTAGCGGCTGTGCATAGTGGACATGGCAAACAGTTGATGGATTTGATTCGTGCCGAAGTTAGTAGCATTACCGGGTTAGAGAACAATGCGCTGGCACAGCATATTGCAGGCTTTCAGTTGAGCATGCGCTATATGTTTTATATTATCTGTGCCGCCAGCTTGTTGTTGTTACTATTTTTAATCGTCCTTGCTGGTATTGCACACCACTATCTGAATAAAGTGCAAGGAAACGCGCTAAGTCGCCTCCAAAAAATAGCCAGTCAGTTGCCCGGCATGGTGTTCCAATTTGTTTTACGAGCTGATGGCAGCTCCTGCTTTCCTTTTGTTAGTGAAGCTATTCGCGATATATATCGACTTAGTCCGGAAGATGTCCGTGAGGACGCTTCTAAAGTATTTGCCATTCTTCACCCCGATGACTATGAGAATATTAATGCTTCTATCCAGAAATCAGCACTAAATTTGAGGCCTTGGCATTTTGAGTATCGGGTGAAGTTTGACGATGGCACAGTGAGATGGTTGTCAGGTGATGCCTTGTTACAAAGAGAAGTCGATGGTTCTACGCTCTGGCATGGCTTTATCACTGACATCACCGAACGTAAGCAGATGGAAGTGGCGCATAAAGCTGCCCTCAATAGTCTCCAGAAAATATCCAGTTTAATCCCTGGTATGATCTATGAATATCATTTGCGACTCGATGGTAGCTCTTACTTTCCTTTTGTCAGCGAAGGTATCAATGACTTATTTCATCTCAGCCCGAAAGATGTTAGCGAGGATGCCTCTAAAGTATTTACCTTACATCACCCTGATGACCGCAACAGTATTTTCGAAGCCATTCAGAAATCAACTCAAGAGTTGTCCCCATTTAGTCATGAATATCGTGTGCAGCTTGATGATGGTACTGTGCGTTGGGTATTTTCCAAGTCTACGGCACAACGAGAGGCAGACGGCTCTACACTCTGGTACGGATTTGCCACAGACATCACCGAACGCAAGTTATTGGAAGAAAATTTACGTATAAGTAGGGAATTGCTTAATAGCATCATCGATAGTACGCCTTCAAGTATTTTTGCTTTTGATTTACAAGGCAGGTTTATTTTGGTTAACAAGGCGGTGAGTGAATTTTACGGGAAGTGTAAAGAAGATGTATTGGGCAAGACACTTCATGAGGTTTTTCCTAAGGAAATTGCCGACAACAAAATGATTACCAACAATCAGGTGTTGGTAACACGAAAGCGTTTGGATTTTGAAGAGCAGATCTTGACTAATGCTGAAAGCTTGCTAAGTACGCTGATGGTGACGAAGTTTCCTATTCAATCGGCGTCGGGAGAAATCTATGGGATTGGTGGTGTTGCCACTGACATCACCGAGATCAAGCAGGCGCAAGAAGCTGTTCAGGCGACGGCTCAGTATGCCCGAAGTTTACTGGAAGCGAGTTTGGACCCCTTGGTAACGATCTCATCAGAAGGTAAGATATCGGATGTTAACAGGGCTACGGAACGGGTAACCGGGCAGGATCGAAAGCAGCTGATCGGCAGTGACTTTGCGGATTATTTTACCGATGCAAAAAAAGCTCGCGAAGGCTATCAATTGGCATTCTCGAACGGTTTTGTGACCGATTACCCGTTGACTATGTTACATGCTTCCGGCAAGGTCACTGACGTACTTTATAATGCCAGTGTGTACCGTGATGACAAGGGTAACGTACTTGGCGTATTTGCCGCTGCTCGCGATATTACTGAACGTAAACAAATAGAGCGTGCGTTACGTGAAAGCGAATTTTTCTGGAAATTTGCCACAGAAGGTTCTGGTGACGGTGTCTGGGACAGGAATCTTTTGACCAGTGAAATGCACTATTCCAAGCGCTGGAAAGAGATGCTGGGGTATACCGAAAATGATATTTTACCGACTCGACAGGAATGGCTAAACCGTATTCATCCTGATGATCAGTTGCTCGTTAAAACGGCAATGCAAGCTTACTTGAATGGTGAAGCCAAGAGTTATTCAACCGAATACCGATTATCCTGTAAAGATGACAGTTACAAATGGATTTTGAGTCGTGGCGTGGTGGTTGATTACGCTGAAGATGGTACGCCCTTACGAATGATAGGGACGCATACTGACATTTCCAAGCGTAAATTTCAGGAACAGCAAGACAAAGAGCATTTAAATCAACTGGCTCATGTAACGCGTCTTGGGCTTCTGGGTGAGATGGCATCAGGCATTGCCCATGAAGTTAACCAACCCTTAACGGCGATTGCTACTTATACACAAGTCAGTTTAAATCTGATGAAAGCTGAATCCCCTGATTTTGCAAAGCTTGCCGAGGTAATCTACAAAACCCAGCAACAGGCATTAAGGGCGGGGCAAATCATTCGTCGCATGAGAGAGTTTGTTAAATCCAATACCAAACAAAGTTTAATAGTCGACCTCAATGAGTTAATTCAAGATGCAGCCAGTCTGTGCTTGCCTGAGCTAAGGCTCAACAATGTAGTGTTAACGTATCAATTACAAAATTCTTTGCCACTTATTAATGTTGATAAGATTCAAATTGAACAGGTCATTATAAATCTGATCCGAAACAGTGCAGATGCTTTGGAAAGCTGTCCTGAAAATCAGCAAAAAAAAATATCCATTGATAGCTTGTTAACACTGAATAATCGCATAGAGGTCAGAATAAAAGACAATGGCCTCGGGATTCCTGAAGATCAGCAACAGAAAATATTAATGCCTTTTTATACAACCAAAGTCGAGGGGATGGGGATGGGCTTATCTATTTGCAACTCCATTATTGAAGCCCATGACGGTCATTTGAAATTCAATAGCAAAGTAGGGAAAGGAACTACATTTTATTTTACGTTACCCATAAAGACAAAGAGCGACTGATGAACATTAATAAGAGGGGTCAGTGTTTCTACCAAAAGATTGAGCAAGCGTGCTTGCACTAATGGTTTTCTATGGAATACTGAAGCCAACGCGCTTGAATTTACTATCTGTTCCGTGGTATTTTTTGTGCTTTTTAAGCCTTTTGCCACTAAAAGTTAGATGATCTGCAGAGACAGTATCAATACATAGAACAGGAGAAAATATATGTTGAAAATAAAAATACCGGGTGTCGTGTTGTTGGCGCTAGCCTTTTCCCAAGTTGGCTACTCCGCAGAAACCCTCACGCCTTTAAAAAGCACTGTGGATCTGCAAACGATGTCTAATCAATTTTGGTGGCCTGAAAGACTTGACTTGGCGCCTCTTCGTCAACATTCGGCTGAGTCCAGTCCGATGGACAGAACGTTCAACTACGCTAAAGAGTTTAAGAAAGTCGATATCAAGGCTGTCAAGAAAGATATCGAGACATTGATGAAAACCTCTCAAGACTGGTGGCCTGCAGATTACGGAACCTATGGACCGTTTTTTATCCGGATGGCCTGGCATAATGCGGGTACCTACCGTGTGGCTGACGGGCGCGGCGGAGTCAGTGGCGGTCAGCAGCGCTTTGAGCCTTTAAACAGTTGGCCTGATAACGCAAATTTGGATAAAGCGCGACGCTTACTTTGGCCGATCAAGAGCAAGTATGGCAGTGAAATTTCATGGGCCGACCTGATAGTTCTTACCGGCAACGTTGCTTTAGAGTCCATGGGCTTTAAAACTTTCGGTTTTGCCGGCGGACGGACGGATGACTGGGAAGCTGATTTAGTCTATTGGGGACCTGAGAAAAAATGGCTCGGTGATGAACGGTATAAGGATGGCCGAAAATTGGACAATCCACTTGCTGCTGTGCAGATGGGGTTAATTTATGTCAACCCGGAAGGACCCAACGGTAATCCTGATGCACTGGCAGCCGCTAAAGATATTCGGGAAACTTTTGCCCGAATGGCGATGAACGACGAAGAGACGGTTGCCCTGATTGCCGGTGGACACACCTTTGGTAAAGCTCATGGTAATGGCGATCCATCGAAATGTGTCGGTCCCGCGCCGGCAGCTGCCGGTATTGAAGAACAGGGTTTAGGTTGGAAAAACAAGTGTGGTAAAGGCAATGGTGTCGATACAATCACCAGTGGATTGGAAGGCTCATGGACCATGGATCCAGCTAAATGGACTCACCAATATTTAACTAATCTGTTTACTTACGAATGGGTAAAGACCAAAAGCCCGGCCGGAGCCACGCAGTGGATTCCCAAGGATGACGCGGCTGCGAATTTGGCACCTGATGCGCATGACAAAGATAAGCGACATTCACCAATCATGTTTACTACGGATATTGCCCTGAAAGCCGATCCGGCTTACGAAAAAATTGCCAAACGTTTTCTGGATAACCCAAAAGAGTTTGAACTCGCCTTTGCCAAGGCATGGTTCAAACTCACTCACCGCGATATGGGTCCTCGGACACGGTACGTTGGTACTGAGGTTCCTAAAGAGGTGCTCATTTGGCAAGATCCTATTCCCGAAGTAAATCATAAGCTGATCGATGCCAAGGATACTGAAGGTCTTAAGGCTAAAATTCTAAAATCAGGTTTGACGGTGTCGGAACTGGTACGAACTGCCTGGGCCTCAGCGGCATCTTTTCGTGGGACAGATATGCGGGGTGGAGCCAATGGCGCTCGTATTCGTCTGGCTCCCGAAAAGGACTGGGCGGTCAACAATCCGGATGAACTTGCCAAGACTCTGGTGCGTTTGGAAGACATTCAAAAGGACTTTAACAAGGCACAATCGAATGGAAAAAAAGTGTCACTGGCTGATCTGATTGTTTTGGGTGGCGGTGCCGGCATTGAGCAAGCTGCCAAAGCTGCAGGTTACAAGGTGATAGTCCCCTTTACACCAGGGCGTATGGATGCCTCACAAGAGCAAACTGATGTGAGTGCATTTGCCGTTCTTGAGCCAAAAGCAGATGCATTCCGTAATTACTACGGTGAAGGCAATCCGATGTCACCGACAGAGATGTTGGTTGATCGGGCCAATATGCTAACACTGACGGTTCCTGAAATGACGGTTCTGGTTGGTGGCATGCGCGTTTTAAATGCCAATGCAGGGGAATCCAATCAGGGTGTTTTTACCAGTAAACCCGGGACATTGAGCAATGACTTCTTCATAAACTTGCTAGACATGTCGACTAAGTGGGAGAAATCATCCAAGTCTGAAGGGGTTTATGACGGTATTGACAGGAAAACAGGTGTGATTAAATGGACGGCTACTCCGGTCGACCTGATTTTCGGATCGCATTCTGAACTTCGGGCGACTGCGGAAGTTTACGCTTCTGAAGACGGAAAACAGAAGTTTGTGACTGACTTTGTAACTGCCTGGAACAAGGTGATGATGCTTGATCGCTTTGACTTAAAATAACGTTGTGAATTGTTAAGAGTTCTTCGAAAAAGGGACATATAGTCATCCAGATATATGTCCCTGAACTACCAAGTAAAATAAGCACTTCAGATTTATACAGGGTGACAGAATTTTTTTGGAACCCCGTACCATAGGCATAATTTCCTTTCCAAGGCATTTTTTGAGTACTGATTTGCACTCGGTTATCTGCGAGATTGCGAGATTTGCATGCCAACTAACCGCGTTACCAGAATTGCCAGATACATCTGGCCAGTGGTGATAGCCTCCATGTAAGTCATGACTCCTGCAATCCCTGATGAGGGCGTAATATCCCCGTAACCCACAGTCGCCAAAGTGATGAAACTGAAATAAACATACGCTGACATCGTCTGAAAGGGGATGCATTGCGGTGATCCGCAATGGTAGGAACCTGGTATGGCTTTTTCCAGTAAAAAATGGCCATTAGCGAAACTCAAGCCGATGAGCAGATAGACGCTGACAGTCCCGTAAAGTAGATCGCTGGTTATGTTTCCTTGGCTGGCGAAAATGTCCCGCATGAGTGTCCACGTTACGTGAGAGAAAAAAACTACCCCCGAAATCAACCAGATGATAGTGAGTAGCCTTTCCGGGTTAAACGCAATTTGTGTAAGGCCCATCGTCAGATAAATGATCGCAACCACGACGGTAAATCCAATCTGTGGCCGACTGTTGTAGATCGCCAAGATGCTCGTAACAAGGATGACGACGGTCGCCAAGAGCTCTATCAAGTGACCCAGGAACCAGTGGGATATCATTGGATATATGATGAATAACGTCACTAGTGCTCGCAACAAATAACGATAACAGATTGCTCCGTGCCAAGCATGATGAGCGCGATTGGTGAACATAAATAGTCTCAATTTTAAACAATTTTAATATTTGCTTTTAAGCACCTTAAAATAACAGCTACACGACTTTCCCCTCCTTGACATACTCGCGCAGGATAGCTGTCTCCAACCGTTTGAAGTCAATACAGAGTGATTGATCAGCCAGGGCCTCTAGTGCACAATAATGCATGATATTGGTAATACCCGCACCGGTCAGTTCGAAACGGACTGCTACGTGCTGCCAGTCAATATCATCAGCAATGACCATTTGCGGGGGAAAGGCTTTATTCCAGATTTGATAACGTTCTTCCGGTCGTGGCATTGGAAAATGGATGATGGTCTGAAAGCGCCGGGCAAAAGCATTGTCTATATTGCTGCGCTGATTGGTGGCTAATATCACCAGTCCGTTGTAGCTCTCAATGCGTTGTAATAAATAAGAGACTTCCTGATTGGCATATTTATCGTGAGCATCGCGTATGTCTGTGCGTTTGCCGAAAAGGGCATCGGCTTCGTCAAAAAACAAAATCCAGTTTTTATGTTCGGCTTTATCGAACAGTTTTGACAGGTTTTTTTCTGTTTCGCCAATATATTTAGACACCATCCGTGACAGGTCTATGCGAAATACATCTTTGCCTGTGTATTTACCCAATAAAGTCGCTGTCAGCGTTTTGCCCGTGCCGGAGGGCCCATAAAACAGGGCACGGTAACCGGACTTTAACTTTTTGTGCATGCCCCAATCATGCAGCAGGGTATCGTTATAGGTGATCCAGTTTTCAATTTCTCGAATATGACTCAAGGTGTTCGGGTGCAGCACCAGATCGTCCCACGCCATTCCGGTTTCCAGATACTCAGCCGGAAAGTTCATACTAAAACGCGGCTTGGCGACCGTACCGAGAGTTAATAGTTCGATAATTTCCGGGTCAAGGATTAAACGACCACTCATCAAAGGCTCACCTACATTTACCGGCTCAAGCCAGAGAATGCGCTGTTGTGAAAACCAGTGTTCGCTGCTCAAAATATGCTGCACGTTGAGGCGCTTTTCAATGTCATCGCCTCCAAGGATAAATTGTGCCGTTTCGCCAGTAGGAAGAATACCTCGATGGTTGGTAGCTTTTACACCGCCAAATTCAGGGAAATTACCACCTTCGGGAAGATGTTCGGCGATGATTTGGTTGAAGAAATGGGGATTTAAGTGCGGAGTGATAGCCAGCATCAATAGTGTAAATTCTTCAAAACCGGGTTGGCGTTGCTCCATAAAGGTGGCCAGCCAGGAATTGTCGTTGTAAAAACTCAAGGGACTAAGCTCAAAACCTCCAGATTGCCCAAAGTGAATTTTAAGACATTCATTGATAACGGTTTTTAACCAGTCGAAGGCGATTTCAAGGTTGGCGGCGTTAGTTTGCATTTATTTAGATGATTAAGTTTTCGACAGTAAAAGGGTAATAAGTGAATTCTGTAGCCTTAAATAGGGATAACATCCTTTATAAGGAATGTTATCTCTAAGTCCAACAGCCTGTTTATACATAATTACAGATTTCAGCCACTACCTAGCAAAGGATCGGTCAAAGTGAGTTAAGGGAAATTGCGTTGCTTAGATATAAATCAGTAACTTTTTGATAAATATCAATATTTCCAGGATATATTTCTGTATATTTTTTTGCTAGGTGCAGAATGCTGTTGAATTGCTGGCCAGGTATAGTACGGCGAAGATCGATTATTTTTCCACATTCAGCTTCCGATAATTTACCGGCAGCCGCTTTATACAGATCAGATTTTGAGGATTGGTTAAATGAAATCTTAGAAAGCCGTTTTAATAGGGGTTTCTCTTGCTCGAAAGCTTTGCCCTTATCTGATTTTCTAATAAATGTAGCTCCCTGTTTTTCTAATCCCCCCCATTTAACCCGTATTTTACGGGGAAAAAATTTCATAGTCAGATCAGGAGGCTCAGCATTATAGTAATCAACGCTAGTTTCATAATAAAAGAGCTTAGTCTTGCTTGCTGAATTTAGTACTTCATCTTTAGCCCATTTTTCCACTTCCGTCTTCATGTTGTTATTAGTCTGAATTGTTCCCGGAGTCAGATTCCAAGTTACTCCCGGCCCATGTAGATTGGCATTCAGAAGATGCGCCCTTACCCAAGAACCAGCCCGTTTTAAATGATAGACGCTCTCCAATTCGTCCCAGCCTTTGGGATTTTCTCCAGGTGCTGAGCCGCTTGTATTTCCAGGAATATAGGTAAGAGGTTCTGCTTTAACGGTTATGGCTCGACCTTCAGAATCTGAATTAGGGATGACATTAGTCTTAACAAGGTCGGACGGAACTTCGCCAATACCTGCAATGGTGAGAAAATTGGCCAGTTTACTCATACTTGCTTCGATGCCGATCCGATGCTTTTCACTTGTATCGGGGCTAGTCTTATTAATATCAATTCCTTGGAATTTTGTGATAAGCCCATCTAACGTTTTTTTCTCCTGTTCAGCATCCGAAAGTGCCTTAAATTTGGTTTTATCAGTTGCCGCATTAGTATCCAAACTTTTTCTCTGATCGTTAACAGTTTGTTGGAAAGATTTAGTCTCGCTTCTTACAATGAGTTGGGCTGAAGCTCCTTCCCCTTGGAATAACAACCGATGGCTTTTTCCATCGGGCGTTTGGAATCCCTTTTCTGTCTTCCACCAGCCTAGAACAGCTTGTTTTATATTGGATGCACCTTCTTTGACTTTTCCCCAAATCTTCTTTGCTTTATCCGCAATCCACTTCGCTACCTTTAGTAAAACTGCATCCACCTTATCTCTGATCTTTTGGATCGCAGCTTTGATTTTGTTGGTAATGCCGCTCAGGTGTAGTAACTGCGCCAGGAAGCTGATTACCAGCGAGAGTCCACGCGCCAATCCGCTTTCCATCGCATCGGCTGCAGCACCAATGTTGCCGGCGGCAATTTCGGCGATTGAGCCCAGGAAACTACTGATCATCTGCATGATCTGTTTCGCCTTCTGGATGAAGAATACGATCGTATCATAGATACCAATGATGGCTTTAATGATACCGGCACCGGGAATAAAAAGACTAACCAGCCACTGGATCGCCTGCTCGATGATTTTTGTTTTGATGAAATCTTTTACGGCTTCGATAAATGCATCGCGCATTTCGCTTGCCATTTCTTTAAGTTGTTCCCAAGCCGCTATAGGGCCTTCGGTAATCAGCGTTTTAACCAGTGTGAAGGTTTTTTCAATACCAGCCACAATCGGTTCGCCCATCACCGCTACCATGTGTTTGCGGATGTTCTGGTATGAAATACCGATCATCTGGAGGGCAACACTGATGATGCCTTTAAAGTCCCAGGTTTGTGGCAATACCAGCCCTTCCAGTGATCCTGTCAGCCACTCAAACAAGGCATTTTTCAAGTGCTTCAGGAAGTTTTTTCCGAAGTTCTTGAAGCCGGTAATGGCCGCATTTATGAGGTTCTTCACGAACTGGATGGGTTGGGTGAAGATGGCTTTGAGTATGGCGGTGCCTTTGTTGATGATGGCTTCGATTTCCTGGAGCGAGTAGCCGAACTTCTCAAGAGCCCAAGTGAAGAATTTTTTTGCAGCCAGCAGTAGCAGTTTACCAAGTTTGGATAGCGCGCCCGACATGTCTTCCTTCATCTTCTCGATTTTTTGGTCAATGGCCTTGATGGCAGACTGCTGTTTTTCTGCCAACACTTTTCCAAGATTCTGCTCTGTTTTCGCCACGAAGTTGTCTAAATCGGCGAGCTGAGTATTCATTTCTTTTTGGGCTTCGATGCCGATTGCTTTCAGACCAGGACCAAGATTATTAACGTGTACCTGGATTTCCATCCTGGCGCTGGCAAGTGCTTCCTTGCATTCCTTGATAACGAGTTTGTTAAAGAGAGTGATATCGCTGACTAACTTTTTGGTAGCGATCTCGAAGTTGCTGCGATTGCGTGCGAAGATGCCGCTTACTTCGGGTAAGTCGTCCATGCCCAGTAACCAGTCTTTTGCTTTTCTGGCCCAGCCAAAGAAACCTGAGTAGCGCTGCTTCTTAAAAGCCGTTAGTTCCCGGTCAACATTGTTTTGGAATGCTTCTGTAGCCTTGGCGTTGTCGTCGTCGAACCATTTTTTTGAAGTCGTTTCGAGATCGGTGAGCTTTAGTTTTACTTTGAGCTGCGCAGCCATGTGGATGCTGTTGATCTTGATGGAGATTTCTTCGCGTTTTTTCTCAAGAGTGCTTTTGGTGCCTTTCTGCTTTTGTGCGGTAGTGCCAAGACCGGTTTTACGTTTGGCTTTTAACCCGTCGCGTGCTTGTTTTTCATTCTGCTTCAGATCCAGGTCGACCTTATTGCTAGTCTGCCGGGCGAATGTTTGAACGGCGAGTGGCTCGGTCTTTGATGACTTTTCCAAAGCCTTTTTTTCTTTATTGGCGGTAGCCAGGTCACCACTATCAACCATATCTAGCTGTTCTTGCGTAATACCTTCTTCCTTTAACTTGCCGTCAGCTTCCTTAGTGTAGTTGCTCAGGTCGGTATGTTCTTGCTGAAGCGGTGCAATTGTCCCTTGCCCGAGGTTCATAGCTGCGGTAGGTGGTGCAATTTCTTCCGGCGGTAAGGCTTCGGGCGTTTGTTCTGGAGGGGTGGGCGGCGGTGTAGTTTCCATTTCGGCAAAGGTGGAAACTACGGCATTTTTGTCGCCCAGCGCCACTGACATAACATCTGCGCCCATGTGTTGGGCTTTTTTGTCGCGCTTAAAGTTGTCGACGTCTTCAATACTTTGGGGGATATTTTCTTTGAGCGATTCCTGCAGTTTTTGTTTAGCTTTGCTTTCATCGACAGCAGGTGCAGATTTGTCGCTTAACAGGCCCACCTGTTCCGTATTGCTTTTCGATTGTCCTTCGCTGGGCGGGATAATGACAGCTTTTTCAGATTGCTGTAGTTTTTCGGTGGCATCGTCGTGTGTCTGCTCGTTTTGTTTCAAGCTTTGTAGTTGGCCGATACCTCCGGCCAGTACCGGGGTGCCTTTGGCGGCCAGGTATTGTGCGACTTTGCCCGAGCCTACCCCTTTGAGTAGCGCACTGATCGCACCTGCGGCCTTGGGTATGGTTTTGCCTTTTGCCCTGCCGATGCTTTTGCCTTTCGCGCCGGCTTTGGCTCTTGCTGTTTTCGCTTCCTTCTTCGCTGGTTGATTAATATTGGGTACGGGTTTTGGCGGGGAACCTTTTCCAAGTTGCTTCTCGGCAGTTTTTGCTTCAGCTTCAAGCCTGGAGGCTTGTTCAACCGTCATATCGGATGGCAATTCTACCATCTGGCCATTGCTGGTGCGGTACATGCGTGTTCCGCTATCGCTTCCGGAGGAAGTCGGCGTCATGGCACGGGCAGTAGTTGGTAATAGGGTGCTAATTGGCCTCGGTGACAGAATCGGACTGGAAGGCGGTTGTTCACCTTTGCTTTTGTCTCGTATAGTTGATTGCGAACCTGTACCGATAGATTCGGTTTGTTTTACCGGCGCGAAAAAATTACCCCCACCTGCTTTTGCAAAGAAAGGCTGGCTCGCCGTCTTGTTGGTAGCCGTCGAGGTGGTACTGGATGATTTTTCTGAACTCGCTTTCATGTCGCGCTTCCTGATTCATCAGTTAATTAACTGGCCCATTCTACCCAAAGCATTCGTTGCATCCAGGGCAGTTGTATCATTGAAATGCCCCAAGGTAGATGATTTAAAAGAATATCAACGGTTTTTGATTCAACCTGCAATAACCAATCGCCATCGTCACGCAGGGAAAGTTTTCCGAGCCTGAGGAGAAATGTTCCGCGTAAGCCATCAATACTGGTATTTCTCAATGCATCCCAATGTTGTATTACCGCTTCAAGCAGCGCTTCGGCTTCGGCTTTTTCGGCATCGGTTAACGCCATGTCAGATTCTATAGGTGTTTCCAAAGGCATATTACAGAGAATTTTTGATAGAATCAGTTCATATTCCGGCGCGACAGTCTGCCCGGTGACCATGAAATGGAGTAGACAAATAGCGCGTTCCGGCTGTAAAAGAAGGTCTTCGGTAACGAGACCTAATGCTTTCAAAAACTGAGGCAGGAAAGGGTGTAATAAAATCAGGCCGGCGTTTTCAATATAGATCCCTTCTTTGGCATCAATTAATGCGCTGGGTATTGATTCCGCTTTATTCACTGTAATTTCATATTGATTAACCGACTGCGTAACGTTAAGCCAATGATGTTCTAATAGATTTTTCAAGGCTGTTTGTTGCGATATTGCGGGCAGACTTTGCCATGTTTCTCTGACCAGAGCATATGCTGTTAACCTTTGATCTGATGGTTTAACAGCATAAATAATCTGCCAGAGATGGTGTTCAAACTGTTTTTTTATTAAGTCTGCGAGACTGGAGTTATTCAATACTTGCAAAACTGTTTGCGTCAGCTTTTGGTTTGCCAAGGAAAGCTTGGGTGGTTGTAGATCCGAAGCTGGAGTGGATCCCGGCCAATGGCGTTCCAATAGACTTGTCAATGCGGGTTGTTGCAATGTTGCAGGTAGGCTGTGCGATGTTTCCGTGACCAAAGTATATGCTGTTAAAGTTTGATCTGATGGTCTAACAGCAGAGATTATCTGCCAGAGATGGTGTTCAAACTGATTTTTTATAAAGTCTGCAAGGCTGGAGTTATTCAATACTTGCAAAATTGTCTGCATCACCTTTTGGTTTGCCAGGGAAAGACTGTCAAATAAGGAAGGGGGAAGGTTGATGGCTGATGTCGATCCCGACCAATGGCGTTCCAATAAACTTGCTAATTCTGCTTGTTGTAATGTTACCGGTAGATTTTGCCATGTTTCTTTGACTAAAGTGTACTCTGTTAAAGTTTGATTTGTTGGTCTAACAGTAGAAATTGTCTGCCGGAGATAGTATTCAAACTGTTTTCTGGTAAAGGTGGCTAGATCAGCGTTATCGAGTGCTTGCAAAACTGTTTGTATCAGTTTCTGGTTTATCAAGAAAAACCAGGCCGGAGAAAGTTTGGAAGGCGCTATCGAACCCGGCCAATGACGCTCCAACAGGTTTGCCAGTTTCGCGGAGCTTGATAATGAAATTGGCAGTGTCTTTAAGCTCTCGGTAACCAGTTGATTGACTGTTATGGCTTTACCGGTTGCGATAAAGGCAAAAACGGTTTCCCAAAGTTGTTGGATAAACAGTTTTACATCAGCCGCTGGGGCATCGGCGCTGTTCAGTATTGGCAAAATAGCTAGGATTGCCTTGCTGCTTTCTGAATCAAGTCGGGTAAGTAAAGTTTGTAAAAAATCAGCTGAAAATTGTCGAAGCAGACGTTTTCTGGGGATTACTACAGCAAGTACATTGCGTACCGTATTTTCAAGATACAAATAATTCCGGTCTGACTGATTCCATGAGACGAGCAACATCGATTCTAAAGACTTGTCTTTGGGCAAATGAAAAGCCCAAGGTAAACGACCTGTTTGTAAAAAATAGATAAAGGCTTCATCGATAGTCTGATGGCTGGTCTTGCGTTGAACATTTTTTGTTTCGGCAACCAGTTGATCAACGCTAATGGTTATTTGTTCTTGAATTGTTTTTTCGACAGCTTTTGCAACGATATCAGCCAGATCCTGTTCCAAACTATCGATATTCAGAGTTCCGGCATCTATTTTCAGACGTTCGATGAACCAGTTCTCATCTGCGGGTACACAATGGTCAAATACCCGTTCAAGGGCTGGCATTAGCCAATCCTGAGACAACCTCGACAAACGGTTTTGCAAAGCCAAAGCATCTGACTCCGTGCCGTTTACTTCGACATGAAGATATTGTAGCCGAATGGTGTGTCTGACTGTATTTGGCGTCATTGTGACTTAAGATCAATGGTGTCTTTAACCATAACTCTACATCCTTTTTCGGTAAAGGCGGTGAGCCGAACGAGTTTGGTTGTGAGTTCACTTTGGGTGAAAGTGAAACCGGCTTTTTGACCGTTTGATATCGGCGGGTTGCCATTCTGCACTTCCCACAGATAAGCGACCGGTTTGTCGCTGCCCGAGGGCTCTACATTGAGGTTTGCCGTTAGTCCATCCACTTGCTGGCTTATTTTCAGCATTAAATCCGGCACTTTGGCACACAGTTTTTGAGATGGAGTTTCCGGATTGCACTTGTTGATTTTGGTTCCGTCGAATGCAGGAATTGTTACGTCCAACAGAATTTTTTCTCCTTCGGTACTAATGATAGTACTGGCAGTAGGCGTGACTGTTATAGTTGTTATTGGTTCCTGATGTGTGGCGATGCCAATAGGCCAACTCATTTGAAACTTGAATTGCAGGCATTCAAAAGACTCAATCCACCAGATATCCATACTGTCCGGCTCTGTTGAGCCATATTCAAATTTTAGCCAATCGGGTCGGCCTGTTTTTTTAGTAATCAGCGAATTTATTTGTTTTGCAAAGCTCTCGCCGTCTCCGGCAAATTCCTGCAAAATACTCTGAACTTCTTCTGATAGGTCAATCGTGCTGCCTTGCGGAAATTCAAACGAAAAACTGATTCGGGATTTCAATTCTAAGGAGGTGGCGAATAGTGAGAAGCGGTAGCCACGTCGAACGGCGACACCATTGCAAGGCAAATCACAAGGTTTTTTGCCAACATACACCGTCGCAGTTGCATTGGCACTTCTGCCATAACTATCTTTTACGGTGTAGTTGATGATTATATCTTGGTTTTCAATAGTGCTATTAGGTGTATAAGTAATAGTTTGATCAGTATTAATAATAACCATGCCTTGCAATTTGTTCTCAAGCTCAGCTTTGGCTAGCGCCAATTCTGAACCTGCGTCGTTATCCAACACGTTGATGGTCACGGGCGTTTTGTATTCGGTCTTTGCCGTATCGGGTTCTGGTTGCAGTGGTATGCAAGTGTGTGTAAAAGTAAGTTCTTGCGCCGGACAGATGGAACTGTCGCCGATCATAATCTTTACAGTTTCCCCGCTGATAAAAGGACCTACTGAAATGAAATGAATGTTGGGAGCATCAGAAATAGTTGCTGTGACTTCCTTGCCATCAATGTTGAGCGGCAGTTTACCGTTGGTAACCTTGATTTTAACCGTATAAGTCTCATTCGAGTCATTGCAAGCCGGTTTCCCTGATTCAAGACTGAAACGTGGAAAAATCTCAATTTCTTGTGGCAGTGAAACGCCGCCTTCAGCATCTCTAACGATGACTTTATGCTTGCCTATACTCAGTTTAATCTGGTCGTCAGTTAGTAGTGTGTAGGTCAAATCGTCTATCTGGACTTCGCAAGGCGGTGTGCGATAGCTAAATTCAAAACGGACTACGGCTTTACCATCCTGACCTTGACATTCTGGATGCAAAACAAAAATTGGACGAGGCGGAGGTAATACAAACTGCACGGGAGGACAACTTGAGCAGCAACGATAAGGCAGAAAAAAATCGGCAATCACAACACGTTCGGGTATATCAAATATTTTGGGTATTACAAAGGAAGGCCTGGTAATACCCAAATTTGATAACGCCTCTTCCGGTAAATTAATACCCTGATTTTTAAGCGTATCGACAAGTATTTTCTGCTCGCCGGTGGTCAGTTTCAGGGTTGGTAGGCTAGCTAATGAAGTTAGTCCTGTTTTGGTTAAGGCACTGATTTTCAATGCACCGTTGAGCTTGTTGGTAATGAAACTGCCTTTTCCTGCCAAATTAATTTCTGTTGAAGTTTCCTGATAAATCAGTACAAATGTACCGCCTTTGGATACGCCTGCCTTATGTTCAAGACCTGGATGTTTACGTACGTAGTTGCTAAAAAAAATGAGTTCTTCAATTTGTTTTTTCCGGCGTTCCAGTTCGGCTCCCAGCTCTTCCAGACGTTCTATCTGGCAGTTGTACAAAAGTTCATTTAACGCTTTGGATATTTGTTCTTTTTGTTCCGGGGTGATAATTGGATTTTGTTGAGGAGGTTGGTAGAGTTCGATGTCTTTCGAATAATCGACAATAGCTTTGTTTAATTTTTGGTATTTGTTACTGATGCTTGCGTATTGCAAATCGCCGGCATTAGTCGGTAGTGAATTAGAAAAATCTACCAAGGCGCTAATTACATCGACTGGCTTGTTAATGATCAGATTGTAGTCGGCGACAGAAAGTTTACCAATGTCGGAATTCTCATTGAAAAATTTCTGGACACTGTCTTTAAGTTTTATAGAGGTTATGGACGTAACCGAGCTTTTGTTTATAGCCGTTGCTACGACCTTGCCCAGACTGCCTTCCGAGTTGGACAGGGAAGATAGCACATTTATTTTGGCGTTTAACTGAAGCGAAAGTTTATCGGTTAAAATTTTGCTGCTGGTTGACGAAGTTTTTACCGGAATTGGAATATTAGTGAACAGTTTTATTTTATCTTTTAACAGGCACTCCAGTTCCTTGGCCCAAATATCGTAAATTACCTGTAAATCATTACTTAAACAGCTCGATACTAACGGGTCTGAGGTCACAGGTTGAGGATGAGCATTGAGTGCAATTACATCAAATGGTAGCCGGTAGAAAGTAATTTTTTCAAGTAAATCTGTTAGCACCTTCCGCCAATCCAAATTGATATGGCCTTCAATGCGAAAGAAATTATAATCTTCCAGATCATAATTTAACGGCTGGACTGGTGTATTTATGTATCGGTGGTATTTCGTTTCAACATTGTAGCCCATGTTTTGGCTTGCACGGCCGACTCTGGTTTTATGAAAATTCCATGCTGTCAGCAACAGTGAATTTTTACTTGGAGAATAGTAATACGGGATTGCTTTTTCCGAGAGTGGTGTCCTTCCCAGACAACTGGGAATGATTTTTACCGTTGATTTAGGTGTTGTCTCCAGGGCATTTTTCGGAAATTCAAATTGTTCCAGCATCAATTTAAGCCGCAGGAAAAGCTGTTGTACCTCGCTGCCCGTCATTTTTTGTTCTGTCAATGCCGGTGAGGGTCTAAAGTAGTGTCGGTGTATCTTGTGACCTGCAAAATTTTCTCCGTAGATTTCCCCTAATTCCAGGTGGCGAGGAAATACCTCTGCCGGCGGACAGCACAAGGCCATAAAATCCAGTGCTTTCCAGCGAAACTCATCATAAGCTTGAATGATGTCATCGAGAAAATCATAGAAATATTGCGAGTAAATAACGCTTTGCACTTTTTGGAGTGATTCATACCGGGTGTAAATAGCTGTCAATTGTTGTGATAAATAGTAGTCCCCAGACAACTGGGTAAGTATTGGTTGAAAAGCAAGGTATGCTTCATCCAAAGCATTACCCACTGTACCAAAGAAATTTTTGGATAAAATCTTCTGGTAAGCGGCAAAAATCGTTTGAGCATTCAGTTGACTATTCACCAGATTTCCAGCCAATAGATCAAGACGGGGCAGACGTAGATCAGGCAGATCAAGTCGTGCGCTCAGATCGGGAAAAAAATCGCTCTGCGCTTTGGCCTTTTCAATAGTAGTCTTGATTGTTGTGTTTAGCATTTCCAGTGCTTTTAGATCAATTAGCAGCTTGCGCAAAGTGACGGTTACTTTTTTGCCTTTGTCATCACAGGACGAAGGACTGCAATTTTTTAGGTTTTCTTCCAGCAATTCCACGAACAGCAGAACCACTTTATTGTCCAGGATGGCTTTGGCAAGCGGTATGCCTTTTGCGTAATCCTCATGCCCTTCGTCCAGCAATTCCAAAAGCGGAGAAGCTTCGTTGCCGGCATTCAGTAAAAGTGCATAACCATCTTCTTCCGGCACTTTATATGTTTGATATTTGTTGGCCACAAAATCTTCATTACCTACCATCGCCAGATAACCCTCGGAGGTTACGCCGTAGCCTTTGCTCAGGGTAATAATTTTGTCCGAGTTCGTGACACTGATAGTTAATCCACAAACGACGCCAATGCCATGCAGAGTCGCTCTGGTCAGGCGACTTTGCTCGTCCAGGTAAATTTTCATACAGTTCAGGTGGTCGCTGGTTAGCACCTGGTTGGCTTCAAAAACCGGAAAGTCTATTTTAATGGGTATCATAACAGTACGTATTTAAGTGATTGAAGGGTTTTGGTTTTTTCATCCGCCAAGCATGGTGCTTCCCAGGCGAACGGGATTATCATCGTTGCTATCGTCACAATCATGCAAAGTGGCCGGTGGATAGATACTTTGGAGTTTGCTCAAGCTTAGCAAGACTTTCCAGAGTTTTATGGTGACATCAATGTAACGGGAATAAATGTTCGAGAATTTTTTGGCCAGTTCATTTTCATCTTTCAGAATGATGCCAAAATCCCTGATTTTATTTCCTGTAAAGGCGAGGTTGAAAATACGCAATACCTCTTTTTGCTGTTCCTCTCGAGTATTGAATATTTTGTCTTCGAGGGCATTTGTTCTCATTTCTTCTGAAAATATCGCTCCGAACCGTTCGGCCAATTGGCTGGTACGACGTTTTCTCGTCAGTACATTGCTGCGCGAAATACCCAAGACTGATAAGGCCAGTTCCATTTTTCTGAGTACTTGCTCGTTATCCCACCTGAATTTGGCATTGGCTTCCAGCCAGCCAGCCCATGCCGTTTTAAAGCGGGTGTAAAGAAACCAATGATTAGCCTCGGTGATGCGGGTAAAGTGATCGGTAAGCATTTCAAAGACAGTGTTACCGATTTGATCGTAGTTTTTAACGCCGCTGTAAATGTCTACGAGTGCTGGCAAACCTGCCTCAAGCTGGTTTTTAAGCGCCGTTTTTATGCCTGCTCCGCTGAGACCTTTATTAGCTCCGGATTTTATCCAGTCAAAGAAAACGGGCTGCGCGGCGACCAAAAATTTTTGGGCACCCAGTTGTGCACTGAGCTCGGAAGGTGCAAAATTTCCGGCATTTTTGCCATTATTACGAAGGAATTGGCTCAAGGGGATGAGTAAATTGTTTTCCCGGCCTTCACCATAATTCAGGTTGCTTACCCAGCAAATTTTACCTAACAAATGTGCTGGTATTTCCAGTTGGATGGTGCGATCTGCAAATCGTCGCAGTTCAATGTTTTTATTGAACGGTTCCTGCCAGCCGGGCATGATTACGGTCAATTGGAACGAATATGGATCAGCTTTTTCGTCACAGTTGGTGCAGTTTTTATTCAGGCACACTTCCATCAGCGCATCGCCGGGGAATTTTGGTCGCAACAGCAAGTGTTCAACGATGATAATGCTGTCTTCCACCTCGGGTTTCAGTCCCAGCAGCAAGGCTATACGTTGACGCAGTACAGGCTGGTTTTCTGAAGTTGGCAGTATGTCCAGATAGTTAAAGCTTTTGTTACGATCCCTGCTAATGACAGGGTAGTTTTTTATAAAGGCAATTTTTTGCTTAATCAATGTCGCCTGCGTTACCGGCTTTAACGCCATATTGGAGGAGTAAAGCATCATGGCATAATCAGAGAAACTTTCGGCAAACCGGGCCATCAGGTGATCAAGGAAACGGTTGCGCCGGTCAAGCTGTTCCGGTTCCGATTCGACAAGTTGTTGTAAACGGCCCGTATTAAGTTCGGAACTTAATAGTTCAGTAACGCCTTTGATGAGCGCTTCATCGCGAAGAGTACTAAAAAAATAAGTATGTAACTGGCTTTCATCCAGAGAAAACAGGTTTTTTACATTGGCGATTTGGGCCAGAGTATTTATCAGCAATTGCTCAAAAAATAGTAAGTAACCTTTTAATTGCTTTGCCTGCGCATGTCGTTTCTTGCTTGAAGGTTCACGCAGTCCTTCGAAACCGATGCCGTAATTAAGGGGAAACGTATACTGCACCGGATAGTAGTCTGTTAACGACCGATAACTGCCGACGGGCACTGGGAGGTCGAGTTCTTCGGGTGTCAGATTCCTGATTTTCAGTCGCTCATCCTGACCGCGTAATTGATTAAGGGTATCCTGAACTTCACTGGGTCTGGGAATAAACGGAAGATCATTTTTGTAAAAAATAAACTTTGAATTATCTACGTACAATCTGGGTTGGCAGCGGTCGCTAATTTCCAGTGTCCAGGCCGCACTGGTTTTTTCTTTGGTATTACTGATATCTGCCACACCGGTAACTGCCTGCCCATTTTGGTCGTAGCGGGTGAGTAGCAGGCTTTTTACCGCTAAAACGCCTTTAATTTCGACCAGTCGGTTGATGATGTCGGAAGTACGTAGTTGAGACTTCAGTTGCGAGGCTTCAAGATCGGCCTGTTTAATGAAACCGTGATTAAGTCTGGGACCGTCAAAGGCTTCATCAACCTGCATGCCTTCATCCATTAGTTCTTGCAAAGTGTAAAATTTGATATCGGGATTGAAATAATGTTCTATTTCAAAAAGTACATTCGCCAATACCCACTCAATGTCAGTATCAGGCGCTACTTCAATATCGGCACAAACTGCAACATCTTCTATGCAGACTACAGACAGGTTGTAAAAATCTTCACATAGATTACGGTAGTTATTGATTTGTATTTTGACGGCTTCCAATGTACGCTCAACGGTGGCCATTTTTTTTATAAATAGCTGCGCTACGCCGATAATAAATTCATTTTCAAAATGTGTGATATCAGTAAGATCCCAAGTATCCTTGAAAGTCTGACTGACGTCGGTAACGCCAAAAAGCCTTAAAGGTACATCCTGCAACAGAATTGCCGTAGCATCTTCAAACAGGATTTCTATGGTGGCAAAAAATACCCTGTTCCACTGTTTCCACCTGCGACTTTCTACATCCGGAGCAAGGGTACCTTCTCCCGTTTTATTAAGTAACACCTTGAGTTTGAAAGTTTTTATTTTTCGTAATAACAGGCCATCTTTATCGACATACCCGGATGCCAGGCCCCACGCGCTTGAATCCCAAACAGGAAAGCGAAATTCAGCGGTTATTGCATAGTTTTTGGCATGAATGTTCAGGATAAATGTGTGCTGAATCTTTCGATCGTTTAAATCACCCAGTACAGGGTCGTGATCAAGTTCCAGCAATACGTCGTAAGTTCCCTGAACGGTTACTTTGATTTCTGTATTCTGGGTATCCGGATGTTCAAAGGTTAGTTTGTCTTTTTCGCAGTCGGCATAAAGTGGCACCTCGCACAGACATTTGTTGCAGATTAACCAGGCATTGGCGACTTTGTCCAGGTCAATGAGTATCCGTCGAAAGTCACTGATTGTTAGGGGGTTAACCGTTAGAATATTCCGGGCTGTGTAAAATGCCTGCCGTTCTGGTGTGTGCTTGCTTTCCGGCGGTTCCGCGAGAATATCCTTGATATTCCAGCCGGTACGAAAGCCCAGTTCAGTGATGGCGTAGCAGAGCGCTTCCAGAATGGTAATGCCTGGGTCATGGCTGTTGTAGTCTGTCCACCAATTACTGCCCATTTGCTCAATATACTCAATTCCTTTGCGGCGCAGGAAGAGATAGTCTTCACTGGACTCCAGTTTGGAATTTTTTTCAAGGTTAATGGGATTAGTGGCCATTTTATTCACATTTCATAGGTTGGCATTGACATAACTGATCTTGATCGGCACTTGCCGATTCAGGAATTATCTGAATAGTATGTTTATCGGCCGCTACTGAAACCAGAATTGAAATCGCTGTCGAAGCCTTAAGTTCTTCCAGGTCAGGCCCGTCAATGATAGTACCGTTACTGTTTTCGGTGGGGTGGAATAGCTGAAAATCAGTCACATAGTCTACGTAGTCTTGTTCTTCGACAAAGTCTATTAATGACGATTTGTAAATCTTGCCACCGAAAGTTACCTCTTTCCCGTCTGCAAATGCCCAAGGGGAAAGAAAGCGTACCAATTCCTGTTGCAATAATTGTCGATGCAATGCAGCATCCTTACCGGGTAATAATTTAATTTTAAAATCCACCCGCACTATTTCGAAAATCGGATTGTGTACATGCAATTCCACGAAACAGGAAACCTGTCGCGCCATAAATTTTTTAATCAAATCCAAATCGCCAAGGTTGGTGTTTGGTTTTAGGGGATCAATAGTGTTATGGTTGCTGAGGTTGGGAATAGTGACGATGGTTACATGGCCTGGGGCCAGTTCGTTATGAACACTGCAACCGCCGTTGTCTCCAGGTTTCAGATGCATGTGGTTCAGGCATTTGACTTTGTAAATATGTGGGAATGCTTCAAGAATAAGGTGTTCGTAATCCCAAGTAGAAATTGCCCGGTTTTTGTGACGTAAGCGTTCGCTGACCCGAGTGTAAAATTTTTCACTGGCTTCTTTTGGGCGGCCACCAAAAGCCGGGTAGGGTTGCTCGGTTCCTTTTATGGCAGCCTCAGGAATTACCAGCTTGGAAATACTACCTTTAGCTAATTGCACACTCAGAAAATCGGTGGCATTGTCTTGATTTTTGAAGGTCACCAGAGCAGCTTGCGCGGTGACGGTGATAATTTTGCAAACGGCGTCGGGCAACTTTACCACTACCGCTCTCAACCAGTAGGTATCGGCAGATAAAAACAGGGTGTCATTTTTGCTGGATTCTTTGGGTATGGCGTAGCGAATGATGCCGCTACGGGTAAGTTGCCCGGTGGCATCACTGAGTTCTGTTTTTTTAAAATCCACCCATTCGTTGTTTTTTAGGTAGCTCCACTGCACATGATTTTCAGGTTTTGTCACGGTTGGATTAGCGCTTCCTTCGGCCAACTGGAATAGTAGCGACAAGTTTTGCGGCGGATTGAGATCTTTGATACCGATGTAAAATTCTCCCTCGGCATTCAATACAGGCATCAGCTCAAGCGACGATTTAGTTAAATCGGCGGGCTTGTAGCCGAATGGCGTAAGCCAAAACAATCGGGTGTTTTCTTCCGTTAGCTTGACGCTAGCGGTATAACTTAAAGTAAGCGACTCAATGACCGGCGTGTAAGGTTCAATTGGCGGAGCCTTGGAGAAATGTTCGACGAAGTCTTCTTTGAAGGTATACGGATTTATAGGAACATATTTACCACTATCGTCTTTTTTATAAACCAAATTCCGAAGATCGTCTTTGTCAGAGGGCACAAAAGCAGGATTCTGTGCAACGCGTATTAAATATCGGCTGAGCGTTGGCAGGTAAAGCTTGTGGCCAAAGTCATCTGATAGTGTCATTTTTACAAAGCCGCTGCGATGCTCCAGGGTATAAGGCTGTTGGTCAAAATGAATTTCGGCAGCGTATTCGGCAGATAACAACATTTTATTCGATGGAAAATAAATGTCCGGACGGGCACCGTAAAAAACTTGCACATTAGCGTTTAGGATATTCCAAATGCCGTTTTTAAGCAGTGAAAGGCTAATATTGGGCGCAAATTCGTTAACCCAATCCAGATCAATGTCTCCGCGCCAATTCGGTAGCCCTTTCCAGACTACTCTGAACTGAAACTTGGCATTTTTCTTTTGAAAAAGTTCGTCAGAGCCGACGATTAAATAATCACCTTTTTCCGGCATCGGGCCAAAAGGCTGGAACGGTTTGTCGGGTTTTACTTCACCAAATTGATTGGTGATGCTCAGGTTTTTCAGGCCGGTACCTGTCTCCTCAGGTTTGTTGGTACTAAAATTCTCGTATCCAACAGATACCTCGACCAAACATTGTGCTGTATCCAACATCATTTTTTGCAGTCGGTGTAAGTTTATCTGCCCTGTATTATCTTGCTTTAGCACAGCCTTTAAAGTTGGTAATCCTTCCGGCAGGTCGTCACCATGGATATCCGATTTTAAAGGTACTATTGCTGGTTGACTGCCATCAAACAGTAGCGGGACTTTCACAGTAAAGGAAGGAGTCAAGTTCAGGTTTATGTCAATATTTGCCTTTACCCAACCCTTTTTGCCGGTAAGGAAAAAATCAAAAGCCTGACAGAGCTCTTGTTGTGAGATTTTTTCGCTTCCAGAATTGGTATCAAAACTTAAATTCAGCATGATTTTTCGCTGTCCCTCACTCAAAAGCAGGTAGTGCGATGCAATAGAAAATCCTACCTGAGCCAGATTTTCAGATTCAATTTTTCCGGTAAACGGATGCCATTGTTTAATGGGGGAGGTCAGTTCCGTACCCCGTCCGTCATCGGAATTGGTAACAGGGAAGGCATACAGTTTGTCAGGTGTGTGATTAACTGATTTTAGCGCCACCACCTTGGCGTTGTTGGCTGCGAAATCCTCGTTCAATTGATAAACTACTGCATTGCCTTTACTGTCTTTGCCGGCATTGAATTCGGTACCTGCTTTGAGTAGATGGCTTTGCTGGTGTTTTGCTAATTGCAGAATAAGATGGGCATGATTCGGTTCCGCAGACTTTTCTTTTAACCGTAAAACTTCTTTGTAGTAAAACTCTAAATGCTTGGACGTCAACGTGTTTGCGTGGTCACGGACGAATTCGAACAACCGTAAAAAGGCAAGAAAAAGGGCGTAGTGAGGCTCGTGGTCGTTTTTGCCGGTGAAGGTTTTTTCCAGACTTTTATTGGCTTCGGTAACTACACGGGAATAGGCTTTTATAAACAAATCAAAGATGCCGGTAAACAGGTTGTGACCTGCCGCATAGTTAAGTATTTCTGAGGTATCCGTTAACAGGTCGCCGCCAAAAATTGAGTTATTTTCTTTAATATTCTGGTGAAAGTTTTCCCAGTTGGTAAATTCGGAATGTTGGTACCAATCACTGGAGAAGGCATTCTTGTAAAGCTCCGGGAATTGTCCAATCTTGTCGCCGAGAATGTCCCAATCATAGTCATTGCTGTTTACGTCAATTACCTTATTCGCCGCTTTGAAGTAAGCAATCAGCCGTTCGAATGCCTGCGCAAGTTCCAATTGGATGATATTTTGCAGAATGCTCTTCAAGGCAATATCTTTAGGCAATGCTTCTTTCAACAATTCCAGTTGCCAGGCCAAAGTTCCCAGCACATTGAATGCGTGCCCCAAATTTTTCTTTAAATCCGCATTGTCGACATTTTGGCTGAGCAAACCTTTGAAATACCCGGAAATATTGGTTTTTAAAACATCTACTTTCTGGACTGCTGCTACTGCCAGTATCGCGGAAGGGTCTTGCGCAAAAAATGATCGCCAATCACCTGACACCGTATTCTTTATGTCAAAAAACCGAACATACTTCGCATAACGTTGGGCAAATACCATCCAGTCTGCAGGTTGATGTTCGTCCACTTGCGCATAGCCTGGTTTAAGAGCATCAAGTTGCCGCTGCTCCTGACTCGTACCTTCACGGATAAGTTGGCGGGTATCGATTATTTGTGTGCAATCAGTTGGTGACGTCATAGTTCACACGTTATCAGGTAAAAGATTAACAGTTGTCATGAGGTTGATATCCGTGCCCTCTGATTTATAGAAGGGAAAGACAAAGTTGAACCGTGAGTTAGTGGTTTTTACCCGGTAAATAATCTTTATCAGCACCACGCCATCCAGTTCACTGCTATCGTCCAAATGCACATTTTCCAATTTGATACGTGGTTCGTGATACAGAATGGCGGATTCCACTTTATCGGCCATTAGCGTTTTCATGCGCGTATCCAGGTTTTCGAAAACCAATTCATCCAGATTGCAACCGTATTGCGGCAACATCACTCTTTCGCCACGCGCCGTAGTGAGCAACACTTCAAGACTGGAGGCAATATCGGCTTCTTCTTCCAGCATATCTACACCGGCGCTGCTTTGATTAAATGTTGGCGGAAAAGACCAGCCGCGACCAAGAAAGGTAAGGTTCATAAGGTTATATCCCTTTAGTCAATTAATTTAGCCACCAATCAGCACCGTTGGTGCTCCGGGCGGTAATATTGCTCCACCACCCGCAGTTGGGTCAGCAATTCTGGCAGCAGGCATTCCACCTATAATTACCGTTGCTGAACCTTTTACAATGGCATCAACGCCACAACTGTCGCCCAAACGCGCTGCCGGGAGTCCAGCTATTAATACCGTCGGGGCACCAGGCGGAATAATGGGTGTTGGAACGCCTTGTGTTGCCGTGCTAACAATCATATCGGTTACGCGTGCTGCTGGAGGCATGTTATAAGGTATTAATTTATATTAGTTAATTTGCACCATGCCACCTTTAATCACGGTGGTGGCACTACCTTTTATCGTTGTGTTGGCACCGGAAATTTCGGCACTGGAAGTTCCTTCAGCCTTGAAGGCGGTTTGGGCTTTTATATCCGTATTCTTGCCTTCAATTTTAATATCTTTAGCAGCTTTCAGGATCAGGTCTTTACTGCTTTCGATCTTGATGCCACTGTCATCAAGGGTGATTTTGTTGCCGTTCTGGTCTTCAAGTACAATGCCTTTGTCTTCGTCTGAAATTGTTATTTTGTTACCACCCGGTGTTTCCAATGCGATGATTTTTTTTTCGTCATCGAAAGTTAATTTGATTTTTTCGCGGCTGACATAGCCTTTTCGGTGATTGTCGTCTTTGGCAGGTTCGGGCGCGGGTTTGGCACTGCTATGACACATTCCCAAAACTACGGGGTAGCGGGGATCATCGTTAAGAAATCCGACGACGACTTCATCATCAATTTCGGGGCGAAAAAAAGTACCGCGTTCTTTGCCGGCATCCAATGTGGCAAGACGCGCCCAGATACCTTCATCCTCAGTACTTATCAACGGCAATTTCACTTTAATACGGTCTTCGCCGTCGGGGTCATTTTCCAGAACAGTCACAATACCCATTTGCAAACCGCTGATTGCCGGAATCAGTCCTGCGGCTGGCAAAGGCCGTAGATTAAAGGTTTCAGCAAATAATTCGGTGCTTAAACCAAACTGGATATCGGTTTCCCAGTTGCCGTTGGCGAAGCTATGGCGTAATCCGGAAACATACAGCTTGCCTTCAAAGCGTTCGCCAATACCGGTTACTTCAATAATGTTGCCGGGTAATACACCCGCAAAACCCTGAAATTTAACCCGGCCGCGCACTTTCGCCAGTCGCTCTTTCAGCAAGAGACCGTCAGCCCAAGCCTGTAATTCAGGTTGGCTCAATTTTCCGCCATGTCTGATAACATGGGGGTCGCCACCAATAACGTCGGCAAGACTATCGGCTGAAAGGTTACCGTTGCCGGTTGTTGCTGGTTCTTTGGCATCTACTGTTACCAAGTCCTGATCTGTGGCGTTCCAACTGCTGGCTTGGATGCCTTTGCTTTGCCAGCGCGCATCACAATCCGCATCCAGTTCGAGTAAGGTCGCGCCGTAACGAACGCTAACTACCGGTTTTTCTGCTGTAGCGGGTGGGGCTGCTGCAATTTTTCCGTCTTCAACCATCACCACAAATCCGTTGGCTTCGGCACGGCATAACAGAAAATCCCAATCACTGGCATCGTATTGCACAACCTCTTTGAGATTAGGCGTTGTAGCGGTTATCTCTTTTTTCAATCCGTACAAGTCGATAATTTCTTCCATAATGTCGCTGTCCTTCTTGTCCGTATAGTAGCGATTGTTTGCACCGCTGGTCATTTTTACCGCCTCATCGCGACATTCTATAATGAGCTGACTGCCGTTTTTGCGTATTTTTATGCTGTGTTTAATGATGATGCCTTTAAAAACAGCATCATTTTTTGAGCGATAACCGAGTTGAATTTCAATTTTTTTACCCGGGATAAAATGAGCCGTATTGCTCGCAGCAAAAGTTGCCTTGGCAGCTTCTCCATCCTGTAATTCAATTATTGCGGTTGGAATCCTGTTTAATTCGCGGGTAACACAAATGGCTTGCACCTGAAATTCACCGGAGATTTCTGTTCCTTCTATCAGAATAGCCACCGTACAAACATCTGGTGTTGCCGGGGTTGGAATAGTGGATTCGTTGCTCATAATTATCAGGGTGTTTTTGCCAGCGGTGGAAAAACAAGTTTTGTTCCTGGCGTCAGCAATCGGAAATTACCCAAGCTATTGACTGCAGCTACTTGCAAATAATATTTGGGATCTCCGTAAATCCGGTAACACATTAACGGTAAAGTATCGCCCGATTTTACTGTTCGTAAATGGGTCAGGTCGGGTGATGTTTTATCCTCTTTGGCGATACGTTTTTTTTCTTCGATACTGCCTTTAAATTTGACTTTGGCTATCGCACGTATTGGCTGTCCGTTAGGATCGAATAATTTATAAGTGATCCCCAGTTCGATAGCCCTGCCTTTGAATATGAGATTTCCCCATACCAATTTAAGATGATAAGGTTCATGTGACGATCCCTGATAACCAATCAACATCTGCCGAAAGTGGTTTACATCATCAAAAATACCCTCTTTTTTGGGTTTGCCATCGATAATGCCGGTGTTATCAAACAAAAACTCAAAGCTAAGTTCTTCCGGCATGGCGTATTCAAATTTTAACTGTTTGCTGCTGGTACCTTGACCCTGTTCATTGGCCGTTTTAACTTTGTAATCGAGTGTATAGGTTTCAGGATTGATGAGCGCCTCAAACTTGTCTTTGGCATCTGACTGACCGCCATCCTCAGCGGCAACGGAAGTCTCGTAAGCCAGGATAAGCATTTTTTCCAGTTTACCGGCCATCATCGCTCCTTTTTATTTTGTAATATTTGCAATACTTTTTCGACGCACTCGGCTATGACGGCTTCTTTATCGTCATTACCATCGCTTTCGCCAGCAAGAACTTGTTGTCCGCCCGCCTGCTGTCCACTTGGTGAGGTATTAACCGATACGTGAACATGTAATTCTTTTATCTCGATAGGCATTGATTATTTAAAAGCTTGTTAAAAAGGACTCAAGAGCATCGACTACTGAACCGTAAAATAGCGATAGGTTAGTTCCAGCGTTTCGATGACCACAGCACTTTCATTGGCATTCAAATCACTGACCAACCATTTTTTAGGTATGGCGTGTGCTATTTTCCAGGTTCGTAACGGCTCGCTTTTTTCATTCATCAAAATCACGTTCACATCTGCCGGTTCAAATTTACGGTCACGGAAGGCATCAAGAAACCAGTTCAGTACTTTCGAGTCCGTTAACATGCCACGTTTTAATACCAGGTCGGCATATTTAGTTCGTACCGGCAACTTGTGCTCGAAGCGGTTTTCTCCGCCTTCCTTAAAACTTTCGTAATCGTATTCAACCGACAGGCCTGACACAGACTGAAAGCGCACGTCGTTTTTGTCCGTACTAATGCCAAATTCCACCTTGTAATAGAAACCTAGCGGTGGGTAGTAATCAATCATTAGTTGATCCGTTCTCAGACTTTCATCAATTTCAAGCCTTCATGAGCAATCTCGATGCTTTCAACGGCAATTTCGTTGGCATCCGATTTAAGGTCGGGAGCCGTGACCTTAACCGGAAAACATCGGGTTGCGGTCCAGGCCGCGACCGGTACATGTTTCTCGTTGAGTAGTCGAATAGTCAAGTCTCGCCTGCCGTTGACCCGTTCATTGGCAATTTCTTCCAGCCAGGTGTTGTAGTCAAAATCACCTTCAAATTTACCGCGTTTTAACGTGATATTACTGTTTTTAGCCATGCCGGGCATGGCAATTTTATTAAAGTCTTTACTATCGCTATGTCGGTATTCGATTTTTTCTCTTTCCATCACCAGACCGGTTACTTCAGTAAAGCTGATTTTTGTGCCGCCCCAGTCGACCTGGAAATGAAAGCGGGGAATTGGATATTCTTGTGCCATGATAATGATCCTTTTTATTGAGTGATTGATAGAGTCTTATCGTATTTTCTTTTATGATTCAGCCATTTTGTGCGAGAACCTGAGAATGATAAATTCAGCGGGACGTACAACCGCCATGCCGATTTCAATAATCATGCGACCTTCAAGAATATCCAGGGAAGTCATAGTCTTGCCCAAGCCTACTGCGACATAAAAGGCATGTTCCGGTTTAACGCCTTGCAAAGCACCTTGACGCCACAGTACCGTGAGAAAGTTTTCGATCATGGCTTGTACTCTCACCCAGGTATTGGCATCGTTGGGTTCAAATACAAATTGTTCGGTCGCTTTTTTGACAGACTCTTCAACAAAATTAAAAAAGCGCCGTACACTGACATAACGCCATTCGTTATCATTGCCGGCAAGAGTTCTGGCACCCCAGACGAGAGTGCCTTTACCAATGAAAGGACGAATGGCATTGACGGATTTTCCTGCCAAGGTATCGACATTTAAATCACCCTGGAATTGGCTGGAAATTTGTAGAGTGGGCTGTTTAACGGCTGCCAGACTGACATTGGCAGGTGCTTTCCAAACGCCGCGACTGCCGTCAATAGCTGCGTAGACGCCGGCAATAAAGCTACTGGGGGGCAGTATCACACCGGAATTAAGCGTTTTATCCAGTATTGAATTATAAAGTGCGTTGCTTTTATTTTTAACTTTGCTCATCTGGGTAAACGAGAAATCACCTTTAGCCAATAATTTATCAGAAGCTGCGGCCATTGCTGTTTTAGCGGTATCCAGGGCTGCCTGGGCAGCGTCAAGAGCTGTTTGAACGGTTGCCAAATCAGTAACTTTTGCTTTCAGCCAATCATCTACCGCTTTATTTAATGCGGTGGCTGTTGTCGTGACATTTTGAATAGAGGAATCAACATTTTCTTTGCCAACCGCTTGGTATATTGCTTCTTTAATCGCATCGACATCGGTAACAATACCTTTTAGTTTATCAGTAACGGCTTTTATCTGATCAGCGATCAATTTAATCTTGTTGGTTTTACTAAAATCTGCCAATTTGCTGCTATTGTCGTCCTCCGCAGCAATCAGGCTGCTATAGGCGGTTTGCGCTGCAGTTGCTTCAGTTGCTGTATTCAGTTTTACTCCGTTTTCGGTATAAACTCTGACAAAACTAATGTTGGTACTATTGCTATCCACCAATCGATACGAAAATGCCGATTCTACAAAAGGATAATAAGCAGCACCATATTTGGCTTCCGCTACGATCGATGGCACAGCGTTCCTGAAAAAAGTGGTAATGTCGGCATTGGATTTATATTTATCAGAAACATCCAATACCGTAAATCGATCCTGTAATTCAGCGCTTTGTTTGATGGCTCCGGTAGCCCACTGTCCGTATTGCGAATCACTCAGAAGCACGGCTTCAGGGCTGATCAGCAAGGTGACTTCATCGACCATACGGGCAGCAGACAAGCCTTTTAAAATGCTGTTGATGTCAGCTTTACCATCTGAAAATGAGCCAACGGAAATGATGTAACAAGCTCCGCCTCCATTTGCATAAAAGGCTTGCATGGAATGATAAAGAATAAAAGCTGGCGATGGCTTTTCTTCAATATCGATCTGGTACGCACCCGTATTGGTATTTAAATCGACATCAACCCTGAATCTTTCTGCATTTGAGAAACCAAATAAATTTTCATATTCAAGTAAGGACGTTATGCGGGTTGGTTTTAGGGTTAAATCAGTTTTACCTTCAGCAGCTGTTTCTGTGTACCCTATAAAAGCAGGTATCGCAGTTTCTACAGGTGCTATTGACGGAGGAAATTTGGTGATTTCCTCAATGTAGACTCCGGGGGTTTTATAAGCTGTTGCCATGTTATTCACCATTTAGTATTTTGACAGTGATGATGTTATACAAAAGTTTCCGAAACAAGGCGGGAGCTTTTTGTACCGTTTTTATCCGCTTTTACCCAACCTTCCGAGAGTTTGTCATTAGTGTCGGCATTTCTAAAATGGGTTAATCAAAGCCGATTGAGCTCTATTTAAGGCGCAGTGCTCGTTTTTTATTAACTTTCTGAGTTTGTAGTGTTAATGCGGTATAGTTAAAAAGAGCCGTGTTTTTATCAACACATTAAATCTTGCATGTTGTCAGTTATATCCGATGTTCCTGGCTAATCAGGACAGTATCCTAGCCGACTAGCGGTTTTTTGTGATAAATGTCCCTGACAATATCAGTAATACCGCTGCTTTCATTTTGTATGGCATTGAATTTAAGATCCAACATTCGTAGCATATACAAAACAAAGGGATATTGCTTTCCCCCTAACGTACCCCATAAGTGGTTCACTTCTTCCATCGTTGGAGAATATAAATCAAAGATGAGTTTAAAAGCGTCCAATTGATCAAGTGGATTGTCGGGTCTATGTTTGCTGATAGAGAGTGAATCAACATTATCCTGAGTAAAGACGTTTTTAAATTGAAAAAAACGAATAGCTCTTGATAGTACCAGTAGTGCATTGGTGTAATTACTGTGAGTTGCGGTAATTAAAATCTGAAAGTTAAGAAAAACCGGAGGGTTTTCATAAATGATACTGTGCGTAATATTATTACGCAGGTAATTAGGAACATTTTTTAGCGTTTTTTCTTCCCTGATATTGACCATGGACAAGACAAGCTTTTCTCTGGAATCGCCATTGGCAGTAAAACCTTCGGCAAGATTACCCAACTCTACTTTTGTAGGGTCGCCGAGTAAATAAGTATCGGCAAAATGCTTATCCATTTCGTTTATTATAATAGTCAGCGCGTGAGATATCATAATGGCTATTGAGGGTCAATTGACTCAGTGGATCAACAAGTGAGTAAATGACATGACACCAGTAAATCAGGGCCTGTGACTAATTGACTATCAGAACTGGTCATATTGGGTTCGCCTTTAAAAAGTGTTGCTGATGGTTAACGGCTACTATGAGTATTAGTGGCTATTATGGGCGTTTTTTAATTTATAACATTTAAAAAATTACCTGTAAACAATAATATTTCCAAAATGGAAAAATAAACGAACGTATTCACTGGATGAAACTGAACGGCTTGAATTAACTGTCTGTTTCCTTATTCTGGCAGGGAACCACTAAAACTTGGGCAAAGCCACCGCCGGGCGTACGAAAATTGGTGGTTTGTCCCTGATATAAGCGGGCGCTTACCAATTGTGTTTGACCTTTATAAACGTAATGGCGTAGATCAAGTTTGAAATCGACGATTTTATTTTCTATTTCCAATTGTCGCTCGCTGGGTTGCACCAGCGTCTGTGCAACATAGTCACCTTGCAAAATTTCACCAAATACCCGCTTGGTCAGTTTATCGCCACGGTAGGCGGCTTTGCTGCCGTAACCTTTGGCGGGTTTAAAAAACAGCTGCTTGCGATCAGCCCATAAATTATCGGCATCATCAGGATTGACAGGCGTTGTATGGGCGATGCCCTTAAGCAGTATGTTTCTGGTTTTTGCGTCAACACCGATATCTATCAATGCGGCTTCGTCTGTGAGAATGACCAGATTTCTTTTGTTGGCATAAAGCGCATGGGCTCTTGGCGTTGGGGTTATCACCACCGCTTCTGTCAGGTAGGCTTCAAGTAAAGACTTATGCGCGGGCGCTTCCAGGCCAAAATCTGTCAATCGATTGTAGACAAGGTCGATACGTTGATTGCCGTGCCAAAGTGCCTGGTCGTGATAAACAAGTTCAGAAGGGTCGCAGATAACAGCAATGAAATTATGCTGTTCAAACAGTTTTTTGAATAAAATAAACTCCGGCAGCATATATTGGCTTTGTGGATTTTCATCGACTATAGCGATTGAACGTAACGGTAGTTGGCCTCGTTCGGCTTGCCACTCGTCAAGAAACATTTCAATAAATGCTTGTTCTGGATCAGTGATGATCAATGCCTTTGTTATTGGCGGTGGTAATTGGTCACCGGCCAGATCACAACAGACTTTTTGGGTACGCGCGACAATAGCATTGAGCAAAGCGCCGCCAGCATTGGTATTAATTTCAATCAATTGCGGCCCTTTGGGGCTTAGATGGAAGTCATAACCAAAAAATACACTGTGCGCTTTGGGAATAAATTTGGCCGCATCAGGTGCGTAAGCAAGGACTCGTTGCTGATAAGCCGGCAAAGCGATAACGCTTTCTACCGCAACAATAATTTCCTGTTGTTTTTTTAGGCAGGTATCGGTAACAAATACGGCAGATTCAGCGAAGAGGTTAGGGCGATCTTCAATGATCATTTGGTACAGGTTATTATCGTCCTGATGCTGTGATAATTCCGTACGTATTACTTCCCGATTAAGCGACATACAGTGGCATTGGCTGTTAAGTTGCCTGGCCTTTTGTTCGCATTGTTGATCAGTGGCTATAGGTAAGTAACCTAAATTGGATGAGAGAGTCATTAAAATTTTATTTATTGCTGATAAATATCCGGGCTTTGTCGGATTTAGGGATTATATAAAGCCGGTAATGGCAGATTAAGTGGTCGGTTGTGCATATTAAGACGATTAATGACTGAACAAGGGATAGATTATACCCATTAGTTATTTTTATGAGTCAAATAAGCAGAGGGTGCGGGATATTTTTTAAAATATAAGTTATATGACCTGTTTTTTTATTAAACTGTGTTATATGACACAGTTTAATAAAAAAATTTCATTGGCTTTTAATTAAAAACCAGTAAAATCAAGTGGTTAATATTTTGGCATCAATCATGCTTTTACTTTTGTATATTTTGTTACTTAATTGTATGGCAGAGGTGAAAAATGAATCAGCAATTAGCACAGACAACCGTAAAAAAAACCAATAATGGCGCTTTGTTATTAGGAACCGGTTTAGTTGTTGCATCCATGATTTTAGTGCCGGCCCTCGCGGTTAGGCTGGGCTTGGGCGCTAGTTTGACAGGGGCTTTAAGAATTGCCTTGATGAAAGCCTCAAGTAAAGCCGTCAGTTGTGCGACTGATGATTCTAAAGTTGCATAATAAAATGCCTCCTGGTTATGCTGATGACTACAGTGAGTCAAAATAGTAATCGGGAATTAAAACGTTAAGCCATGAACTTGAGTGAGATTAATTCGATGTTAATCCACTGGTGAGTTGTTTGATTTAATCCGGGATGGTTTAACGACTTAATTTTTATAGTCTATACTTTGTAAGTAAATTCTCACTTGACCAGAAAAGTCGGGATAGTGAGTGCTTAAGTATTATTGTAAACCCCAGAGTTACCCAATCTTATAATATGGTAAGTGTTTACCGCCAATAAAGCTTTGTTTCAACAGCTTTCATAAAACTGATTTTCCCCCGGCAAGGCTTATGTAATAATCAATAAGTCGTTAAAGATAAACTGCTGACTATTGTGATAAACTGCATACTTTGCTAATATAACAATCAGCCCAAATATAATAGTTGATTATAATGACTGATACTAAAAAAGAGTGTGATCTTTGCGGATTGCCCGTCGAAATATCCGGCTTTACATTAAAAACCAAAGAAGGCGATAAAGCGTTTTGTTGCGAAGGGTGTAAAGGTATTTATCAATTGTTAAATGAAGATCAGCTTCTGCCTGAATCCGATCAAGATTAATCATTCGTCAGCGTTAAAATTATTAAGGAAAAATGCAATATGAAGCACGCGCACGTTAAAGCAGCCAGTTCTGTTGCTAAAGAGGTTGTTAAAGGGTCAATTGTTTCATCTACAGTGCATACGGGGAGTAGGCTAATGGGTAATGTTGCTAAACATCCGGTTCTGGTTTTTGGCTTAGGTTTAGTCGCCGGTTATCTGGTCTATAAATACAGAAAAGAAATCGTTTCCAGTACTACCCGAGCGGTAGATGCCGGTAAAGATTTTGTCTTACAACAAAAAGAAAATCTTGAAGATATTGTCGCTGAAAGCAAAGAATAATCAGTAGACTCTTTATTAAAGTGATTTGCTGCAAATAATATACCAGGCTTGCCGGTTTTTTAAGTCATTTACTGCGTTGCCCTGCATCCTTGCAGTCGTTGTAAATAAACAAAAAAGCCTTCGCCACTTGGATATATTAATTTCTGGATATCACCTAAAGTTGGCTCATTTGCTATAGCATGAGTAACTTCATTAACGGGTGCCTTGTCTCCATAAAGACAGGGCACCCGTTTTGTTTTTTCAGGGGCTTATTTAATTATGTCTATCCAAAAAGAATTTGTGCTGCGTTATAACCTGGATGGGCATGTACGCTTTGAAATACCCGCCCGGATTTGTAATGATGATGTTGCTAAAGCGGTAACGGATGGTATTTCTGAAATAGACGGTGTGTACCGCGTTAATCTTTATCGCGGCCAGCAAAAATTATCGATTCGTTTTAATGAAACTGTTTGTGATTTTAAAACGCTGGCCAGGCAGTTGTTTGACTTACTGGCTGATCTGGAAACAAAGGGTGCCTTAAAACCAAAACCGGTTTCAACATCGGCCCGTTGGAAAGAAAAAGCCAAAGCCAAAATAAATAATTTTAAAGTGACACGTTGGGCCAAAGAAAAATTTGGCGCTGCAAAAGAGACGGTTCAGGCAGCCAAAGTGATTACCCGGTTGGGTATGAAAAAACCGAATGCTTTCATGCAAGATCCGGAAAAAGCCGTTATTTCTTTTTTGAACGACATTCTGGTGCTTTTCCTTATAAAACTGCATTGGAACGATATTACTCAAAATTGGCTTTTAAAGCCCCTCAAGTACCGTTATGAATGGATGGCCCTATTTTATCTATTCTTTCTGCTGGTTCGTTCACGTAAGCAAAAGTAGACATAAAAGTGCAAGGCAAACTGGCTAAAAATCAGGTTTTTTGCCTTGCAGGATTAAATTTGTGTTGTTAATAAGCTCATGAATATTTTCATTCGTTACTTTCCCCGGCATATTTCCTAAAATTCTTTCTATGGATATACAAACTGCTAGTCCAAAAAATTTCCAACTGGTTCATCAATTAAACAGACGTATCAGAATACTATCACCGGTCTTGAAGAATGATCAGGAACGTAGTTATATTTTTGAAATTCTTTTAAAAAAACGGCCTGAAATAAAAAAAATTCGCTCGGTTTGTGCTTTGGGTTCTGTTGTTATCGAGTTTGATTCGGCCAGTTTGCCAAAAAAGAATTTACTTGTTTTACTGGATGCCGTACTGGGTAATATGACCAGAAAAAAGGCTGATCAGCACCGTCAGAGAAAATCGGTCTTTGATGGGCCGATACAGGAAGTTGATCTTGCCATTGAAGGGATGACCTGTGCTTCCTGTGCCTTACTAATCGAAATGGTGTTAACGCGTGATTCGCGAATCAAGCGAGCCAGTGTTAATTTTGGCACTTCAACGCTGACAGTTTATGGACAGTTAACCAAGGATGATGTCAGCGCCAAAGTAGCGACCCTGGGTTATAAAACCTATGCGATGGATACCTTATCCCAACGCAAAAAACTGATTGAAAAGGAACAGCAGCGGATTGTTATGGCCAAACGCCGTTTTATCTGGTCTGGACTGTTGAGTTTACCGGTAGTCGTGGTTGGCATGAGTATGCCGACAGCGCGCTGGTTACACTGGTTGCAGTTTGTGCTGACAACGCCTGTGGTTTTTTGGTCGGGCGGAACCTTTTTCGCAAAAGCCTGGCGCTTGGCAAAACAGCGCACAGCCAATATGGATACCTTAATTGTACTGGGGGTGGGTTCGGCTTATGGCTATAGTTTACCGGCCTTATTCAGACGTAGCGGCTATATCTACTTTGAAGCTGCAGCAGCCATTATCACGTTTGTCTTGCTGGGGCGCTTTTTAGAGGAGCGTGCCAAAGGCAAGGCGGGTGAAGCAATACGTAAGCTGGTTGATTTACAACCGCAAACAGCAACGCTCATTCGTGACGGGCAAGAAATGGTTATTGCCGTTGATGATTGTGTTATTGGTGATGTGTTACTGGTTCGTCCCGGCGAAAAAATTCCTACGGATGGTGTCGTTATTCAGGGTGTATCGACGGTCGATGAAGCCATGGTAACGGGAGAAAGTTTGCCGGTCGTTAAAGACATCGGTCATCAGGTGATTGGTGGTTGTATTAACGGTAGTGGGGCGCTGCGTATTCGCGTTACAGCAGTGGGTATGGATACCGTACTGGCGGGAATAGTGCACATGGTTGAGCAGGCTCAAGCAACCAAGTTACCGATTCAAAAACAGGTGGATAAAATTTCTGCCGTATTTGTACCTGCTGTAATGGTGTTGTCAGGTTTAACCCTGGTTGGTTGGTTATTGGTAGGTGCGCCATTTGGTTTTGCCTTTGGTAATGCCATCACGGTATTATTGATAGCCTGTCCTTGTGCGCTTGGCTTGGCAACGCCTGCGGCGATTATGGTGGGGGCAGGTCAAGCTGCAAGCGTAGGTATTTATATCCGTAATGGCGAAAGTCTGGAAACAGCAGCAAAGCTTGATGTCGTCGTTTTTGATAAAACCGGAACGATTACGGAAGGCAAGCCCAAGGTGACTGATTTATTTAAATTGTCCCGGCTTAGCGAAGAAAAACTAATCCGCTTGGCGGCTTCTGCAGAAAATAATTCAGAACATTTTTTGGGCAAGGCGATAGTGGCTTATGCTAAAGAACAGTCGATTGAGCAGCAGGAATGTACGCATTTTTACAGTGAAACCGGGCGGGGAATTGAAGCGGAAATAGATGGTAAAAAGCTGTTGTTGGGTAATAAAGTCTGGTTGTTGGAGAATGACATTGATGTGGATGGTTTGTTGTCAGCCGCCAATGATTTTTCAGGACAGGGAAAAACACCGGTATTGATGGCAATCAACGGCAAGGCCGCCGCTGTGTTTGGTATTGCCGACAAGCCCAGGCCGCAGGCAATACAGGCCATTCAACATCTGAAAAAACTGGGTATACAGACGCTGATGGTAACCGGTGATACTGAAAAAACAGCACATTATATTGCTGCTATTGTTGGTATTGAAACGGTTATTGCCAATGCGACTCCGGAACAAAAATTGGCCATCATTCATCAGTTTCAAAAGGAAGGCAAAAAAGTCGGCATGATTGGTGACGGTATTAATGATGCGCCCGCATTGGCGGCGGCTAATGTCGGTTTTGCCATCGGTACGGGGACCGATGTTGCCATTGAGTCGGCAGATATGACGCTGGTGCATGGAGACATTACCAAAGTGACCGATGCTATTCAGTTAAGCACCGATACCATTAAGATTATTAAGCAAAACCTGTTCTGGGCTTTTGGTTATAACGTTATCGCGATACCGGTTGCTGCTATGGGTAAACTTAATCCAATGATAGCGTCTGCCGCAATGGCTTTAAGTTCGGTATCGGTTATTGTTAATTCATTACGATTAAGTAAAAAGCAGGATTAAAAATGGATCATTCAACAATGGATATGGGTATGCAGCATGTGGTTGCTGTTGCCGGTGGCTTTGATTACGGCCTGGCCTTTATGGCGGGTGTGTTGGGGAGCGGGCATTGCTTGGGCATGTGCGGTGCTCTGGTGTCAGGCTACTTTATGAACACCGGGCCTTCAAAAAGTTATTTGCCGTATTTTGTTTATCAAATTGCCAGAATATTTGTTTACACCATGGTTGGATTTGCGGCCGCTGCACTTGGCTTCGTTCTGGTTTCCAGCGGTGTGTTTGGTAAAGTGCAAAGCATTTTGCAGATGTTTATTGGTACTGTGGTGATTATTCTTGCTTTGGGTATTTTAGGTTGGATTCCTTTTCAGGGCTCGGTCAGATTACTGCCAATGAATTTGCTGCGCAAAGGTTATGCACAGTCAAGAACCAAAGGGCCGTTAGTGGGAGCGACCATTGCCGGTTTATTAAATGGTTTAATGCCGTGTCCATTAACTTTTGCCATGGCGGTTAAAGCAACCTCAGCCACTACCATCATGGAAGGCGGCTTGTTAATGCTGACTTTTGGAGCCGGTACACTGCCTACCATGCTGTTTGTCAGCATGGCGTTTGGAAAAATGAGCGCCCATTTTAGAGGTTTGATGTTGAAATCTGCCGCCTTTATTATGATTATAATGGGCTGTAATACCATTTACATGGGCATGTCATTTTATGTTGCCGACAGTTTCCAGCAACATAATTTCATTTTCGACATTAAAAATGAAATTGATGCGGTTATTTTGTTTCTTGGACAAATGGTTGATTACTATTCAGGGATGATAAAAAATATTCAGGACAGGTAAAAGATTAATGCGACAAGTTGATTTTGTTGCACTGGTAGATGCGGCAGAAAATCTGGAAACAATGAGCCTGGCTACGCGGATGAGCCAGTTAGTGGGGTTGCCTGTTGAAAAGGCGATGACGGCATTACCCGGACCTTGGGCGGACATTGTTGCCGGCATTACCAAAATGGCCTTAAAAAAAGCCTTGGACAGCGCCTTATTTTCGCTGAGAGCAATGCCCGGTGAGCCTGCGAATAAAACCCATCAGGTGCTTGCCGGCCTTAGTGGTGCTTTGGGCGGTTCATTTGGCATTGCTGCCCTGGCAATCGAGTTGCCGATATCGGCAACCATTATGATGCGTTCGATTGCTGACATAGCGCGTAGCCAAGGTGAGGACCTTGACGAACTGGATACCAGAATGGCCTGTCTTAGCGTATTTGCTTTAAGTGGCGGCGGTTCAGGAGCGGAATCTGCAGACACCGGTTATTATGCCATGCGTTCTTTTTTAACCAAGGCGTTAAACGATACCGCCAATCACGTTGCCGCGCTTGGTCTCTCACAAGAAGGTGCGCCGGCGTTGGTTAAGTTACTCAGCGCGGTATCTACCCGTTTTAGTCTGCCGGTTTCACAAAAACTGGTTGTGCAGGCCATACCTGCAATTGGTTTGATAGGCGGTGCATCGGTTAATTTATTGTTTATTAATCATTACCAGAAAATGGCTAAAGCCCATTTTACGGTGCGCCGGTTGGAGCGACGTTACGGGGAGGCATTAATCAAACACGCTTATACCGAAATTGTTATCAGTATTGCTGAAAATAAAAGCAACGTTGCTCTGAATAAAATTGATTGAAAATCGAATGGTTAAGTTGGAAAAATAACTCGCTACAGGATTTATTTTAAAACATCATCATCTTCAGGATTGGCCTCGTCTTCTGCAAGCAGGTCTTTAAACGCTTCTTTTTGCCGCAATATAAAATCTTTGCTTTGTTCGGCGGTTTTGCCGGTGATCGAAATAATTTCTTTTCGGTATTTATGCGTCAAATAACCTGCTGTTATACCCAAACCCAACATGACCAGGGGATGTTTTGACAAAGTCGCCATAACTCCTTTACCGGTTTGTATAATAGTTGAGGCGGCTATGGTTGTTCCGACACCGGTAACGATACCATTAAACATCACATCGCCTTTAGAGGGCTGATTGGCCTCTATTTTCTTCTCATTGTTACGTGGCTCTTTATTGTTGGAATCCACTTTTGTAGAGATTTTATTCATCGAATATCCTCGGTTTTAAGTCTGATTTTATTGCCACGTTAATTAAGCTACGAATTGTCTCTTATACTCGGCGTATTCTGTCGTTGCGGCTCTGTTTGTATTAAATTAGCACCTAATATACAGCCTGGATGTATTCAACTGAAACTAATTATTTATTAATATTACCTCGGTCAACACTCTAAAATATTCACTCTTTTCAGATCCCTGTCCTGTATTAAAAATGACGAATCTTTAATGGTTCACAACAGGTTCATAACAACGTGGTATTAATGTTTTTAAGCCATTTATTTCTGGTATAACGCTGGCGGAGAGAGCTTAAGTAGTCATGATAAATGTCCACTTGGTGCCGTATCTGTTTAGCAGCATTGGTTATCCGTGCTAATCTGTTTTGGCTTACCCGATTTTATCAGCTTTTCTAAAAACACTATAAAGGAACTCTATCTATGAAAGTATTTGCAACTATGGCGGCCATTATGGCCATTGCGGCGATCCCCGAGATGGCCATGAGTGCATCCCAAGCCGATAACATGGGATTAACGCCGACGGATACAGTGGTTGAGCAACGTTCGGCGGTCGGAACGGCCCGTATTGCTGATCCTGTCGTCAACGTAGCGCCTGTGGCCGGTCAGATGCCTGATCTGGTGAATACGCTGGTTCAGCAACTGGGCATTACACCCGAGCAGGCGGCAGGAGGGGCGGGTTCCATTTTTTCCATAGCCAAGCAGAGTATGAATTCGACAGATTTTGCCAAGATCAGCAATGCCGTGCCGGAAATGGATCAATTGCTGGCAGCGACTCCGACACAGACAGCTCCCACTTCGAAAATGACGGGCCTTATGGGATTGGCCTCAAACGCCTTGGGCCGCTCCGGTGGTTCGCTGGGCAATCTGGCTTCGCTGACGGGATCGTTTAAAAGTCTGGGCCTGAATTCAGGCATGATCAGCCAGTTTATTCCTGTTATTTTGCAGTCCGTTCAGAGTCAGGGCGGATCTAACACCATGAGTATGCTACAAAGCGCGTTGACGCGCTAATTGGGTTAAGAAAATGTTTGGGATATTGATACGCTTTCTGGCAGCCCTGATTCTGGTCTTTGTTACCTGGAATCCTACGGGTTGGTCTTTCATTCACTGGCTGATGCAGACCCTGCCTCAGGTGACAGCCTTGCTGGTATTTGCCGGTGTGGTATTGATGATTTGCTGGTTCCTCTTTTTAAATGCGACCCTTCAGTCGCTAGGTCTGCGGGGACTTATTTTAGCCCTGGCCTTTTTTGGTTCGCTCGCCTGGCTTATTTTCGATATGGGTTGGTTGGCGCCCGGCCAAGAGGTGATTAGCTACGTGGTCTTAGTGATTATTGCCGCTATCCTGGCTGTCGGTATGGCCTGGTCACACATCTGGCGTCGGCTTTCAGGTCAAGTTGAAGTGGCGGATGATTAAGGTCGTGACTGACAAATAAACCGCATCGCAGACACTGTGTCAGAGTATGCCACACTCGAAACCAGGAATTTCAGTAAATTATTGTTATTTTGCCAGATCAAATTCTTCAGTTGAGTAAATCTATCGTATGTAAGATCATTGCCGGTCTAATCAGGCAATACAACTGGCCATTAATGAGAACTGTGTGAATTATTTAAGAAAACTCCCCGCTATTTTTTCCCGTAATGCTTTTGTGCTGCTGTGCTGGGGGATTTGGCTTGGTTTGCATGGCTCAAATTTAATCCTTTCCGTAAATTTGAGTTTAGTTCCGATGTTCGCTGCTGCCCTCGTAATTTTTTGTGCAATGATAGGCTGCATATTTACGGTTAACCATTATGCGGATCAACTTGCAGAACTGCTGGACGAGCCATTTGGCACATTGCTATTAACGTTATCTGTCGCCATCATTGAGGTTAGTTTAATGTTGGTAGTTATATTTGAGGGCGATAAAAATCCAAGTATGCTGCGTGATACTGTTTACGCAACACTGATGATTATGCTTAATGGCATGATAGGATTGTCACTGGTCGCAGGTGGTTGGCGTCATTTTGAACAAACGTTTAATTTGCGCGGTGCAATGTCCTTTTTACATCTCATTGTACCTTTGGTATTGATTCTGTTAGTTATGCCTAACAGTACTCTTAGCACTGGTGGCCCAACACTCTCTCCGGTACAGGAGATTTTTATGGGTGGCCTGTGTATTTTGGTGTATGTACTGTTTTTAGTCATGCAAACTACTCGTCATAAGGCATTGTTTGTTCATCAACATGTTGATAATGAACATCTTTATATTTCTGTGCCGCCACAGCATTCCTCCTCTTATAAGCGGCGCATTGCTATTGCGGGTGCCGCGCTGGGTTTGGTTGTCGCCATTGTGCCTGTGGTGTTACTGGCTGAATATCTGGGTGATGTGATTAATCATGGTATCGAGGTTCTTCACGCACCGGTTGATCTTGCGGCTTTAATTATCGCCTCCTTGGTGCTGGCACCTGAAGGACTGAGTGCCTACCGCGCTGCCACGGCTAACCATATGCAAAAAGCGATGAATATTTGCCTGGGTTCGGCATTATCAACGATTGCTTTAACAGTACCCTGTATGTTGTTGGTTGCCGGATTGCAAAATATAGATTTAAACCTGGGCGTCATCGGCGGCAGTAGTACTTTGCTTTATGCCACGCTTTTGACGACGCTGATTACTTTGAGCTCTGAACGCACGACGATGTTACAGGGCAATGTGCATTTAATGATATTTTTAAGTTATTTGTTTTTTATTTTTTATCCTTAAAAAATTCTTATTGCTCGAAGGACGGACAAACTTCTGAGCTAATTACCCCGACTTTTCTGGTATTTGGAAGTTGGATCTTAATTGTGTTATGGGCAAGAATTTTCCTTATCTGTTGTATCGATTTCACCAACACTTTTTGCAAGTACAGTTTTAACTACTTTTGAGCTTCCATGAAGGATGCCCGCTTTTTCATAGTAAAATTTCACGGCCACCATTCAGAGGTGTATTCATGAAAACGATAGTCAGGCTGTTTTTTGCCGGTTTACTGGTGGTTTCGATTTTTGCTTTTAACGTAAGGGCTTTTGCAGAGGTGGCCGCTTTATTGCCGGATAAAAGTTCTGTGTCAGTTGTATCATCAGCGGATATTGAAGTATTCGTTCGCAATGGCTGCCCTCATTGCGCTAAAGCCGAGTTGTTTTTGCAGGCGCTAAAACGTGAGCAACCCGCTTTGACGATTATTATTCATGATGTGGCTCAGGAATCTTTAGCCTTGGAACAATTACAGCAACTTGTCAAAAATCAAGGCTTGGGTGTTGTGAGAGTACCGGCTTTTCAAATAGGCGGGCAATTGATTATCGGTTTCTCTGATGAGATAACCAGCGGTCAACTGATTCGGAGTGCTTTAGCTAAAATGCAAACACCAAAGAATCAGCTGACTTCGGAGAGTTGTGAAGCGGAGCAATCCTTGTCCTGCGAAGCTGGCGCGGAAGTTTCAAACCAGGCAGCGGAAGCCTTTTTTCTTGATTTCTTTGGACACAGATTGGCGCTGGATGAGATCGGTTTACCGTTATTTACGTTGGCAATGGGCTTGCTGGATGGTTTTAATCCTTGTTCACTATGGGTGTTGATACTGATGATTTCGTTGCTTGCGCCAATGAATAACCGATTGCGCATGTTCGCCATTGCTGGTGCTTTCGTTACTGTTGAAGGACTGGCTTATTTTTTATTTATGGCAGCCTGGCTTAATTTTTTTCTGCTTATTGGCTTGTCCCGTATCTCGGAAATAGTGATTGCCGCTATTGCTCTTTTGGCAGGGTTGATTAATCTTAAAGATTTTTGGTTTTACGGTCGTGGTGTTTCGCTGTCGATACCTGATGCTGCAAAACCCGGTATTTATGCCGGAATGCGGGGGATTTTACAGGCGAAAAATCTAATCGGTGCCTTAATTGGCGCTGTGATATTGGCTATTTTAGTGCAGATCGTTGAATTTATGTGTACATCAGGCTTTCCAGCGCTGTACACAAGAATACTGACATTGAAGCGGTTGGACAGTATTAGTTATTACAGTTATTTGCTACTTTATAATGTGGCTTATATGTTTGATGACGTTATTATCTTGGCTACAGGCATTATCACCTTAAGTCAACGGAGGCTTCAGGAAAGGGAAGGGCGCTGGCTAAAATTAATCAGTGGCATGGTCATGGTGGGGCTGGCCATTTATTTGCTGGTAACACCGGCTTGAGTTATGCGTTTTTATTGTGGAAGACTCCGGCCAAAGGCATCGCTATCGGTATTAAAATCTCCACGGCTCTGGCCTCCGGAAGCATAAACCAGGGTTGCAGCGGCTTGGAGTAAACTGGCGCGGCTGTCGATTTCGGTATAACGGGCGCGTGCTAAATCCTTTTGCGCGGACAGCAGTTCTATCACCGTAGAAAAACCGTGAGTATAGGATTCTTGTGTGGCCTCATAAGATTCTTCGGCCGCTTTTAACAAGGCTAAGGCAAACTCGCGTTTTTCCAATGTTGTTTTGGTATCGGCATAAGCTTTCCAGATATCGCGCATAATTTCCAGACGAAAAGCATCAAGTTGGGCTTTCGATGCCTCTTTTCTTGCCTCTGCTTCATGCACGGCATTAGTCCGTTCAAAGCCATCAAATAAAGTCCATTCGACGTTTAGCATGGTGGTATTAACCATATTACTTGCCGTATAGCTCTCATTGCCGGGTGGGTTTGTGTGTACACTTCCCCAATATTGATTACCAATCATGCCATTCAGAGAAATCTTGGGAAAAAATTCGGCTCTGGCTTTTTTCACTTCGGCTTCGCGTGCACGCAATTCCGCAAGACGTGCCATCAGATCGGGACGTTGCTCCAAGGCCTGATCGACAATTTTTTCGACCGACTGTACCAGTCCTGCCGGTAACGGCAGTTTACTCAAATCTATTAGTTGCAAGGAATATGACGGCGAAATGCCCAGATTAGTGGTCAGGTCGGCCTGTGTCTGAATTACCGAGCCACGAGCATCCTGGAGGTCATAGCTGGCCTTTGCCTGTTCTTGAATCGCCAATAGTAAGTCCGGGCGTGTCGCCAGACCTTTGTCGAATTTAGCTTTAACCGCATCAGTGCCGGCATTTGCAGCATTCAGTGTCTGCTTGGCGGCCGTTACCTTGGCAAGAACTGCCTGATAGGCAAAAAAACTGCTGGCAACCCGATAGGCGATTTCCTGATGTTTACGGTTGAAAGCAAAATTGGCAGCAGTCAAGCGCTGTGTGCCAGCATCAACCAAGGCCTCCCTGCGCCCAAAATCGAATAGTGTCCATGCCAAATCCAGGCTGCCAAAAGAAGAGTAACCGTTGGTTATCAAAGCGCTTCCGGGGATAGGGAAGCTGTTTTTGAAATATTGCCCGAACGCCATCGCCGTCAGCGTCGGATACCAGGCGCTGCGATTCCTTTCAAGCCGGGCGGCAGCGGCTTTCGCTTCCTCCCAGCTAACCCGGGTTTCCGGGTTGGCATGTAGGGCAAGATCGACCAGTGCAGGTAAATCATAGGTTATCTTGGTATCAATCAGGCTATCTTCAGGCACACGGCTGGATATGGCTGTTTGTTGCGTGCTTTTTTCCGTCTTGATCATATCCCAATAAACGGCACGGTCAATCGGCGCCGTCACAGTCGGTTTATCAAGTTTTACCATGCTTTGCGGCATACAAGCTGTCAAAGCCATTGCTGCCGGTATAGCCACGCTGATAAAGCCTCGCGGCAGCCATGACAACAATAGTCGCAAGTTACTGCACTTGCGGCGCTGCAATTTTCGCAAATTTAAAACACTCTGTTTAAATGTCAATTTAGTTGTCAAATGATGATATCTTGGAAAATTAATGGTGAGTGTCTGAACAGCAATATTATTACTTTAATAATATAATAAGACCGGAGCATAAATAGATCTAATAAGTACTTTACCATTTACTATGGTGTAATATGATAAAACAATTTTAGCAATTGTACCTGCTTCCATGTGGTCATCGATGCCTTTTAGTCTTCTGTAACCCTGATAGATATCTTATGCATTGACTATTTTACAGGGAATTGGCAATAGTGGATTCAAATACCAAAAATTGATACCTAAATAACTTAATTAATACCTTTGATTTTTTCAACTAATATCGATGGTTTAATTATCTGATCAATATCAAGATACGCGGTTTAAAATAAATCAAATGTACTTACGAATATTATTCAAGTTCAGTTTTCCTGCTCAAGTACAGAGTATGATATTTATGCGGGGATTACGGAAAGCCGGTTTTCTGGCTATTTCTGCGGTTTTTTTGACCGCTTGCGACCCGATGCTGAGTATTGAGGGTTCGTTTTGGCCTGCCTGGATTATCTGTATTCTTGCCGGACTGGCGGTAAGCATGGCGCTAATGTGGCAATTGGTACGACACAGACTGGCACCTTATCTGGGGCCACCACTGTTGATTGTTCCGAGCTTATGGGCGTTATGTACCTTCGGCATCTGGTTATTATTTTACTCGACGTAAACACGGGCGCCATCCATCATGGAAAACAGTCAAGCTGACCATCAGGTCATCAATCTTAAACGTCGCGTGCTGTTGGGCCGTATCATCGGAACGATAATCGTGCTGGGAGCATTAGCGACCGGCACTTTGGTCTGGCGTATAAATTATCAGCACCCCCGGACCAACGACGCGATGGTGCGGGCAAATATTGTCGGTATCGCTCCTGAAGTGAGTGGCCGGATAGTGGAATTGCATGTTGAAGATAATCAGTACGTCAGGCAAGGCGATTTGCTGTATGTGATTGATCCGCGTCCTTATCAGGCGAAACTGGCTCAAGCCAAGGCGGAATTACAGGTGGTGGAAAAAGACGTCGATTCAAGGCGAGCCTCCAGCGGTTCCGCCGAGCTGGCTATTGAGCGACTGGAACATCAACGCGTTGCGGCCGGTGCGGAAGTTAAAAGGATTGAGGCCGAGGATGAATATTTACATAGCTATCTGGAACGTCTTGAGCCATTGGCCGAGAAACAATATGTCACCACAGACCAGCTCCAGCAAGCCCGATCCAAGTACGCCGCATCACGTGCAGCGCTGGCAGATGCAAGTGCCAAGGAGCTTTCGGCGCGGAGTGCGATAGATGAGGCAAAAAGCGAGAGCCGCCGCGCCGTATCAATGATTGCCCAGGTTGGTAACGTTAATGCCCGCATTGAAGCGGCCAGGGCGCTGGTTACCTCTGCCGAACTGGACGTTGAATACTGTTCGGTGCGCGCGCCTTTCGATGCCTACGTAACCAACCTGAATACTCGCGAAGGTGAATATGCCAAGACCGGAATGCAAATGTTCGCCCTGGTCGATGATCGCCACTGGTATGCCATCGCCAACTTCAAAGAAACTTATCTGCAATCCATTCACCCCGGTCAGGAAGCCGATGTGTTCTTGGTTGGTTATCCGGGAAAGCGCTATCGGGGTGTGGTAACCGGCATCGGCTGGGCTAATTATCCTGATAATATGAAGCAGCAAGGTGTATTGCCGGAGGTTCGGCGCACCCTGAACTGGGTTGTCCTTGCCTCCCGATTTCCGGTGCGTATTGAGATTCAAGAACGCGACCTTGAGCATCCGCTACGCATGGGCATGACCGCCTTTGTCACTATTCTGGATCGCCCTGCCGAAACTCAGAAGCTGTCGCCAGGCAGTGAAAAGGGAGCCACAACCCCTCAGGTTCCGTAATGAATAAGGGCGATACGCAGCACACTTCTGATCTGCACAAAAGACCAAGCAAGTTATGGTTTGGAACCAGCCTGGCACAATTCCTGAAAGTTGAGCTCAAAGATTTTCCGGGGCGGCGGGTTGCTACCTTACGTTTGTTTATGGTTTCACTGATTATCGTCCTGGTCAGCCAAACCTTGCAGGTGCCACCGTTGGGGGCCATTGCCATTCTCATCTGTTTGAGTTATGACGCCTATGCGAATGCCGGCCAATCACTGGCATTCGGGATGCGTCAGTTAGGGTATCTGATCGTGACCACCTTGGTGTCGGTATTTACGCTTATGTTGGCCGGCAATGATCCCTGGCTGTTACTACCTTTGTCTTTCATAATACTGGCTGTCTCCCTGTTTCATGCCCGTCTGATCGCTTGGCCTACCGGTATTGCCCTATGGTATTCGATAGCGGTGCTGTACAACCCCAGCACGCCCGATGAAAATATTTACCAAGCCTTGTGGAATATCCCTATCATCGGTGTATTGGCTATCGGTACATGGACAGTGGTGCACCTGACTATCAAACCGCAAGATCCGCTCAAATTACTGAAAGCGAGCATCGCGGGACAATTGGCGGTAGTGGAAACCATTTTAAGTGCACGCTTGGCTGACAGCGGTGTGAAGATCCATGACCGGGTAATCCGGAAATTCTCCAGTGCCGGCAGCTTCGGTAAAATATTGGGCTTGTTGGATAATGCAGAGCTTATACATCCTGCCATGCGTCAACAGCATGATACTTACCTTGCCCTGCTACTGGAAATCGATGGCTTGCGAGAAACCGCTATTTGGCTGGATCAAGTGTTGATGGCAGAATATCGCGCTCAAGCCATGAATCAGGAAAAATTAAATGTTTATCTGGCGCTGCAAAGTGCGTGTGTGCTGCTCAGGCAGGGCGTGGAAGAATATCGTGATACTTCCGGACCAATAGCGATGCTATTAATTGATGAGGTGCTGTACAGTTATACCTTGCAAACCAATCCTTCACTGTTAACCGCGATTTGGCGGTCGCTACAACGCAGTGCCGAATTAATGCATAACTTACATTCGCCAGCATCAGTGTCTGAAATTAAAACCTTGGCGACCGAAACTAATAGTAATTACGTTGACACCAAGCTTCCAACCTGGTTTGGCTATGAATTTTGGGCAACGCATGCCGACAGCCTGCAATTCGGGATTAAATTTTCTCTGGGTGCCATACTCTGTGCATTGATAGTTGAAAGTCTGGGCTGGGCGGATATAAACACCGCCATACCCACTTGTTTGGTCGCGGCACAAACCAGTCTCGGTGCCGACTATCGGTTATCGATACTGCGTTTGTCGGGCGCTTTGCTGGGCGGGCTCTGCGCCTACTTTTATGTACTGGTGTTTCAGTCGCAGCTTGATACTATCGTAGACTTTGCGTTGGTAACGATCCCTGTCTGGGCTATTGCCGCCTGGATTTCTGCCGGTAGTGAACGCATCGCCTATCTGGGACGCCAGCTCGGATTCTCGTTCGCGTTATTCGTTTTACACGATTTTGGTCAGGTCACCGATTTATATTTACCGCGTGACCGGGTTAGCGGCATTTTGTTGGGTATCATTGTAATGGGCATAATCGACTATGCGCTATGGCCACGGCGTTCGATTGTGCTTGCTCGTCACCATAGTGCTACGGCATTGCATACACTTGCCAGGTTTACGACCCGGCTGCCGGATTTAAATCTGCTGCTCAAGCATACATTGCCATTGCGTTTGTCGGCAGAAAAAGATCTGTCTGTTGCGCAGGATTTGGTCATTCATGCGAGACTGGAGCCTGATGCCGGATTAAGTTATAAGGTTAACGAAAGAACAGCGCTTAGCGCGATTATTGATGAAGCCGGCAATTTGTCCGGCTTGTTACAGATTCGGCGACGCTATCGATTGCTAAGCGGTCAACAATTTAGCAGTTTTCCTGATGAGTTACAAAAACATAGTCGTGCTTTCGATGCGGTGTTGGCAACTGCCTTGGAGAATACCGCGTTAGTGCTGCAAGGCGAGCGACACGATGTTGCAACTGAGGTTACCAGCATTCACGCATTTTTGAAACAAAGTTACACTGAACACCATTGCATCGACCGCTTGCCAAGTGATTTAGCCATGGAATGGGAACTGCGATTCAGGCTGGATCAGCAAATCATGGAGTTGGTAGAGCATATTCAAAAAAGAGCCGTGGATATCGTTTCATATCGACTGAAAGCCGGCTTGACTATTGACTAGGTTTTTAGAAAGTCTTAAGTATTTGCGGTCTTTTTCTTCGCGTTTCTGGTGCCTTCGTGGTCATTTCTTATGGCTTGCGCAACCTGAGTTAGGTATGATGGTTTTTTTGAATTAGCCGGCCACTTATGTCTTTTATTAACAGTCTTCAACCCGAGCTTGCCAAGCTGCCTGATGAGTTGCGTCTTTCTGTAACGGTTACCCTAAAGCAATGGCATGAACAGCTGGCCGAACTTAATCTTGATTTTAAGCCGACACCGGAGATTAGCGCATCAATAGTCAAGGTTTGGTGCGCCAGTTTGTTTATTTCAGAAAGCGCACTGCGACAACCAGAGATAGTGGTTGATGTGGTTAATTCCGGTGATTTATCGACGATTTATACGGATCGCCATTATGCTGACAAACTGGCGTGTCTGCAGGTTGATAATGAAATCGAATTAATGCAGAAGTTACGGCGTTTTCGGCGCAGGGAAATGATCAGGATTGCCTGGCGTGATTTGGCAGGATGGTCTGAGGTATCTGAAACACTGGCTGACTTGTCTTGGTTGGCTGATGCTTGTATTCAATACGCCTTGGCTTTTCTCTACAATGAAGCTTGTGAAAAACGCGGAACTCCTTTATTGGCTGATGGCAGCCCTCAGCAGATTATTGTTTTGGGTATGGGGAAGCTGGGTGCGTATGAGCTGAATTATTCTTCCGATATAGATCTGATTTTTGCTTATGCAGAAAATGGCGTATTACCGGATAGAAAAGAAACCAGTTATGGTGAATTTTTTACGCGGCTGTGTCAAAGCCTGGTCAAAGTTCTGGATGAAATTACCATCGATGGTTTTGTCTTTCGTACCGATATACGTTTAAGACCTTTTGGTGATAGCGGCCCCATCATTATGACATTTGATGGTATGGAAAACTATTATCAAACCCAGGCGCGGGAATGGGAACGTTATGCCATGGTTAAAGCACGTCAGGTTGCTGGCGACTTTAAAACCGGAGCACAACTCATGGCGATGTTGAAATCCTTTGTTTATCGGCGTTATCTGGATTACGGCGCTTTTGAGGAACTGCGTTCCTTAAAGTTGCAAATTACCCAAGAGTTAAGACGTAAAGACCGTATGGAGAACGTCAAGCTTGGGCCCGGTGGAATCCGTGAAATTGAATTTATTGGCCAAGCCTTCCAGTTGATCCGTGGCGGTAATGAAAAGGCGTTGCAAACGCGCGGTATTCTGGATGTGCTGGAAATTCTGGGCAAACTGGAGTTGTTGGCTCCAAATGATGCCGAACAGTTAAGACAATCTTATTGTTTTCTGCGCAGAGTGGAAAACCATATTCAGCAATATCAAGACCTGCAAACGCATGATTTACCGACATCAGCGGCTGTTCAGCAGATACTGGCTTATTCATTGGATTATCCGGACTGGAATACCTTTAAAAGCCGATTGGATACGGTAAGACATCAGGTACATGCAGTGTTTGATCAGGTTTTTTCTATCACTAAATCGGCAGTGAAAGATCAGCATAGTCAACAGATTTGGAACGGTTTAGCCGATGATGAGGAATTGCTGGATAGTTTGAGCCGATATGGTTTTCATCAGCCTGCCGAAAGCTTGGCTGCCATTAAACAATTTAAAAATGCGCACTCAATCCGGCGTTTAACGGCTAAAGGTGCGAAGGTGCTTGATCGGTTGATGCCGTTTGTGATTGAGGCAATACAGCAGGTTGATAACACCGATGAAACTTCAAAGCGCATACTGGATTTATTTGAAGCGGTGGCCGGCAGAAATGTTTATTTAGCATTATTAGCCGAAAATCCGGATGCGCTGGCGCAAATGGTTCGTTTATCATCGGCCAGCCCCTGGATTTGTGATTATTTATCACGATACCCGGTATTATTTGATGAATTACTGGATACGCGTAGTTTGTTTGAACCGCTTAAAAAAGAGGATCTTGATAAACAACTGGTTATTTTACTGGCAGCTATTGAATTACAAGATCTTGAACAGTTAATGATTGCTCTGCGGCAATTTAAGCACACCAATATGTTAAGAGTTGCCGCTGCTGATATTATGGGTGTCATTCCGATTATGGTGGTCAGTGATTATTTGACCTACATAGCCGAAAGTATCGTTGCTCATGTCGTTGAGCGATCGTGGCTTATGTTGACTGACAAACATGGCTTTCCGCCAGGAAGTGATAATAATCCCAAAGGCTTTGCCGTTCTTGGCTTTGGTAAGCTGGGCGGTATTGAGCTGGGTTACGGCTCCGATCTGGATATGGTGTTTTTGTACGATTGCCCTGATGGTAATGTCCTCACCGATGGCGAAAAACCGATTTCCTGTGCCCAGTTTTATGGCCGGATGGGGCTTAAAGTCCGGCATATTTTGGATACCAAAATGTTGTCTGGTGTCCTCTATGAAGTTGATATGCGCTTACGCCCTAGTGGCGATTCCGGTTTATTGGTTACACATATTAATGTCTATGAAGACTATCTAAAAAGTCAGGCTTGGACATGGGAGCATCAAGCCTTGGTCAGAGGACGATTTATTGCCGGTGATGTTAATTTAAAGACACAATATGAAGCTATTCGCTGCAGGATTTTGAGCTTGCCCAGGGACTTGGTACTATTGAAAACAGAGGTACGCGAAATGCGCGAAAAGATGCGCGATGCCTTGGCAATGAAAGAATTAAACAAGTTTGACTTAAAACATAGTAAAGGCGGTATTGCTGATATTGAGTTTATAGTACAATTCGGGGTTTTATCCAGGGCTGCAAAAAATGAAGCTTTGACGACTTATACCGATAATGTCAGATTGCTTGAAGGTTTGCAGGAAGACGGCTTTATCTCTAAAACCGAGGCAGAAATACTCAAAGTGGCTTATTGTACCTATCGTGATTACGGTCACAAGCTGGTTTTACAAGGCGAGCGAGCCATTATCAATGAGGCCGAGGTCGGTGAATTGAGCACGCAGGTTGAGCAGATTTGGCATAAATTAATGGAATAAACCGTTAAGTAAAAATACTAATACACATTAATGTTGGAGAACAAATGATGACAATGGACGATAGAGACGGCTTAATTTGGCTGGATGGTGCATGGGTTGATTGGCGTGAAGCGAAAGTCCATGTACTGACGCATACCTTGCATTATGGATTGGGCGTGTTTGAGGGCGTAAGAGCCTATCACACTGAAAAAGGCACTGCTATTTTTAGACTGCAAGAACACACGGACCGCCTGTTTCGTTCTGCGCACATCATGAATATGGCCATGCCGTTTACCAAGGATGAGATGAATCAGGTGCATCGTGATGCGGTTGCCAAGAACAATCTGGATAGCGCTTATATTCGACCCATGTGTTTTTATGGTTCTGAAGGTATGGGACTTCGGGCGGATAACCTGAAGGTTCATGTCATGGTTGCGGCCTGGTCTTGGGGTGCCTATCTGGGCGCTGACAGCATCGAGCACGGCATTCGTATTCGTACCTCTTCTTACGTGCGCAATCATCACAACAGCACCATGTGCAAAGCCAAAGCCAACGGTAATTACATTAATTCCATTTTGGCTCTGCAAGAAGCGTTGTCGAATGGTTACGATGAAGCCTTAATGCTTGATCATGAAGGTTTTGCGGCAGAAGGCAGCGCTGAAAATTTGTTTATCGTCCGTAACGGTAAAATTTACACGCCAGAAACTACTTCGGCACTGGAAGGTATTACGCGTGATACCGTGATGACCATTGCCCGCGAACAAGGTTATGAAGTCATTGAAAAACGCATTACCCGCGATGAAATTTATATCGCTGATGAAGCCTTTTTTACCGGTTCTGCTGCTGAAGTAACACCAATCAGAGAGCTGGATAATCGTAAAATAGGTTGTGGTAGTCGTGGTGTCGTGACCGAGCAATTACAATCATTATACTTTGATTATGTACATGGACGTAGAGACGACCATGCCGAGTGGTTAACTTTCGTTAATTAACGTAAAAACGGCTGTTTTCCACGAAAAGCACGAAAGCCACGAAAAATAAAAAACAAATGAGACCATTGTATTGCATAGCCATTCCACGATGCCGATCGGAGTTTGTAACTCCGACCGGAATGTTTGACGGCTTCAATGAGTTGCAACCCCGTTACGTTTTATTCATTGAGTAAAAGCTTGCCATTTGCCATGTTTTTGAATTTTTTTGTGCTTTTCGTGTGCCAATTGATTTTTCCAGGATTAAGATTTTGAAGAAAACCCCCAGGATTCTGGTTGTCGGCCCGTCATGGGTTGGCGATATGGTGATGGCGCAAAGCCTGTTTATCACGTTAAAAAATGCCCACCCTTATTGTCAAATTGATGTTTTGGCACCGTCATGGTCATTGGCCTTACTGGAAAGAATGCCGCAAGTTGCAAAAGCCATCGCGATGCCTTTAACGCATGGCCAATTTGGTTTGCCGGACAGAATTAAGCTGGGCAGGGCATTACGGGTTGAAACTTACGATCAGGCAATCGTGTTGCCAAACTCCTGGAAATCGGCATTAATTCCTTATTTTGCCGATATCCCCGTTCGTACGGGTTATATTGGTGAATGTCGCTGGGGCTTGCTGAACGATGCCAGAAAGCTGGATAAAAGTTTACTGACCATGACGGTTCAGCGCTTTGTTGCCTTAGGCTTGCCCGATACTGCGCAATTACCACCTGAGTATGCTGTTCCTGGGCTTGTTATTAACCCGGATCAGCAAAATAGAGTTATCGAAAAATTCCATTTAAGCAGTTATTTTGTAGGTCGGGTTAGCGATAGCGTAACCCGACAAAATCATGCGTCTACTATTGGCTTACGCTTTCGCTCGGTCATTGCTTCTTTATTACTTCCTCGGAGTCATGAGCCAACTTATCCGTCTCTGGAGAAAATATTGGCCTTATGTCCTGGCGCTGAATATGGCGCAGCAAAACGTTGGCCTGCAAGTTATTATGCGCAAGTTGCACGTCAAAAAATTGCTGAAGGCTGGCAAGTTTGGCTGTTTGGCTCCGATAAAGATAGCGCGGCTGCCGAACAAATTAATGCCGAAGTTTCCGGGCAATGTATTGATTTTACTGGCAGGACATCATTAGCTGAAGCCGTTGATTTGCTATCACTCGTTGATGCCGTGGTGACTAATGATTCCGGTTTAATGCATGTTGCAGCCGCGCTGGATAAAAAAATAATCGCTCTTTATGGCTCGTCCGATCCACAATTTACGCCGCCACTGAATGCCAAGGCTCATGTAATCAGTTTACATCTTGATTGCTCTCCTTGTTTTAAACGTGAGTGCCCGTTAGGTCATACCCGGTGTTTGAATGATATAAAACCTGAGCAAGTGATTGCTGTTATTTAACGGGTGAGAGGTTAATTCTTGAAAATTGCCATTGTTAAGCTCTCTGCACTCGGTGATATTGTGCATGCGATGGTTGCGTTGCAATTTATTAAAGCGTGTTTACCAGCCATTCAAATTGACTGGATAGTGGAAGAGCGCTTTGCTGACGTTTTAAAAAACAACCCCGATATAGATCATGTTTTAACGGTCAATCTAAAAGCTTTAAAAACCAATAAGACAGGTATTTTTCAGGAGATCAAAAAGGTCCGAAATTACGCACTCAATAACTATGATGTGGTTATTGATGCGCAAGGGCTTATTAAATCAGCGGTTATTGCAAAACTGCTTGGTAAGCACCTCGCCGGTTTCGATGCCGATTCAATCAGGGAAAAAGCGGCTTCCTGGTTTTATAATGTCAAATTAGCCTGCGCTTACGATACTAACGCGATCGTCAGAAATGCCTTTGCCTTGTCCAGTCCTTTAGGTGTCAATATCACCGAGGCGCAAATCCATAACAAAAAACCGTTTTTATTTTTTAACAATGAAGATCCGCAAATTTATAATTTTTTGCAAAAAGATCAGCAAAACATTGTGTTAATTATTGGCTCAAGTTGGGACAGCAAAAATTATCCGGCGGAAAAATTTGTAAAAATAGCGGCAGCCTTGCAGCAAAATTGTCTGGTAGTGTGGGGTAGTGAGGAAGAAAAAGCCAAAGCAGATTGGATGTCTACACAATCTGATGCTATTAAAGTGCTGCCCAGACTGGATTTGAATAGTTTAAAAGCGCTGATTAGCCAGGCAGATTTATTGATTGGTAACGATACCGGACCCACCCACATGGCATGGGCTTTAAACCGACCATCGATTACTATTTTTGGCCCCACACCGACCAGAATGGCTTATCAAACCGACATCAATAAAGTCGTTAAATCGGCTTCCCTTGTCAATTCATACAAGCTGAACAGACAGGATGATTCGATCAAGGATATTGATGAAAACGAGATTATTGCCTTAGCAAAAACTTTGTTGAACTGAGCTTAATTTCCAGTCGAGAAGTGTGCTGTTCATACCTTTTCTTTGCAAAATCAGGTTATTCGGAATCTGGCGTTGAAAGAAGAAATCACAGGCTGTTTATCATTCGAATTTAACTGTGGAATCAGTGGGTACTTGGATTATTCTAAAACTCGTTATTTGTAAGTCGAATGGGATAACACGATAACACTTAATTGTACCTCCCTAAAAACTTTGATTTAGTTAGGTAATTACTAAGCTAACATCAATTCGAGCGTAAAATATGTTATGTCTCATACTGAAACCTTATACATATCGAATTATCAAAAATGGATCATCTTAAATTCAAAGGAACACATCTCTGGAATACTGCTTTTGGTGATGACAAAGCTTTATTTACAGATAAGCGCAATCTTTTAAAGTCCGAATATCAGAAGTTTCGAGAAAAAGTTCAAATTTTGGTTGGAAAAATATCTTCTGTATTACCTGGGCTCACGATTCATGATGTCAGTCATCTCGACGCTCTTTGGGAAACTGCTGACATTATTGCTGGAGAAAATTACCCTCTTAATCCTCTTGAAACTTTCGTATTCGGCGGTGCTGTTCTATTGCATGATGCGGCGATGTGCTGGGAGGCTTACGAGAATGGACAAGTCGGTGTCAGGAATACGATTGAATGGAAAGATGCTTACGCAATTGAATGTGACAAGAGTTTTGAATCCAATGATGATGAACGGCAAGCAACGGCTGATTTTGCTGCACTCAGATATCTTCATGCTCATCAAGCTGGAGAATTGATTTCAAGGTCTTGGATGCATCCAGATACCATGGAATCCATTTATTTGATTGATGATACTGAAATACGAACTCACCTTGGACGATTAATTGGACGCATAGCATCAAGCCATCATTGGAATATCGATTCACTTCATGATTTAGGAGACCAGTTTAATGCACCACGAAACTTCCCAACAGAATGGCATATTGACCCAATCAAAATTGCATGTTTGTTGCGTTGTGCTGATGCGGCACATATCAATCAAGAAAGAGCACCTGATTTCTTATATGCTCTTATCAAGCGCCAAGGTTTATCCCAGCAACATTGGCAAGCCCAAAATCGAATAACTGGACCAGCTCTCGACAATGGCGATCAATCTGGGAGCACTATACTATTCACATCTAGTTTACCTTTTAAAGAAGATGATGCTGAATCTTGGTGGGTGGCGCATGATGCAATTTTATTGGTTAATGACGAAATACAAGCAACTAATGAATTGCTTAAGCAGCGTAAAAGAATTAATGCACCTCCATTTCAGGTTTCTAAGGTAAAGGGCGCAAGATCTATTGAAGAGCTGACAAAGCTTTTGCCTGTCGAGGGATGGAGCCCTTGCAAGGCTGAACTACACGTAAGCAATATTGAATCGCTGGTCAGAGATCTAGGCGGTGAGAAACTTTATGGTACGACCCATAAGTCCGATATTGTTTTTCGGGAATTAATACAAAATTCCAGAGATTCAATTGTTTCCCGGCGATTTATTGAACAAGGCTTTGACGGGGAAATTCATATTCGACTTGAAGAAATTGACGGAAACTCTTGGCTTTATATCGAAGACAATGGAATTGGAATGTCTCGTGAAGTCATGATGGGGCCTTTACTTGACTTTGGTAGTAGCTTCTGGAAATCAAGTTTAATTCAGAGCGAATTTCCTGGTCTTCGGTCATCTAAATTTCGTTCTGTAGGCCGCTTTGGGATTGGTTTTTATTCTGTATTTATGGTCGCTGATCGCGTGGAAGTCATTAGTAAGCGCTGGGATAAAGGCTTGGATGATACTAATCACCTTCTGTTTAAAACGGGCTTAAGCTTACGGCCAATTTATAGACGTGGCCGTGTTGATGATTTTAGTCCCAGCAACTCAACACAAGTTCGATTGCGGCTCCAGCCAAACATATTTCAAGATGACCTAAGGGTAAGTGTGAAGCCTCCTATAAGCGGCGCTATCGAGTTTTTTCCTTTATTATCGGACTATTTGGCCGCGATGGTAGTTGGTTTGGATGTAAAAGTGTCATTTAGCGCACCTAGTTCTACAAAGAAATTGATACACTCTGGACAGCCAGGGATTAATCCGAGCGGAGAAATATTACTAAGACAGTTATCTCTATCTGAATATCAAACAAACAATCTTGTCGTTAACGAATATATCAACAAAAACCATCATCGGCTTAGGCCAATAAAGTCAGATGATAGGATTTTGGGTTATGCCGCAATATCAACTACCCCGCAGGTTAGACGCTATCGTTTATGTGCACAGACAATCGGTGGACTATTATCAACTACTTATCATGGCGAAAAATTTCATTACATTGGCTATTTAGATCATAAACCATCATCCGCTAAGCGAGATGCTGGTTCAATTGAAGCATCTCCCGAATTGTTAAGTGAATGGGCAAATGAACAATTTCAAATATTAATTAACGATGATGCCAGTGATTTTGAACATTGTATTGCCAGTTTAAATGCCATTGAATTCAATATAGATCCTATGCCATTTGCAAGACTATTCGTTACAAAAAATGGCATAGGAAAGTTTGTCACTTATGAAGAGCTTGCATTAATTGCAGAGAAAGAACCAGTTGCAATCATGAAAACGATGATAGATGGAGATCATGCAGATTCATACCATTTTGAAAACGAAATGGACTTAGGAATTCTTTTGATAAATACTTGGTGGCTGAATAACAAATCTCTATCTCTTAAAATGAACGCAGAAGGGATACCTGAAGATTTGTTCAGCATTATTGGGTGTTTGCATCGGTCAGTGATTGCAAATGGTAGAGTTCTTAGGTGGTCAAAGATTCCCACGCGATTTACTTCAATGTTAGGACAAATGGAAAGATTGGAACTTGTTTCTGTTTAGTCGATATAACCTCAACGCATCCTTAGGATCGAAGCTTGTTCTTTGTATTCATAAGGCCTTACGGCAGATCAATTGTAGGGTGGATTTGCCGTAAGGTAATCAACCGCAGAATGTTGCGCGGATTGGCGGTATCGCGAAACCACCCTACATCATGGAGATATTTTTGAAACAATCCTTTTATGACCTGAACTATTCTGACTTGGAAATGGTTATAAATCAGAATAATTTAAACGACTCAGCAGCGTCGGTTCTGTTTAATTGGCATTATAAGAAAAAAGAAACGGCTCAATGCGTTGATAAAATTGCCAAATGCTCATCGGCCTTTTTTCAAAATACTTTCGACTTTTCTTTACCCGAAATCGATACGGTTCATGAGTCAAAAAACGATCGAACAGTAAAATTTCTTTTTAAGCTTAAAGACAATCATAAAATTGAAACTGTCCTTATTCCGTTTCATAATAAATACTCTATTTGCCTTTCATCGCAGGTTGGCTGTGCAATGAATTGTTCTTTTTGCTTTACCGGAAAACAAGGGCTTAAAAGAAATTTGACTACCAGTGAAATTGTTGGCCAGTTTATACAAGCTTGGCACTGGTTAGTGACAAACAGGCCTGGAGAAGAGCGGATTTTAAATATAGTTTTTATGGGGCAAGGCGAACCGTTACATAATTTTGATGCCGTTAAAAAAGCGTGCGAAATATTTTTATCCAAACACGGAGCTTCAATTGGCGTTCAAAAAATTACTATTTCAACAGCTGGTTATATTCCTGGACTTAAAAGATGGAGCGAGGAAATTCCTGGAGTAAACCTTGCGTTATCTCTTCATTCACCCTTTGAAGAAAAGCGGAATGAACTTATTCCCATTAATAAAAAATATCCGCTAGAGGAGGTGTTGGCAACTATTGACAAGATTCCTTTAAGTAAAAAGCAGTTTATTACTTATGAATATATTCTGATAAAAGATTTTAATGATGATCAAGATGATGCTAAAAAATTGGGATCGATACTGGCTGGTAAAAGTGCTTATATAAACTTGATCCCTTTTAACGCATTCCCGGGATCACATTACCAGCGTCCGGATTTGGATAAAATTGAAAAGTTTAAAGAAGTTTTAGATACCTTTAAAATTCCGACTTTAATAAGAAGTGTTAAAGGCGACGATGTATTGGCAGCCTGTGGACAGCTCAATTCTAAAAATTAAGTATACATTTTCACATAAATAATTCTATGTCGACAGATACCATCCCTTCAAGGGAAGTTATCTGTATGAGCTTACAGCTACGCTAATTAGAAATTTAATTTCTGAAAGTCTATAGCTACCAAGTGCCAGTGAATGAAGTCGGACCAAGTCAACAATATGTTTTCATGGAAAAAATACATAAAATCTGAAATTTAAGCAATAAGTCATCGAATGAGCCGGCGATTTTAATGTTACTACTTTTAGGCGTCGTTTATTGGCTGGCTACTAAGAGGCGACTGCTACTTGTGATTTTCTCGAAACATTGCAAGCACGAAAGTCAGCTATCAATAGGTGATTGCTTTGGAGTGGGTATTCGTTTTTTCGTTAAACGCTATAATCAAGCGCTTTTTTGATTAGGTTAAATTTTAACGTTTCAACAGTAAAATCCGAATACCCTAAAATGATAAGTCGCTTAAATGCCGTAACGATGCTGATAGTCTTTGATGGCGTTAAGCTGATCACTGGACTCTACTGTTAAATAAGCAATAATATTTTCCAAAGTAATGATGGCAACAACCGGCATGTTAAAACGCTCCTGAACTTCCTGAATAGCGGAGCTGTCGTTGAGGCCCTTTTCCTGGCGATCCAGCGCAATTAAGACGCCTGCAGGAATCGCGCCTGCATGCTTTATTATTTCTACCGACTCTCTGACGGATGTACCGGCAGTAATCACGTCATCCAAAATAACAACCTTGCCTTGCAATGGCGCACCGACCAGACTGCCGCCTTCGCCATGATCTTTTACTTCTTTGCGGTTGAAAGCAAAGGGAATATCTTTGCCGGTTAATTGAGCGTAGGCGATAGATGTCGTGCTGACCAGCGGGATACCTTTGTAGGCCGGTCCATAAAGAATATCCGGTTTTATGTCGGATTGAATCAATGCCTGGGCATAAAAATGTCCCAATTTTCCCAGTTGAGCGCCGGTATTGAAAAGGCCGGTATTGAAAAAATAAGGACTGGTGCGTCCTGACTTTAACAGGAACTCGCCAAATTTTAATACACCGCAATCCAGTGCGTAGGCGATAAAGTCTTTTTGATAATCAAGCATGTTAATAGTAAAGGTAAAAAGTAGAGAGAACCTTGAGCAAAATCAAGGCATGAATTTTTCTAAAATGTTGTCCATAAAATTCCAGCCTTGTTCTGAACAATAATAATGATTATTTTCATGGATAAGCAATTCTTGTTTCAGACAAGCCGATAACGCCGGTTCCAGTGTTGTTATATCAAGGCCGGTTGTTGCTTGATAAGTGTCCAGAGTAAAGCCCTGTTTTAGGCGCAAATGATTCATAATAAATTCCAGTGGCAGTTCAGCGACAGCAATAACTTCAGAGCCGCCGTTTTTATGCGTATCAGTTAAATATTGTTCCGGACTTTTGGGTTTAAAGCTGCGGATAATCTGTTGGGGTAAAGTTTGCGTTATTTTACCGTGAGCGCCTGCACCTATGCCTAAATAATCACCAAACTGCCAATAATTTACATTATGCCGACACTGTAAGCCCGGTTGGCTATAGGCTGAAACCTCATACTGCTGATAACCCTGATCAGCCAATAGTTTTTGGCAGTGCTTTTGCATGCTAAAAATAAGCTCATCATTGGGTAATTGAGGAGGAAATTTATGGAAATAGGTATTGGGTTCCAATGTTAACTGGTAAAAAGAAATGTGCGTAGGTTTCAGACCGATAGCGGTTGCTATATCGGTTTTGCTGTCATCAGGACTGGAGTCCGGCAGGCCAAACATCAAATCCAGATTAAAATTTTCAAAACCGGCCTGATGCGCTATTTCAGTGGCAATAATGGCTTCGTGGGCCGAGTGTACTCGTCCCAGTTTTTTTAACAATTTATCGTTAAAACTTTGTATGCCGATAGATAACCGGTTAATTCCCAAGGCTCTGAATTCGGCAAATTTATGGCTTTCAAAAGTACCAGGATTAGCTTCAAGGGTAATCTCAATATCTGTTTTTAACGCAACCTGTTGTTCTATTCCGCGTAACAAGCGATTGATAGACTCAGGAGAAAACAGGCTTGGCGTACCGCCACCAATAAAAATACTGCTGATAGGGCGAGTGATATTGTAGAGCATTAAGTCTTTGGATAAATCACTCAGTAATGCGTCAATATAGGCAGCTTCGGGGGTGTCGCCTTTAACGGCATGTGAATTAAAGTCGCAATAAGGGCATTTTTTAATGCACCAGGGGATATGAATATATAGACTCAGTGGCGGCAAGGGAATTTTAACGATGAGTTTAAAAAGTCGTCAGTTTAGCATTATTTTGTTCTGGATCAGAGTTGATTGGCTTGATTATTTGCCTGTTTGGTGAAATTTACTGGTTCAGACTTTGATTTGCTGGTGCTTTATTTTTTAATATTTAGCTCGTTAGAAATAATCGGCAGTGGGTAGTGATTGGCGGATGGATAATAACTCTGCAACCTAAAAATTTTGTTAGTATTTGATGTAATAAAAGGATAATCAAGAAGGGAATACCTGATCAACTCATTTTGGAGTCGATCAGGTATTTCATTTTTGGAGCGGAGCAACCTTTTTGATTTAAGTCAGATAAACAGCATTATTCACCAATGGATGCTGTTATGTGAGTGATCGCTTGGTTAATATGTTCTGTTGCAACATCAGCATGATCCATCTCAGCATGTTTTATTGCGTCATTAAGGTGTGTAACTGCTTCTGTCATGTGTATTTTAGGATTACCTTCCAGTACTTTTTCAGCACTTTGTGCATGCTCAAGAGCTGTCTTTGCATGCTCAGCCAAAACACTTGTGTGGCCAGCGTTGCCATGTATGGCGGCAGATTTTGCATGTTCCAGTGATTGAACTGAATGGGTTTTTGCAGGTTTTTCAGCCGGCTCAACTGCCGTGGATTTTTCAACGGCTTTTTCGGTTACTTCAGCCGGTTTAGCTGCCGTGGGTTTTTCAGCAGCTTTTTCGGTTACTTCAGCCGGTTCAGCTACCGTGGGTTTTTCAGCAGCTTTTTCGGTTACTTCAGTTGGTTCGGCTATCGTGGTTTTTTCAGCAGCTTTTTCGGTTACTTCCGCTGGTTCAGCTGCTGTGGGTTTTTCAGCGACTTTTTCGATTGTTTTATCTGGTACGGCTGCCGGACCTTTATACGGAACGTAAGCCGCAGATACTGTTCCTGTGAACAGGGTCGCAGCGGTCAGGAATGTAACGGATAAAATCTTTTTATACATTTTAATGAGTATCAAGGGAATTTCCTTTTTTTCTTAAAGACGTTAAGTAAAGTATTGGATATTTCACAGGCACTTATTAGGCGATTTTATTAACTATTCGTGATTAATAAAACACGATTATTAAATTGCCCGCTCTTAAACCATAACAGTAAAAGAACGGAATATCTACCCCTTTTAGCCATCAAGAATGTCGATTAACCGGGATATTTACTCTTAAATAGTGGTATGGTCAGGAGTTCCAATAAAATTGATTTTTTACCTTTTTTATAAGGATGTCGAATGGTTTTGAAATCTCCTGATCACCTGACTGCTGTTGGCTACAGTAGTTAATTTTCAACTAGTAAAGCGCTTTGATACTTATCCCGATAACAATGGTAACGGTGACTATAAAAAAGTTAATAATACTGTCTTGCCGAGCATTTTCTTTTTTATATAATTGGCAAAAATACAGCTGAAACTGGAAATATTTGGCTGTGCTTTTACCGCCTTTAGGGCTTAAATCACAAAAAAACAGATATAAGCAGTAAAGATAATGAGTGGCTAAATAACTAGCTATTGATAAGGTGTGGTGACGTTGTCGAATTCTATGGGAGCTGTTTCTTGAGGAACTGCCTTTTGTAAAATGGGCACAGGATCTCCATCCAGGGTTTGCAATGCCTGATCCAGGGCTTCTTGGTTGAAAGCGGGTAATTCCTCTTGAGTCGCTTTTTTGATTAACCTTAACGCGACTGCATGGCGCTGATCAAAAGTCGTTTTTACGCCTTCCAGATCAGGATGTGCTTCAATGTAAAGTGTGCTGTTCAGCCATCCCACTTTGATAGGTTGTTTGACGATATAAACCGGTGTGCCGACGCTGGCCCTATAATATAATTCTTCAATATCATTCGGGTACATGCGCACACAGCCGTGCGTAATTTGCATCCCAATACCGTAAATCTTGTCGATATCGGTGCCATGTATGAGGTAACCGCGCAAAGCCAAATATAGCGCATAAGCACCTAGCGGATTATGAGGGCCTGGAGGTACAACTCGAGGCAATGGATCGTCGTTTCTGGCATGTTCGCGTCGTATCGATTCAGGAGGATACCAACTGGGATTTCTCACTTTTTTTGAGACCCTGGTATAGCCCAACGGTGTTCTCCAATCCTGTCTGCCTATTCCGGTAGCATATGACATAACCTGAGCAGGCATATCTGGTTGAGCGTTTGGATAATAGTAGAGACGATATTCAGACAGGTTTAAAACGATGCCTCTATGTGGCGTATCAGGAAGAATTCGCCGGTTAGCCAAACGCACAACTTCGCCTTTTTTTACCAGCCAACGATCAACTTTTTGATTTAGGTGAACGATTTCCATTTGTCCCAGCGAAAATCGCAAGGCGATGTCCAATAAAGTTTCGTCCTGCTTGGCTCTTATAAAAACGGTATTATCCGGATATTGAGTTATAACATTATCATCCGGGTTTTCAGGGAGATTGTAGGTTGTCGCGGATGCCGTTCTGGTAGCAATAAACCATAACATCAGAATAATAGTTAGATCACGAAATCTCATGACAGCAATTCCTTAGTGATAAGCTACAAAAATAATTATAGGGCTTTTTAAAGATGGTATTTCAGATGCTGAATAGTAAACAAATTAGCATGATACATCTGCATAAACAAAGCTCTCATATTTGTGTTTTGTAGTAGACCAAATGAGTATAGTCAGGTTTTTCCGCGAGGTTTGCAAGTTTTGACAACTACAGGAATTATTTGAAGTATCCAGATAGAGAGTAAGGTTTTTTGGTCGTACAGATACAAATGAAGAATCGGTTTAACCTTTGATGCAAATCACCGGTTCCAGCCTGGCGACTTTTCGGGCTAAACCGGCCTGGTCGGCAATATCCACTACCGCACTGACATCTTTGTAAGCCAAAGGTGCTTCTTCTGCGACACCACGCATGGACGGGCAGCGAATAATAATGCCTTGTATCGCCAACTGTTCGATCAGCGCTTTGCCCTGCCATTGTTTAGTCGCTTTGCTGCGGCTCATAGCTCGCCCTGCGCCATGGCAGGCTGAGCTGAACGCGCGTTGTTCGCTTCCTTTGGTGCCGCAGAGTATATAAGAGCTGGTGCCCATTGAGCCGCCGATTAATACCGGTTGACCGACGTCTTTAAATGCGGCTGGCAGATCGGGATGGTTGGGGCCAAAAGCACGGGTTGCGCCTTTGCGATGTACAAACAGCAATTTTTTCTGGCCGTTAATTGTATGTTGCTCCAGCTTACAAGTGTTGTGCGAAACATCGTATAACAGGCCAAGGTGAATGCCCGGAAATATGGTTGCGACAGCCTGTCGGGTTAAATGAGTGATAATCTGTCGATTGGCCAGAGCACAATTGATGGCGGCTCGCATTGCACCGAGATATTGTTTTCCTAAAGGCGAAGCCAATGGTGCACAGGCCAGTTCCCGATCCGGCAAGACAATCTGGTGTTGGGCGGATGCCATCACCATGGCTTTTAAAAATTCGCTGCCGATCTGATGGCCCAAGCCTCGAGAGCCACAATGAAGACTGATTACTACGTCATTGACTCGCAAACCGAAAATGCCGGCAACCATCGGGTTAAAAATTTCTGCGACCCGCTGTACCTCAAGATAATGATTGCCGGAACCCAATGTGCCCATTTCGTCTTTTTGTCGCTCTCTGGCTCGGGGAGAAACATGGCGAGATTCAGCTCCGGCCATACAGCCGTGTTCTTCAATGCGCTCCAAATCCTGTTCTTCGCCAAAACCTTGTTCAATCGCCCATTGCGCTCCACCTGTCAACATCCCATGCATGGTTTTATGATTTAAATGTATTTTGCCTCTGCTGCCGACACCGGCAGGAATTGCACGGTATAAAGCATCGGCCAGCGCCTGTTTATGAGGCTGTAGTTCGGCCATATTAAGGCCGGTATATAAGGTGCGGACACCGCAGGAAATATCAAAGCCTACGCCGCCTGCCGAGACTACTCCGTCTTGATCAGGATCAAATGCAGCAACGCCACCAATTGGAAAACCATAACCCCAGTGCGCATCAGGCATGGCATAGGCAGCTTTAACAATACCTGGTAATGTTGCGACATTGGTGATTTGCTCATAAACTTTCTGATCCATATCCTCCAGTAATTGATTGTTGGCATAAATAATTACCGGAACACGCATAGCTCCTTTAGGCTGAATTTCCCAACAGTTTTCGTCGCGTTGTATAAATTGACGGCTATCCATTGATTATCTCCTTATAGTTGATATTCAGGAATGAATCTATTGGTGGTGAAGGAAATTGCCTTAAACATCAATTACGCATTGGGCAACCCATGACTTATCAGTTTGTTGATAGACGCGCAGTTCGGTAAAAGTAGCGCCTTTAATTTCCACTGCGGGTTGATGTTTAAGGCGGTTAATGGCTTCACCAAAAGCAGTTGCTGATAACTTACCGTTATTGATAATGACCTGATAATGGTTAAATAACAAACCCCGTACAGCCATTGCATAAACCAGTTCGTTGATCCAGTTAACGAACAGCAGTTCAGTATCAGTTGCCCTACAAGTTATATTGATGGTTTTTAAATCCGAAACCTTGGCAGGGTCTGTGATCACAGCGGTCATAGCGATAGCGGCTTGTTCAAATGCCTGTTCAAGCGTTGGTGCAATGCCTCGTATACCTATATCTGCCTCGTGTTCAAAGTGTTCCCAGAGGGGTTTGATCAGGTTGTCGTCCACGAATTATGCTCGTTGAATTGCCGCTGCGGCCAAAAAAATCTTAAGCGATAACATGACTGGAAAACAACAGTAAGATGATGCCAATGACCATAATCCAAAAAACAATATGTTTCACTTTTTTCATGATTCACCTCTCTCTGAATTTACAGGGCAAGCATGAAACTTGGCGATTAAACAAATAAAAAAACCGGTAAGTTGGCTAAGTTTATTCTCGAAGATTGCTTTAAATCTGTTTTCCGATCCGTTAATAATTTAAGGATAATGGTAGAACTTGCCATTCAGATAACGACTGACCGCCTCGATATCACTCTTGCTCCATTCCAGCCCTGAAATATCCTGCCAGCGATCTACCTGGGTTACGAGGCTTTTCCAATCGGTAACCATTTTCTTTTCTCGCCAATGTATCTGCTGGGTGTGACATTCGAGGCAATGATTATCGTAAAGCATTGCTCCCCGATGATTATCAAGCGTGGTTCCATTTCCGGCAAAAGCAACGGATACACTAAAGATGAAAAGCAACAGTCCCTTAAGCCAATAGTTAAGCATTTTAATCTCCAATGCGGTGTTAATAACAAGACATAATAAATTGTTGATGCCTTTGTTTTTTAAAAGGATATAAAGACAATTCAATTCAGGTATTTTACTCATTAATTTTTGATAATTGACCGGTGTAGTCAATTGCTCGTTATTTAAATAATTCAAAGTCCACTTCGGGAGATTTTTTTAAACGTAACAGACGGTCTATCCTTTCTTGGGTATCTGGGTGCGATCTAAAGATTAACGGTTTTGATTTACGATGATTCCGACGTAATAAAATATCAAAAATTGAATATTCAAAGGCTTCTAATTTACCTAATGCCGTTGCCAGACCTTCCGGATCGCCTGTTAATAAAGCCGCTTGGTGATCGGCATCAAACTCCCTCATTCGGGATAGTGAAAGTTCAAGGAAAGTTATTATGTTTGGCGCGACAATAAGTACAGCTAATGCAAACCAGGAAATGCTGGCCAGCCCCAGAAAAAACAGCGGTAAATTTAAAAAAATTAATACAAAACCAGTTAAAGATAGCGTGTTGGTGATCTGGTTGATAATGTCGGCATAGCGCATTACTCTCACATCATTATGTTGGATATGACTGATCTCATGCGCCATGACGCCCATAAGCTCTCGTACTGTCAGGGTTTGTAGCAAGACATCACTCATGCCGATTGCGGAAATTTCGGGCGTACCGACAGATAAGGCATTCATCATATGTCCGGGTAGGTAGTAAAGTGCCGGTGCTGTGGTTAAGTCAGCACGAGCAGCAAGTTTCTGTGTTATTTGATAAAGTACTGGAGCATCATCTGCAGATAGCAATCTACCGCCTATTATAGAAAAGATAAAATTTGGCGGCAGGTTCGGGCTAATCACCAGTATAAGAACACCTAAAATTACTGACCATAAAATGCCTTCAATCCCCGCTAAAATAAATCCTATTAATGATAAAATAATACCCATGCATAAAAAAAGCACTGAGGTATGGATGATATTTTTTAACTTATGGTTAAATGTCTCGTATTTATTGGCCATAGTTAGTTTTTATCATTTAAAATCTAAAAAATCGACAATTTAAGTATCTATAATGGCTTACATTTCTATTTTTAAGAGTCCTTTGCTGCAAGTGCTTCAGTATTACGTTTAGCCAGCGCATCAATAACGGCGCTTAGTGAACCTTTAGTTTGAATTTCATCGCTAAAGGTGGCTCGGTAGTTAGTCACCAAGCTGACGCCATCAATCATAATGTCGTAAACTTTCCATTCGCCTCTGCTCAGTAACATCCGGTAATTTACATCGATAGGTTGTTGCCCGGGTTGCATAACCTTGGTTTTTACGATGGTTTTTGTGGGTTCAGTTGATGTTTCAAGAGGTAATAGAGTCATTGACCAGTTGTTATACTCCACAAAGGCTCTGGAATAGGTTCTTACCAATAGTATTTGAAATTCATGTTTAAAACGTTCTTGTTCGTCAGTGGTTGCAGCTTTCCAGTGTTTTCCCAAAACTAATGGTGCTATTTTGTTAAAATCCGTATGTGGATCAATAACGCCATTAACAAATTGTGTAACTTGAGCAAAATCCTTGGTAAAGACTTTGTCCTGTAGTTTTTGTTTTAATTGTTCAGAAACACTTTGTATGATTTTTTGTGGGGGTTGTAAATCCTCCGGAAAGGCTTTGGTGACCGGTACCAGACCGATTAATAGTATAAATAACCCCAATATTGCATAGTGCTTAATTTGATTTTGCATAATTATTCCGTTAAACAGGTCAGTTATTATCGCTACTGATTATTTTATAAAGCTATGTTTTTGGAATCGTAACGGTCAACACACCATTATCATATTTAGTTGTCATTTTGGCTGCGTTAGCCGGTCCGGGTAAGGTTAATGCTCTTTGAAATTGGCCAACAAAACGCTCGCGGTACTGATATTTTCCCTTTTTAGCATCAGTTTCATCCTTTGCGTGTTCCGTTTTAATTGAAATGTTTAACACTTGATCTTCCAGTTTAACGTCTATTGAAGACTCATCGGCACCCGGTGCATTAACAGTTACGATATATTGATCTGGTTTTTCTTGTAAATCGACGTCAGGTATTTTACTTAAGCTGCCTAAGGGCGCATTTAAATGGAAGCGCGAAAAGGAATCACCAAAAAGCTGTTCCATTTCATTTTGCATACGTTGCATTTCTTCGTAAGGATTCCATAGCTGATCTTTAAATAGTTCGTTATCAGAGCCTGGCTTGGGTAGCTTGGGTATTTGAGCTTTAGGATTGTCGGTGCTGTTTTCCTGTGCACTAAATTGCTTGAGGCTTTCATTCAAATTAAAGATTACATAAGATTGTATACCCAAGACAATAACAAGTACGGTGGCTATAGCAATTATTATTGGATTTTTTATCATCAAGCCACCCATTAGTTTGTGTCGCTGGGTATAACAAAGTGCATCTATATTCACGTGTCTTAAACAAGGTAATAGTTCGTAATTTAACACCTTGTTTAAGCAAGTTTCCAATAAAATTCAGCTTATTTAATCTCAATATTTTTGCGTTTGCTTTTTTCTGTTTTGGGAATAGTAATAATCAGTATGCCGTCTTTAAAAGCGGCTTTTGCATTGTTATCATCAACATTATCAGGTAAGGAGACCGTGCGTTGAAATTCACCCCGCGTTATCTCGCGGCGAAAATATTTACCTTTTTCCTCTTCCTTTTTTTCCTCTTTGGTAGAGGTTCTAATAGTAAGTGTCTGATTATTTATGGTTACATCCAGATCTTCTTTTTTAACGCCGGGTAGTGCTGCCTGAACTTCTATTTCATTATCATGATCAAGAATATCAATTTTTGGAAAGCCTCTGTCAAATCCGGTAGGCAAATTAAAATCTAACAGGCGGGGCCATCTGCGCGACAGAAAATCATCAAAAAAATTATCGAATTCATCAAATGAAAGCAAGTTCCCGGAAGGTGTACGGGGCATTACTTCAGTTTTTTGAGTGGTATCTTTTTCTTTAGTGTTCATAACATTCTCCAGGGACTATTTTAATTTTTATTAAATATCCGAGTTAAGCATGTTAACGGGCTTTGATGTTTAACCGCTGTCTTTTCTTTATTTTCTTTACTATAGTAAAAATTCTTGCTCTGCCTCAAGCCAGTCCTCAAGTTCGTGACCTGGTTCAAAACCTCTACTTTCGGCCCGGTAATAGGCAAGCTCGGCAATCTTCGCATCACGATCTGGAAGAAATATGGTATCGCCGGATGCTTCGGAAACTGAATTTACTTTGTTTTTAGTTTTTAACGACATCATTCACCTCTTCTTTGATAAACTAATTGGAAGTCAGCTTTTAACGGCCGATAAAATATAATATGAGCCGTAAGTCCTGAATAAATCAAAAAAAAATGAGTATTTACTTTAAAACTTCGAGTATTCGGCAGCATTAACTCTTAATGTTGCTTGAGTAATTAAATTTGCCCACGATAGTAGATTGATGGCTCGGTACAGCCCTATCAATGAGTTCACTGATAGTTATCTGAATTTAATTTTGATAGATAAAGTATTCCAATTATTTGATTTACGCAGGTTAAAGTATAAGATTTTAAATGAAAAAACAATACGTATAAATACCTACATTAACTAACTTAAAAAATCAGTTGTTTTGGTATGTTGGTTACTGTTTAACCTGTTGAAAAATAAATAAATTATGATAGTCTCAATCTGGCTGAGGGCGATGGCATCTTGTAAAAATGTTAACGGTGATTATTCTAAAGGCTAAAAAAATGAGCCAAAGCGGTTGACAAGTTGTTCAGGTAGGCTATAATGGCCGGCTTCTTCGGGGTAACGTAGTTTGACCCTGCAGCAGGACAGCAACACGCAATGTCGACAAGGGGTTGACAAACCGAATCCGCTCTGTATAATTGCCGGACTCAACGGTGCTGCGGCACCAACGCTCTTTAACAACTTGATCAAAATAATTTGTGTGGGTACTTGTGGTGATTGTTAGGCTGTTAAAAAATAATCGACACAGGAACAACACATTAAGAAGTAATTTTTAACGTTTAGTTTTGTAGTCGAGCCAAGATTGGCTACTCATCTTATTGAGTGGCAAACTGATTTAAACTGAAGAGTTTGATCATGGCTCAGATTGAAC
>NZ_JAOEGU010000120.1 GCF_025583945.1 Methylobacter psychrophilus
ATGGTGACTGTACCCGTTGGTGCATCATTAACGTTGATCACATGGGTAGTTGCAGAGCTGGTGACGCTTTCAGGGGTCTTCTGCAGATCCGTATAACTGGCTGTTACGGTGATGGCTTTGCCTACTTGCGCCTGATCCAGCGTCAAGATTGAAGCCGTTGCACCAGAAATGGCCGTGCCGTTGGCCAACCATTGGTAAGCAAGCGTACCCAGCCCATCAACATCCGCCAAGGAACTGACCGCTGCCAGTGTTTGGTTTTGCGTCGCGGTGCCGGTGATGGTGACTGTACCGGTCGGTGCATCATTAACATTGTTTACTGCAGCGGTTGCAACGCTGGTGACGCTTTCAGGAGTCTTTTGCAGATCCGTATAACTGGCTTTAACGGTGATGGCTTTGCCTACCTCTGCCTGACCTAAAATTAGTGTAGAAGTTGTTGTGCCAGAAATGGCTGTACCATCTGCCAGCCATTGATAAACAATCGTACCCAGACCATCTGCATCCGCCAAGGTACTAACCGCTGTCAGCTTTTGGTTTTGCGTCGCGGTACCGGTGATGGTGACAGTGCCGGTAGGCAGGTCATTAACTGGTGTAATATCTAGCGATGCTGTGGCTACTACTGTACCGGCAGTAGGACTGACACTATCGGTGATGGTGTAGTTAAAGCTCACCGACGCATCATCATTTAATGACGGCGTATAACTCCAGGTACCATTGAGATTATCGATCAAAGTACCGTTGCCTGATGTAATGCTCAGGCCGGTAGCGGTAAGGTTATTACCGTCCACATCTACTGCATTGCCCAACAACTCGACTTGCGTAATTATGCGGGCTTGGCTGTCCTCGGTAATTGATGCCAACGTGACTAAAGATGTCGTCGGTGCATCATTAACATTAGCTACTGTACCGGTTGCAACGCTGGTTACGCTTTCAGCGGTCTTCTGCAGATCCGTATAGCCGGCTTTTACAGTAATTACTTTGCCTACTTCCGCCTGACTTAGCGTTAGTGTTGTTGCTGTTGCACCGCTAATGGCGATATCACCAGCGTACCATTGGTAAGCAATCGTGCCCAGACCATCGACATCCGCCAGGGTATTGCTTGCGGTCAGGATCTGGTCTTGCGCCGCCGTGCCGGTGATAGTAACAGTGCCGGTAGGTGCATCATTAACATTAGTGACTGCACCGGTTGCAACGCTGCTTACACTTTCAGCGGTACCCAGTAGATCGGTATAAGCGGCTTTAATCGTGATGGTTTTGCCTACTTGCTCTTGTGTCAAGGTCAAGGTTGAAGCGGTGGCACCGGTAATAATCAACCCATCTGCCAGCCACTGGTAAGAAATCGTACCTAGACCGTCGACATCTGCCAGCGTGTTCGTTGCGGTTAATACCTGATGTTGCGTAGCCGTGCCGGTGATGGTGACAGTGCCGGTAGGAAGGTCATTGACTGGTGTAATATCCAGCGTCGCTGTGGCTGCTACTGTACCGGCAGTCGGACTGACACTGTCGGTGATGGTGTAGTTAAAGCTCACCGACGCATCATCATTTAATGACGGCGTATAACTCCAGGTGCCATTGAGATTATCGACCAAAGTACCGTTGCCTGATGTAATGCTCAGGCCGGCAGCGGTAAGGTTATTACCGTCCAAATCTACTGCCTTGCCCAACAACTCGGCTTGAGTAATTACGCGGGCTTGGCTGTCCTCGGTAATTGATAATAACGTGACTAAAGATGTCGTCGGTGCATCATTAACATTAATTACGGCAGTGGTTGCAGAGCTGATCACACTTTCAGCGGTATTTTGTCCATCGGAATAACTGGCTGTTACAGTGATGGCTTTGCCCACTTCCGCCTGGGTTAAGATCAACGTGTTGGTTGTAGCGTTGGTAATGGCTACGTTATCCGCCAACCATTGGTAACTAATAGTTCCCAAGACATCGATATCCTCCAGTGTATTGGTAGCAGTCAATATTTCATTTTGCGTAGCCGTGCCGGTGATAGTGACTGAACCGGTGGGTGCATTATTGGAATTAACTATTTTGGTTGCCGAGCTACTGATGCTTTCAGGGGTATTTTGTTGATCGATATAACTTGCTGTTACCGTGATTACTTTGCCGACTTGCGCCTGGCCTAAAGTCAGTATTGTGCTGATTGCACCCTCAATGGCTATGCCATCGGCCAACCATTGGTAAGTAATCGGGCCCAAACCGTCGATATCCGCAAGCGAGTTCGTTGCTGTTAAGTCATGGTGTTGCGACGACGTACCGGTGATTGTGACAGTGCCGGTTGGTGCATCGTTAACATTGACTACAGCAGTGGTAGCAGAGCTCAATTTTGTTTCAGGATTACTCAGTCCATCGGTGTAGCTGGCCTGAACGGTAATGACTTTGCCCACTTGCG
>NZ_JAOEGU010000121.1 GCF_025583945.1 Methylobacter psychrophilus
TCTTCGATATTCTCAATACCGGTATCGGCGTATTTTTCCAGTAAGGTTTCCAATACCTGGCGAGCTTGGTCGCCGTATTTGGTAAAGTAATTGCGTTTTTTTACCTGATCGGCACGTTCGCGGCGGGTCAGCGGTGGTTGATCAAAAGCTACATGGCAAATCAAATCGAAGGCATCGAAGTCTTTGCCCACGTCATCGGCCAAGGCTTCCAGTAATAATCCGTGTGCTTCCAGCTCTTGCAGAATGGCAACCTTACGGTCGGTTTTGCTCCAGCGGCGCAAGAAGTCATCGAGTGAGGCATAATCCTTGCGCACCGTTGAACGGGTGTAATCTTTAAGGGATTCGGTAATCAACTTGCCTTCAGGGCCGTAATATTGCACACGTTCTGAAATAACATAGACGGTTACATCGGCAAGCACATATTTTATCCGCTTGGTGCCGGGGTTGTCGTCGCCAAAATCAACGCCATCCTCTTCTGTTGTTGCGAAATCATCATCGCCTGTATTGGCGAGCACCGGATTACCGTTTTCATCGAAAATAATTTCAGGTTCATCTTCTGGTGGTACAGGGGATTCATCGCCTTTTGGCTCATAAATCATCACCGGTTCGCCATCAAAGTCTTTATCCGCAAACAGCTCGGTGACTTTTTTAAAATCCATGATGGTAAACCAGTATTTATCGTAATCTTCATTGATACGGGTGCCGCGCCCGATGACCTGTTTAAACTCAGTCATTGATTTGATATGTTGATCCAAGACAATTAGTTTGCAGGTTTGGGCATCGACACCGGTTGACATGAGTTTGGAAGTGGTGGCGATGACCGGGTAACGTTCTTCGGGATTGATAAAATTGTCCAGTTCCGCCTTGCCTTCAAGTTCATCACCGGTAATACGCATGATGTATTTACGATTTTCTTGCACCCGTTCGGGATTCAAGTTGACCAAAGCCTGACGCATACGTTCGGCATGGTCGATGTCATCGCAGAAGACAATGGTCTTGGCGTAAGGATCGGTCGCGACCAGAAATTCAGTGATTTTTCTGGCGACCAGTTCGGTGCGCTTTTCAAGCACCAAGGTGCGATCCATATCAATCTGGTTATAAACGCGGTCTTCTATTAACTCACCATTTTTATCCAGCTGACCTTTACTGGGTCGCCAGCCTTGCAGGTCTTTGTCAATATCGATACGGACGACTTTATAAGGCGCCAGAAAGCCGTCTTCGATACCTTGTTTGAGTGAATAGGTGTAGACAGCCTCACCAAAGTAAAAAATGCTGGACACGTCTTTGGTTTCTTTGGGCGTCGCCGTTAAGCCGACATGCGTGGCCGATGAAAAGTAGGCCAGAATGACGCGCCAGGCCGAATCTTCTGCCGCGCTGCCGCGATGGCATTCATCGATGACAATGAGATCAAAAAAATCCGGCGAGAATTGCTTGTAAATGTTTTGCTCTTCTTCGTTGCCGGTGACGGCTTGATATAACGACAGATAGATTTCATAGCTCTTGTCGATCTGACGCTTGCTGATCTTGGTCATGGCGGCGGCAAAGGGCTTAAAATCGTTATTCTTGGTTTGATCGACCAGAATATTGCGGTCAGCCAGAAACAGGATGCGTTTTTTAGTGCCCGATTTCCACAAGCGCCAGATAATCTGGAACGCGGTATAAGTCTTGCCGGTACCGGTCGCCATGACCAGCAAAATGCGTTGCTGGCCTTTGGCCACGGCTTCGATGGTGTTGTTGATCGCAGTAGCCTGATAATAACGCGGGGCGCGACTGCTGCCATCATCGTAATAAGGCATTTCTACGGTGTGGCGGGCATCGGCTGTTGCCAGTCCCTTCCACTGACAATAGCGTTGCCATAATTCCGCCGGTGCAGGAAAGGCATCCAGGGTTAATTCCTGCTCGGTTTTTTCAGCCAGTCCGGTGCGGTCATGCAGTAAAAAACCATCACCATTGGAGCTAAACACAAACGGTATGCCCAGTGTTTCGGCATAGTTAAGCGCTTGCTGCATACCGGAACCTACACTATGTTTATTGTCCTTGGCTTCAATGACTGCAAGCGGAATATTGGCTTTGTAATACAGGATGTAATCGGCACGCTTTTGTTCACCACGGGTATGCAACTTGCCACGAACAATCACACGGCCTTTGGTGAAAAAAACCTCTCGACGTATTTGTAAAGCCTCGTCCCATCCAGCCTGAATAACAGCAGGCGTGATGTACTTGGCACAAATATCGGACTCACTTAAGGTCTTTTTGCTCATGATTCCTGCTGTAGTCGTTAGGTTTTTAGGGTAGTAAGAAGAGTCACCAAGCGGTGCAGGTCGGTATAAGGCTCTATGCCATTGTGAGCAGTGGTAAGTTGCGCCAGTTGTTCGGCACGTTG
>NZ_JAOEGU010000122.1 GCF_025583945.1 Methylobacter psychrophilus
TTGCACTTTTAGTTTTTACAGGATAAAAACCACACACAAAATAGTCGGCAAATAGTAACCCCAGAACTTGGCAGATAGCCTTATGAAGGCCATATTTTGCATAAATTGGAGTTTTCACACAGTCTGGGTCGTAAGCTAACGGTCAGTTCCAACTAAAAATCAATGCATTCTCGCAGGGGGTAGATGAGATTTTATTAGGCCGTAGGCCGGAATAAGACCACCCAAGCGTAGCGCGTGGTGGCGTTTCCGGCATATTCGATACTGGATGCCGGAAACGCTTATTCTCGCTTGCACTCGAAAAGTCTTATTCTGGCCTACACCGTTTCTGATATCCAATCTTCATATTGGATTTAAAAGAACTCAGCTATAACTTGATGTTCAAGTTTTTATTCATTGATTTTATAAAATGATGAAATTGAGTGGCATCCTTCTTGTCTTGCTTTACACTTTTTGCAATTAACGTCGCTAACCTGGCAGAGATTATTAGCATTTTTTGTGATAAAAAAGCGTCAACTACTTTTGGGCTTCTATAAAGGATGTCGTAATTGTCATGATGGGTTATTGGGTAACGTTGTCTATTTATTCATCTTACTGGTTTTGTTGGTGTTTTTATTTAGTGTTCACGGTTACGCACTATTTGGTATTGGCTGTCCACAGTGTGGATAGTCATTATCATTAGGGTTGTATAAAGACTCACTATTGGGTATGCGCTATCCCTTATTTGGAAACACCTTTTTATAGTATGGGCTGAGCGTCCCACATTATGGTTACGCGGTAACGAGATAAATTGTCTGGCGACATTTATGGCGGGTATGTGTGTTTATATAAAGCGTGTTGCACTATTTATAGTGGGATGAGCATTCCAAATAATGGGTTACCGTGTTCAGATGGTGAATGGTTCTGTTCAAATAAGTTGTATCTGGTTTTAAAATAGGGGATATCAAGCAAATAATATGTACAGACGGGTTCAATAGTTGGGTGAAATAAATTATGGATTTATGTTTAAAGTTGGCGCACTATTTGTCCACTGATATTTTTTACTAGATTTTTCTTTTAAGAGGATTCATCCCATGATTAATTCACCGACGATTCGACGTACCGATGCAGGCAGACGAGAACTCTTGCAGCATCTTAGTATTCAATTACCTAACTATACCTATATTTTAGAAATTAGTACGGCCGATTTAGGGTAAGTTCAAGCAGGTTCTGATTGGTTTGATTACAGCCTTAAGGTAGAAGAGGCAGGGCAACGTTATACCGATGGTAATTTTGCCCTTAAACGGGTGCTACGCGACGGCCCTAAGGGTGCAGTCATCAATCTGTCAGCACCGTTGGTAGTCATCACGCCGCCAACATCGGAACCTTATGCCGATATTATAGGTTTTTTAGGCGCTTTAATTGTACGTATTAAAAAGCACAAGAATTATACCGAAGCCATCGGTAAAGCGTTATATATTATTCCGCCACAAAGCCCTGCGCCTGATCCGGCCTTGTTACAACCTGATTTAACCTTTGACTTTAATGCTGGTCATCCGGTTTTGTATTGGTATCATAATGGTACGAATGCTTTGTTAATAGAAGCCGATTACGGCACCGGCTCGTTTAGTTTGGTTACCATTCAAATGACCACCCGTTTTGAAGATAGCACACCTTTGCCATCACCCGGTACCGTGGTGCTATGGAAGTATCGTGCTATTTATCGTATTCGAGATGCCTAAGTCGGGCAGTGGAGTAAAGTATTGGAAATAAGTGTTAAAGGATAGCTGATTAGCTATGTTAGTTGGCGTAAAGGCATCGCCATGCCTATCGCTTGTGTATTTATTTAGTTCCCCTCTTTGAAAAACAGGGGTTAGGGGATATTTTATTAGATAAATCCCCCGCTGCCCCCTCGCTTTGCTCTTCCCCTTTTTCAAAGGGGTAGGGGAATAACTACTCGCTTGTTAATAAAATAATTCGCAAAGATAACTTCTTGGCCTGTATGTTTTAGGGTGGGAAATATTGCGTGTTACCTTGCGTTTATGGACGATGAGTTCTTTTACTCGTTATTCCGGTTTTTTAGCTTGACTGAGGTAATTCCGGATAAGTTAAGCTGTTTTTGTTAGTCATTCGGTTGGCTATCTGATCTCGGCTATGATTTGATAGACTCAATGGGCATCATTTTTTAAAATCAATGAATAAAAACTTTAATATCAAGCAATACCTTCGCCAATTGGTATGAGTAATTTATAGATATCGGAGGAAGGAGGAGGAGAAAGGAGAAAGGAGAAAGGTCAGAGAAGGTAGAATACCGCTTCTAACAGAGCATTCGCACCCAAACTGAC
>NZ_JAOEGU010000123.1 GCF_025583945.1 Methylobacter psychrophilus
CGATTGTATACTTTTACCAGGGCCTGCTCTCTGAAGCCTACTGAATACCTTTTATATTTTTTCATTTTTAATCTCAAATTTTATTTTTTCTTAAAATTTGAGGCGACAACTATTCTGACGCAGGGGGCCATATCACTATTTATTCTTTTTCCTTTTTCTGGGAAAACAATGTCACTGAGCTTTAAATTTTTTGCAAGCAATGTAGCAAGCCCTGTTCCAATTGTATCGTCAATGGATAGTATTTTATTCACATGTAGTTCGGATAACTGTTCAATTGCATGTCCACTTTTTTTAGGCAATAGTGCGATTTCTTGCTTAAGGCAACAGTTTTTATATTTTTTTCCACTACCACAAGGACAAGTGGCGGTTCTATTGATTTTTTTCATATTTAATACGTTATGGAATAAACATTACTGCATTGTAGTGAATGAAAAGCTCTTTGCGCAAAGGGTAATTTTTACGTCAAATTTTCAAACCTATAAAATCAAGTGGTTGCGCGTCGCTTATATCAGTAGCGAAATATTCGCATAAAAAAGTCAAGCACAGCATGACTAAAAACTAAGCTCACAAACTGAATCAATCCAGCAAGATATAAATAATGTATACATTGCCTTACACCTTTACACATTGGCTACAGGGCGCATCATGCCGTGTAAGATAAAGTCGATTTACAGTTCATTTACATTGGGTGCTAATCAACAAAAGGCTCTAAAGTTTCACGAAATTTTAATGAACCCATTGTGTACAAAGGTCTGCGGCCTATTTTCGATCTCTCAAATTTAGGCTGTATTTAGGGCGCTTTATTTGTACAAAATAACGACCGTTTTGTTAGTTCATTATTAGTCGTAAAAATGTCCTAATATATTGCGCACATAGTGCATAAAAAACGCATATATAAGACTTTTTTAGACTAGCCATAGTTTCTCATCACTTATTTATGTTTATCGTGTGCGGTCAAAAACGTAGAGAATCCCTGTGGAACTTTAGAGCCTTTTGTTGATTAGCACTCCATGTTGATCTTGGCATGTAGCGCTATAAGTGCATTTTTGGCAACACCATGAAAGCGCGTGCGCTACCACAGCAAAAAACCGAAGCATGGATCAGTGCAGCTGCACTCAACAGAATGACAAATCTGGGCATGCTCGTGTCCGTAAAAATCTAACTAACGATAGAAATGACGAACTTTGGCCAAATTTTGATTTATTCAACAACGCCCAAGCGAATAGTGAAAGCTTAAATAGCTTCTACATTGAGTTTAACCCCAAGTGCCTTACAGACTTTAGAAATTGTGTCGAAGCGAGGGTGCGCATTGGGGCGAAGGGCCTTATAAAGCGCTTCGCGTGTGAGTCCTGCTGAACGGGCTATCTCCGACATGCCACGAGCACGAGCAATGTCGCCCAATGCCGCCGCCAGTAGCGCAGAATCTCCGTCATCGATGATGGCAGTCAAATACTCTGCAATCGCCACTTCACTATCCAGATAGTGTGAAGCATCGAATTCAGGCAGGCTGGCAATATTAATTTTATTGGTCACGGTTTAATCCTCCAAAGAATCAGCCAACTGTTTGGCCTCGGCAATATCTGTGGCCTGGGTAGATTTATCGCCGCCACCCAACATTACAATTATCACTGCTCCTCGCTGCACATAATACATACGCCAGCCAGGGCCGAAATGTTCACGCATTTCAAATATTCCTTCACCTACCGGCTTGATGTCGCCCATATTGCCAAGCTGGGCTTTTCTCAGTCGAGCCACTAACCGACGTTTGGTCATGCCATCACGCAGGCCAGAAAGCCAAGCATCGAATTTTGGTAGGGTGCGCATTGTAATCATAGCCTAATTGTATTCGTTCGATTACAACTAGTCAATCCAGTATTAATAGGGGGCCCGTGGAAGAACCCCTATCTGGTATGGTGCAGAAAAAATTTGTCGCAGTATTCTCCTCAATCCGCCATTGGATCATCTGGAAACAAAAGCACCTCATAATTCCGCGCACCGTGCAAAATGTGGATTATCTCAACGAGGTCTTTAAGGACACGATAAAAAATTAGGTAATCCCGATGTACACAACGCCGAATCCCATGGTGCTCATAACGCGGAATCAATGGGAAAGCGCGGGGCATGTCGGCAAGATCGGCACAACGTCCAAGAATTTCATCAACGAAAGTTGCCTCGTTCGGGATTATGCGGACGGATAAACTCGCCGATCTCCATCAAGTCGGCCTTGGCCTCGTCCGTGACAACAACCCTCATGATTCAAAGTGTCTCCGTAATTCCTCGCGTACCGTTCCGATTTCTTG
>NZ_JAOEGU010000124.1 GCF_025583945.1 Methylobacter psychrophilus
CTTAATGGGGGCGAAGTTGTTTCCTGCTGCATTAGAAATTACTAAAGAACCAGGGGATTTGAAAGCATTTATCGATAAGCTTTATCGGCTCGAAAAGATAGGTGCTATTGCCTCGGCTGAGGATTGGTTGTTAATGCGTGAAGCACGTAATACTTTTTCGCATGATTATCCAGATGATCAAGAATTACAAGCGGCCTTATTGAACAAGGCTTATGAGTTGGCAGCACAATTACTCGAAGTGCTTGATGGCATTAAATTATTTGTTAAAGCTTACATGTAACCGCATTCGCTGGTTCCCAAGTTCCAGCTTGGGAAAAAAGCAAAATTTATATCATTACTTTTTAATGACAAAATTATGCCAGGTCAAATTTCTTGACGCTTCTGTTTCACTTTCCTGTACCAATACCGTGCATTGATTTTCTGCAAAGAATTTTAAAAAGTCAGCAATATTGATCGGTTCATAGAGCTTGCCTTTTTCTCGGTTACCGGTTTCATGGGTGCCGCGAAAGGAGATTATTAAGCAACCCGAGTCGTTAAGTAATTGCAGTAAACGGAGGCATCCGGCATTTAAGGCAAGGGGGGGTAAATGCATCAATACGGCAGAGCAGAGAATATTCTGAAACTGCGATTTATTCAGATGGTTTAGTTCTGGCAAGGCATCTTGAAAAAAATGTTCGGTGGGGTATAACCCAAGCGATGATTAAGTCTTGGAAGGACGCGCAGCAATTCATCTAAAATATATTGGGAAAGTACCACATCTAAACTGCCACTTCGCCATGCCGCGACAATTTTTCCTGGTATGGAATTTGGATAGGCAGTACCAGAAAGTAAAACATTGGTTTCCAAAACGATGCAAACATTAGTCATAATAAGCGTTAAGAATGCCTGATTTCGGAAACAATAGCATCGATTTCATCCAGGCCGTCTTCTTCTGGAATAGTCGAATAAGCTTCGGCAAGACGCTGGCTTAGTATCTCAAAGCGATCTTTAAATCGGCGTATCCGCTCAAATAGTTGTGTATCAACCAAGGCAGCCACAGGTTTTCCGTCTTTTTTAATCACTATGGAGTCATGGCGGTATTGCACCTGATTAAGCATTTCACCCAGATTTTGCCTGAATACAGCCGCATTTACTTCGTTAATCATGTTAATTCTCCATTGTAGACATTTGATCGTATTGATTAATATGAGCAATGTCAATCATGGTTTTTAAGGCATTGACGCCAATAGAATTTAACTGATGATCAAAAAGATCGGTGTAAATAGGTTGGGTTATACTTCGCTAATATGATTGATTTTAATAAACTACAAATGAGTAATCTTAAAATAGCACCTGACGTTTTTCTACTTAACCATCACCAATTCCCGCCAATCAGTTGTGTATTTAGGTGATATTCGTTCTGCTTTTGGTTGCCATGATTTATCAAAACCTGTCGCTGCTACTGAAATCATCTTCGGAAAACGGTTATTAATCCTGTCCATGGCAGCCATTAACGGACTATTTTCTGTAGGTAGACCGCTATCTTGAAAAGCAAATAATTCAAGTTGACCGGGTGCTGATTTTGATTGGATATAACTGAGCTGCACACCGCATTTCTGGTAGTTATAACCCTTTTTAAATATCGCTGTCAGTAAACGGTTGGCAGTAGTGATTAAAATGCGGGTATCTTGGGTCGCTGTATTCAGTTTGATACTGGCTGAGCGTTGATATTGTGGCTCATGGGGATTGAACGGACTGGTTCTGATAAATACGGTTACACAGCCGGTCAAGGAGTGTTGTCGTCTGAGCTTTTCAGCGGCACGGCTACAAAATTCGGATAAGGCGTGGGAAAGTTCTTGATACTGGGTTAATCGACGACTAAAACTGCGTGAACACACGATCTGCTGTTTATTTGGACTTATCTCTTCCAGCGCTAAACAGGGTGTGCCGTTTAGCTCCATTATCGTTCTGGCAACCACAACAGTAAACGCTTTTTGTATTTTCTGTGGGGATTGATTGGCCAAATCCCATACGCTGTGAATGCCGAGTTTAGTTAATTTTGCGGTTGTCTTTGAACCAATCCCCCAGACTTCAGCTACCGGCACAATCTTCATTAATTTTTCCCGGCGGACAAGATCGGATAGATCCAGAACACCCTCGGTTTTTAGCCATTTTTTGGGCACCCTTCATTTTCCAATTAACAGTTTAATAAAATCTTCCCAAATGTTGTGATATGCATTTAGCGCATTCGCACAGAAGGAAAAGACCATTAAATTTACTCGCCGCCCCGATCTCAATACTCAAG
>NZ_JAOEGU010000125.1 GCF_025583945.1 Methylobacter psychrophilus
AAAACTTTTTATAAAGTGCGCAGGTTCGTGCATCAACATGCTGTTGAAATACGTCCAATTCTAACACTGATTGGCTTACTCGTTTTCCTGCTGTTTTTCTAAGCTTAAAAACTTGAACATCGAGTAACAGGCAGGACTCGTCTTGGTAGTTTGCCAAATAATAGCTTTTTCATAAAGCATTTTGAGATTTACCAAAAGTCGATTTTACCATGTTATTTTTTGACAAAATCAACATTCAGATACTTTTCTGCAATAAAATGACAAAAGTAGGTTAGTCGGTTTCGAGCCAACCTGAAATTTGACATCCTGTTTGGTTGGTTTAACGCAATTTGATTTATGTTTGAACAAGAGAATACAGTAAAACCAGATTGGCTAGCAATAGTATTACCGACAGGCATTTCCAAAACAACAGAGGATTTCTCTCTATCAATGGACTAAAGTCTTTGGTGCCGAGAAATTTTGGATTAGGTGTAGAGAGATCGTACAAGAATTCCGATAAATTATCGTAACGAGTATCCGGATTTATTGACGTGCCTTTTTTTAACGCGCCATCAATCCAGATTGGAACCATGGCGTTTTTATGAAAACTGGGTACATATTGAAGTTTCGCAAGGCTAATAGCGTTGGGTTTTTCGGGCATATCCTGACCAAAAGGGAGTGCACCGTTAATCATTTCATAGGTAATAACCGCTAGTGAAAACAAGTCGGATTTGGTAGTGCCCCGCTGCCCCAATTGATATTCCGGGGCGCTATAGTTTAAGGTGCCAAGGATATTCTCCTCACTATCATAATCGACCGGCGCTATTTCGGCTATTCCGGCAATTTTAACCGAGCCAAAATCGATGATTTTAACGATTCCCTGTTGATCAAGCATGATGTTTTCAGGCTTTAAATCCTGATGTAACATTTCCATGCGATGAAAAGCCCGGAGCCCTTTGGCGATTTGTTCTACTATTTTTCTGACCTCCCGGATATAAGGCTTAGGGTTGGCCACTAACCATTGTCTCAGGGTTTGGCCTTCGATAAATTCGGTAACATAATAAATACAGCTTTTTTGCCGGTCCGTAGGCAGCACTTTAAGGACATTTTCGTGATGAATACGTTTTCCTGCCCACTCTTCATGCAGAAAATGTTCTATGTAAAAGGTATCATCGTCAAAAAGTATTGACGGCGTTTTCAGGATGACGTGGCGCTTGTTTTTGGTATCAAATGCCCGATAGATTTGTGTGCGCTTGCTGGCGTGCAGTTCTGCCTTGATAAGGTAGTCATCAATGATCATGCCCGGTTCCAGGGGCGGAGGGAAAGGCAGGTTGGCATGGCGGCGAATAATTTCGTCTTCTTTGGCTTCCGGCAACGTATCAATTCTGATCAATTGACAGGTCAGATTATCATCACTTTTATGGGTGATGGCTTTCTGTACGATGCCATTGGCAGTTTTGGTTAAATCAGCAGCTTCCTGAAGCAGTTGTCTGATGGTTTTTTCATCGATAAAATCGTGTATCCCGTCCGTTGTCATTAAAAATAGATCGCCTTTTTCAAGGGGTAGCGATTTATAATCAACCTCCAGTCTGGGTTCAATACCCATGGCCCGGTTAAGATAGTTTTTTTCCTTGGAAACCCAAATGCGATGATCACGGGTTATCTGTTCAAGCATGCCTTTGCGCAAACGATAAATTCTGGAATCACCAATATGAAAAATATGTGCAGTCGTTGATTTTACAATCAGGATACTGAGTGTACTGACCATGCCTTTGCTGGAGTCATAGCGGCTATGTCCCTGGCTATATAACCAGGAATTGGTTGCCGAAAGTATTTTTTGTCCGGCCTGTTTGACCGACCATGAGTCGGGGGTACTGTAGTAATCACTCAAAAAACTGACCACACAACAATGGCTGGCTGCTTTGCCGGCATCGCTACCGCTCATGCCATCGGCAATTGCGGCAGTAATACCTTTATAGACAAGCTGCGAATCTTGCGGTACCAATGAGCCAAAAAAATCTTCATTATCCGCTTTAATGCCTTGGTCACTGGCATAGCCAATACTCACTTTGAGTTCAGGTACGGTCATGTTTAAGTTAATATCAGCAGGGCAACCGCATATAAACTTCACGTCGAAAAAATCACATTTTCCCTGAATTGATCGTTCAAAGCGGCTTTAAAACGTTTTTTCTTAATGCTCATTTTAGAGGGTTCATTTTTAAGCAGATTAAT
>NZ_JAOEGU010000126.1 GCF_025583945.1 Methylobacter psychrophilus
CAGGCTTGTGTCTTGGTAATTGAGCATAAGGAGTCATGGCTATCCGTGTTTTCAGAGGTAGATCACTATTTTAACCTTATAAAGGCCAAATTCTATGTCGATTATTTAGGAAAGATGTCTATTGAGTATCAGAACTCCTGATCATAGTTTATTTTCGCCGTCAATGCGTAACTTCTATATTAGTTGATAGTCAAGATCAAGGGGCCCGGTATACAAATCAGACATAACATAAGTGCTTGTAGCATTGCCTAAAGAGACATCCACTTACTTAACAAGAGATTAAAAATCAATCACTTGCAAGGATTTCCCGGCCAGCATCCAGTTCACACATACCCAGCCCTACTTGGGTTGTTTTATGTAGTAGTTACAAATCTACTACATCACAGGCCTTGTTTTACCGGCATTTTTTACTTTTTTTGTAGTAAAACCAATAGAGCCAATTCACTATATTTTATTTAAAGCGTCTGCTTGTTCCTTAACCTCAGTACTAAACGCCGAAGCTACATTCTGAAGCACGACACGCTGCTTGTCCGGTAGTTCCAATATCAAGCGTGCCAGGGCTAAAGCTTCCTTTTCCTGTTCAGTTGCAGCGGTCGTATCTCCGCGTCCCTCAGGTAACAATTCGTTAATGTCCGGCATAATTTCAGCCGGGTGGACTTGTAACACTTTTGCCAGTCGTAAAACCGCTTCAATGTTTAATGGTACCAGGCCGCCTAAATATTGGGAAAAGGCAGATTGTCCATTCCAGCCACAAGCATGACCGGCTTTTTCTTGGGTTAGTTGTAAGGGTTGTTTTTTTTCGTTCCAGATTTTTCTAAAGCGTTCCAGATACATGGCTTCAAGCTCTGTTAATTCACGCCGTTTTTTTGTCATTTAATCACCTCAGCGTTCAAAATAACATCACAGCTAATTAGTTACCACTATCAGTGCTATTGATTTATAATACTAGCTGTGCTAGTATGTGCGCTGTGTAGGTTGGTTTTTAGATCGGTAAATAAAATGGAAGCATTACAGGATTATCTGATTAAAAAGGGCATGTCTCAGGCCGAGTTCGGGAGATTGGTGGGTGTGGGGCAAACCATGGTACAGCAATGGGTTTCAAGTAAACGGCCTATCAGTATCGTGAAGGCACTCGATATAGAAGAAGTATTTGGCATTGATGCAAACCTGCTTAATGAGGAGATTTCAGTCATAGAAAACCGCTTGCTTGATCGTCGTACCAGTAAAAGGCGCGGTATCAGTAAAAGCAGTTAAACCCTTACCTGAACTACATGAAATCCCCTCAAATACAAAACGGTTACACAGCCATTGCCAATGAATTGCTGGAGGCACTTGTGCTTTATAAATTTTCACAAAACGAATACAAGGTGATCATGGCCGTAATCCGCAAGACTTACGGCTTTCATAAAAAAACAGCGGTGATAGGAAACTCACAACTGGCGTTAATGACAGGGTTACAGCGCACACATGTGGCCAGGTGCATTAGGATGCTAATCGAAAGGCAGGTCTTGGTTCGTGACTCCAGCTCCTATATTAATGGTTTGGGGCTCAATAAAGATTATGGCCAGTGGGGTGTTAAAACCGGGGAGTCGGATTGGGTCAGTGCTTCTGAGGAAACTGTGACAGATTTGGTCACAGTTGATGATGAAAATGTGACAGATTTGGTCACAGTTGACGATGAAAGTGTGACAGGTTTGGTCATAGTTGACGACGAAAACGTGACAGGTTTGGTCACAGTTAACGATGAAAACGTGACAGATTTGGTCACAGTTGACGACGAAAACGTGACAGGTTTGGTCACAGTTGAAGAAATGAAGTGTGACCAATTTGGTCTCGGGGGTGTGACCAAGTTGGTCACACAGAAAAGAAAGTAAAAGAAAGTGAAAAGAAAGTACCACCACCACCTTTTAACTCAATAACGCAATATGCGGAAAATCAGAATTTTTGTGGTGGTAGTGATTTTGGTTTTTTTTGTGAAGAAGAAAAGAAACCCTCTGCTAAAAACAATACCTTCGCCAATTGGGATGAGTAATTTACAGATATCGGAGGAAGGAGAAAGGTCAGAGAAGGTAGAATACCGCTTCTAACAGAGCATTCGCAGCCAAACTGACCATGAACGAAATCATAGCAA
>NZ_JAOEGU010000127.1 GCF_025583945.1 Methylobacter psychrophilus
CCCAGAATGATCCCGACAGGTTGTACGCCAAGATAGGGCAACTTAACATGGAACTGGACTGGCTAAATACCCGCACGGGGCACTAGAAAAAAGTCTGGGATCAACCTGTAGCAGAGCGGCAGAAATTGCTCGATTCCAGCGAGGAACTTGCGCTATCTACGCAATGTAAATTGCTCGCGGTCACGCGCTCGGTGGTGTATGCGCGCCAAAAGCATCTACTGAATGTAGTTGATAAACATGAATGCCTGTTGTTGCAGTTGCTTGATGAAGAGTACACGCGCCACCCTTTTTATGGCTCACGGCGCATGACAGCCTACCTGTGCAAGCTTGGGCATCGGGTTAATCGCAAGCGGGTTCAGCGCTTGATGCGAACGTTAGGCTTGGTCGGTATGGCGCCTGGGCCCAATACCAGTAAGGCACACCCGCAGCACAAGATTTATCCGTATTTATTAAGAGGGCTCGACATCATTCGTCCCAATCAGGTGTGGAGCACCGACATCACCTATATACGGATGCCGCGTGGCTTCGTGTATTTGGTGGTGATCATCGACTGGTATAGTCGCAAGATACTGTCCTGGCGGTTGTCGAACACCATGGAGGCGGGATTTTGTGTGGACTGTTTGGAAGATGCCATCAGGACCTATGGGACGCCTGAGATCTTTAATAGCGACCAAGGCTCGCAATTTACCAGTGATGCGTTTACTGGCGTATTGTGTTCGGCGACAATTACCCTGTCCGGTCGCATTGCCTCACTAAAAATCATACTACTTAAGGATCGTTGCCTCATCTAAAATCGTACTACTTTTAAATACTATAAAAGGGGTTTTAGATGATAATTAAATCGATGAGCTTATCTGCTCGAAAAGAATTACTGGCAAGTATCCGGCAGAAATACTGTAATTCGAGTTGGATAGATAAAGGAAAAATATTAGATGGGTTTGTGGCTGCCACCGGTTATGACCGAAAGCATGCTATCCAGCTGATGAACAGTAAAGCAGAGCCTGAACAGCCAAAGGAGAGACTAGGGAGCCAGAAATACGATGAACAAACTCGTCAAGCCCTATATTCGATCTGGTATACGGCTAACCAAATATGCTCTAAGCGTCTCGTACCTTTTTTGCCAGAATTGATTGGGGTTATGGAACGTTATGGCCATTTACGAATTCCTGCAGAGGTGCGAACACGCTTACTCGGTATCAGTCCGGCAACGGTAGATAGACTGCTCAGACCAGAGCGAGAAACTATCAGAAAAGGCGTTAGCACAACTAGACCTGGCAATTTATTAAAAAATCAGATTCAGATACGTACCTTTGCCGATTGGGACGACGTCACTCCAGGCTTCTTAGAAGCAGACCTGGTTGCTCACTGTGGTGGCAATACGAACGGCGCTTTCTTAAACACTCTGGTGCTGGTTGACATTGCTACGGGTTGGCTAGAATGTATTCCCTTACTACGAAAAAGCGCCAAAGACGTCATTGACGGATTACGTATCGTAGATGAGTTATTGCCATTCCCTATACAAGGACTCGATACCGATTGTGGCAGTGAATTTATTAACTATGAGCTATTGGATTACTGTGAGGATAGACAAATCACCTTTACGAGGGCACGCACACACCGAAAAAATGATCAGGCTCATATTGAAGAAAAGAATGGCTCAGTTGTGCGCCGACTCGTTGGTTATGACAGATTAGAAGGCAGAAAAGCCTGGGAAGCTCTAGTTCAGCTATATCGGGTGCTCAGGAAGTATATTAATTATTTCCAACCCTCATTGAAATTGATAGAGAAAGAACGATGCGGAGCAAAAGTTTCAAAAAAATACGACTCTGCAAAAACGCCCTATCAACGTGTTCTACTTTCTGAGCATATTAGCCAGGCAAATAAAGATTTACTAACACACGAATACGAGGCAATTGATCCTGTTAACATGCTCACTCAACTAGAAATATTACAGGACCAATTATGGACATTTTCATGGAATAAAAATGGCAAGGCAGAAACTCATGTTGCCGATTGCGCAGCAGATAATGTGGGTGATCAAGAGCCTGTTAAGCCAGTGGAAAATACTCCTGTAAGTCGTTATTACCGAACCAATAAAATAACTGACTTAAGAAAAGCACCACGCATCT
>NZ_JAOEGU010000128.1 GCF_025583945.1 Methylobacter psychrophilus
GAGCCATTTGCGCTGCCTTGTAGCCTTTGATTTATCTAGCCTACAGAGCCACCTAAAAATCGTTTACCCCAATTTTCAACGGTAGAATAAGGGTTTGAGAGGTACGATCACGGTTTTTTTCGGGTTTTCACCCCAGGATTTATTCTGTAGATAATAGCTGAATGTGTTATAATTAAGTCATTGATAATTATACTAATTAGGTGCTTTATGACTCAGATAGCCGCCGCATTATTTAATTGGGATGCCGTTGAAGCCCGTTCGGATCTGGAGCGTTTTTTCCTGGTTCGTGATAATCTCCCAGACGGTGATTTGATCGCCGCACTGGAAGCGAAACGCGGACTGGGTCGTGATGACTATCCGGTGATTCCCATGTGGAATGCAATAATAGCGGGCGTAGTTTTTCAGCATGAGTCCATTGAATTGTTACAGCGTGAGCTATCCCGAAATCCTTCTTTGTTACAGGCGTGTGGCTTTAATGTTTTACCGCTACAAAAAAAGCCGGTGGCGCAGTTGGTGAAGAATGAGCTCACCGGGCGGATGGACGTGGTTTGGCCGCAAACAGAAGCCCCCTATTATGCGGTACCCAATAGCTGGAATTTTTCGCGTTTTTTGAATAATCTCATTGCGATCGAAACAGCACAAGGACTGGTTAGCCAAATGCTAATTGATTTGCGTGAACAATTGATGGTCGTGTTACCTGATTTTGGTCAACATATGGGCTACGATGGCAAAGCCATCGATAGCCACAGTACCGGACAAGTCAATAACAAGAGCGGACTCTTTTCAGACCCCGATGCCGATTGGGGGCATCACGAAACAGCCGGCGTGAATACCAAAACCGGTACTCCCTGGAAGAAAGTGAAGAGCTGGTTTGGCTATGGTCTACACCTGATTGCCGACACCCACTACGAAATTCCGGTGGCGTTTCATCTGACCCCTGCCTCTCATTCTGAGCAGGTTGAACTTCGGGTTATGCTTGATGAGTTGTTCGAACAAACGCCCGAACTGGCCGAGCGCTGCGCGGATTTTAGTGCGGATCGCGGCTTGGATTGCGCCGAAACCAAGGCCAAGCTGTGGGATGAATCTGGTATCCGTCCACTCATCGACACCCGCGCCTTGTGGCGATCAGAAAAACAAGATCCCGATTATGACCCCAGCCAACCTATTACGCGCCCTCTCTACCTCGATCGGGCGGACACTATTGTGTATACCGAGAAAGGGACGGTGCATTGTGTTTGCTTGGTCACCGGCATCCAACGCGATTTAGCCTTTCAGGGTTTCGAAGCCGATCGGGACACCTTGAAATATCGCTGCCCTGCTGCTGCTTATGGGCTGGACTGCCAGGGTAAAGCCCAATGCCACGCCGCCGGACAAGTAAATCCGGGCGACTATGGACGCATTGTCCGCATTGACATCACGGAGCAAAATCGGCGCATCTTCGTTCCGACACCTCACGGCAGCCCCTCTTGGAAGCTCGGCTATGCACGCCGCAGCGCCTTGGAACGCATTAACAACCGTATCGACAATAGCTTCTGTTTTGAAAAGCACTTTATCCGGGGGCAGGCCAAAATGAAAACCCGTATGGGGCTGGCACTGGCAGTTATGATGGCCATGGCGCTAGGCCATGTGAAAGCGGGACGCATTGAACAGATGCGTTCACTGGTTCAGCCGATTCCGCTTCAAAAAATGGGTTAAAATCGTATCGAGGCGTTCCACAACAACAGCCGATGATACCGGCGAAGAGATTCTATTGCCTAAAAATAGGCACCAATGCGTTTTTTCGATATCCAGCGCCGAAAATCTTCAGATACCGTGTTTGTGAGTCGCCCAAAAAAATATTTTGAGACGAAATACCCGATCTTTTTTCGCCAGTGAATCTGGAAAGGGTTACAGCGCAAATGGCTC
>NZ_JAOEGU010000129.1 GCF_025583945.1 Methylobacter psychrophilus
CCGAGGAGCCCGATACGGCAGAGTAGCTGCCATTAAATACGATACCTGTAGAAATATCGGTAGTTACGCCATTAGGGTTGGCGGTAATGTGGAGATTACCACTACCGGTCAGTGCCGAGAACTGACCCGTACTGTCCGTCAGTGTCCATGATTCCCCTTCACCGCTGTCCCAGGAACCATTATTATTGCTGTCGACCCAGTCGCGTTGGCCGTCATTATCGCCATCTACCCAGACCAAGGCATTGGAGAGATACCCGTCCTGAACGACACCGCTTTGCGTCATTTCTACCGATGCAGTCGCAGTTGAGGTTATCTTCTCAGTTGCTCCATAGCCGTCGGTATAACCGGCTTCCACGGTGATCGCTTTACCGACTTGTGCCTGAGCCAAGGTCAGCGTGGCCGCTGTTGCACCGGTAATCGCTGATCCATTGGCCAACCACTGGTAACTGATAGTACCCAGACCATCGATATCTGCCAGCGTATTACTTACTGTTAATACCTGATTTTGCGTGGCCGTACCGGTGATAGTGACAGTGCCAGTTGGGGTATCATTAACATTGGTGATCGCATCGGTTGCAATGCTGCTTACACTTTCAGCAGTACCGAGTAAATCGGTATAAGCGGCTTTAACCGTGATGGTTTTGCCCACTTGCGCTTGAGCCAAGACCAATGTTGAAGACGTTGCGCTGCTAATGTCCGTGCCGTTGGCCAACCATTGGTAAGTCATCGTGCCCAGACCGTCGACATCCGCCAAGGTACTGACGGCTGTCAGTGTTTGGTTTTGCGTGGCGGTACCCATGATGGTGACGGTGCCGGTAGGGGCATCATTAACATTGGTGACTGCAAGAGTTGTAGCGCTGGTGACGCTTTCAGCGGTACCCAGTAGATCGGTATAACCCGCTTTAACGGTGATGGTTTTGCCTACTTGCTCTTGTGTCAAGGTCAAGGTTGAAGCGGTGACACCGGTAATAATCGACCCATCTGCCAGCCACTGGTAAGTAATCGTACCCAGACCATCGATATCCGCCAACGTGTTCGTTGCGGTTAATACCTGATTTTGCGTGGCCGTGCCGGTGATGGTGACAGTGCCGGTTGGGACATCATTAACATTGGTTACTGCAAGAGTTGTAGCACTGGTGACGCTTTCAGCGGCACCCAGTAGATCGGTATAAGCGGCTTTAACGGTGATGGTTTTGCCCACTTGTGCCTGAGTCAAGGTTAGCGTTGCCGCTGTTGCGCCAGAAATGCCGGTACCATCTGCCAACCATTGGTAAGCAATCGTACCCAGACCATCGATATCCGCCAGCGTATTGGTTGCGGTTAATACCTGATTTTGCGTAGCCGTACCGGTGATAGTGACAGTACCGGTAGGGGCATCATTAGCATTGATGACTGTACCGGTTGCAACGCTGCTTACACTTTCAGCGGTACCCAGTAGATCGGTATAACCCGCTTTAACGGTGATGGTTTTGCCTACTTGCGCCTGAGCCAAGGCCAATGTTGAAGTTGTTGCGCCGCTAATATCCGTGCCGTTGGCCAACCATTGGTAAGCAATCGTACCCAAGCCATCGACATCGGCCAGCGTGTTCGTTGCGGTTAATACCTGATTTTGCGTGGCCGTGCCGGTGATGGTGACAGTGCCGGTTGGGTCATCATTAACATTGGCTACTGCAAGAGTTGTAGCGCTGGTGACGCTTTCAGCGGTACCCGGTAGATCGGTATAACCCGCTTTAACGGTGATGGTTTTGCCTACTTGCTCTTGTGTTAAGGTAAAGGTTGAAGCGGTGGCACCGGTAATAATCGACCCATCTGCCAGCCACTGGTAAGCAATCGTACCCAGACCATCGATATCCACCAGCGTGTTCGTTGCGGTTAATACCTGATTTTGCGTAGCCGTGC
>NZ_JAOEGU010000012.1 GCF_025583945.1 Methylobacter psychrophilus
AGGTGATGAATAAAATCACACCGGCTGATATTTCTGATCCCCAGGAAGTGATCGCACGTGCCAAAGCACTTACCGAGGAACTTGATACACCGATTGCACCAGGCTTTGAAGCGCTGGTGTTTAAGGCGTCGCGCGGTATCGAAGATATTTATGAACTGACTTATATCCGTAAGGATGGCAGCCGTTTTCCGGCTATCATGTCGATTACTGCACTACGCGATGATCAAGAGGCGATTATTGGTTATCTGCTGATCGGCACCGATAATACTGCACGTAAGCAGGCGGATGAGGTTATCAAAAAACTTACTTTAGCTACTGTAATGCAGGCTGAAGGGCTTGCCAAATCGAAAGCGCAATTTCTGGCTAATATGTCACATGAAATTCGCACGCCAATGAATGGAATCATTGGTTTCTCTGAACTGGCGTTGCTCAGAGAGATGCCTTTTGATATACGGGATTATCTAACCAAGATTAATACCTCTTCCATAGGGCTGCTGGGGATATTGAATGATATTCTGGATTTATCCAAACTGGATGCAGGAGGTATCAGTCTTAGTCTTGGCTTGTTTGCTGTTGATGATCTAAGGAACATGCTAAATACCTTGTTTATTGATAGTGCCGAAAAAAAAGGGCTGGCATTTACTATAGACATCGGGCCAGAGATGCCATGTAACCTAATTGGTGATGAGCTCCGTTTGCAACAGGTACTGGTTAATCTGCTGGGTAATGCGCTCAAGTTTACCTCGAGCGGTTCTGTCAGTCTTGGTATTACCCTGCTGGAAAGTGATTCCTTACAAGCCCGGATATTGTGTTGTGTTAAAGATACCGGTATCGGTATGTCCACCAAGGAACAGGGAAAATTATTCCAGCCTTTCAGTCAGGCCGATGACTCTATCACACGTAGGTTTGGGGGAACCGGCCTCGGACTGGCACTTAGCCATAATCTCGTAAAATTAATGGGTGGCAATCTTATAGTAGAAAGTATGCCCGAAGTGGGTAGCAGTTTTAGTTTTGAATTGGTTTTTGGCTTGTCGTCTGAGTCTTTCCGCGAAAAAATCAAGCAACCATCAGGAACCCTCAGTTCAGCATTGCAAGAGTTTGGCCAGCAACTTGTCGGCATCCGAATTCTGGTGGCAGAAGATAATCTTTTTAATCAGCAAATTATCCGGGAGTTTCTTGTCTTATCCGGCATTAGTGTTGAGATTGCCAATAACGGCAAAGAAGCGCTGACTTTTCTTGAGCAAGGCTCATTTGATGCGGTGTTGATGGATATTCACATGCCCATCATGGATGGATTTGCTGCAACCCAAGAGATACGTAACCAGCCATGCTTTGCAAATCTGCCGGTAATTGCACTTACGGCCGGTGTAACCGAAGAGGAACGTGGCCAATGCCTGGAAGCAGGTATGAATGATTTTATCAGTAAACCTATTAATCCATCGTTACTCTTATCAACGTTGGTACAATGGGTAAAACCTCCTTCCGTGACAATAATGGCTATTGATACTGTCAAATTACCGGTAAGAGAATGTGAAGATGATTTCTTGATATCAGATAGCATCGATAACGTCTTAAACATGCAGTCTTTATTGGTTGATACTGCTGATATTAATAATTTGTTGAAACCCATTCTGGACCGGGATATGTGCGTCTTAAAAGAGTTGGTTGGCGATGATCCAGAGACTATTTCCGAGTTTCTGAGTTATTTTACTGTTATTGCCATTGAGATAAGTGCAGAAATAATTGCGGCTATTAATAACCGACAGGTTATTGTAGCAGGTAGCGCCGCTCATAAACTAAAAGGTTCAGCATTCAGCGTTGGAGCAATCAGGTTGGGTGAGTTATGTGCTCAACTTGAGAGTGCAGGAAAATCCGGTAATGAGGCTATACTTAAGAGCTTATTACCTGGCTTTGAAAGAGAGTGGGAGTTATTGCAACAATCTCTGCTTGCCTGGCCCGATGAGCCAACGCAGGAATTAATATGAAATTATTATTTTAAAAACCTTATTCACCATAAAGGCACGAAGTACACTGAGAAAAAATTTGTTTTTATTCAGCGCATTAAAAACTTCGTGTACTTCGTAGTGAGTTTTTTATTTTTGTACCAAAAATGAATACTTTCATAGCTTCTTAGAGTGGTCTTATTCCGGTCTACGTCTAATGCTTGTTATTACTAACTCCACTGACATAATGAATAAAGTTCTAGTTGATACTTTAAGCAATGCTGAGGCCCAAGAGCTACTCAAAGGCATTATTATTCCACCTCAGCCTGTTATTTTAGCTGCTGTTATGCAGGAGCAAAGCAAAAATGACGGCGGTTGTCCGCGTGAGATAGCGCGATTGATCAAAACTGACGTAGGTCTTTCCGCAGCGGTATTAAAAACTATCAATTCAGCATATTACGGCTTGCGTAATGAAGTGGACAGCATTGAGCGGGCCATAATGCTGTTGGGTATTAAAAATATTGCTACTTTAGTGACGGCTTTTTCCTTGCGTAATATTGCGCCTGCCCTTGGTATGGAACATTATTGGAATCACAATACCCGTACGGCAATGGTATCAAATTATTTGGCCAAACGTCTTGACGGTATTGATAAGGATGAGGTCCATTTATATAGTTTATTCCACGACTCTGGCGAGATTCTGATGATGCAGCGATTTTCCGATTATCACGAAACATTGCAATTCGCCGCTGCACCTGATGAAAATTTAATCTTGATTGAAACGTCCCGCTACTTAACTGATCACATGCTGACAGGCTCACTGTTGGCAAGAGCATGGGGTCTTCCAAAGAGCATACGTAATGCCATAGGCAGGCATCATGATTTGGATATATTTTCGTCAAAACAATTATCTACGGCAGAATTAAATATGATTGCTATTACTCAACTGGCAGAATATATTATTGCGAACGGTGATACTTATTTCACAAGTTATGAGTGGACAACTTTTAAATCAGAATTACTCGCTTATCTTTATTTATCCAAAGATCAATTGGATGATTTGTTATGGGATGTGAACGATATTCTTTTAAAAAGTGAATAAAATAAACTGAATCGCATTATTAGTAGTTATTTTCAGTGCTTAATGTGATGCTCGTTAATGCTGTTCTGACTTTTTCCAGAAATGCAGTCCGTGTGAAAGGTTTAATAATGTAATTAGTAGCCCCTTTTTTTATGCATTCTATAATGGTTTCTCTATTATGATCGCTCGTTACCATGATGATGGGTACTCCGGAAAGATGTTTGTAGCTTTTTATCCGTTGTAATATCTCTATTCCGGAAAAGTCGGGCATATTAATATCTAATAAAATAAGATCCGGTCTATTCATTAGTAAGTAAGACAGGGCAGTTTCACCACGTAGTAATGAAATTATTTTATAGGGTTCATCCTTAAGGCAATTATTGATGATTTTGTGCTGGAGCAAATCATCATCAATAACCACTACATTGGTTTTTTTTATATCCATCAACATACTGTTCTTATGCCAGAATTTATACCCTGATGTTTTACAACAGGATTGATTATATTTTGTAGGCGATTGCCGGATTTTTTTAACATAGATGATAGTGTATGTTTAATGATTTCTGGTGTTGTCTATCGGGGATGTTTAATTAATAATTAGCATAAAATTTCTTAAGAAAAACTATTTATTTAATATTATAATTGAAAATAATGTTTTTTATTTAGGTATTTTACTGATTTTAATATAGAACATGAATAACTTATCAGAACTTATGTTAAAGTCAACTGAATCAGAATTGACTTATCTTGCTTTAGTCAAATAACTTCCGGCTTCGATGATTTGCCCAAAACTGATACCGGCATCATTGCCGGGCAGTTGCTTGGGCAAACAGACAGTAAAGCCTTCTGCCTGCAATAAAAGTGTGACATAGTCGGTTAATAAACGATTTTGAAAAACGCCACCGGTTAAACCCACGTTAATAAACTGATGTTCGGTTTGTATTTGCTTGGCCTGTTTAACTAATGCCATTGCCAGACTGGCATGAAAACAACTACTGCGTTTTGAGAGGGTTAAGTGTTGATTTTGTAGCATCGAGAGCAGCGGCGCCCAATCGCTTAACCATAAGCCGTCTCTATTGCAAGTCAGCGGCAAATCAATACCCGCAGATGCTATGCCGGAGCCTGCAGCTTCCAGCCACATCGGCGCATGGCCGTCAAAATCCGCCTGTTGCACAATGCCGGTTAGTGCCGCAGCGGCATCAAACAAGCGGCCAACTGAACTGGATAACGGGCAGTTAATTTGTTTTTGCCAGGTTTGTTTAAGTAAACCGGTTTCGACCGGGCATTCAGGCCATTCATCGCCTTGCTGCCAACATAAAGCCAATGCGCTACGCCAAGGTTCGCGTCCGGCTTTTTCACCGCCGGGTAAGCGATAAGGCTTAAATGAACTTACCCGTCGCCAGTCTCCCGGTTTACCCAATAAACCTTCGCCGCCCCAGATGGTGCCATCTTCGCCGAAGCCTGTGCCATCCCAGGTAAAGACCAGCATGGTTTCTGCAATTTGATGTTCAGCGGCTAAAGCGGCTGCATGGGCATGATGATGAAATACTTTATGCACGCTAAAGCCTGAACGTTCAGCCCAGCGACTTGCGCTGTAATCCGGGTGCGCATCGCAAACACATTGCTTGACGGTAAGGCCATAAAGTCGGGTAAGGTCAGCGATGGTTTGTTCAAATACCTGTTGGCTTCTTGGTGAGCCAAGATCGCCTATATGGGGAGAAATAACGACGCGCTGGTCCCAAGCCAGAGCAATGGTGTTTTTCATTTGACCGCCCACCGCCAATAAGGGACAGGCTAAAGAAAATGGCAAAGTAAACTCTAGCGGTGCCATTCCGCGACCTACTCTTATGGCGCGTGCAGAACCCCCGATAACTTTGTAAACGCTGTCATCCGCCGGCCTTAATATCGGTCGATTATGATGTAAAAAAGCATCGGCGATAAGTCCCAGGCGACTTTCAACTTGCTCAGCTTCGGTTAATACCGGTTCGCCGCTGATGTTGGCAGAGGTGGCAATTAAGGGCGCGCCATAGTCTTGCAGTAATAAATGATGCAGAGGACTATAAGGCAGCATGATGCCTAATTCATGCATTTCAGGCGCTACTGATTCTGCTAAATCGGCATTCAGGCATTTTTTTATCAGCACGATGGGGCGGCTTTGATCAGTCAGTTGCGTCAGTTCAGTTGCCGATGTCTTAGTATAGTGTCGAACCTGATCAAGGCCATCATCACCAGACCAGGGCAACATGACTGCCAGGGGTTTAAAACGGCGCTGTTTACGAAGGCGCAGTGTTAAGACAACCGCTTCCGAGGTTGCCGAGCACAGTAAATGATAACCACCGATACCTTTAACAGCAACAATTAAGCCCGCTTGCAGTGCTGCGACTGTAGCCTTAATGGCCGCTTCGTTATCATTAATATCAGCGCTGCCTGGACGATGAAAGGCAAGCGTCGGGCCGCAAGCAGGGCAGGCCAGTGGTTGGGCATGAAAGCGTCGATCAAGCGGGTTCTCATAGTCTTTGCGGCACTCTGAACAAAGCGGAAAATCAGCCATGCTGGTGTTGGGGCGATCATAGGGCAGTTGTTTAATTAAGGTGTAGCGTGGCCCACATTGGGTGCAATTAATAAAAGGATAACGATAACGGCGCTGGGTTTTATCGCGCATCTCTGCCAAACAATCATCACAAGTAAAATAATCCGGTGGAATATGCGCCTGACTGACATCGCCGGCGACACTGGGCAGTATGATAAAAGTGTCAAAGTCAACACCAGTGACTATTTGCGTAACAGGGTGGTCAGGTTTTGCTAACGGCGGGGCATTGCTTATTAATTGTTGCTCAAATAGCGCCAGATTTTTAAGGGAGCCTTGTACCCATATTTCAACTTGTCCGGCACGGTTACGTACCCAGCCCGATAAATTATGTTGATGTGCCAGCCGGCTGACAAAAGGCCTGAAACCAACGCCTTGGACGCGGCCCGTTATAGTGATTTTTCTGGCTTGAAGCTGGTCAATAGTCAATAGACAAATTTCCTGTTAAAACATTTCAGTTGGGGTGGATAAGCTTCGGGATGAATACAGGTAAAGCTTAAAAAATTTTCACCACGAAGACACGAGAAAGATTTTCACCACGAAGACACGAAGGACACGAAGTTATTTTTTGTTCTTCTTCGTGTCTTCGTGGTGAATAATTAATATGTTTCATTTTCTAATGGTTGAGTATCAACCGGGTACTTTCATGCCTTTCGTAGACAAATTGCTTTTAATACCGGATGCCCACCAGATACGACAAGCGCCTTCATCGGATACCATACAAGGGCCTACAGGACTGCGGGGGATGCAGGATTCGCCATATAAACGACATTCATTCGGCTTGATTTTACCTAAAACAACTTTTGCACAATCACAACCCGGCGGCATGGCACCGGCTTTTTTTCGGGCTTCGTCAGCATAAACAGGAAAACGGTATCGGGCATTATGTGCGGTAAACTTTGCGGTTAACTCAAGACCGGATTGTGGAATAATACCAATGCCTCGCCAAGGCGCATCAATAATATCAAGGGTTGAATTTAACAATTTTTTAGCGGTATTATTGCCATTCGGTGTGACTACCTGAGTGTAACAATTATCAAGAAATAGCTTGTGTTCGATTAACTGGCGCAATACCGAATAAATGGCGGCCAGCAGACTTTCGGTGGTAAATCCTGATATTGCGGTTGGAATATGATGTTGATCAACAACAAAGCGCCATTCTTCCGAGCCCATAATGGTGGCGACATGGCCTGGTGCAATCAGGGCGTCAAAAACTGGCGTATCAGAGTCCAGTAACATGGCTACGGCAGGCCACGTTAAACGACCGCTCATTAATAGTAATAAATTATCAGGAATGCCTTCAGCGAGCATCGCAGCGACCGGAGCGCAGGTGGTTTCAAAACCGGCGACAAAAAAGACGACCGTTTTTTCAGGATTGGCCCTGGCAATTTTAACGGCTTCGGTTGGCGAGGCAATGGGCCGGATATCCGCACCCGCAGCTTTGGCCTGCTCCAGGGTACGAATAGCCGCTTTGGGTACATTAACCGGAACACGTAACATATCGCCGAAGGCCAATAATACGACCTCTTCATTAACCGCGATTTGTATGGCTTGATAAATATCTTCTTCCGGACAAATACAAACTGGACAGCCCGGCCCCGGAATCAATTCAATATTAGCGGGCAGCGCAGTACGTAAACCCGCCATGGAAATAGATCGCTCATGGCCGCCACAAACATTCATGATCCGAACTTTAGCGGGCAAGGGCAGTTCGCGAATTTTTTCCAGCAATTGTTTTGCGCCAGTCAGCATAGTATTTATTCCAGGAGATGTTAAGTGTCGTCGATGAAAAGCATTAAAAGAATTCACCACGAAGAGCACGAAGAAAAACAAAAAATATAACGATGCCGGTCGAGGTTTGCAACCCCGACAGTAATGTTTAAAAACTATAATAGCTTGCAAACCTCCATCACACTCTAACCCAAGCTTTTTTCTTCGTGTTCTTCGTGTCTTCGTGGTGCAAAGATCTATATTCGTGCCTTTGTGGTGCAAAGATTTAAATAAGATGTTATTTATGCACCTTGGCTTTATTGCTGACCGGATAAAACTTGCTGTTACCGGGTTGGGCATGAAGCAATTGCCCGTCCTGCTGTATTTTAGGGCGCTGGGTTTGTTGCTTAAGTAATAGTGCTTTATAAGCGGTTATTTCTGACTGTAACCAGGTTATCCAGGCATCCAGACCGTTACCGTCTTTTGCGCTAAATTCTATGACGGGCGCATCGTTGGCAAGATTATGCAGGTTTTGTTCGGCATTAATGGCTGAAAAGTCATCCAGGTAAGGCAACAAATCAGTCTTGCTGATCAACATCAAGTCGGCTGCACGAAACATAACCGGATATTTTGCCGGTTTATCATCGCCTTCGGTCACTGACAGTAACACGACATTACGATGATGACCCAGATCAAAACTGGCAGGGCAGACCAGATTACCCACATTTTCAATAAATAATAGATCCAGACCATCCAGCGCCAAATGATGCAAGGCATTATGCACCAAATGCGCGTCCAGATGACAAGCCGTCCCTGTCATTATTTGATAAGCGGGCACACCTTGTGCCTGTATCCGTTTGGTATCATTTTCAGTTTCAAGATCACCTTCGATAACGGCGATTTTTAGCGAGTCGCGCAGGCGTTTTATCGTTGCTTCAAGTAATGCGGTTTTACCTGAACCCGGTGAAGACATTAAATTAATCACCAGTACTTTTTGAGCGTCAAAATGTGCACGATTGTGCTCGGCTTGATGATTGTTTTTTGACAACAAGTTTTGTAGTACCGAAACTGTCGTTACGCCATTTTTAGGTTTTTCTGCCATAACCAACGGGCGATTACCCGGTGTAATGTTACAACCACAGGTATTACACATAATTCACTCCAATTAATTAACTTGCCTTAGTCTGCATTTTCTAATTCAACACGTGCCAGAATTAACTCGTCACCACTTAGTAGTTTGGTATTATAACCGCCGCAATTTTGGCATAAAAGATTATTAATGGCGGCTTCAGATTCGACCCCACAATTGTTGCACAATACACGAATCGGCAGAGTTTCCGTTAGAAACTCCGCCTCTTCAGCTATTGTTCCGGCGCAACTAATGCTGAAAGCGCTTTCCAGTAGTAACGGTTCGATACCTGAAAGGGGGCCTATTCTGACAATGATTCGAACGACTTTTTCTGCGTGATGTGTCTTTGCAATTGTCATTACCTGATCCATCAAGTCCTCGCAAAGCGAAAGCTCATGCACCGGCATCTTCCTCAATCAGCATCTGATCAAGTAATTCCCATGTCGACTGAGCTTCTTCTGCGGAAATTTTCTGGATGGCATAACCAACATGAATCAGCAGATAATCTCCCTCTTGTAATGTTTCATCCTGCAACAAAAACAGACTGACATCGCGCTTTACGCCCTTGGCATCACAATGAGCATTAAAGCCGTCAATATGGGTAATTTGCATGGGAATCGCAAGGCACATGGCAGTTATTCCGTCTAAGTAAAAGTAATAAAGCGACTATGCTGCTGCCAGCAGTAAACTGCCAGCAACAATGAGTGAGCCGCCAGCGATGTGTTGCATAATTTTGTAATGGCGAGAGTTTAGCGCAAAGCCGATACCCAAGCCATGCAGTAAAGTGGTCGCCAAAACAAATCCGAATCCATAGAGAGCAGGTGAAGTAGCTTGTGGTAATTCCAGCCCATGCGCATAGCCATGAAACAATGCGAATAGCCCCACAAGGCTGGCACCTGCTATCGTTGGCAAGCGAATCGATCCGGCGATAAGCAGGCCCAAGACTAAAACCGAGCAGGCAATCGCCGGTTCCACCAAGGGTAGGGCGAAACCAAGCGGCCCTAAACCGGCAGCGGCTGCCAAAACGCTCACGAAGATGAGCGGGATGATCCAGACGGCCCTGCCACCGAGTTGCCCAGCCCAAATACCGACCGCGATCATGGCAAGTAAATGATCCAGGCCCATAAAGGGATGGGCCAAACCAGCGGTTAAACCTGCACTTTGGGCACCGAAGGTATGTGCCTCGGCAACCGGCAGAAGCAACGCACAGGCGCATAATCCCAACAAAGAGAGAGAAATTTTTATTTTCATGACTATTACCTTAAGGTAGTTGAAATATTGACCTTGATCAGCTCTTTGCCGTTCGGGTCGGTAACATGCACAGCGCAGCCAATGCAGGGATCGAAGCTGTGTATTGTACGCAAAATTTCCAGGGGCTGCGTCGGAATGGCCAAAATATGACCTTCCAGGGATTTTTCATAAGGACCCGGAATTCCCGCGCCGTCCACCCCGCCCGTACCGGCTCTCGGCCCGGCGTTCCATTGGCTGGCGACGATACATTGGTAGTTTTTGATTTTACCATTTTCGATCGACAACCAATGCCCCAGCGCTCCACGAGGCGCTTCGGTAAAGCCAACTCCGACTTGCAAAGGATTTCCGTTGTTCCACGTTGAGGTATCAGTCCATTTAAAGCCTTTTAAACTTGGATTTTGAGCAACAACATCCGCATCTGTTACAAACGTAGCCAACTTGCCCGCACTAATGTTGCTCAACAGTTTGATATGCCAGCGTGACATGGCATCCGTAATGACGCTGGTTTCGATGGTCCGGGCTGCGATTCTGCCGAGAGTCGAGTCAATATCATTAATCGAGAGTCCGAGCTTGCTTACCCATATGTTGTCTACCAAATCTTTTGCCCGCTTGTGAGCCTTTTCAGCCTCCGTTGTCGGGTTTGATTTTGCTTTGGCGTACATCATGACGATATGGGCCAGTGGACCTACCTCCATCGGCTTATCGTACCAACGTGGCGATTTTATCCACGAGTAACCGGTGCCTCTATTAAGCTTGTAATTAGCTCCCGGAGCGGGGCCGCCTCTGCCTGCATAATCTAAATTGGTTTGGCCTTCACTGGGATGAAGACCAACGCTGTTACCTACACCAAGATATTTATACCATGAATGGGTAACATACTCCTTAATCTCATCGCGGTGTTCCATATCCAAAGGTTTGATCGTCAGGTCGCCCTCCAGTACGCCTTGCGGTATCAGGAAATTATCCGGATCGCGGATACCATTTTCGGGAAACTCGCCGTAGCAGAGGAAATTCCAGCCGGTACCGCCGCGTGTCTCCCAACCGACATAGCCGTTTTGGGACTTATAGAAACCGGCAATCAGTATGGTATCAGGCACATAGACCTGATCTACAAAGGTTTTCATCTTGGCAATAAGTGTCGTCACCTTTGCCATATTAACTTTATTTAAGGACGTGCCACCCAAGTCTTCGCTAACTTTGTTGTTGTAATTACTACTGACAGCGCAAGGCACACCACCCACTACCAAGTTTGGATGCGGGTCTTTACCTCCGAAAATGGTGTGTAGTTTGACTACTTCACGAGCCCATCCCAGCGCATCCAGGTAATGGGCGACAGCAAGCAGGTTTCCCGCTGGTGGAAGTTTGTAATCCGGATGTCCCCAGTAGCCATTGGCAAACAAGCCAAGTTGCCCTCTATCAATAAGATTTTTCAGCTTGGCCTTTACCCCGTTAAAAGTGGTTGTCAGTGCCGCCAAAGTCTGATTTGCATAGTAGTCCGGATTATTTGACTTTGCCAAAGCCGCCGTTGCTGCAGCATCTGCACTCAGCGCTGAAACTACATCAACCCAATCCAGGGCATGCAGGTGATAAAAGTGCATAACATGATCATGGATATACTGCGCACCTATCATCAGATTGCGTATAAGTTCGGCGTTCTCGGGAACTTTAACACCGAGAGCATCTTCCACTGCCCTGACTGCGGTTAGTCCGTGAACCACCGTACAGACTCCACAGATACGCTGCGAGATATGAGCCGCATCACGTGGATCACGGCCTTGCATAATAACTTCAATGCCGCGCGCCATCGTACTGGAACTATAGGCTTTGGTGATGGTTTTTCCGTCAGCGCCAAGTTCCGCTTCGATGCGCAGGTGTCCTTCAATCCGGGTGACCGGATCAATTACAATAGTTGTAGCCATATAAATTCTCCCCAATGCCGTATCGCAAAGACACGGCAACAATAATAGTTAATCGTCGATGGTGTTTATATCCAGGGGTTTGTAAAAACCGATCCCCTGACCAGCAATAGCCTCTTTGTCCCAGAATCCTGGCTCAGAGCAGCCCAGACAGCCATGTCCCGCTTCCATTGGAAATCCGGTACCCTGATTCCATTTCAGCGTGGTGCAGGCATTGTGGGTAATAGGTCCTTTGCAACCCATATTAAGTAAACAATAGCCTTTGCGTGCGCCTGCGTCGTCAAAGCTTTCGACGAACTGGCCATGCTCAAAGAATTCTTTTCGGTAGCATTCCTCATGAACGGTCTCGCCATAGAACATCTTGGGGCGCAGGTTGGAGTCCAGTTCCGGGGCTTTTTTGTTGAGAATCCAGTAGACTAAAGTACCCGCAATCACCTCGGCAATCGGTGGACAACCCGACACGTTAATCACTTTTTTGGTGGCGTATATGCCGCCGAAGCTCGTTAACGCAGCTTTAATAGAGATTGCCCCAGTCGGACTTTTTCCATTTTGACCCTTGGCTGCAGGTAGTCCCCCAAAGCTCGCACAAGTCCCCACGGATACAACCACGGCTGCGTTGGTGGCGGCGGCCTTTAAGAGTTGCAGTCCGGTTTTACCGGACTGGATGAAGAACCCTGCTCCACCTTTATCATCCGGCATAGCGCCATCCACGACTAAAACATAATTTTTCTTGGCGATTGCATCTGTCCGTGACTTTTCGGCTTGGGTTCCGGATGGTGCCATCAATGTTTCGGAATAATCCAGTGAGAGAGCCGTCAACAGGATATTCTCAATAGAGTCTGTTTTGAACTGGGTGTTCGGGAAGACGTTGACCAATGATTCCAGACAGCCGGTGCATTCCTGGAAGGAAAGATAGACGACGGAAGTGAGAGGGCTTAATAAAGCGGCTTCAACCAGCTTTGGCATTAGCGAGATAGGTATTGCCATCATGGCCGATAATCCCATGCAATATTTCATGAAACTTCGGCGACTGACACCTGAGTTCGCTAGTCTGTCACCCAGAGTTTCAATATATGATATTTCATTTAAGGTTTCCAATTCCAGATGTTGGGATAGCCGCGAAGCAATACAGTTTCTTAATTCTTTCTTTGATAAGTTCGACATAACACACCTACTAACTTAGGATTAATGTTTGCGTAGGTAGTTGCCCGAGTTAAGTGGGTATTGTTACCGACGTTTTGCTTTAAGCGGCCGAATATAGCGGTTCGGAACCGCATAAATCTGTAGAAAAACTACTTTTTTATAGTTAATTCATGTAAAAGTTTGCTCAGATTGATCTGGCTAAACATGACATCATCTTTTGGACTTTTTAACAGCTCAGGTAAGAAATTGACTTCAACAAGTTCGGTTAGAATGCCATCATCCTGGTTGTAATGAACTATCCACCAAATACCGGAGTAGGCGGTTTCCTGTATCTCGGAATGGCCAAAACTTTGGATGCGGGCGCTAACTTCTCCTTGCCCCAGTTTTTCCTTCAGAAATTGATAGCCGTCTTCGCCCAATGCGGGTAATGCACGCAGATCAAGGATTCCATTTTGACCGGTGTCGAGTAATGTTTTCAGCATGGCTTGAATCTCATGCAAAAGAGTCATGGCTATGGTCAAACCACTTGATTGAGACGTGATAACAACGTTAATCGGAATATTGGCAAAAGTATTTACGTGCGCCATTTTTCGATGAGTTCCAGAACTATATTGCATACGTTGGGAATTGCTTTCTTGATAGTTGGAGTCAGTTCTGTACTCCAATCAATCACTCCAGGTTGAATGCCAATCAATGCACGCCTGACTGGTAATTGGTCAGACAGAAGAGCAATCGACATCAAGTCGACCAAGGTAACATCATGTACGCTCGAATTTTTTTGCCGGCCCAAGAAAAGATCCATTTCTTCGCCGAGAAAAATTCTAATTGAACCGGGTGTGTCGCTAAGTTGAGCGGCATCAATGACAATCAGGTTGGTAGCATCCTCAATGGCACCGATCAATGAAAAACCAAGTGTTCCACCATCCATGAATTCGACTTGCGGGAAATCAGGGTTATCAGCTTTTAGGTGCTGTACAACATGAACACCCACTCCATCGTCTTGCATCAGTGGATTGCCGATTCCGAGAACTAATGTTTTATTCAGCGCCATCCAATTAACCCCTAAATATTTAGGGTTACTTTAGCATGCAAATATTTAATTATCCTAATAAAAATATTCATATATTTTTATTAATATGAGTTTGTAAATATAAATATTCGTTCTGCTAATTTTTTTAATTTATTGATTGTTATAGATAAAAAATTATTCTATTTTGGTGGCAGACCTGTTTTTATGATTACAATCAGTTGAATATAATAGTGGTTTTTAAAAATCACAAATCCTGACTATAAATTTATCTGACTGTGCATTGTGTTGCGCTGCAACGGCAATGAGACCTTGCTTGGCAGGTCATCACACAAAGATAGCTTATGCACTGAGTTCATCCTCGGCGAATAATTGGTCAAGTAATTCCCATGTTGAGAACGCCTCTTCCGCACTTATTTTTTGAATGGCATAGCCGACATGAATTAACAGATAATCGCCGATCTTGATGATTTCATCCTGCAATAAAAACAGGCTGACGTCGCGTTCAATACCTTTGGCAACACAATGTGCATTAAAACCATCAATTTTAGTAATCTGCATGGGTACGGCAAGACACATTAATTTTTCTCCAAAATGAGGTTAGTCAGTAAACTACGCCAAGCCTGTTATAAAGGCCAGATATTTACACAAGTTGTAGCAAAAAGCCAAGCGGTTTAGTTTTTAATGGCTAAATGTTATTGGCCAGGCTGATTTATTTATTGCAAAATGGCACAAATAAAGATTTAATCAGTATTCTCAGTTCTTGATTTATTTTCAATAAACCAGCATTTGTGCTGTGTCGTTATTGAATTCACCGGTTAATGATGTCATAAAACGGGCTTAGGTAAGATATCTTGCCGACAGGCTTTTTGTTTAAGCCAGGATCTCATCAGTCATATGATCACGCCTTAGTCAATCCGGCAATGGAGCTGATTGTATCTGTTAGATGATATCCAGACAGATAATTATAGTTGTTCAGAAAAGTTTTTCTTTTCCCATTGCTCTCAAGCCAAGGATGTCAACTTACGCAGGGAGTTTAGGACAGGGTATATCCTGTATAAGCAGGAAATAACTTATCTGGTTCACTATGCCGCTCAGGAAATCGTTTAAGCGTTCATCATTGGCAAGTCGAATTTGGTCACTGAAAGATTCAAAAAAATAATCACCGATAACGGCTCGCTTCAATTTTAGTTTTATTGGGATCGGGAGCATCACATCATGGCAAAGCGGCGAGAAAAAAGGCAGTTTGTTAGGGTAGATCACCCGAGTAGCGAGGAAGCCCCCATTCGCTTTGAGTTGTTTAGTATTGAGCGACTTGAGCAGCATGCCGTCAGTTTGGCGCAGGCACAAAAAATCAGTAATAAGATAAAGGGTCAAAAATTAATCCCCAGGGTGCGAGATAATTGCCGGATTTTGCAAGATGCTTATAAAGCGGTCGCCAAGGCTGTCCATGAGCAACATGCCATTACGCCGGCAGCTGAATGGCTTTTGGATAATTTTCATGTACTTGAAGAGCAGGTCCATGATATTCAGATGGACTTGCCTGAAAGTTATTATCAAGCGCTACCCAAGTTAGCTGAAGGTGTACTGGCCGGTTATCCTCGTGTTTACGGTATTGCCTGGGCTTTGGTGGCTCACACTGATAGCCGTTTTGATGCTGACTTGTTGACGGTTTTTGTACGGGCTTATCAAAATGTCGATCCTCTTACTATCGGTGAACTATGGGCGATTTCGAGTACCTTACGGGTCTTGCTGGTAGAAAATCTTCGCCGCATTGCTGTCTGTATAATGCGCTCTCAATCCGGCCGTAAGTTGGCTGATGACTTTCTTGACCGGGTCGAACAAATTGCCGCTCAAACGGATAAGCCGGATTTGGTTTTCCCCAAAGGCATATTACCCTCGGAATCACAGCGTCAGGCTTATGCCGTGCAGATCTTGCAGCGTTTGCATGATCGGCATCCGGGAGCACTGCTTTCGCTTGATTTTTTGGATGATTGGCTCAAAGAACAAGGGCTTAATAGAGATGAAATCGTTGGCTATGATGAAATTGTGCATCGGGAGCATGCCGAGCAAGTCGCCAATAATTTGACAGTTCGCAATATTATTATGAGTATGCGGGCTATTTCCGCATTTGAATGGCCCCGGTTTGTTGAAGAAGTGAGTTTGATAGATAAATGTCTGCGCGTTCATCCGGGTTACCGTGCCATGGATTTTCAGACCCGCGATCGTTATCGCCATGCGATTGAGGATCTTGCCAAGCGTTCGCCGCATTCAGAAGTAAAGATAGCTCGTCTATTGATTGACAAGGTCCAGAGTATTGATGAACAACTGACTCCTGACCTTCGCAGGCAAGAGCCCGGGTATTACTTGATCGGTGGCGGTCGCTATACTTTTGAACACGAAATTAACTATCAGCCTTTAATTAAACAACGCTTATTGCGCGGTTATATCGCCCACGCCGGATGCGCTTATTTAAGCAGTCTGGTGTTGTTGACAGGATTACTGCTTTCACTGCCATTGACGGCCAGTGTTATGGTTGATCTAAGTTACTTTCAGTTGTGCCTGCTGGCAGTATTTGTTTTATTTCCGGCATCAGATATCGCTGTCGGTTTAGTCAATCGATTGATTATAGGTTCTTTGCCGCCGCGTTATTTACCACGTTTTGACTTAAACCGGCTGTCGCAATCTGATGCCGAGGATAGTATCTCACCAATGCCGGGTACCTTTGTTGTTATCCCCACTTTATTTTTTAACGAGCTGGAGGTAAAAGAGCAAATCAAGCAGATGGAGATTCGTTATTTGTCCAATCGGGAGAGCCGGTTATACTTTGCCCTGCTTTCTGATTGGACCGATGCCGATCAGGAAACCATGCCGGGGGATGACCAGCTACTCAGTATAGCGACTACCGGAGTAGCCGCTCTTAATGCCAAATATGGCGAACCACGGTTTTTTGTCTTTCACCGTAAACGTTTATGGAATCCGGGTGAAGGCAAGTGGATGGGATGGGAGCGCAAACGCGGAAAATTGCAGGAGTTCAACCATTTGTTGAGAGGAGCTACGGATACCTCTTTTTTGCCGATAGCCGGCAAAGCGGCTCAAATCGTTATTCCTCCGGGTATTTGTTATGTTATTACCCTGGATACCGATACCAAGTTACCCATGGGCGTTGTCTCTCAATTGGTGGGTGTCGCTGCCCATCCGTTAAATCAGCCGATATTTGATCCAAAGACCCGGTGTGTCATCGATGGCTACGCTATTTTTCAACCACGCGTTACCCCGACGCTACCACTGCGCCAGGAATATTCACTGTTTCACCGTATTTTTGCCGGCTCTTGCGGTACCGATACCTATTCCAGTTCAGTATCTGAACTTTATCAAGACTTGTTTGCCCTTGGTACTTATACTGGTAAGGGTTTGTATCACGTCGATGCTTTTGAAGCCGCTTTGGCGGGACGTGTACCGGATAATACCTTACTGAGTCATGATTTGTTCGAGAGTGTCTTTGCGCGCTGTGCATTAATAAACGATATCGAGTTTTTTGAGGAATTTCCTTCTCAAACAGAAGTTGCTGCATCACGTGAGCATCGTTGGACTCGCGGCGATTGGCAGTTATTACCCTGGATTTTTGGCGCTCGCGGCAAAGGGTTACCGATGATCGGGCGCTGGAAAATGCTCGATAATTTACGCAGGTCCCTTTCGGCACCAGGTACCTTATTTACGCTGTTCGCAACCTGGACTATCCCACATGCACCGCAGGCTGTCTTGATTGGGTTTGTGCTGACGGCATTGGCTTTGCCTGCGCTACTGACACTCATGAGTGGAAACAGGACTCAACATCGAGGTGTCTCGCCGGATATTTATATCCGGGTAATGGCGAAGAATATACTCTGGGCAATCGGCAACAGCTTGGTGACGTTGACGTTATTGGTGCAACATGCGTGGCTGATGATGGATGCCATTGTCCGTACGCTGGTACGGCTGTTTATTACTCATCGTCATTTGCTTAGCTGGGTGACCGCACAGCAGGCAAAAGTCGCCGTAGTGAACTCGCCACATAATCTCATTGCTGCGCTGGTTAATTCATCGGTTGTTGTCATGGCAATCAGTGGCATGATATTAATTTTTAATTCAGCAGCTATCAAGGTTGCCAGCCCTTTTTTACTGTTATGGTGGTTGGCACCGGTCATTGCCTGGCTATTGAGCCTGCCACCCGGACTTGATAAAGCTGAAGCTTTACAGTTAAAAGACAGCGAGCGACTGCGTTTGATCGGTAGACGTATTTGGTATTTTTTTACCAGCTTTGTCACAACCCAGGAGCATTATCTACCGCCGGATAATTTTCAGGAAGACCCCCAGCCTGTTATCGCCCACCGTAGTTCGCCTACCAATTTTGGTCTTTATCTGTTGTCTGTCGTGACGGCCCGCGATTTTGGCTGGCTTGGCTTGATGGACACGGTCGATCGACTGGATAACACGATAAAGACTCTGGCTGAGCTGCCGCGCTTACAGGGGCATTTTTTTAACTGGTACGATACCCTTGATTTACACGTACTGGAACCCCGCTATGTCTCAACTGTTGACAGTGGTAATCTGGCCGGACATTTACTGACTTTGGCTGAAGCTTGCCGGGAAATGCAGCATCGACCACCGGTATTTTTTGATGCCTTGACAGGTCTTATTGATACCCATCAGTTGCTGATGGATACGCTGGCTAAAATAACGGATGACCGGCGTACATTGACGGTTACCTTAAAAGAGCTGCGCCAAAAAGTCCTTGTGATCGGCGAACTTTTGGCAAGTCGGCCGGTTGATGGAAATGGCTGGAGTGATTTGTGGCGGCAGTTAACATTTTGCAGCGATACCTTACAGGATATGGCTCGCGCTTTTATTGCCGAACGCGGTGATAGCAGCGATAGCGAGTTGTTGATATGGGCTACCTTGCTACGCGATGATATTTACTCCCATGTCCGCGATATCGATAGTCTGGTTCCCTGGATTCATTTTACCGGTCATTTAAATAGTAGTGAAGAAGCGCCACTTATGCCTTCACAAACGGCAATATTTTGGCAGCAATTAACTCTGAATACGCCGCTTGTTGAGCTTCCCGGCAGTTATGCGCAGGGCTTGGCAGAGCTTGAAGCTTTGTCAGCAAGTGTTCCTGCGTCCACACAACCGGAAACCAGGATAGCCATAATACGGGAGGCCAAAGAGCAAGCAACAATACTTGTGGAGCGCCTGCAGAGTCTTGTTAAGCAGGTGGATACCTTGTTTTATGAAATGAATTTTGGTTTTCTTTATGATGAAAAATGTCATTTGTTCTCGCTAGGCTACCGTGTTCAGGAAGGTAGTCTTGATTCCAGTTATTACGACCTCTTTGCCTCTGAAGCTCGTCTGGCCAGTTTTGTCGCGATTGCCAAACGCGAGGTGCCGGGTACGCATTGGTTTCACTTGGGGAGACGCTTGATACGCGCGGCTCATGGCACGGTATTACTATCGTGGTCAGGATCAATGTTTGAATATTTGATGCCTTCTCTGGTCACCTATACGCCACGATACAGCTTGCTTGATCAGACTTGCCGTCTGGTTGTGCAACGGCAGATTAATTATGGTAAAGAGCGTGGCGTGCCATGGGGGGTATCGGAATCCGCTTTTAATAGCCGCGACCTTTTTTTTACTTATCAATATTCTGCTTTTGGCGTACCAGGACTGGGGATGAAACGCGGGCTTGGTGACGAGTTGGTCATTACCCCTTACGCTACTGCGCTTGCCGCCATGTATTTTCCTCATGCGGCCGTGGAAAACTTTGAGTATCTGGAAAGCGAGGGGGCTTTGGGTCAGTTTGGTTTCTATGAAGCACTTGATTTTACGCCAATCAGGCTTGCTGAAAAGGAGCGTGTGGCAATCGTGCGCTGTTATATGGCACACCATCAGGGTATGTCTCTGGTAGCGATTGCCAATGCAGTACACGACGGGATAATGCGCCATCGCTTTCATAGCGTGCCGTTGATTCAGTCGGTTCAACTATTATTGCAGGAGCGCATTCCGAATTGTCTGTATACCAACAGCATCCCGGTTCTTAATGATTTTTCTGAAGTAAAAGAATCGTTACAGCCGCCTGTTCGGCGCTTGCCATCACCGACCTCTTCGGTGCCTTCGGCACATTTGCTATCCAATTGCTACTATGCCGTGATGATCACGGCAGCGGGTTCGGGTTACAGTGCTTGGCGGAATTTGTCGATCACACGCTGGCGCGAAGATGTGACACGGGATACCTGGGGTAGTTATATCTATCTGCGTGATGTGGCGAGCGGGCAGGTCTGGTCTGCCGGGTATCAGCCGACGGTAAAGGCGCCCGATTACTATGACGTCGTTTTTGCTGAAGACCGTGCCCGTATTACCCGTACGGATGGCAATATCGTTAGCATTTTGGAAATTGTTGTGTCCCCTGAAGATAATGCGGAAATCCGTCGCCTGAGTTTGATTAATAATGGCTTACAGGTCCGGGAAATTGATATCACCTCCTACGCTGAGGTGGTACTTGCGCCTTTTGCTGCTGATATGGCACATCCTGCTTTTTCCAATCTGTTTGTACAGACCGAATTTTTACCCAAGCCCTGCACATTGATTGCGCAACGCCGGCCGCGTTTGGCCTCTGAACCGACCCTTTGGGCTGCTCATGTGCTGGCGGACGGCCAAACCGGCAACATGCGGCAATACGAAACCGAGCGTGTGCGTTTTGTCGGTCGTGGACAATCGCTACGGGAACCGGTTGCCGTGATGGATGGCCGTCCTCTGAGCAATACGGTCGGTGCTGTTCTTGATCCTATCTTTAGTTTACGTACCCGGGTTAGTATTGCACCCGGTACAACCGAGCACATTACATTTACCACGTTAGTCGCCGATTCGCATAAAATCATTGAAGATCTGGCGGATAAATATCATAACGTAGCTATGTTTGAGAGAGTGTCTTCTCTGGCATGGACTCATGCCCATGTGCAATTACACCATCTGCGTATCAAGCCGGATGAAGCTCAGTTATTCCAGGATTTGGCCAACCGGTTACTTTATGCCGATCCCTGGCTGAGACCATCCAGCAAGTTGCTGCAGATGAATGCCCTTAATGTTACCGGGTTATGGCGGCATGGCATATCGGGAGATCGGCCAATGGTGTTGCTGCGTGTAACGGAACCTGAAGATAATGCCATCGTTGAACAATTACTGCGTGCGCACGAGTACTGGCGTATGAAAGGTCTTGGTGTCGATCTTGTTATTATGAATGAAGATAAACTGTCTTATGCCAAGGCTTTACAGGACAGGCTGGAGGCCATGATCAAGGAAAGTCAGGCATTTTCAGCCGGGCAGCCCCATGAAAATCAGGGGGCAGTTTTTCTCATGCAGATCGATCAGGTTTCGGCAGAAGATCGACAGTTATTCCAAACCGTTGCTCGTACCGTACTGATCAGTAATCGGGGGACTTTGGCTGAGCAGCTACTGCGGCATCCAAGGCCACCGGCAGCGTGGGCTGCGCAAAAAGCCCCGGGTACAGCCACTGTTTATTGGCCAAGACTGTTGCCACCACCTCTTGAATTCTTTAACGGTCTTGGCGGCTTTGCCGATGACGGGCGCGAATATGTGATTGTGCTCGACAAGGGGCAGTGGACACCGGCACCCTGGATTAATGTGATTGCCAATGCCGGGTTTGGTTTTATGGTCTCGGAGTCGGGTAGTGGTTGTACCTGGAGTGGTAATAGCCGTGAAAACCAGTTGACGCCTTGGTCAAATGATCCGGTCAGCGATCCTTCCGGGGAAATAATCTATTTGCGTGATGACGAAACTAATGAGTTGTGGACGCCTACCGCACTACCCATTAGGGTCGACAATGCGAGTTATGTTATTCATCACGGGCAGGGCTATAGCCGTTTTGAGCATGCTTCTCATGGGCTTCATAGTGAACTTCTGCAATTTGTCAGTCCTGACGATCCGATCAAAATATCAGTGTTGACCTTAAAAAATGTTTCCGGACGCTCTCGTCGTCTGACGGTAGCCGCTTATATAGAATGGGTATTGGGCACTTCGCGTACGATCACTGCCCCACATATTATCACCGAACTGGATGCCAATACCGGTGCCTTGTTTGCTTATAACCCATGGGCTATGGAATTTGGTGAGCGTATTGCCTTTGCCGACCTTGCAGGCAAACAAACTGCGTATACAGGTAATCGGGCAGAGTTTATCGGCCGTAACGGCAGTTTGGATGCTCCGGCAGGTATGCAAGGTCTTAAAGCACTGAAAAATCGCGTTGGTGCAGGATTAGACCCGTGTGCCGCCTTGTCGACGGTTATCAACCTGGCACCTGGCGAAAATGTTGAGATCATTTTACTGCTTGGGCAAGGCAATAACCGCGCCCACGCCAGAGAATTGATTGAGCGTTATCGGGTAACTCCGGTAGCAACAACGTATACTCAAGTAACCCGGTCGTGGCAACAAATGCTCACTAAAGTTCAGGTGCAAACACCGAGTCGGGAACTCGATATTATGCTAAACCGCTGGCTGTTGTATCAAACCCTGAGTTGTCGATTATGGGCGAGGGCCGCTTTTTACCAAGCGGGTGGGGCCTTTGGCTTTCGCGATCAGCTACAGGACAGCATGGCTTTGGTCGTCTCACGGCCTGATTTGGTTCGCGCGCATCTTCTGTGTGCCGCAGCACGTCAGTTTGTTGAAGGTGATGTGCAGCATTGGTGGCATCTACCTACCGGTCGTGGTGTGCGTACCCGTTTTTCTGACGACCGTGTCTGGCTGCCTTATGTCGTAGCCCACTATATCAAGGTGACTGGCGATGTGGGGGTGCTTGATGAAGACATACCGTTTCTGGAAGGACCGGTGCTGGAGGCAGAACAAGATGACGCTTATTACGAGCCGACCCGTTCCATACAACAAGTGACTCTTTTTGAGCATTGTGCGCGAGCGCTGGACTTAAGTCTGGAAACCGGCGCGCACGGTCTGCCGTTGATGGGTAGCGGTGACTGGAATGACGGCATGAATAGGGTGGGTAATCAGGGTAAAGGTGAGAGTGTTTGGATGGCCTGGTTTTTGATTACCACACTGTCTGAATTGACAGGCATTGCAGAAATACGGGGAGACCATGAGCGGGTCATTCGCTGGCGCGAGCATATTGGGCAACTGAAGATTGCCGTCGAAGCGCAAGGCTGGGATGGGGCATGGTATCGCCGTGCCTATTTTGACGATGGTACCCCGCTGGGTTCTGCCCTTAATACCGAGTGCCGCATTGATTCAATAGCCCAGAGCTGGGCTGTTATTTCCGGTGCCGCAGAAACCGATCGGGCACAGCAGGCAATGAATTCAGTACGGGAAAATCTGCTTCGCTACGGTGATTTGGTTTTATTATTGACGCCACCTTTTGATAAAACCGGGCACGATCCGGGCTATATCAAAAGTTATCCGCCCGGTATACGCGAGAATGGCGGCCAGTATACGCATGCCGCAATTTGGTCAGTTATCGCTTACGCCATACTCGGTGACGGTGATCAAGCGATGGAGTTACTGAGCATGTTAAATCCGCTAAATCATACAACTACCCGTACCGGTGTTTATACTTATAAGGTCGAGCCGTATGTGCTGGCGGCTGATATCTACGCCGAACCAAGCCATGTACGACGTGGTGGCTGGACTTGGTATACGGGAGCTTCCGGGTGGTTTTACCGTGCCGGAACAGAATGGCTGCTGGGTTTGCAGATTCGCGGCGATAAAATGATTTTTGATCCTTGTATTCCCCAGGCATGGCGCAGTTACCGCATTTTTTATCAGCACCAAAATACCCGCTATGAAATTACGATTGAAAACCCGAATGGAGTAGAGCAGGGGATCGCCAGGATAAAATTGGATAATGAATATCTGTTAAAAGCTAACAGTATTACCTTACAGAATGATGGGTACCTGCATCAGGTGTTGGTGATACTTGGTTAATGGCAATTGATAATTTACAGACAACTTTGGGTATCGCTAATAATAGTTACGATTATTTAACCTAGTGTGTTGTACCATAACGGTTGAATAAACATAAAGTGCTTGAATAGCTGTTTTTTTAAATCCAAAGAAACAGAATTATATAAATATAGCGAATAAGCGGAGAGCTAAATGACTGTTAGTGTTGATGATTTTAAAAAGGCTTTGCAACTTTGGGCAAGTGGCGTCACGGTTGTGACTACCCATTCCGAAAAATTCGGCAATCAAGGTATGACAGTAACCGCATTTTCAAGTGTTTCAGTTAACCCACCGCAAGTATTGGTTTGTATTAATAACGCAGCGGATACGGGTGAAGGTATCCAGGAAAGCCAAAGTTTTGCCGTTAATATTTTAGGTTCAGATCAACAAGACCTTTCTAACCAATTTGCTGGCGGTGCCAATCAACAACAGCGCTTCGAAAACACTGATTGGATAGCCGGTATTACCGGCTCACCTTTGCTAAACCATAGTTTGATATCCCTGGATTGCAAAGTTGTTGATAAGGTGCTTGCCGGCACTCACTGGATAATTATTGGTGAAGTCCACGAGTGTATTTTTCGTACGGGAGAACCTCTTTTATATTATTCCGGTGCTTATCGGCAACTTGCTCATGATTAACTTTGCCGCCACTTTGTAGCTGCGACTAAAAAGACCACCAAAGCGATTATAAAACGACCAAGAAGAGAGAAAGCTGTCCGAAGTTTTATTTTTCAGCATATTCTTGGCGGTTTTTATTCGAATAAAGCCGGATTAAAACTGCTTTGAACCGGAGGTGAATTAGGTTCAACTGTTTTCTTGATTTCAGGATTTATTGTGCCGTATTCTTGTGGGACAGAACGAATATGGATATCCCGTTGCGGAAATGGAATTTCTATTTTATTTTCGCGCAAGCCTTTTTCAAGAAGAATATGTAACTCATGTGTCGCAGGTAACCGGTTTGCCAGCTCACTGACAAAAAATCGAATCGAAAAATTTAAGGAACTATCGCCAAAACTATCTATCAATACTGCCGGTGCCGGGTCTTTGAGAATAAGCGGCATTGATTGTACGGCATCAACCATCACTTTATGCGCCAGTTCAATGTCAGAACCGTAGGCAATGCCAATGGGAACCACGATACGGGTTACGGTGTCGCTTAATGTCCAATTATTCAACTGACTGGTGATAAAGGTTTTATTGGGAATAATCAGTTCTTTTGCATCAAAGTCGATTAGTGTGGTGGCACGCATTTTAATACGACAGACTTTACCGGTAACATTACCAATCGTTACCGTATCACCGACGCGTATTGGGCGCTCAAACAGCAGGATAATCCCTGATACCAGATTGGCAAAAATTTCCTGTAAACCAAAGCCCAGTCCGACACTGAGAGCGGCGACCAGCCATTGTACCTGAGACCAACTACCGCCAAGCTCATTAGCTATACTAACAAAACTTATAGTAATCAATACATAGGTTGCCAACTGGTTAACCGCATAACGCCCTCCTGTTTCTATAGCCAAGCGTCTAAATACCAATAATTCCATAACCCCGGGGAAATTTCGGACCGAAACTACCGCTAAAAAAAAGTATAATCCCGACCACATCAGATTGATTAAGGTTATCGGTTGATAACTTTGCTGATTATCAATTGTTACCACATGCTGCCAGAGTACAATACGTTCCAGAAAGGAAAATGCGGGTAAGATATTTTTCCAGATTATCCAAATACCGATAATCAAACTTAAGGTTATAAATACGTTAAGTAGTTTTATGGTTTGGGCATTGATTTTAGGAATGTCGATAAGTTGTTCATCAATAGGCAAAACAGGATCTTCTACCCCTGCTACAGGTTGTTTTTCGTTAAGTTCTGCCGCCTTGCGTTTTTGCATGACATTTTTTATGGCTAACTGCCGATTAATCACTGTTAACCAACGAATGACCATTTCATTAATAAGGACCATCACAAAAATCAGGCGCAGAGATAAAACCAATTGATCTTGTAGTTCCAGTGCGCTTAAATAATAGCCTGTAACAGCAAAACCAATAATGATTAGCGGTGTAAAAATAGCTGTTGGATACCAGATATAACGGAATTTGGTTAACCAACCATCAGGATTATTTTTGATGATGCCTTGTAATAAGCCATGAGCAGGATTGAGTAATCGACCCAAAAAAATCGTCAGTGCCAGCATATTAATGATAAATGCCAGACGCCCGAGGTTATCGCTATATATGGGTTCTTTCGAGGCAGCTGTAGTGTTGATAATAAATATCGCCAACACAACGAAAAAGCGTACCCAGCCAATTTGTTTACGCAATAAACTGGTGTTAGTTTTTTTCCAGCGAAAATGTTTACGTGCGATACCGTCATCGGCAAACAGGCGATAAAAAAATTGCAGAAAAAGTAGCGGTATTGCCGCACTTTTTAAGCCTTCGCCAATTGCCCGGGTAAAATCAATAATATGAATGTTATTGGTTAAGCACCAGCCTAAATAATAACTAAGCAGCGGTACCGGTAATACCACGATTAGCGTATACGCTAATGCTTGTAAGGTATAATTAAAAGTATCGGTATAAATTTTTTCAATTTTAACCGAGATAATCAGTAGCTGTTTTTTTGCCCAATTTTTGCCCAAGTATAGCAATACTAAACCCAGTATGCCGATGACCATAAAAAATGGCTGTTGTGTCGCTACCTTAAGTACATCTTTAGTCAATGCAAGCCAATTTAGCGGTGATAACAGCCATTTTGTTGAATTAAACAGCCCTACGGCATAATCAGTGTCAATGGCATTGGAGCTTTTTACCCACAATAAATTTTCATCCAGATAAGCGGCAAACTTGGTGGCCTGTTTAACCATTTGTTGTCTGGCAAAATCAAAGTCACCTAATGTGCGTAGATACGTGATGTAATCACTAGCCAATTTATTAAGCAATTCTTTCTGGTTGTTCAGTAATACCCGCAATTCAGCTTGTATCATCATGCGTTCCGCTACAGGAAGGTTATGATCAACCTGATTCTCCATGATCTCCTGCAAATCTGCATCAATATCTGCGAGTTGTTTTAGCTTATATTCATCCTTATATTGTTCAAGGCTGGTTGCTGCTGTTTCATCCTGAATACTTTCTGACTGTATGGTGGCTTGATCTTGGGTCGTTAAATTACGTCTTTGTTCACGCAAGATTTTGCCGAGTACCGGACTTAAACCAGCCAAGCTGATTTTTTTTTCCGCACTCTTAAAGTCATTATCAATTTCATTAGCTTGTGCATCCAATCTGGTTTTTTGCTCGGTATAGCTATCGATTTTTGCGGTAATTGCCTGCAAGTCTCGTGTGTATTGAATGTTCTCCCGACTTATCGCTTGAATAAGGGGGTGCTTTCCAGACAGTTCTTTTTCTGCTTGGCTGAGTGCATCCTGCATCTCTTTAACTTCCTGTTGTCTCCGGTCAGTTAACACATTTTCTATGGCCGAAATGGCAGGGAGTAGGGCATTTTTTTGAATATCCAATAATCGAAAATCCGTATTAAGTAATTCGACTCTGATCGGATTACTGATGGCCTCACTATCCAACATTTTTAGTTCTGCTGCACGTGAAGCAAGCTGTGTTTTTAAATAGATCTGTTCTGCTTCGCTTTCAAGTTTTGAACCGGTTTTATTGGACGAACCTGCCAACTTACTTTGTATGGCTTCAAAATCCTGTTTTGCTGTTACCATCTCTTCGCGAATAAGTTGGGGGCGGGTCTGTTGCAAAGCCAACTCATTTTCCAATTTGCCTATTTGTTCGTCTAAAGCACTTATTTTTGCTTTTTCAATGATTAATCGTTGATCGAGTTCTTCAGTAGGTATTCGGGTAAAATCTTCGAGTTTTTGTTTGGATACTTGTAGCAGGGTCTGTTCAATTTCTTTTTGCAGCTGTTTGGTTTTTTGTGGTGCTTGTTTTATCGCTTGATTAAATTCAACGATTCGCGCCTTAAAGTTCTCGCTGTTACTTAGATTATCCAGTGCAGATTGATAGGTAGACAGTACTTTGGCTTTAAGCGCCTCATCAAGTCCTTGCCTGTTATTGATAGCCTCAATATTGGCTTGTAACGTCCCTTTAGTAATTTCAAGTGCTGTGCCATTTTGCTCTCTGGCTGGGGCAACTTTTTTAGCCCATGTCTCGGTTGAGCCAAAAAAGCCAAGCAACAATAAAAAAAGTAATACAGAAATCTTGCAATAAAAGGCAGAAAAATCAATAAATTTCATAGGGTTAGATTGTGTGCGCGAATAAATTAACAGAGGGTTATGTAGAGCGGGACAGCACTCTATAATAAACGGCTCAACTTTATCGGAGATGAACAGTTTTTGTCGTTATGGTGTTGGTAGGGTATTTTAAGGTAGTCGCCGCAGACTTGAGCCGGGCAGTTTTTCCATGTTGTTTTTAAGCTGTTTAATAATGAGTAGGTATAACATGAAAAATCCGGTTTTTATCGACTTAAATTATATCATGCGTAACAATAAAAACCGCTCTGAAGGTCAAGGATTATAATCGATACCATATACTTTTCATATTTACTAATGGACAACGGTGCGAATTGAAGGGTAAGCTTCAGATTTTAAAATACTTGATGAGCTGGAAGTCGCCATGAAACTTACGCCTGCATTATTACCGCAACTGATCGAAGTTATAGCTGATGTGATCGAAAAAAATGCTGAAGAAGTAACCGCTTTAGATCAAGCGATTGGTGACGGCGATCATGTCATTAATTTACAGCGTGGCATTAATGCACTGATGCTTCAACGCCAAGAATTAAGTCAATTGGACTGGGTGGCTGCTTTCCAGAAAATCGGTATGACATTAATGTCAGCTGTGGGTGGTGCATCCGGTTCATTATATGGCACTTTATTTATTGCTTTAAGCAAAGCGGCGCGTGAACAATCTTTGGATCAGCAAGGCTTTGCCGATATTTTTAGCCATGGCGTAGAGGCGGTTAAGCAACGCGGTAAGGCAGTTGCCGGCGAAAAAACCATGCTTGATGTTTTTATTCCCGTAGCGGATTACTTGCGAACAGCAGCGGAAAATTCGGTAATGTTACCTGACGTGTTAACCAAGGTATCGCAGGTCGCCATCAAGGGAATGGAGTCGACCCGCGATATGCTTGCGACCAAAGGCCGGGCCTCTTTTTTGGAGGAGCGTAGTCGTGGTCATATTGATGCTGGCGCTAAAACCGGTCAACTAATGATTTGTGCAATCGTTGACGTTTTAACCAAACAGTTAGCATCCCCAGCGTAAAGCTGCGGTATGAACGGGAGCATCCCACAGGCGTAAAAGTTCTTCATCAAGTACGCTCAACGTTATGGAACAACCGGCCATGTCAATGGATGTTGTGTAGTTGCCAACCAAGGAGCGGGCTATTTTGATACCGCGTTTTTCCCAAAATTGGGCGGCCAGATCATACATCAGATACAGTTCCATCAGCGGCGTAGCACCGAATCCGTTCACATGCAGTAATACCGACTGTTTTTTTTTTGGTTTTAATTCCTCATCAATCATACCGGCCAAGTGCTCGACAATTTCTGTAGCACTGGTTAACTTCAGGGTTTCTCGTCCACGTTCGCCATGAATTCCTACGCCCATTTCCATTTCAGTATCACTGATGTTAAAGGTAGGTTTTCCCAGTGCGGGTACAGTACAGCTACTTAATGCCACGCCTATTGAGGCAGTGACATTGTTGATTTTATTACCCAATGCCTGACAGGTTGCCAAGTCAGCGCCGTTTTCTGCGGCCGCGCCGACCATTTTTTCGATAATTAATGTGCCCGCTACCCCGCGTCGTCCGATACTATGTGTTTTCGGTAAAGCAACATCATCGCTCACCAGAATGGTTGCATTAGGGCAATCCAGCATCTCGGCGGCAATTTCAAAATTCATCACGTCGCCGGCATAATTTTTGACAATAAATAACACACCGCCGCCATTTTCGACTGCTTGTGCAGCAGCCAACATTTGATCGGGGGTGGGGGAAGTAAATATCTGGCCGGGACAAGCGGCATCCAACATACCCTGGCCGACAAAACCGGTATGCAGGGGTTCATGTCCCGAGCCACCGCCAGAAATTAAAGCAACCTTGCCGGATCTGGTTGAATTTATGCGGCTGATGAAATGCGGTTGGGTATTGAGTTGGATAATATCGGCATGCGCTTTGGAAAAACCGAGCAAGCTTTCGTCACGTAACGTATCGATTGAATTGATGAATTTTTTCATGGCGGCGACTCCTGATATTTGTTTTTTTATTATGTTATAGCACGGGTAATAGATATTTCACCACGAAGGCATCAATAACAAGAAGAAAAATATGAAATGCTTTTATCTTGAAAGACTTTATACAGGTGTTTAGGGTAAACCGTTTCGGTCAACAGGGATTTTATAGAGCTCTGAATTAAGTAGGGCGTGCCATGCGCGCTTTATTTTTCAAGGCGCGCATGGCACGCCCTACAGAAAATAATGTCGTTTAATCAACGAAGGTCTTTATAACTTTGATACGCTTTGGTCGTTATAATACAGCTTGATCTCGCAACGCCTTCGTTATGGCGCTAATATCGGGCATAACCCAGGTTGGCTGATAATCAGCTGTTTTTAAATCGTCTTCAGTGGATATTCCTGTTAACACCATGATGCTGCGGATGCCGGTACGAACTGCACCAAGAATGTCAGTCTCCAGACGATCACCGATGGCTACCGTTTTATCGGGTTCGACGCCCAATAAGGCGAGAGCCTGTTGATAAATAATGGGTTCCGGTTTGCCGATAATGGTCGGTGTTACGCCAGTGGAAACCTCAAGCGCTGCCAGAATTGCCCCATTACCGTGGGTGATGCCGTGTTCTGTGGGTAGCGTGGTATCGGCATTGGTGCCAATGAATTTTGCACCGGCGCGAATATTCAGTGTGGCTGTTGCCAGTTTGTCCCAAGTCAGGGTTTCATCTTTGCCACAGACGACAATATCAGCGCCTTTTTTGACAGCATCACTGTCATTATTGACTTCATAGAGTCCGGTTAGCGTAAAACCATGATCAATAAGCGGTTGCGTAGCGCCGTCCACGCCGATAACAAACACGCGTGTTTCAGCCGGATTAACCTGCTTGCTCAGGTATAGCGCTGTGGCAGTCCCCGAAGTTAAAATTTGTTGTTGAGTAACGGTTACGCCCATTTGTGCCAGCTTGGTTACATATTGGTCTGGCGTTAAACTGGCATTATTAGTCGCCAGGATGAAGCGAATTTGCAGATCATCCAGAGTTTGAAAAAACTCGTTTAACCCTGGTATCGGCTGTGTACCGTGCCATAAAACACCATCCATATCAATGATGAGTGCGCGAATATTGGTAAAAGGTTGCATGATGGTTATTTCTCAAAAATAGGATTTTTTTTGCGGCGTGTTCCAGTGATGGTTGCAGACTGGAAAGCCTATAAGCCCAAAACCAGGTAGATGACAATATATAATAAATTCTTTAAGATAAAAAGTCCTCACCCGAATCTTCAAGGGTGAGGGCTTTGTTACGATACGCTTAAAATGCATGGTTTGCCGACAAGTTCATAGACATCAATTTAACCCAAGGAATCAAGACGGGCACGAAATTTTTACATTAATTTCATTTGTTGCCTGAAACTAATGAGAAGTTAGCTTGATCCGAGTGTAATTGATTGATGGTTTATATTTTAATGGCTACCCACTTTAGACAGGACAAACAAAAAGGCTTCACCTTAAATTATTCCGTTTTAAATGGGTAGCCTATTTTAATTAAGCTCTGTGTCAGATTAAGTCATACGCTTGCTTATCATCAAAAAGCGACTGTACAACGTGGAAGCCAAGCTTTCTATAACTTTCGAATTGCGCCTCGTCAAACCACTGGTCGGCTGTGGATTGCTGGGGAAAGCTCTTTTCCATGTCTGCATAATTCTTTACATCCGAAGGCAATCCTGTCTCGGTAAGGGATGGTTTCAGTAAAATGAGTGTTCCTCTTCTGTCTTTGCAATAGCTTCCGTAATCGATAGTACCTCTCGCATAATGTTTTTTGCTGTAACGGCTATCTGGTTGCTTATGACGTAAATCATCCAGATATTCAAATTCGATTTCTACCCCGAAGTCCGTTCGGCATTTGCGTATTGCACCGGCTAAATCTTCAAAATTGTAGTCTTTATCGACTCCGGCATCACAGACCACAATATGATTACATTTGCGACGCACCAGTTCGTACAAACCCAGGTTTTCAAAATGACCTCCGTCGCTGAGATTAACAAATTCGGAGTTTAGGCTGGAATAACCGAACAGTTCACATAATAAATACCAGAATCCAAACGGTGGATCTGACTCTGTCCAGGCGTTGCTTTCTTTTCCAGGATTACCGCACCATCGCCCCAGTCTCACGTTGAACATCGTCAGTAAGAAGGCGACTGGGGGAGACGAGTGATAACCCATACTTGGGCTGACAGCTGCGCCGGAAACAGCGACCGCAGATCCAAGGCGAAAACCATCATCGTCTGGTTCATAGTGTCCATACTCCTTACTTTCACGATAAAAGCCTGATTCTTTATTGGTTTTGTCTTGATACCCGCAATATTGAGGAGTAAATACAAACGAGGTGGCTTTTCGATCTTGAACGGCTAACTCTTGACCATCAGTGAAATTAATAGCAGCGTTAATGATGTGGTAAGGGCGTTGTTTGGCCAATGCAGAAAGAGCAATATCGTCTTTTTCGTCGAAACCTGTAAAGGGGTGAGGCTTGCGTTGGGGTCTGGATGCGCCAAGATAAGCGCGAGTCAAGCGGTTACGGTAAAAATTATGTAGCGAAAATAAATTGATTTTGACGCGCCATGCCAATACTGCCACCACAGAAAAAATAATTGCAAAACCAACAATTAATGATTTCCCTGTCACTTGATCCATACATTCCAATCCACTTCTAACCAGCTCGGCAAAAGTTGCGGCCTGCTTGTCAATACAGTTGATTGAGTAAGCCCATTGCAAACCGTATGAAACTGCAATTAACAGACCGATGACAAAAATGTAGGGGGCTATTTGAGCGACAAGTTCCAAACTTGGATTATTGCCTTTTTCACCGCTGGTCGCACTGCTTTTCCCCGCTAAAACCCCTGCAATAGTGCTGGCAAGCCAACCCGTAGTAAGTGTGGCGGATAAATAAATATCCAAGCAGTCTAAAGCAGGCGGACCAAATACCACTATTGCAAAAATACCCAACCAGGCGGCCATAGCTGTAATCAGTGGAGCAGCGAGCCTGTTCCACCACTCATGCTGGGAAACGGAAAACTCTCGTCCCATCAAGCCAATATGAAAGACTACCATTAAAGAAAATATCAACACGACTACAGGCGGACCAAAAACAACGACCAGCCAATGAACAATTACCGAATCCTGTGGGGCAAGGAGATGAATTACCGCAAGAAAAAAACCGCCACCAATACAGCCTGCAATAAAAGTGAAGGCTGCCCATTCCAAAAGCTTTTTCCAGTCAATATTGATAGAATTTTTTGTCCATTCGCTTGATTTGCCGGCTTCTTTAGACCGTTTATTCAGGTATTGAGTCTTAAAATAGCTAAATAAATAGCCTAATGCCCAGAATAAGAGGTAAATAGCGCCGGTACCTAAAAATATAATCAGGCGCCTTTCTTCTGTCAGTTCTTTGGCGAGATTGGCCATAATGAGTGCTGTAAGCCAGCCACTGACAATGACAGGTAACACGATGAAAATAAAAATACCCAAGCTGGTTAACCTACTTTTTATGAAACCAGTAAATATAGTTGACGCCGTTTTTTTTGAGGGAGGTATCGTCTCTTCCGATTCGCTTGTGAGACCTGCCAGGTTAAATGATATTATCATGACGGCTACGAATAAAAGTAACGCATCAATACCAAAAACACACCAAAAATAGTCGTTTTGTAGTAATAAATCGCCTGATTTTTGTATAAATTTCGGGATCATCAAAACCAGTGCCAAGGTAAGTATCAGCATGCTCTGATTCAGAATAAGGTTACGAGTATAGTTGGCGACAGCAGACAGGGTGTCCATACTGAAAAGGCTGGCGTGCGGAGTCAGATAATTACTATAGTTTCTTAGAAACTTGACTGGCTTAGACTGTAGGGAGTTAGCGTCAATGCTGTCTATTAAATCGTCCTGAATTGATGTTGTTTTGTCACTTTTAATAAAATCCTGGACATCCTCTTGTTGAGATTTATGATAAATCCATGCCGATAACCAACTTCCTATATAGCCACCACCTGAAACCGTTGACAAGTAGTCAAATTTATCAAATACCTTATTTTTGGCCAGTCCCTGAATGACTCCCAGATTAAAAGTTGCACTGCGGATACCGCCTCCTGAGAGAGCCAGGCCGATCAGTGGATCGTCCTTTCCTTTTTTCAGTACATTTAACTCATCCTCATAAATTTTTTTAAAAGAAGCGGCAGTATTGTTTTTATTTTGTGGACAACTCATTTTAATCTCCTCACAGGAATGTAAAGAACATTGAAATTTTATTAATCACTCTTTCAGTGAGCAATAGGGTATGGATAATTTATTGGGTGATAAGCTTATGTTGTACTACTAATATTAAGTTTTTAGACTTGATGCTCTAACGCTAACCTTACGCTTTTTTTGTCCTGATACGCAAGGTATTTTAAATGACCTAGCGATATTAAGGCTCTTGAATCCTATGGCTTTATAGATGGGGTTTTGTCGTAATAATTGTAGCTAAAACGGCTTTTTAGAGAACTATTTATTTTTTGGGAACAGATATAATTAGGCGATGATGTTAATCTTTTTTTTGGGTTGTTTGCGGAACCAGTCCTACTAATAGTTCGCGCGCTCTGTTATCCGCACCGGAAGGAAGTATTTTGGATTTACTACCGATCCATGCCGTAATATCTTTCCAAGCAGTGGGGGCTTGTAAATCGCGCAATAACATGTGATAGCCTTGTTGATAAAATGCTACGGTTTTTTCTGTCGCATTCGTCGCGAGAAATTTATGCAAAAATTGGTAGGTCGGTTGCTTGGGAATAATTTCGTCTTTCTCACCATAAAGCATCAAGGTATTTCCGTGCAGCAGCGTGGCACTATTAAATGCCTCATCCATCAAATCGGTCAATCCGTAGACGGTTTCTACCCGGGTTGCTTTGATAACCCAAGGGTCACGGCCCAAAGCCCTGAGCATTTCAATATTATCCGAGGGCATAACTTGCACGCCTTTACCGGTCAGCGTTAGCCATGGCAAGCTATGTGCCAGTGTCCAAAGCAAGCTGGTTTGATACCAGGGCATGGTTGACCTTGCCCACAATGCCGGAGCGACAAGAATAATGCCATCGACAACCGGCATGCCGGGCTGGCTCATGGCATTGATGATAATGGCACCGCCCATGCTTTCACCGAGCAGATAAACGGGACGATTGGGGTAACGTTGTTTTATCAGTTGCACCATTGTCAGTAAATCGTCAGTATAGGCTTGAGTTCCTGCCCACAAACCACGTTTTGGGGCGGCACCAAAGCCACGTTGATCGTAAGCAAAACTGGCTATACCGTGTTGGCTGAAATATTCCCCCGGCCGTTGAAAAAACAAACTGTAATCATTAAAGCCGTGCAATGCTATTAGTATGGCCTGCGGATCAGTTTTTGGCAGCCAATGGCGAAAGGGTAAATTGGCACCGTCTTCAGTCAGGAAATTATTTTCACTGAGGCTGGCGGTAGTATTTTTTGCCCCAGGTGGATAAGTCATTGGCATACAGCCCGACAAGGCTGTAAGTAACAGGGTCGAAATTATTAGCTGCAGCATTTTCATAAGATTGATGGCTATATTCAGATTTTTTTTAGCTGTTTTCAACGCGAAAGCAGCAACAGTTTGTTAAGACCATTAAGAAGCTGGTCCGTTACTGTTGGTCATTTAATCAGGCTTGAAGCCATTACTATTATGCGTAACCCAGCGCTCATCTGCAGTTATCAATAGTTCTTTTTTCCAAAATGGTGCCTTTGATTTTAAGGCTTCCATAATATATCGACTGGCATCAAAGGCATCGCCTCTGTGGGATGACCATACAGCAACCAAAACGATGGCATCAGTTGGCAAAATATCGCCCACCCGATGAATGACCAGGCTATCAAGCAGTTGCCATTGCTGCTGTGCTTCAAGAATAATTTTTTCCAGCTGTTTTTCAGTCATGCCGGGATAGTATTCCAGAGTCATACCTTTAACCGTGACACCTTCATTAAAGTCACGCATGGTACCTATAAAAATACTGGTTGCACCAATAGCGCCGATATTGTCTATTTTATCCGCTTGATAAGTTTGAATTTCTTGAAAGGGATCAAATGCTTGGGTAGTAATTTTTATGGTCATTTTTAACCTCCGGTAACTGGTGGAAAAAAAGCCACCTCATCGCCATCTTTAACGAGGTAATCCAAGTCAACATAGTCCATATTTACTGCTGCCAGGATGTTGTCGGGTAATGATTTCTCAGGGTTGGCACAATTCCAGACTTCATGAACAGTTAGTAAGCTTAAAACGGTTAGTTGGTCTTCAGGGCGACCCACGCTTTCTTTTAAGCTGGCAAAGTAACGTACTTTAATTGACATAATGATTCACGGGGCTAAAGAAACAATAGATAATAAAACACTTTTTTTCATTATCTATTTTACACACATGACTTACACACCGCATTTTAATCAGGCTGGCGAAGCGCATATGGTCGATGTCGGCGGAAAAGCAATTACTCAACGTACCGCTATTACTGAAGGTTATATTGAAATGCTTTCGGCAACGCTGCAGATAATTCTTCGCGGTGAACATAAAAAAGGCGATGTGCTGGCTATAGCCAGAATTGCCGGTATTATGGCCAGTAAAAAAACGGCAGATTTAATTCCGCTTTGCCATCCTCTATCCATCACGCATGTAGAAGTAAATTTGACGGTTGAAGCTGAAAAAAACCGTATTCGCTGCCAAACCACAGTAAAAACCAGCGGTCAGACCGGCGTAGAAATTGAAGCCTTGTGTGCTACTCAAATTGCTTTGCTCACTATTTATGATATGTGCAAAGGCGTCGACCGTGGCATGGTCATCCAGTCCGTACAGTTGCTACAGAAAGATGGTGGTAAGTCAGGAAGCTGGGAGCGCAATTAATCGGTTGTTATCCGGATTCAGGTCGTGAAAACACTATAGAAAGCCAATGAATAGCGGTATTTGATACACTACACTTTACAAAACAACCACAGAGACACCTATGCCAATTACCTTAAAAGAGCTTGCCGATTTTTGTGATGCCCGGATTGTAGGGGGCGATTTATCTACAGCTATTTATTCTGCAGCCGATATTACGGCGGCACAAGAGGGGCAGGTTACCCAGTTAACCAGTAGTCGGTATGTTCAGCATATCAAAAACTCAACTGCTTCAGCCTGTTTTATTGCTGAAGGATTTGCCGTTGATAACATACCTGAATCTTTGGCATTGCTGATTTGCGCTGATCCGGAGATCAGTTTTATCAAGGCAGTCGAGTTATTGCATCCAGCAAGGGTTTATGCTAAGAATATTTCACCTCAGGCAGTGCTTGAACATAATGTAACATTGGGGACTGATGTTTGTATCGGACCTTTTGCCGTGATTGGTGAAAATGCCGTCATAGGCGATGGCAGTACAATACTGGCAGGCGTTTATGTGGGTAATAATGTAACCATGGGGAAAAATTGCAAGATTTATCCCTATGCCGTTATCTACGATGATGTTGTGGTAGGGAATAATGTCATTATTCATTCAGGTTCTATTATTGGCGCTGACGGCTTTGGTTATAAATTTAGAAATAATGTCCACGTTAAGGTGCCTCAAGTAGGTAATGTGGTTATTGATGATAATGTTGAGATAGGTGCCAATACCTGTATTGATAGAGGTGCACTGGGAAGTACGCTAATAGGATCAGGGACTAAAATAGATAATTTGGTGCAAATTGGCCACAATAACAAGGTTGGGAAAAACGTCATTATGTGTGGCCTGACCGGTATTTCCGGCTCCTGTAATATTGAAGATTATGCCATTCTGGCGGGTAGTTCAGGGGTAGCAGATCATGTCACCATTGGTCAAGGCGCTGTGGTAATGGCGCGTTCCGGCGTAGCAGGTGATGTAAAGGCCGGCACTCAGGTTTTTGGTAGTCCGGCAAAAGACAAAAAAACCGCTTATAAAGAGCAGATTGCACTCAGTAAACTGCCTGAACTACTAAAAAGAATAAAGCTAATGGAAGCAAAAATTCAGGCACTTGAACAAGCAGCGGATTAGTGTTCAAGACGGCCGGTTATTTTGCTTGCTGTCTTAAAAAAATAACGTTCGTTACAACAACACATGACGAATAACCCAGTATTATAGTAAACTATATCAACACAAAAAACGGTTTAGCACGATGACAGCAAAAGACAACGTACACTTGCACGAAATCAATAAATTTGGCTCAATGGCCGAGCGCTGGTGGGATATGCAAGGAGAGTTTAAAACCCTCCATGATATCAACCCGTTACGACTGCAATTTATTCAGCGTTATGCTGATGTTGCCGGTAAACGCATTGTCGATGTGGGTTGCGGTGGCGGTATTTTAACTGAAGGTTTGGCCAAACTCGGTGTTGATGCCTTGGGTATTGATCTCAGTGAAGAATTGATTGATATTGCTGATTTGCATGGTCTGGAGTCGGGCGTCAATGCACATTATCAAAAAATAAGCGCTGAAGCCTTGGCATTGCAACAGCCTGAAAGCTTTGATCATGTTACTTGTATGGAAATGCTCGAACATGTGCCTGATCCCGGTTCAATCATTACTGCTTGTGCTACTTTGGTGAAACCTGGCGGTATGGTATTTTTTTCCACGCTCAACCGTAAACCTAAAGCCTATTTATTAGCGATACTTGCAGCGGAGCATGTTCTGCAGATGTTGCCTAAAGGTACGCATGATTATAAAACTTTTATCAAACCCTCTGAGCTAAGTCAGTCGGCACGTGCTGCAGGTCTTGAGTTACAAGGCATGGTCGGGATTGAATACAATCCGTTTAATAAACAGTTTAACCTCGGAAAAGACATTGATGTTAATTACATCGCTACTTTTAAACGTACGGAATAAAGGTTCTGATGTCGACTGATTTCAAATTATCCTGTGTGTTATTTGACCTTGACGGTACTTTGGTCGATACCGCGCCCGATCTGGTTTTATGTTTGAATAAAGCCTTAAGCCAGCATGGCTTTATGACGGTTACTGCGGCGGCAGTCAAGCCGTGTATTTCATTTGGTGCTGTTGCGATGATTAATAATAGTTTGCATAAATCCATAACAGAAGCGCTCCGGGCCGATATTTTGGAAACCATGCTTGATTTTTATCAAAATAATATTGCCGAACACACGGTTTTTTTTAACGGCATGTTAGACACGCTTGATGCTATTGAAGCGCACGGGCTGAAATGGGGCGTAGTGACCAATAAGCGCGAACGATTTACCAATCCGCTGATGGCCGCTTTAAAGCTTACAGATAGGGCTGCTTGCATCATCAGCGGAGATACGACGGGAAACCCTAAGCCTCATGTCGAACCTATGTTGGCTGCCTGCAAAAAAGCCGGTGTTAATCCGCAGGAATGTGTTTATATCGGTGATGCACCTCATGATATTACGGCGGGAAAAAATGCCCAAATGAAAACACTGGCTGCTCTTTATGGTTACATTAATCCTGGCGATATGCCGGAAACATGGGGTGCTGATGCCCTGATTGAATCTCCTGAACAACTGGCAATCTGGATACGCGCTGCACTATGACACTAAAACATCACGTTATTTTAATTACTGGCGCTGGCGGTGGTCTTGGCAGTACAGCGGCTTTGGCATTGGCAAAAAACGGCGCTCACGTTATTTTACTGGATAAAAATATTGCCAAATTGGAAGCGGTTTACGATGCAATTTTGGCGGCAAATGCGCCCGAACCGGTTATTTATCCGTTTGATCTTGCTGGTGCCAATGAAAACGAGTACCAGGAATTGGCCAATAAAATTAATGAAGAATACGGTTCCTTGCAAGGACTGCTACATTCAGCAGTAGAATTCAGCTCTTTTACGCCGCTCTGCCAATTTGGTACCAAGGAGTGGGGGCATACTTTAAACGTGAATTTAAATGCCGCTTTTATATTAACCCGTATGTTGTTGCCCGTACTGGAAAAAAGTCAACACGCCTCTATTGTCTTCACGTCTGATTCTTCTGCCAGAAAAGCGCACGCTTACTCAGGTGCTTATGGCGTGTCCAAAATAGCCATGGAGGGTTTGGCTAAAATACTGGCTGAAGAGCTGGAAGCTGCCAACAAAATTCGGGTAAATATCTTGGTACCCGGCGCTGTTGATTCACCCTTAAGAAAACGGGCCTATCCGGCAGAAGATAAAGCCAAATTACCTACTATGGAATCATTAATCCCCGCTTACCTTTACTTATTTGGCTCTCAAAGTATTGGTGTAACCGGCCAGACGATTGAGGCCCCAACCTTTCACTTATAATTTATTATTATGGCAGAACGAGAAAGCTTTGTTTTAACCAGGGACGTTAATATTGTTACCATCCCTGACGGTACGCCTGATATTTTAAAACAAGGCGAGCAAGTGACTATCCACCAGTCTCTTGGTAATAACTACACGGTTGTTACCGACCGTGGTCATATGGTGCGTATTGCCGGTGTCGATGCCGATGCTTTGGGTAAAGAGCATCTTGAATTACATACATTGGTATCAGAAACCAGTCCTGAAGCTGTTGAAAAAAATTGCTGGGAAGTGATGAAAACGGTTTATGACCCGGAAATTCCGGTAAATATTGTTGATCTCGGCCTGGTTTATTACTGTAACGTAAAGCCTGTGGATGATGATAAAAACGCCGTCCATATTATGATGACCTTAACGGCTCCTGGTTGTGGTATGGGGCCGGTTATACAGGGCGATGTAGAAAAATGTATTCGTGCGTTGCCGGGTGTTGCCAGTGTTGATGTAGAAGTTGTTCTTGATCCGCCCTGGTCCAGGGAAATGATGTCGGAAGTGGCACAGTTGCAGTTGGGATTGTACTAAAATTAATCCGGGGGTGGTGCGCTAGGAGGCTGTCCGAGAATAGGAGTCGTAGCGAGGGAAAGCCATTTTGAGTCAGATTTTTTGGTCATTTGAGGCGAATAGTTGTTCTATTTAACAAAAATGAGCGGAAAATCTGGCCGAAATGGCTTTTCCGCAGTAGGTTTTCTATTCCCGGACAGCTTCCTAGACATCAACTTAAGACATTTCACCACGAAGACACGAAGATTTTGGTTTGGTTTTTCTTAGTGAACTTCGTGTCTTCGTGGTGAATTAATATCTTTAAGTTGGTTATTTATTCCAAAGCGAGATGTTATGACAACACTCTATTATAGCCACCCGGATTTTCTTTTTCATGAAACTGGTAAAGGTCACCCTGAATGTCCTGATCGACTTAGAAACATAACCAGTGCCTTGGAGGCTCCGGAGTTTTCAGATTTAATCAGAATGCTGGCACCACTGGGTACCGAACAGCAAATCAGGCTGATTCATCCATTGTTTCATATTGAGGGTATTCTGGCAGCAATACCCAAACAAGGCGAATATTATCTGGATCATGACACGGTATTGTCGTCTGGATCAAAAGAGGCCGCTTTTCGTGCGGTAGGTGCTGTTTGTGATGCCATTGATAACGTTCTGACGGGCAAGGCAAACAATGCTTTTTGTGCGGTGCGCCCGCCCGGCCATCATGCCGAACCGGACTTGGCGATGGGTTTTTGCTTGTTTAATAATGTCGCGATTGCCGCTGAATATGCGCGCCGTCATTATCATCTGGAGCGTATTGCAATTGTCGATTTTGATGTCCATCATGGCAATGGCACACAAGCGGCTTTTTATAATCAACCCAATGTTCTCTATGCATCCAGTCATGAGATGCCCAATTATCCCGGGACAGGTTATCCAACAGAAATTGGTGTTGGTAACATTGTTAATGTCCCTCTCACCGCAGGTGATAGCGGTATCGAATTCAGAAAAAAATACACCAGTATTATTTTACCGGCATTAAGAAATTTCAAACCCGAATTATTGCTTGTTTCAGCCGGCTTTGATGCTCATAAAGATGATCCGTTATCATCAATTAAACTAATAGAAGATGATTTTCGTTGGCTTACCCAAGAATTGATGCATATTGCTGACCGCTATTGTCATGGCAGAATTATTTCCACATTGGAAGGTGGTTATAACCTTGAAGCACTAGCGACGAGTGTTGCTGTTCATGTTGAAACCTTAATGGGTAATTAGCCTTTTAAGTAAGTCGGTATCGGCTAATTAGTCTCCAAAGTTTTATCATCAATGCGTGGCCATGCAGTTAAAACCGCTTTAACGACAGTTGCCAAGGGAATAGCAAAAAACACTCCCCAAAAGCCCCATACGCCTCCAAAAAACAAAATAGCGACGATAATCGCGATAGCATGCAAGTTAACAGCTTCAGAAAATAATACCGGTACTAACACAACGCCATCTAAAGCCTGGATAATCGAGTATGCAATAACTATGTACATAAAATCATCACCACTTAAGCCCCACTCAAAATAAGCGACACCAAGTATCGGAAAAGTCACCAACGTTGCGCCAATATAAGGAATAATTACCTGTAAGCCCATTAATACAGCCAGTAGCATGGCATAATTCAGATCCATTGTTGCGAAAGTTGCGTAACTGACAAACCAGAGAATAAATATTTCGACAAACTTGCCGCGCACATAATTACCAATCTGAATATCAACTTCTTTCCATACCCGTACAGTCAGATTTCTGTTCTTTGGCATAAATTGCAAAAACCAGGTAATTAATGTCTTTTTATCTTTCAAAAAGAAAAAAACCATCATGGGTACCAAAAACAAATAAATCATTGCGCTAACTATGCCGACGACTGAGGCGGCTGAAAGCGACAACAAGCCATTTTGAACATAAGTTAATAATTCTCGCTGAATTGCAAACAACATTAGTTGAAATTTGCTTTCTGAAATCAATTTTGGATACATTTCAGGTAAACGCATAACCCCCGTTTTGGCACTGTTAATAATTTCCGGAATATTTTGAATAAGTTCGACAGCTTGTTGAGAAACGATAGGCATCAAATAAAACAATAAAAAACCCAAGCAAGCCATAAAACCTGAAAAAATTAGATATACTGCAGGTAAACGTGACATTCCTAAATCTTCTGACTTGCCCACCAGTCCTTCCAGTAAATAGGCCAGCACAATAGATGCAAAAACAGGCATTAATATACTGGATAAGGAATAAATGAGTGCAAAACTGACAATCAATATAATTACCAGTGAAACAGCTTGGGAATTGGGTAAAAAACGTTTAAAAGATTCGGAAATAAAACGTAAATTTACATAGGAGGAGTGAGTGGTCATTAGTAACAGAATAATTTGTTTTTATTACCGGCATTCTACAGGCAATAAAGCTTTTCCAGTTATGATGTTTTTCAATTGACATATTCATCGAGTAAAATAAACCCAACATGAAAAAAGGAGAAAAGCTTGCAGATTGATATATTTAATGGCGACGCTGATGGTATCTGTGCTCTTGTGCAGTTGCGTTTGGCGCAACCGGCTCAATCCAGGTTGGTTACCGGTGTAAAAAGGGATATTCAATTATTAAAAGATCTGATCGTTCAAAAAAATGATTCTGTTACCGTATTGGATATTTCTTTAAAAAAAAATCACATCGCCCTGGATAGAATTCTCCGGCAAGGTGCTACCGTATTTTATGTCGATCACCACGAGTCAGGTGACATTCCGCAACACCCCAATCTCAAAACGATTATCAATACCGCAGCAAATACCTGTACCAGTTTACTGGTTGATCAATATCTTGGCGGAAAATACCGGGCATGGGCGGTAACTGCAGCTTTTGGCGATAACCTGATTGACAGCGCAGAACAGGCTGCCCAAAGCTTGTCATTATCTGACTACCAACTTCAGCAACTTAAAAATTTGGGCATTTATATTAACTATAACGGTTATGGTAACTGTATTAGTGATTTACATTTTGCACCGGATGCGCTTTATCGTGAATTAGTTCCTTATTCATCACCTTTTGACTTTATCGTTGATAATCAAATTATTTATGAACAATTATTGACGGGATATAAAGATGATATGAGTCATGCGCGGAATATTAAGCCTGAATATCAAACTGCTACTGTTAGCGTCTATATTTTGCCGGATGCCTTTTGGGCCAGACGAATTAGCGGTGTATTCGGTAATCAACTGGCCAATGAAAGTCCAACACGTGCTCATGCCGTCTTAAGTTATAATTCACAAGGTGGCTATCAGGTTAGTGTCAGGGCACCAATAGCCAATAAAGTGGGAGCTGATGAGTTATGTTCATCCTTTGCCACAGGTGGAGGTCGTAAAGGCGCAGCAGGCGTTAATCATCTGCCTCTTGCTGAGTTGCCAATATTTATTGCAGCCTTTGCAAAAAAATATACTTAAGGTCTGGTTAATTAATATTTAGGTACATTATCAAATCCAATGACAAAAAAAAGCACAAATACTTTATGGCATCATGCGACCATAACACGCGCCGACAGGGAAGCACTGCATAAACATAAAAGTGTTATCATCTGGTTTACCGGATTATCCGGGTCTGGTAAATCTACGTTGGCTCATGCAGTAGAAGAATATTTACATAAAGTCGGTATTTCAACTATTGTGCTTGATGGTGATAACGTTCGACATGGATTGTGCGGCGATTTGGACTTCAGTGATAGTGATCGGATTGAAAATATCAGGCGTGTTAGTGAGTTGGCAAAGTTAATGATAGAAGCGGGTGTTATTACCTTAGCGGCTTTTATTTCACCCTTTAAAGCAGATCGTGATGACGCCAGAAAACGAGTTCCGCACGGTGATTTTTTGGAAATATATTGCCAATGCCCCATCGAAACTTGCGAACAAAGAGATGTAAAAGGTCTGTATAAAAAAGCCAGGGCTGGAAAAATCCCTTTTTTTACGGGTATTGGTTCCCCATACGAAACACCAGGAATGCCTGAGCTGGTTGTAAATACTCATGAATTAACTTTGGAGGAAAGTGTTAAAAAAGTGTTAAACCTGCTTATGCAGCGAGGCGTTATTAAAGATATTGTCTGGCTAAAGCCAAACAGTCAGTTAAGAGAATTTTAAATACGTCCAATTGATTTCATCTATTTTGCTACATCTACTTTTTTTAAGGAAAACAACATTATGATTCCCGTTATCTTATCGGGTGGCTCAGGAACAAGACTTTGGCCACTTTCTCGCGGACACTATCCCAAACAATTTCTACCACTGGTTTCAAGTCATACGATGGTTCAGGAAACCCTGCTCAGGTTGGATGGAATTGACGGATTGAAAGCACCGCTTGCGGTATGTAATGAAGATCATCGATTTATGATGGCGGAACAATTATGGGAGATAGGTGCAAAACCAGCCGCTATTATTCTTGAGCCAATAGGCAGAAATACAGCTCCTGCAGTGGCTATGGCAGCATTATCAGCTTCATCTGAAGATGATATATTATTGATTTTGCCTGCCGATCATGTTATTTCCAATCTGGTTGCTTTTCATGCCGCAGTCGTTGAGGCAAAAGCTTTGGCAGAGCAGGGTTTTTTGGTGACTTTTGGCATAGTACCTACCGAACCTGAAACCGGATATGGTTATATCAAGGCAGATACCATGCAGCATGGAGCCGCTTTTGGTGTGGCTGCTTTTGTTGAAAAACCGGATGTAGAGACAGCAAAAGGCTATCTCCAAAGTGGTGGCTATTATTGGAATAGCGGCATGTTTGCATTTAGGGCGGGAAGTTTTCTCAGTGAGTTGGAGAAATTTAATCCAAAGATGTTGGCAATATGCCGTCAAGCCCTTAATGCTGCAAAAGTTGATTTGGATTTTGTCCGTTTGGATAGAGAGCTATTTGCTACCTGTCCTGATGATTCTATTGATTATGCTGTCATGGAAAAAACGGATAAGGCCGTTGTTATTCCCTTGGATGCAGGCTGGAACGATGTAGGATCGTGGTCCGCTTTATGGGACGTGACCGAAAAGGACGCTTTTGGTAATGCCATTAGCGGGGACGTATTGACAGTTGATACCCACAATTCATTTATCCATGCACAAAGTAAACTGGTTGCGGTTATTGGTGCTCATGATCTGGTCATTGTCGAAACCGATGATGCAGTGATGATTTCGCCCAAAGACAGGGTTCAGGAAGTTAAACAAATTGTTGCCCAGTTAAAAGAACGTGGCCGTAGCGAAGCGGATATTCACCGTAAAGCCTACCGTCCCTGGGGACATTATGATTTGGTTGATACGGGTGAGCGCCATCAGACCAAAAGGATTGTGGTTAAGCCTGGTGGTAAATTATCCGTACAGAAACATCATCATCGTGCCGAGCATTGGGTTGTTGTTAAAGGGACTGCATTGGTTACCAAGGGCGAGGAAAAGTTGTTAATTACTGAAAACGAATCTATTTATATTCCTTTGGGTATTGTGCATTGTCTTGAAAATCCTGGTGTTATTCCTTTGGAAATCGTTGAGGTGCAATCGGGTAGTTATCTGGGGGAAGATGATATCGTGCGCTTTGTGGACCAATACGGACGTGTTTAATCTCTCGTAAAGTAAAAAATGGTGTAATGGCGACGAAGATTGTGAGCGTATTAGATACTGGTTTTTTATAGGCCAGTATCTTTGCCGGTCTTGTGTTTTAATAATTTGAATAAAAAGGAAATAATTAATGAGTAAGAAAATCACCAAGGCAGTCTTTCCCGTGGCCGGTTTAGGAACACGTTTTTTACCGGCAACCAAGGGTATCCCTAAAGAAATGTTGCCGATTGTTGATAAGCCGTTAATTCAATACGCTGTGGAAGAAGCCGTTGCCGCAGGTATTGACACCATGGTTTTTATTACCGGGCGTAGTAAAAATGCAATAACTGATCATTTTGATAAGGCCTATGAACTGGAAAAAGAGCTGGAGTCAAAAAATAAAACTGAAATATTAAAGTTAATTCAGGATATTGTACCGCCACATGTGTCATGTATTTTTATCAGGCAATCCGAGGCATTAGGTCTGGGTCATGCGGTTTATTGCGCCAGACCGGTTATTGGTGACGAACCTTTTGCGGTGATATTGGCGGATGATTTGATCGAAGATGCCGGTCGAGGTTGTATGGCGCAGATGGTTAAATTGTACGAACAAAAGCATACTTCCATTCTGGGCGTAGAACGGGTTGATCCATCAGAAACAGGTAGTTATGGTATTGTTAAAACTGCCGAGTTTTCAGAAAAATCAGCACCAATAGAAATAATTGTTGAGAAACCAAAGCCGGAAGATGCACCTTCAAACTTAGCGGTAGTAGGTCGGTATATTTTGACGCCAGCAATTTTTGATAAAATCAAAAAAACCGGTAGGGGTGCTGGTGGCGAAATTCAGTTAACCGATGCCATCGCTGATTTATTGAATGATGAGCCTGTGTTGGCTTACGAGTTCGAAGGTACACGTTATGATTGTGGCTCCAAGCTGGGGTTTTTAATAGCGAATGTAGAGCTGGCATTATTGAACAAAGAATTAAAAGATGGCTTTTTAGCTTATCTTAAAGAGTTAATCAAAAAGATTTAAAGTCAATAACGAGCAGTATTACGGCACGTTATAAAGATCACTGCCGGAAACACGAAGGTTTATTTCCTTCGTGTTTCTTGTGGCGATTAAAAAAATAAAAGTATTTTTTTATCTCAAAAATCGAGTTGCGTTATTTTTCAATTTCTTTAATTACTGGCAGTTTTGCGCGATTCTGTAGCCAGATAACCCCGGATAAATCAATGATTCCCGCCCAAAGACGATCTAAAGTCCCATATTTTGATTGGCCGCTTGTTCTTGATCTGTGATTGACCGGCTCAGAAATTACCTGTCCACCGGATCGTAAAATCAAGGCGGGTAAAAATCGATGCATGTGATCGAAATAAGGTAAACCCAGAAAACGATCCCTTGAAAATACTTTTAAGCCGCAACCCGTATCCGGCGTATTATCCCCCAGTAAGCGAGCCCGCACTCCGTTAGCCAGTTTAGATGAAAAAAGCCGCCAGGCAGAGTCATGACGTTTATTTCGCCATCCGGCTACCATCCATAAATTACCGGTTGTTTCTCTTTCTAATGTTAAAACTTCATATAATCTAGGAATGTCGGCAGGATCGTTCTGGCCATCGCCATCCAGAGTAGCAATCCAGGGGTGGTTTGCCGCTTTAACACCGGTATGAATAGCGGTGCTTTGTCCGCAACTTTGCTCATGTCTAATTACTTTCAGTGCCTTGAAATCTTGAAGCGCCTGCTTTAGAACGGCGGCTGTTTGGTCGTTACTCCCGTCATCAACATAAATAATTTCATAGGCTTTAGCCTGACTCATTGCACTAACTATCTCTTCAATTAAAGGGACAATATTGTCGGCTTCATTATGAACGGGAACAACAACAGAAATTTTCACAGACCATCCTAACTAAATAGTTTATTTACAGTGTATGAGCAGGGCAAAAATGAGCTTATCATTTTTTTGCCAATCAATAATCAATCACTTTCGATCGACTATGATATAAAAAATGCCTCAAATGTCCTAAAAATTTCGCTATAATTAAATGTAAAGCATTGATTATTAAGCTTACCGATACCTATAAAAGTGTTAATTAGCTGGATTAAAACCATTTGTTTTATAAGGCGTTTACAGGAATTATGATGCTGACTATGCTTGCAATCTGGAGCATTATACTTTAACTTAGTGCCACATCCGTAAAGGCTAGGGGTGCTTTTCTATTTCCACGCATTGCGAAGAAACGAGAGGCTGAGATAAACCCTTTGAACCTGACCCCGGTTAATACCGGCGTAGGAAAGCCCCAACTTCCCTGCGCCTTGTTTTATTGTTATTGGAGTAAAGCTATGAGCGCTGTTTTAAAAGATGTTACTGAGACTACTGTCGGTAGTGTAAAAATTGATTCCTATCCCGCATCAGAAAAAATCTATGTACAAGGCAGTCGCCCTGACATACAAGTCCCCATGCGCAAGATTACCTTATCTGACACGCCGGTTCACTTTGGTGCTGTAGAAAAAAATGGCCCGCTTTATGTTTACGATACTTCCGGTGTTTATACTGACCCCAATGTCGAGGTTGATTTAAAAAAAGGCTTGGGTTCAATTCGTTCCGCATGGATTGAAGAAAGAAATGATACTGAAGAATTGACGGGTCCCAGTTCTGATTTTGGCCGTCAGCGTCTGGAAGATCCGGCGACTGCTGATCTGCGTTTTGAACATATCCGTAAACCACGTCGTGCCAAGGCAGGTGCCAATGTATCGCAAATGCATTACGCTCGCTTGGGTATCATTACTCCAGAAATGGAATTTATCGCGATTCGTGAAAACCAGAAAATGGAAGAAATGCGCGATTTGTGGAAAGGTCAACATCCCGGAGATTCTTTTGGTGCCTCTATACCTGAAGCCATTACAGCTGAATTTGTCCGCGACGAAGTAGCCAGAGGCCGGGCGATTATTCCAGCCAACATCAATCATCCTGAATTGGAACCTATGATCATAGGTCGTAATTTTCTGGTAAAAATTAATGGTAATTTAGGCAACTCGGCAGTCACGTCCTCTATCGATGAAGAAGTCGAAAAAATGCTCTGGGGTATACGTTGGGGCGGCGATACCATCATGGATTTATCGACCGGTAAAAATATTCATGAAACCCGTGAATGGATTTTACGTAATTCACCGGTGCCTATCGGTACTGTGCCAATTTATCAAGCGTTGGAAAAAGTGAATGGTAAAGCTGAGGACCTGACGTGGGAAATCTTCCGTGATACTTTGATTGAGCAGGCAGAGCAGGGCGTAGATTACTTTACTATCCATGCCGGAGTCCGCTTGCATCATGTGCCCTTAACAGCAAAACGCATGACGGGTATTGTTTCGCGCGGCGGCTCCATTATGGCTAAATGGTGTCTGGCACATCACACAGAAAGTTTTCTGTATACGCATTTTGAAGAAATATGCGAAATTATGAAGGCTTATGACGTCTCTTTTTCGTTGGGTGACGGTTTACGTCCGGGTTCAATCTATGATGCTAATGATGAAGCGCAATTTGGTGAACTGGAAACGTTGGGCGAATTAACAAAAATCGCCTGGAAACATGATGTGCAAACCATGATTGAAGGCCCGGGTCATGTGCCTTTGCACATGATTAAAGTCAATATGGAAAAGCAACTGGAAGAATGTGGAGAAGCCCCTTTTTATACCTTGGGCCCGCTGACTACCGATATAGCACCCGGTTATGATCATATTACGTCAGCTATAGGTGCTGCAAATATTGGTTGGTATGGTTGTGCCATGCTTTGTTATGTTACCCAAAAAGAGCATTTGGGTTTACCGAATAAGCAGGATGTCCGTGAAGGCATCGTAACTTACAAAATTGCCGCTCATGCGGCTGATTTGGCAAAAGGTCATCCTGGCGCACAAGCGCGGGACAATGCGATGTCTAAAGCCCGTTTTGAGTTTCGCTGGGAAGATCAGTTTAATATTGGACTTGATCCTGAAAAAGCCCGTGAATTTCATGATGAAACCTTACCTAAAGATTCAGCAAAAGTTGCCCATTTTTGTTCCATGTGCGGCCCGCATTTTTGCTCAATGAAAATCAGCCAGGATGTGCGTGATTATGCCAAAGAAAAGGGCATTAAAGATGAGCAAGAGGCGTTAATTAAAGGGATGGATGAAAAATCCAAACAGTTTCTTGATGAAGGTGCTGATATTTATCATAAGGTTTAGCAAAAAATGGAGTAATGGAGCAATCCCGTTACTTCTTTAAATATTAGTTCCATAGCAGTTTACCCGGTATAACAAGCAGATTCGGTATGCATAAAAAACATGCCGAACTCTGGTTTGAATTGGTTGTGTTGGACCTCAATTTATTACTTTCGATATCCATTTTTTTGTTCGCATTATTTGAGGAAGACAACCACGTTTAATTTGCTATCGTTCTTGGTAGCGACATTTATCAGGCCATTTTATGGAAGACAAAAAAAATATTGTAATTAAGGTTAAATATCCCGGTACTGGTAAAAAAGCCGAGGATGATCTTTCCACATCAAAAATAATAACCGAATGGAATATTAAACGTATATTATTGGCTTTGCTCGGTGTCATTTTATTGATAATGGCATTGTGGTTTTTTTTTAAGCCAGTTGCTGAAAATACCGATTTAAAACCCCAGGCTGTATTGTCTGAAGAAGTTATTAAGATACCTGTTAAGCCGAGCATAGATGGTAATAAAAGCATAACCATAACCAGATCTTTACTGACTTTTAAGATTAATAATAACGAACCGGAAGGTGAAATAACATTACCTTTGACGCTGAGTAAAACAAAATCAACGTCGATTTATTATTTTGTTGAATTATCAGGAATGAAAGATCGTACGGTTTATCACGAATGGTTACTGGATGGTACGCTTATCACCAGAAAAAAAGTAAATATATCAAATGATAACTGGCGAACATCAAGTCGACAGTTATTTATTTATAATGTAAAGACTCATTGGATTGCAAGGCTGGTTGATGAATCCGGTCAGATATTAAATCAGATAGATTTTAATATTATTTATGAATAAGTGCAGTCAGCAATTCTCATTATGACGTTAATCACCTAAAATGGCAGACCGATTCTTATTGAGACCTGTGATATGAGTGCCCCCTTTGGATTAAATGCCTTGACCTTTAGTGATGTAGTCAAACAATTACATACCACTTTTGAAACTTTTTCTGATCCGCGAACCGGCAAAAATACGAACTATACGATGACTGATGCTGGACTGAGTGCATTTTCAGTATTTTTCATGCAAAGCCCGTCATTTTTAGATTTTCAGCGAACCATGCAGGATACACAAGGGAAAAACAATGCACAAACACTGTTCGGTGTTTTTAAGATCCCAACAGACAACCACATTCGGAGCCTGCTTGATGCGGTAGAGCCTGCGACAGTGTATCCGCTGTTTGATTTTGTATTTGACGGTTTGCAACGGGCGGGGGTAATCGATACTTTTCGCTCAACAGACAATCGATTACTGCTGGCATTGGATGGAACCGACTATTTTTCGTCACAAAATCTCCACGGTCCCTGCTGTTCAAGTAAAACACACCGTAACGGTAAAGTCAGCTATTCGCACAAAGTAATAACGCCCGTGCTGGTTAAGTCTGGTAGTGACAAGGTTATTTCACTGGCGCCAGAATTTGTTCGCCCGCAGGACGGTCATGAAAAACAGGATTGCGAGATCAACGCCTCTCTGCGCTGGCTAGAAAGTCGGGGTAGTCAGTACGCTGCGCTGGGCACTACCGTGCTCGGCGATGATTTGTATTGTCACGAGCCATTTTGTCGGGCGTTGCTGGTCAAAGGACTTGAATTCACCCTGGTCTGTAAACCCGACTCTCATAAGACGCTGTACGAATGGGTTGATGATTTGGGGCGTAACGGTATTGTTAAAACCTTGGTGCAGACTCGCTGGACCGGCAAACGCCATGAAACAGACACTTATCGTTATGTCAGCAGCGTGCCCTTGCGTGATGCCGATGATGCATTAATGGTGAACTGGTGCGAGATCACCACCCGCACGGCAGACGGTAAGGTACGGTATCGAAATGCGTTCGCAACCTCCTTGAGGATTGATGACGCTAACGTTGTCGAAATAGTTGCCTCCGGACGCGCCAGGTGGAAGATTGAAAATGAAAACAATAATACCCTGAAGACCAAGGGCTATCGCTTCGAGCATAACTTTGGTCACGGCCAACAATTCTTGTCTTCCTTACTGGCGACTCTGATTTTACTCGCCTACTTGTTGCATACCCTGCTGGATTTAATGGACGACAAGTTTTGCCTGCTTCGTCAAAAACTACCTTCACGCAAACGTTTGTTCGATGATATGAAGGCACTGACTACCTACTTTTGTTTCGATAACTGGGAGCACCTGCTCGATTTCATGCTGGAAGGCTGGTCGTATAAGCCGGGAAGCCCAATCAATCGGCCCCCGAAGCCTGAAATCGGATAGGTTTTCGTCATAATGAGAATTGCTGGTGCAGTGTTGCATCTAAAGCATTATAAAAAAATTGATAGTATACTGATTTATAATATATATAACCTTTAAAAATATATACTGATTATGGTAAAGTTATTTAAAAATTTTTATTATTAAGGGAATAACAATGACCGATTATCAAAGTCTTTCAGAAAGTGAATTACAGGCTGTTATTGATAACGCAGAGAAAGCATTAAAAATTATACAAGCAAAATAAGCGTAAAGACGTTATAGCGCAGATCAAACAATTAGCTGCATCTATTGATGTTGCTGTGGATATACACGAAACTGATAAAAAACCAGCGCGTAAAGGTAGTAAAGTGGCGGTTAAATATCGTCATCCCAATGATCCGGAAAAAACATGGACAGGTCGCGGGGTAATGCCGACATGGTTGCAAACCGTTATAAATGAAGGTCGCGATCGCTCTGAATTTGAAATTTAGAGCTTGCCAAATACTTAGAGGTAGACGAATCCGTCTTACAAATTAATAAGACGGATTACAGTTATTCTTAATCGATAAAACGTTTGCTTAAATCGTTATAAGCATCAATTCTACGGTCACGTAAATAGGGCCATATTTGTCTGACCCGTTCAGTATGAGATCTGTCAATCTTGGCCGTTAACAGTTTTGTTTCTGAATCATTAGCCTGGGTTTTTATTTCTCCTTGCGGGCCGGCAATAAAACTATTGCCCCAGAATTTTATTCCTGTTGCTGAATCAGGTGCTTGTTCAAAGCCTACCCGGTTGCAGGCGATAACAGGGATGCCGTTGGCAACTGCATGAGAGCGCTGAATAGTAACCCAGGCATCCATTTGGCGTTGCTGTTCTTCTTTTGAATCCTGCTGATCCCAGCCTATCGCTGTAGGGTATATTAAAATTTCTGCGCCAGCTAAAGCCATTAATCTGGCCGCTTCCGGAAACCATTGATCCCAGCAAATTAACACGCCTAATTTACCGATAGAGGTCTCTATTGGTTTAAAACCCAGATCACCGGGGGTGAAGTAATATTTTTCATAAAACCCCGGGTCATCGGGTATATGCATTTTTCTATATTTACCAGCTATACTGCCATCCTTATCAAAAACAACGGCAGTATTATGGTAAAGCCCGGGTGCTCTTTTTTCAAAAATGGTTGAGACGATGACAATTTTTAATTTTTTGGCTACGGCCGACAGAATTTCAGTGGCAGGACCAGGGATTTCTTGAGCAAGATCAAAATTATTATAATCTTCATTTTGACAAAAATAGGGCCCTAAATGTAGTTCTGGTAATACCACCAGATCTGCATTGGCTGCTGCGGCTTCATGTATTTTTGCAATGGAAAAATCCAGGTTTGTTTGTCTGTCTTCATTACAAGGTTGTTGAACAGCGCTAACGATTAATATTGATTTCATAATTGAATGGGGTAGTGGGTTTTACTGTAGCAATTATAAACTATTATAATTTTACGAATAAACATATCAAAAGTGAGTGTTGGAATATTCTGTTTTTACCGGTAAATTAGCCGAATTTATTTTTAGCGATTGTTGCCGTAATAGACTTAATACAAAGCTTACTAATATCATTAAGGCAGTTTTCTAATATATCCATTTCCAGGTGAGTGATTATGAGTAATCAAGAATTACAAAATAAAGAGTTGACGACAGAAGAAAGTGCGAAAAAAAGACGTCGTTTATTAAGGGATCAGAAAAGCATTTAGATGTGCATAAGAAAAAAAAGATCATTACGTATTAATTAAGTTCCCAATAAATAAACTGCCACAGATTCATAGCGTAAATCTGTACATAATCTGTGAATTTGTGGCATATTTTGCCAGTTAGCCTCCGAGTCAATAATGGCTCAATGCCAAGGTATTTATTCGCGAGAAGATGTTTCGAGCAGTATAGCCAATGCCGGTTTTTGTCGTCTCACCGGTGTCGTGGTTTCCTTTTTAGGGAATGGTACGTTACCGGTGGCCGCATTTTATACCGCAACCCAATAGGTTACCAAGAACAGCAAAGCATATCGGTCTACTTTCCCCATTTTTATCAGTTCACGCCTTATTTAAATCTTGTGATGGTTTTTTATGGCACTGGATTATTTATTTACGCTGACAAAACCTCTAAAAAATTTAATATTATTGATGTGTATTTTACTTATCCCGATAGCTACGACGTTGCTGGGGAAACGGCTTAAAATTCGCGTCATGCTCACCTTGCGTGGCACGTAAATACTTTTATTAAAAATGCCTGGCTAAAAATAAGGCTGTTGATGGTGTTAAAAAGTGTCATATGCATTTTTTCAGTATCTAACTCTCTTAAGCAACATATGGTTTCTTTAAGTGCCAAAGCTGATAGAATTCCTGTAATTGGTAACGGCATTGATTTATCCACCTTTTACCCATTAACTAAATCTGCTGCCAGAACAGAGTTAAAATTATAAATTTTGGTGGAAGAATTTCAGAGGATAGTCTTGGAGAAATACGTTTAATGTCATTTGTAATTCAGTGGATGGATGCGTGTTGTGGACCTGAGGAAGTTATTAAAATTTCTACTCCGGCAGGTCAACTGATTTTATACCGGCAGCAAGGAATTATTAGTAAAGCAGACTGGGCGTCTGATGATGATCTTTATTCCCAAGATCCTGACCTGCAGGAACAATTTAACCAATATTGGTTAAATATCGATAAACACATTAATATTAAATTGTTAAAACAAGGTAGTGCCTATCGTCATAAAGTCTGGACTGCATTGGGTAATATTCCTTTTGGAGAAACCATGACTTATTCTGCATTAGCCAAAAAAATAGATTCGTCTGCGCGAGCTGTTGGTAATGCCTGCAGGGATAATCCTTACCCAGTCATTATTCCTTGTCATCGTATTGTGTCCGTTTCCGGTATGGGGGGCTATTGTGGGCAAACACAAGGCGATTTTATGGCAATCAAAAATAAATTACTCACTTATGAGGCAACCCATAAATAATGACTGCTATTGTCTTGATAGACCAGTTTCTTGATGCCGTTTGGGTAGAACAGGGTTTGAGCGAAAATACCCTTTCTGCCTATGGTAGCGATTTGAGGATTTTTGCCAAATGGTTGGCAGATAAATCCCTGTTGGATGTTGATACCAGTGATTTATCAAAATTTTTGGCAAGTCGTTATAAAGCCGGTATAGGCAATCGATCTTCTGCACGTATTTTATCCAGTCTGCGTCGCTTTTATGGTTATTACATCCGCGAAAACCGGTTAACCATTGATCCTACGGCATTAATAGAAGCGCCTCATATCGGTCGTGCTTTACCGGTGTCGCTTTCCGAGCATGATGTCGAATTATTACTGAATGCTCCGGAAGTAACCAATGCGCTTGGTTTTAGAGATAAAGCCATGCTGGAAATGCTTTATGCAACGGGGCTTAGGGTATCAGAGCTGGTTGGTTTAAAATTTGCACAAATCAGTTTCAGGCAAGGTGTAGTCAGAATAATTGGCAAAGGTAATAAAGAGCGTTTGGTACCCGTTGGTGAAGAAGCCATGAGTTGGATGGAAGGTTATATGAGTCAGGCCAGAAAAACTACGCTAGGTGAGCGGCAATGCGACTATTTGTTTGTCACTAACCGGGCTGGGGGCATGACAAGACAGGCTTTTTGGCATATTATCAAACGTCATGCCAAAAAAGCCGGTATTAACAAAGAGCTGTCGCCACATACCTTAAGGCATGCTTTTGCGACACATTTGTTAAATCACGGTGCGGACTTGCGCGTTGTGCAGTTATTATTGGGGCATGCTGATTTATCAACGACCCAAATCTATACCCATATTGCCCGCGAACGCTTAAAAGAATTACATTCAAAATATCATCCCAGAGGATAATTAACATGGCTCAAAATATTCACCCGACCGCTTATATAGCGCCTGATGTTGTATTGGGAGACGGTGTTACCGTTGGCCCTTTTGCTGTTATTGAAAGTGGCGTTGAGATGGGTGAAAACTGCGAGATTGGTGCTCATGCGGTAGTTCATAGTCGGGTAAAAATGGGTTCCGGCAATATTTTACACCCACATGCGGTGTTGGGCGGCTTGCCGCAAGACACCAGTTTTAAGGCCGAGACGGTTTCCTGGTTAATTATTGGCGATAATAATAATTTCAGGGAAGGCTTTACTGCGCACAGGTCTTCTAAAGAGAATGGTACAACGCGTATTGGTTCGGGTTGTTATTTTATGAATAACAGTCATGTTGCCCACGATTGCAGTATCGGTAGTAACACGATATTTGCCAATAATGTGGCGATAGGTGGTCACGTCGAAGTGGGTAATAATGTTTTTATGGGTGGCGCTGTGGTCGTGCACCAGTTTTGCCGGATCGGTTCTTTCGCAATAGTGCAGGGTACAACAGGACTTAACATGGATGTCATGCCGTTTATGTTGATTGGTGGGCGACCGGCCCGTCACTACAAATTAAATAGCGTAGGCTTAAGGCGGGCGGGCATTACCGGAGATCGTTATAAAGTACTTTCAGCGGCATTTCGCTTGTTAAAAAACAAGCAAAGCCTGGATGAGTTAGAAGAAACTGAAGAGTTAAGGCAATTAAAAGACTGGTTAGCCGTTAAATCCAAGCGGGGTACGCATGGCTTTATTGAGGTATCGAGCTAATTTGGATCATACAGTCTTTCAGAAATTAAATTTCCATTACATTAAATTTTGAACCCGTACGGATACCATCCATTGAAGGGATGGTATCCGTTAGTATAGAAATTATTTATCTGATCAAAATCATTTTGGACGACGCACACCGATGTAGTGTTTTTTCCAATAGCTGTTTTTAAGATTGGAGACCAATACTTTACCGGTACGTTGGCTGGGAGCGTGAACGAATTTATCATTATTAACATAAATTCCGACATGAGAAAATGACTTGCCGTTAGTATTAAAAAAAACCAGATCACCGGAATGCACGTCATTTTTGGGGATCTGTGGCAAAGATAATGCCATATCTTTTACTGTGCGCGGCAAGGTTATGCCCTGTTTTTCGTAGACATGTTTAACAAAGCCACTGCAATCAAAACCGTCTTCAGGTGAGCTTTTACCATAACGATAAGGCGTACCTCGCAAGCTTAGCGCATAAGTGATCACTCGCGACTGGTTTTGAGCGGCAGGCTTTATTTCAGGAACGCTGGCGCAACCGGAAAATAAAATAACGACTGCCGGCAAAAGCAAACGAATAAAAACTTTGTTGGTGGACGTATTCATAAACCGGTTTTAGTCGCCGTTACAATAACCATTTTTGCTTGAGTTTTTGTTTGTTCAATGCCAGCCACTGAATGGCAATAATAGGAATTGCCGACTCTATTTTATTGTTTTCCAACATAAAATAGGCTTCATCAAAATCAACGGCGCGCACTAATATATCCTCGTCTTCGTGATCCAGTCCATGAATGCCGCCAATATCAGTGCTGTCTACTTTGCCACAAAACAGGGTGATTCGTTCTGCAGCTCCACCCGGTGTCGTGTAAAACTCATTAATGACCATCAATTCCTGAATTTCGCAGCCGGCTTCCTCCAGTGACTCCCGGTAAGCGACTTCTTCTGCGGTTTCACCTTCTTCAATGGCACCGGCAACAATTTCCACGAGCCAGGCTCTATCGGGTTGCAAAATGGCACCGGCACGGAATTGTTCGATTAATATCACTTTATCGGCATGGGGGTCATATAACAGTACCGCAACGCAACTACCGCGCACAAAAACTTCACGACTTATTTCAGCACTCCAGCCACCGGCATACAAGGTATGTTTTAAGCGGTATTTTTCCATACGGAAAAACCCCGAATAAACGGTTTCCTTATCGATAATCTCAAATTGTTTGGTCATTATTTTCCTTGGTATTCTACTTTATAAATAACACCCAGTTTGTCATCACTAATCAACAAACTGCCATCCGGTAACGTTAACATATCTACAGGACGTCCCAACACATTACCTTCTTTGGTTAACCAGCCACTAATAAAGTCCTGTTCGGAAACGGGTTTACCTTTATTAAACCTGATTAAATCAACGCGATAGCCTTGCGGTTCAGTTCTATTCCAGGAGCCATGCTGTGCGACAAATAACTGGTTTTTGTATTCAACAGGAAATTGTGTGCCTTGATAAAACCGTAAGCCTAACGGGGCAATATGGGCTTTAAATTTCCATACCGGAGCGGTAAATTGTGAACATTTTTTATCGGCCGCTAATTCAGGATCAGGAATGTTGCCACCATGACAATAGGGATAGCCAAAATGATCACCTTTAACAGACCATTGGTTAAGTTCATCGGGTGGCGTATCTTCACCTAAAAGATCCCGGCCATTATCGTTAAAAAACAACGTGCCCGTTTCCGGTTGCCAATCAAAACCAACGGTGTTTCTAATACCCTTGGCAATAATTTCAAAATCACTGCCATCAGGATTTAACCTGACCAGCGAGGCATAAATATCTTTTTCAGGATTACAAATATTGCAGGGCGCACCAATGGCTGTGTACAACTTGTTATCAGGACCAAAACGCAGATATTTCCAGCCGTGATGTTTATCAGAGGGAAATTGGTCATAGATAACAACGGGTTTGGGAGGCTTGGTTAACTGCTTGGTAATGCCATCAAAACGGATAATACGATTGATTTCTGCGACATAAAGTGCACTGTCCTTAAATGCGACGCCATTGGGCATCCTTAAATTGCTGGCAATAACATGGTGTTGTTCAGCTATCCCGTCATTATTGCTATCTTGTAGTGCATAGACGCTGCCTTTTGCACCTGTGCCGACAAAGACGACGCCATTATCACCCAAGGCTAGACTGCGTGCATTGGGTACGTTATCGGCATAAATGGATATTTTAAAGCCTTCGGGTAGATGCAGTTGTTTTAATACGGCCTGATGATCACCGGATTCTGCAAAAGCCAAACAAGTATTAAGTAAAAGTAAGGAAAGTAGCGTGGTTTTAAAAAAATACATGACAATGATCTTAATAAATAGACTTTGCTATATATTATCATTCTTATGAGGGTTGGAATGTGTTATTAAATCCCCATATTAGATCGAACATCAACTTATCTGAGGCTATTACCATGATGCGAATTTTTCTTTTTCTGGCGACCAATATTGCAATAATGGTTGTTGTCAGTATTATTTTTAATTTATTGGGCTTAAGCGGTACTTTGGATGCACAAGGCATAGATCTTAATCTTAATGCCTTATTAGTTATGTCAGCGGTAATCGGCATGACAGGTTCAGTAATTTCTCTGGCGATGTCAAAATGGTCTGCCAAACGGGCGATGGGCGTGCATGTTATTGAACAACCGCAAAATCAGACTGAACAATGGTTACTGGATATTGTGTCTAAGCAGGCACGCCTTGCCGGAATCGATATGCCTGAAGTAGGTATTTTCGAAACCCCTGAAGCTAATGCTTTTGCTACCGGAATGAATAAAAACAGTGCGCTGGTAGCAGTCAGTACCGGTTTACTGCAAAATATGAATGCCGATGAAGTGGAAGCTGTAGTGGGCCATGAAATGACCCATGTTGCCAACGGCGATATGGTTACCATGGCTTTAATGCAAGGAGTGGTAAACACTTTTGTATTCTTTTTTGCAACCATCATTGGTCACTTTGTTGATCGTGTTGTCTTTAAAACCGAGCGAGGTTATGGGCCTGCTTATTACATTACTCAAATGGTTGCACAAATTGCCCTGGGTTTTCTGGCGTCAATGTTGGTTATGTGGTTTTCTCGTTATAGAGAGTTTAAAGCCGATGCCGGTGGTGCAAAATTGGCCGGTAGTGAAAAAATGATTGCCGCTTTACGTGCTTTGCAACGTGGACAAGAGGCGCAAGATTTGCCCGGACAATTAGCGGCTTTTGGTATTAATGGCGGTGGCGTAAGCCGATTGTTCATGAGTCATCCACCATTGGAAGAGCGGATTGCTGCTTTACAAAACAATCGTTAAGTCATTTGATTTGGTATTTTACTAACCGCGAACGTTAAACTATTTAAAAGATTATCACCACGAAGAGCACGAAGAAGTAAACTTTCGTGCCCTTCATACTGACGCGTGACGTGGGTTGCAGTCCAGTACACTCATGTCTTGAAAACTATTGCGATTTTTAACTGTTTAGGTCAAGTTTGCAAACCTCGACCGGCATGGTTGCAGCAATAAAAAAAGCTCCGTTAATCTGTTTTAAGTAATATGTCCTGAATATCCGCGCTTTAAATTATTCATTTGTAACCAGTTCGCGTAAAATCAAGCGCTATAAAACTATAATAATTATCTCAAGGAACACCATGAAAAATATTCTTTTCTTAAGTCTATTGTTGTCTGCCGGAACTGCTTTTTCTGATGATGCGAAAAATGAGTGGCATAACACTACCTTATCAGATGCCACTATTGAAAAAATTCAGGCGGTTAAATATGAGTATAAAAAGTGTGTTGGCGGTGAAATGCAAAAATCAGTCTATCAGAAGCAGGACTCACGCCAGGCGACTGATGCCATTATGAAGCAATGTGAAGCTAATTTAGCGAAGATGCGTGAAGTCTATGCTGAAGCAAAAGTGCCGGAAGTTATTGCCGATCGACATTTAAAACAAGTGCGCACACAAACTACGCGCGATGCTTTGCAAGGTATGATATTTTCTGAGGCATCGCGTAAAGCGGGCAATCAATAATAAAAATAGAGGTTCTTTTAATGAATATGATTTACGCAATTGATTTATCGCTTAAACCTACCACCTTTGATTTATGGCATGTCTGCCTGGCGGGTACCGTAGTTTTATTAGCCCTGATTCTTATTGTATTGCTGCTTACCATGCTCGTTAGCTTGGCGCGCTGTAAGAAAAAGCCCGGAGTACAACCCGTCCAACAAGCTGCGCCAACTCCCGCTCCCGAACCTGTCGTAAAAATCGTGGAGAAAATTGTCGAAGTTGAAAAGCTTGTTTATGCACCGGCACCGGCACCGGAGCCTGTGATATTAAAAGAATCTACACCCGATGCCGCATTACAACTACTGGGACTACTACAAAAAGAAGCACGTTTTATCGACTTTATTAAAGAAGATATTACTTCCTACAACGATGCAGATATTGGTATTGCTGCACGCGTTGTTCATGAAGGCTGTAACAAAGCAATTAACGAACACTTTACACTGGCACCGGTTCGTAGCGAGCAAGAAGGTGAAAAAATCACTCTGCCACAAGGCTTTGATGCCGCTGCAGTGCGATTAACCGGTAATATTGTCGGTTCGGCACCTTTTACGGGAACGCTGATACATAAGGGTTGGCAGGTAACGAGCATCAGACTGCCAAAATTAACTCAAGGCCATAATGCCGCTATTCTTGCCGCAGCAGAGGTTGAGTTATGAGTTTGTTTGGGCATATAAAAAAGCAGACAGACAACAAAGAAGAAGCGGTGAGCCAAAAAGTTTCGGCAATACCTGTTTCAGAGCCTTATGCCGATGATAATAAAGATTCGGCAGGTTTTGGTAATGGATTGTTCAACACAGAGCCTCAAAACCAACAGGTCGATAATTCTGTTGATGAAGATTTTTCTGCGTCAGAATCTTCCTCGGAAACAGACATAAAAGAAACCAGTCAAGACAATGTGTCTTTAGCCCCCAAGCGTTTTTCAGTCGGTATCGATTTAGGTACGACCCATTGTGTTTTGTCATATGCCGAGATTACCGATAGTGACGATGGAGAATTTTCCCAGCAGGTCATGGCAATACCGCAGTTAACCTCGCCAGGTGTAGTTGAAGACAGTTTTCAGTTACCGTCATTCTTATATCAGGCCCACCAGGCAGAGCTTGCCGAAGGATCTACGTCCTTACCTTGGAATGTAAAACCGGATTATCTGGTCGGTGAAATAGCCCGTAATTTGGGTAGTAAAACGCCCATTCGTCTCGTATCCAGTGCCAAAAGCTGGTTATGTCATGCCGGGGTAGATTGTAAATCACCGATACTGCCAGCAGATGCGCCCGATGAAGTAGAACGCATTTCACCGTTTCAGGCAACCACGGCTTATCTGCAACATATCCGTGATGCTTGGCAAAGTCTGCATCCTGAGGCACCGTTGGACAAACAGGATTTGGTGATTACCGTACCTGCCTCGTTTGATCCGGCTGCTCGTGAATTGACTGTTGAATCGGCACGCGCAGTCGGTCTTGATCAAGCAATTTTATTGGAAGAGCCCCAGGCGGCTTTGTATAGCTGGATTGAAAAAAGTCAGGGTGATTGGCGTAAACAAGCGACGTGCGGCGATATTATCCTGGTTATTGATGTTGGCGGTGGAACCACTGATTTATCGTTGATAGCGGTTACCGAGAAAGATGGAAATCTCGAGCTTACCCGTGTTGCTGTAGGCGATCATATTTTACTGGGCGGCGATAATATGGATTTGGCGCTAGCCTATACCGTTAAAGCCAAGCTGGAACAAGATGGAAAACGCCTGGAACCTTGGCAAATTCAGGCTTTAACCCATAGTTGCCGGGATGCTAAAGAAAAAATCTTTAATTCAGCTGATATTGATAATATTCCTTTGGTAGTTGCCAGTCGTGGTTCGTCTTTAATGTCTGGTAACCTGCGTACTGAATTAACCCGTGAGGAAGTCAATAGAGTACTGGTTGAAGGTTTCTTGCCTAAAGTAGCGGTTAGTGAGAGACCGGTAAGTCGTACCCGTACGGGTTTAAGAACGACCGGCTTGCCTTATGCGCAGGATGCAGGGATTACGCGTCATTTAGCGGCTTTTCTGACCAAACAGCAAAATGCTACCGACGATCTTAACGATATCAACCTGCCGGAACATGCGACCTTTTTGCATCCCACTGCCGTCTTGTTTAATGGTGGCGTGTTAAAAGCCAATGCACTGGCTGAGCGATTAATGGAGGTGTTAAATTCTTGGTTAGCCGCTGAACAAGCGCCTGAAGCGCGCTTGTTAGCTGGTGCTGATCTTGATTTGGCCGTTGCACGAGGTGCCGCTTATTATGGTTTTGTACGAAAAGGCAAAGGTGTGCGTATTAAAGGTGGCACGGCTGCTGCTTATTATGTCAGTATTGAAAGCTCGATGCCTGCTGTACCGGGTATGGCTCCAGACATTGTAGCTTTATGTATTGCGCCCTTTGGTATGGAAGAAGGGACACGCGAAGAATTGCCGGATGATGAATTCGGTTTGGTGGTAGGCGAACCGGTACGGTTTCGTTTCTTTGCTTCCACTACCCGTCGTGATGATAAAGTGGGCACTCGTCTGGATTATTGGACGAATGAAGAGCTGTCAGAACTGGATGAACTGGATATTACTTTGCCGGAAGAAGGCCGTAGATCCGGTGAAGTTGTCTCTGTACATTTGTGCGCAGCGGTAACCGAAGTGGGTACACTGGAATTACAAGCGATTTCATTAAAAGACAGTAGCCGCTGGAAAATTGAGTTTGATGTCAGGGCAGGGGATTAAAGCGTATTAATGGATGTCCTTCATCCTCGAAAAAATCATTTGATCCATTAAATACATACATCACAATTTATCGGGTTACGCTGTCGCTAACCCGATTTACGCGGTTGTAATGACAATAAAGTGTAAGTCGAAGAATAAATGACGCCTTATTTAACCGCCGGATTCTTGGAGTCGCTATAATGGTAAAAGCTCAGTAATAGCTGTCTGCCATCAGTATTTAACACTACTATGTGTTTGTAAAAATATTCGGATTCCACGCTATAAAATCTTCAAACAGAAAGTTCAACGCGGAAAATCTCCTATCGATTGCTTCTATGGTTTTAAATTGCATATGATTGTTGATGATTGTGGTGAAATTTTGTCCTTTTCGAATACAAAAGGTAAAGTTGATGACCGGAAACCGGTGTCAAAACTGGCTAAGAATCTGATTGGCAAGATTTTTGGCGATAGGGGGCTATGTTTCTGAGCTATTGGGAACTGATGGCGTTGAATTAATTACAACACTCAAAAAAATATGAAGCCTAAAATTATCGCCGCTTTTAATGCAATTTTACTGAGAAAACGCATTATTATTGAAACTATCAATGATTATCTCAAAATATTTTTCAGCTTGAGCATTCCTGGTAGCGTTTTTGCCGGTTAACATATTCATAATTACTCGATATCAAAATGTACTTCATTGCGACGAAGAAACGGCAAAGTCCAAGGTGGGTCATAAGCGGCAGAACGAGAGGGAGAAATAATTTTGTAATCGTGATTGGTTAACCAGGTTACTAATTCATCCGACTTTATTTTAATGCCTTGTTCAGATAACCCTCCCGAATATTGAATTACAGCGACTTTTTTTTCAGGTATAGCTTTAATTAATACCTGAGCATCTCCGGGTATCGGTGCTGTTGCTAACGTATAGTCTTTGGGAAGTACAAAAGCCATTAGCCAGACTTCGTCCGATTTTTGCTGAAGGACAGGCGCTGTCATGGCCATTTTTTCAGCTGATTGTTCCTGAAGAACCGGTGCTGTCATGCTTAATTTTTGCTGTTTTTGGTTGTTACCAAAAATATACCCGGCAAGGCGTTTAAATCCCTCATTACTGCTGTTTTTATAATCGCCAGTAATTTCGGTTTGAGCCACAACCAGAGCGGGGTAGTGTCTTATTTGGATGTGTCCGTAATCATTAAGCACTTGATAATTTGGCTGATCTGCAGTTCGTACACCAAACAGACTACAGCCGGTGAGGAAAAGGGTAGTTATAACAGTGATCAGTTTCTGCATTGGATATCCATGTGAAGGTTGTCAATCAATTTAGCACTAGCGGACTTTGAAAAATCATTATAATCCGCGAAGTGAATTTCAAGCCACTGTTGTTTATCGAACAATAATACAGCGTAGAGAAATCCGTTAAAATAGTTTGTAAAAGTAGTTTTTAGATGATTAGAAAATGGATAAAAAGACAAGTATAAAATGTACAAGTTATAAAATTACCATTCCTTAATAGCATTCTTGTTTATATTGCCCTACTATGACAGATTTTTAGCTACAGCTGATCGGCATTAACTCAAGTGACAGAATTGGAATCATTTTTTAGCGATAATGGCGCGTTATCGACCGTTATATCAGGTTACCAGCCACGCTCGGCTCAGCTTGAAATGGCGACAGCCATTGCTGATGCAATTAAACAAAAGCAGAATCTGATAGCAGAAGCGGGAACCGGAACGGGTAAGACGTTTGCCTATCTGGTGCCCGCTATTTTATCCGGCAAAAAGGCTATTATCTCGACCGGAACCAAAAATCTTCAAGACCAACTGTTTAATAAAGATTTACCGGTTATTCGTAAAGCCATAAAAACGCCCTTTATTGCTGCGCTGCTAAAAGGCAGAAGCAATTATTTATGTACCTATCGACTACAAAATGCACTAACGTCCAGTTTGGGATTTAGTAAAGAAGATGCGCTCGCCTTAGGTAAAATAAAAGCTTGGGCGCAACGTACCAAAGCGGGTGATATTTCTGAAATGTCCGGTGTTACTGAAGGTGATCCGGTTTGGTATCAGGCAACATCTACCCAAGATAATTGCTTGGGACAGGATTGCCCTGATTATGCTGAGTGTTTTTTGGTTAAGGCACGTAAGAAAGCTCAGGAAGCTGATGTCCTGGTGGTTAATCATCATTTATTATGTGCCGATTGGTCACTTCGAGATGGCGGTTTTGGTGAGTTATTACCCAATGCCGAAGTGGTTGTTATTGATGAAGCCCATCAATTAGCCGAAACCGCATCCAATTTTTTAGGGATTAATATCGGTGCCAAGCAATTGAACGATCTGGCGCAGGATGTGCTGGTGGAATATTACAAAGATGCGACTGATATACCGGCTTTGCGTACCGCCTGCGAAGATCTGGATCATGAAATTAAAGATTTGCGCTTGGCTTTTGGCATGGAGCTTAAGCGGGGCGAGTGGCAGGATATTGAAAATAACCCAAAAATATCGGGTGGATTAAATGCGGTTAAAGAGCAATTACAGCGTTTGACTGATCAATTAATGCTGGCGTCTGTTAAAACCAAAGCCTTGGACGCCTGTTTTAAACGTGCAGAAGAGATGGTTCAGAAGCTGGATTTAATTCTGAATGATCATAGTGGTAAATGGATACGCTGGTATGAGATACATAGAAAAACTTTTACGTTAAGTCTTACGCCGTTGGATATTGCGGCAGAATTTCATGGTTTTATGCAACAACACAAGGCAGCATGGATTTTTACCTCAGCGACTTTAAGTATTGCCAACAAGTTTGATTATTTTGCCCATAATCTCGGGCTTAATAATGCCGCCAGTGAAAGCTGGGGCAGTCCTTTTGATTATCCTAATCAATCTCTCTTTTATCATCCTAAAGGCTTACCACAGCCAAATGACCCAAGTTTTATTCCCATGATTGTTGACTTCGCCTTGCCTGTGTTGCAGGCCAGCAAGGGCCGGGCATTCTTTTTATTTACCAGTCATCGCGCTCTTAATCAAGCGGCAGAAATACTGGAAAAAAAATTAACTTATCCCTTGTTGATTCAGGGCAGTCGGCCTAAGGCGCTGTTGTTGGAACAGTTTAAAGAAGCCGGGAATGCCGTTTTGTTAGGGACATCCAGTTTTTGGGAGGGCGTGGATGTCAGAGGGGAGGCATTATCCTGCGTTATTATTGACAAGCTTCCTTTTGCATCCCCCGGTGATCCGGTGTTAAAGGCGCGTCTGGAAGCGATGACACAGCAGGGCAAAAATCCGTTTTTTGAATATCAACTGCCTACTGCGGTGATTGCCTTAAGGCAGGGTATCGGTCGGTTGATTCGTGATGTCACTGATCGGGGTGTATTGATGGTATGTGACCCACGCTTATTAAAGCGATCTTACGGGCAGTTATTTTTAGACAGTATTCCGGCCATGAGACGGACGCGCGATATAACGGATGTACAAGCATTTTTTCAAGAAGAGAAGCAATCATGAAATTATTGGCAGTAGAAACATCAACTGAAGCTTGTTCAGCCGCATTAATTATTGATGGTGTTGTCAGTGAGCGTTTTGAATTGGCACCTAAAGAACATACCCGACTGATTTTGCCGATGATAGATGAATTAATGTCAGCAGCAGGGTTAAAACCGCAGCAACTTGATGCGCTGGCATTTAGTTGTGGCCCGGGTTCGTTTACCGGCGTTCGGATTGCCACTGCGGTGATTCAGGGTATAGCTTTGGGTGCTGATTTACCGATAGTGCCGGTATCGACTTTGGCGGCAATCGCCCAAGATTTTTTTGATAAAAATAATGATAAACCTCTACGCGAAAGTTTAAAGATAGCACCGACAAATTGCAATCTTGCTTTTACGGCAATGGATGCCAGAATGGGCGAGATATTTTGGGGAGTTTATCAACGTAACGAACAGGGTTTTGCCGAATTGATAGGCAAAGAATCTGTTACGACTGCGGTTGATGTCGAGTTTCCCGATTTGATCGGTGCCGGTGTTGGTTCAGGATGGGGGGTTTACCATGATGAGTTAATGGCTCGGTTGGCCGGTCGGGTTAGTTACTGCGAAATCGACAATCTACCCAGAGCTGGTGCGATTGCAATATTAGGCGCGCAAGGCTTTAAGCAGGGTCTGGCAGTTACGGTTGAACAAGCAATGCCGGTTTATTTACGCGATAAGGTCGCAAAAAAAGAATCAGAGCGATAAGTTGTATGCATTGATGGTATTTAAAGTGGTATTTAAGTATTTTTACCGTTATGGCAAGTGGTGAAAAGATTTGTACATTGGACATATTCTGCACAGGAAGTCGCGTGGGGGTTGCGTAACTAAAATCTATAGGTATAATAGCGGGCTTGAAGTAATAAAACTTCAGGCGCGTAGCTCAGCTGGTTAGAGCACCACCTTGACATGGTGGGGGTCGTTGGTTCGAGTCCAATCGTGCCTACCAACATTAAAGCACTGCTAAAGCGGTGCTTTTTTTATTGTAGCAACCAGAAAAATATAAACATGCCCGTAATTACTCTTCCTGATGGTTCCCGTCGTGAGTTTGACCACGCTGTTACAGTAATGGATGTCGCTCAATCCATAGGTTCAGGATTGGCCAAGGCAACCCTGGCTGGTCGGGTTAATGATGTATTAGTCGATGCCAGTACCTTAATTGACCAGGATGCTACTTTAAAAATTATTACCGCAAAAGATGAAGAGGGTGTTGATGTCATTCGTCATTCCACTGCACATCTATTGGCGCAGGCCGTAAAACAATTATTTCCTGATGCACAAGTCACTATTGGGCCGGTTATCGAAAACGGCTTTTACTATGACTTTGCCTACCAACGGCCGTTTACGCCTGATGACCTGACAGCTATAGAAGCAAAAATGCAGCAGCTGGTCTCTGAAGATCATGCGATTAGTCGCACGGTATTAGGTAGAGATGACGCGGTAAAGTTTTTTAAAGGTCAGGGTGAAAGCTATAAAGCCGAACTTATCGAGTCTATACCGGCAGATCAGGATTTATCTCTTTATCAGCAAGGTGGCTTTACTGATCTTTGTCGTGGTCCACATGTACCCAGTACCGGTAAAATAAGCGCTTTTAAATTAATGAAGATTGCCGGCGCTTACTGGCGTGGTAATTCTGACAATGAAATGTTGCAGCGCATATACGGTACGGCATGGGGTGATAAAAAAGAATTACAGGCTTATTTGCATCGTCTGGAAGAAGCAGAAAAACGTGATCACCGTAAGTTGGCAAAAATACTGAATTTGTTTCATACCCAGGAAGAAGCGCCCGGGATGGTATTTTGGCACGAGAAAGGCTGGATTATTTATCAACAGATTGAGCAATTTATCCGTGAAAAATTACGGGTAAACGGTTACGGCGAAGTTAAAACGCCGCAATTGGTAGATCGATCCCTTTGGGAAAAATCAGGTCACTGGGATAAATTCGGTGCCATGATTTTTACAACGCATTCGGAAAATCGCGATTATGCGATTAAGCCGATGAATTGCCCGTGTCATGTGCAAATTTATAACCAGGGCATTAAAAGTTACCGCGATTTACCTGTTCGCATTGCCGAGTTTGGTTCTTGTCATCGTAATGAACCATCAGGTACATTGCATGGGCTGATGAGAGTCAGGAATTTTGTCCAGGATGATGCGCATATCTTTTGTACAGAAAGCCAGATTCAGGACGAAGTATCAACTTTTATTGATATGTTGTTCTCGGTTTATAAAGACTTTGGCTTTGAAGAAGTCATTATGAAATTATCGACACGTCCTGAAAACAGGGTGGGTGATGATTCGGTCTGGGATAAAGCAGAGAATGCCTTGGAACTGGCGCTGAACAACAAAGGTTTGAAATGGGATTTACAGCCGGGTGAGGGTGCTTTTTACGGGCCTAAAATTGAATTTTCTTTAAAAGACTGTATTGGACGAGTTTGGCAATGCGGTACGATCCAGGTTGATTTTTCCATGCCGGGTCGCTTGGGCGCAACTTATATTGCTGAAGATGGTTCCAAACAGGTTCCGGTTATGCTCCATAGGGCCATACTGGGTTCGCTAGAGCGTTTTATCGGTATTTTGATCGAAGAATACGCTGGAACCTTTCCTGTTTGGCTAGCTCCCGTACAAGTTATGGTGATTAATATTGCTGGCCGACATGCAGAATATGCGTCTAAAATCATGAACGATTTAGAGCAACAAGGCATCAGGGCAAAAATAGACTTGAGAAATGAGAAGATCGGGTTTAAAATTCGCGATCACTCTATGCAACGGGTGCCGTATCTTGTCATTATTGGTGATAAAGAGTTAGAAGATCAAAATATTACGGTACGTACGCAAAAAGGTGAAGATTTAGGTAGTCTGTCAATCAGTGAATTTGCCGAACGGCTAAATCAAGAGATTGCGGACAGAAAATAATAGTATTTTTGGAGGATTAGGGTATCGCTGCTAAAAAAGATGAAACGCGCCTGAATGATGCAATCACTGCAAGAAAAGTGAGGGTAACAGGTGCTGAGGGTGAAGCATTAGGTATTATCTCGCTGGATGAGGCCAAACAGATTGCTTATGCAGCAGACTTGGATTTAGTAGAAATATCGCCAAACGCGGATCCACCCGTTTGCAAGATAATGAACTACGGCAAATACCAGTTTGAGCTTAATAAAAAACTTCAAATTGCCAAAAAGAAACAAAAGCAAATCCAGGTTAAAGAAATTAAATTCAGACCCGGTACTGACGAAGGCGATTACCAAGTTAAGTTACGCAGTTTGGTTAAATTTCTTAACGATGGTGATAAAACCAAAGTTACCGTACGTTACCGTGGTCGTGAAATGGCGCATCGGGAAATCGGTATGGATTTGCTAAAGCGTATAGAAAAAGATTTGGAAGAAATAGCCATTGTCGAGCAGTTCCCAAAAATGGAAGGCCGACAAATGATTATGGTTATGTCACCAAAAAAGAAAAAATAACTACGACTAAATCACATTGTTCGCACAGTTTATAGCTGTTTATCAGCGCTGTGCCAACAATGGTAATAATTGTCGAGTCGTTGCCTTGCAACGTCTCTGCACAAGGTAGCAAAGGATATGCTATTTAAAGGCATCATTTATGATGCCGGTAATTCTTCAGGGCCATGCATTTTGCCTTGTCGGGTTATATCTCAGGGACTTTTTTTATATTATTGGAGCAAACAAATGCCAAAAATAAAAACTAACCGTGGTGCTGCCAAGCGTTTTAGACGCACTGGCAATGGCGGTTTTAAGTGTGGACAGTCGCATCGTCGTCATATTTTGACCAAGAAATCGACTAAAAGAAAAAGACAGTTACGCTCGCCCGCAACTATTCATCCATCAGATGTGCGCATGGCCGCACGTATGATGCCTTACAGTTAATAATAGAGGAGAATAGGAATGCCTAGAGTTAAACGCGGCGTAACAGCCAGAGCAAGACACAAGAAAGTATTAAAACAAGCAAAAGGTTACTATGGTGCCCGTAGTCGGGTTTATCGTGTAGCTAAACAAGCGGTAATCAAAGCGGGTCAATATGCGTACCGCGATCGCAAACAAAGAAAACGTCAATTCCGCGCCTTGTGGATTGTCCGTATTAATGCTGCTGCACGCATGTATGGAATATCTTACAGTCGCTTGATCAATGGCTTAACAAAAGCCAATGTAAAGATTGACCGTAAAGTTTTAGCGGACATCGCAGTACGTGACATTGAATCATTTGGCAAAATAGCAGAAATCGCTATAGCCAATCAAAGTCAGCCTTAAGAAAGACGCAGTTTTTCATTTCTGAGGCATCTTTATGATGCCACTCGTCTCTTGTAAAAGAGGCGAGTGTTTCAGGATCGTTATCCTGAAACTTATTTAAAAATTCTCCTACCCCTAATCAAAGCGAGCAGTGCAGTGTCGGCTATCCTTGAAGAGATTCTCGCGCAGGCATTACAAGAGCTTGCGGCAGTAAATGACCTTAATCAATTCGATAAGGTTCGTGTCCACTACCTTGGTAAAAAAGGTTTGTTTACCCTACAGATGAAAGAGCTTGGCAACCTTGAGCCCGAGCAGCGACGATCTGTTGGACAAATAATCAACCAAGCTAAAGATCAGTTTCAGCAACAGCTGGAAACTTGCAAAAATCAGTTGGAAAATGTCGCGTTAGCTGAAAGACTAGCTGGCGAGCGTATTGATGTGAGCTTGCCTGGACGCGGTCAATCAGTGGCAGGATTACATCCTGTGACTACAACGCTTCGGCGTATTTCTAAAATATTTGCCAGTGTCGGCTTTAAAGTGGTTGAAGGTCCTGAAATCGAAGACGATTATCATAACTTTGAAGCGCTTAATATTCCCAGTTCTCATCCGGCCAGGGCAATGCATGATACGTTTTATTTTGACGCCCATACGCTCTTAAGAACACATACATCCCCGGTGCAAATTAGAACGATGGAATCCGAACAGCCGCCATTAAAAGTGATTGCGCCTGGTCGGGTTTATCGTTGTGATTCAGATATTACGCATACCCCCATGTTTCATCAGGTAGAAGGCTTTTTGGTTGATACCGATGTCAGCTTTGCCGACTTGAAAGGTGTGGTTTACGAATTTCTTCGCGCATTTTTTGAAAAAGATATTCAAGTACGTTTTAGACCTTCTTACTTTCCCTTTACCGAGCCTTCTGCGGAAGTTGATATTGAATGCGTTATGTGTAATGGCGAAGGCTGTCGCGTATGTAGTCAAACCGGATGGTTGGAAGTGATGGGTTGCGGCATGATTCATCCCGAAGTTTTTAAAGCGGTTAATATTGATAGTGAACAGTACGGCGGCTTTGCTTTTGGTATGGGTGTCGAACGTCTCGCAATGTTGCGCTATGGCATTAATGATTTACGGTTGTTTTTTGAAAATGATCTTAAATTTTTAGAGCAATTTCATTAAGTTGTTGTTACACAGGAAAACTTGAATCATGCAAATTAGTGAAGCCTGGTTAAGATCGTATGTTAATCCGGCAATAAGTACCGAAGAACTGGTTGAACAGTTAACGATGTCAGGACTGGAAGTTGGATCTGTAGAGCCCGCCGCTGCAAAATTTAGTGGTGTTGTTGTGGGTGAAGTCATGTCCATGCATCAGCATCCTGATGCCGATCGCCTGCGTATTTGTCTCGTGGCTGTAGGTCAGGCAGAGCCTTTACAAATTGTCTGCGGTGCAAGTAATGTCCGTGTTGGCTTAAAAATCCCTGCGGCGTTAATCGGTGCCATCCTGCCGGGCGATTTTAAAATAAAAAGATCAAAGCTGCGTGGCGAAGAATCCTTTGGCATGTTGTGTTCAGAAAAGGAATTGGGGTTGGCGACGGATGCCAATGGTTTAATGGAGTTGGCCGACGATGCCCCGGTTGGCGTTGATATTCGTGATTATTTATCACTTGATGATAATATTATCGAAGTTGATTTAACGCCTAACAGAGCCGATTGTTTATGTGTTGAAGGTTTGGCGCGTGAAGTCGCGGTGCTAAACAAGATGGATTGGACCACCACTCAAATTGACAGCGTCACCATTGGCTGCCAAGACGTCTTAAGCGTATCAGTAGAAGCGACAGAAGCCTGTCCTCGTTACTTGGGGCGCTTGATTAACGGCGTCAATGCTCAAGCGGTAACGCCACTCTGGATGCAGGAACGTCTGCGTCGTTCAGGCTTAAGAAGCCTCGGGCCTTTAGTCGATGTTACTAATTATGTATTGATAGAACTGGGACAGCCTTTGCATGTATTTGATACGGCAAAGCTGTCTGGTGGTATTACCGTCCGTTTGGCTAAAGCCGATGAAGCTCTAACATTGTTAAATAATCAGGTTATTAAACTTGATAATGAAGCTTTGGTTATTGCCGATGACAAGCAAGTTCTGGCACTTGCCGGTATTATGGGTGGCAGTGATTCTGCTGTTAATAACGATACCCGGTCAGTATTTTTGGAATGTGCGTTCTTTGCACCTCATGCGATAGCTGGCAAAGCCCGTCGATTTGGTTTACATACCGATTCGTCACATCGTTTTGAGCGAGGCGTTGATGCTACTTTGCAATTAAGAGCCATTGAGCGTGCTACGCAATTAATCATTGATATTACTGGCGGCGAGCCAGGTCCTATTACCGAGGTAACAACTGACGTGGCTTTGCCACAACGCCAGGCGGTCTTGTTAAGGCGAGAACGCATAGTGAAAACGCTGGGTATTGCCTTGGCCGATGAACACGTTGTTGATATTTTTCAACGCTTGGCAATGGTTGTCCAAACACAAACCGATGGCTGGCAAATTAGTCCGCCGGGTTTTCGTTTTGATATTGCTATTGAAGCCGACTTAATTGAAGAAATAGCGCGGATTTATGGTTATAACAACTTGCCTAGCAGCAGTTTGTTAATGCGTTCCGAATTAAGCTTAGTTACTGAAGCATTACTCGACATTGATCGGGTTAAAGATTTGCTGGTTGACAGAGGTTATCAGGAAGCCATTACTTACAGCTTTGTTGATGAAGATATCCAAAAAGCTATCGCTCCTGAAATGGATGTTATTCGCTTACAAAATCCGATTTCTTCAGAATTGGCGGTGATGCGTACGACGCTTTGGTGTGGCTTATTAAAAGCGGCTCTTTACAACACCAATCGTCAGCAAAACAGAGTTCGACTATTTGAAGCGGGTCTGCGTTTTATTAAAAAAGACGGTGAAACACAGCAACAGAAAATGCTGGCAGGTTTGGTTTTAGGTGATGTTTATAGTGATCAATGGGGCGATAAAGCCCGTAAAGTTGATTTTTTTGACATGAAAGCCGATATAGAAGCGATTTTTGCATTGACTGGTTGTCAGGTGAGATTTTTATCAGCACAGCAATCGGCATTGCATCCTGGGCAAACCGCTGAAATATTGACATCCGATGGTGAAACAGTCGGATGGATGGGTATGTTGCATCCAAATCTGGAAAAACAATTAGGCTTTGATACTCAGGTTTTTCTATTTGAACTGGATCAAAACCGGTTACTTAACAAGCGTATTCCTGTCTTTAAATCGTTATCAAAGTACCCATCCGTAAAGCGTGATTTAGCCTTAATCGTTAACGAAGACGTCTCTGCGAGTGAAATCGTCAACTGTATAATGGGCAGTGCAGAGCCGACTTTACAAGAGGTCGTTATTTTTGATATATACCGTGGTAAAGGTGTCGAAGAGGGCAGCAAAAGTATCGCCTTAACGTTAGTCATGCAAGATTACAAACAAACACTAACAGACACTGAAATAGATGCTATCGTTGGCAGACTGTTAACCCTATTGAACACTGAAAAAAATGCAAAGCTGAGGGATTGATTTATGGCATTAACAAAAGCAGATTTTGCCGAAAGGCTGTTTGACGAGCTAGGCTTAAACAAGCGCGAAGCAAAAGAAATGGTGGAGCTGTTTTTTGAAGAAATCAAAAGTTCCTTGGAGCAGGGTAAGCAGGTAAAAATTTCTGGTTTTGGAAAATTTGAACTTCGTGATAAAACCAGTCGTCCGGGTAGAAATCCAAAAACCGGCGAAGAAATCCCGATAACTGCCAGGCGTGTGGTAACATTCAGGTCTGGACAGAAACTTAAAGCCCGAGTAGAAGCCTATGTTGGAGCCGAGCAATAACAACGAATACCCAGCCATACCTGAAAAGCTTTATTTCACGATAGGTGAAGTGAGCGAGTTGTGTGGTGTCAAACCACACGTACTCCGCTATTGGGAGCAAGAATTTACCGAGTTGAGTCCGGTAAAAAGACGTGGTAATCGTCGTTATTATCAGCGTCACGAAGTGCTGATGATACGGCAAATAAGAGCGTTGTTATATGAGCAAGGCTACACAATCGGTGGTGCCAGAGCACACTTAATAAGTGATAATGCAAAAGATGACGTCAACAAGTCAAAGCAGTTAATACACCAAATGATTGCCGAACTTGAAGATATTTTGGAATTACTCAAATAGGCGCTTACAGTTAAGCGTATTGTGTAGTATAATTTCGCACTTAGTTGTTAGGGGTTGTGTTCATAATCCTTTCAGTTTTATACAATTATTTCAATGTCGGGGCGTAGCGCAGCTTGGTAGCGCACTTGTCTGGGGGACAAGGGGTCACAGGTTCAAATCCTGTCGTCCCGACCAATTGAAACAATGACTTACAAAATAAGCGATTTTGAAAAAAGTAAAAATAGCGATTTCGGGATAGCAATCGGGATAGCATTTTTAAATCATTGCAGTTTCTAACGAATTTTAAAACATCGGCAATCATTGCCGTTGACCAATAAGCACTTGGTGCAAAAAGTTTCATTGCTGCGGTTCTTTAGGGTGACTGCTGGCAGGTACTGGTATTTCAAAACAGTGCTAATCAAATTTCCAGTATTAACCTGTACTATTTCGCCGTATCGCCCGCATATCAGAACATCTAGGCAGGTACTATGTTTCTTGTTGATAATTGACTGTTCTTCCCGCATGGAAACACGCATAAAAAACTACTTTAACTCTATGTGGCTTTAGCTTTTAAAGTCCATTCTGAGCGATCACAATCGGCCATTGACAAAAGCCGTTTTTCTATCTGAACTCGTAATAGACACTTAATCCGGCCAATGACATTAAGCAACCTTCAGTTCATACAAATGCTTCTGAAATTCTATAAACAACGAACTGATAGTAGCAACAGCCCCCAGCACTTCTTTAGCGTCTTCCAAAGAATGATATTTAATATTCAGCAAGGTTGCCAATTTCTCTTGGTCCAGTTCTTCCACGCCTGTTTCTATATATTTACTCAGTACAAAATCAATAAATTCTTTTTGTTGGGCATTTAAAAAAGCAAATATGTTGGATTGGGCAGCGGCTACTCGTGCTTCTCGGGTGATGGGTTTAATATCACTATTAAAAACATATTCCAAGACATCAAATAAGTCACTTTTCTCGGCATCAATCAGCTTTTGTAACGAAGTCAGTTCTTCTTTGCCATAACCAGCATCCGCCAATTTCTCAAGCAATATCTTGCGAGTCATGGGATGGCTCCAAAGCGTCCGTAATTCAGCTTCACTTTTAAACAAACCGGGTAATTCACCAAACAAATTATTTAAAAATTCTTCGGCTGAAATAGGTTTGCCATCTGCACTCCAGAACGAAGTGGACATCATGTGCTGAATCTCTCGTTCTTTTCCGTCTTTCAGCTTAATTTTAATCTTTTGTCGTTTCTTGCAAATACAGGGCGTTTCACCACAGGTGCCACAATTTTCAGGGGGTTCTTTTTCGCAGATACACGGTTGCTGATCACATACTTTACAGGGTTGGGGTAGTGGTTTAGGTTTGGTCGGACATTCACAAAGCGTGTTCCCACAAATTTCGCAAGGCAGTGCTTCTCCATCCCACTCCGGGTCGGAAAAATGATGATAAGCATCGACATAATCATAAATGGTGAAAAATTCCTTTCCATCAAATAAACGCGTGCCACGACCTACTATTTGCTTAAACTCTATCATTGAGTTCACCGGTCGCATCAATACAATATTTCGAATATTCCTTGCATCAACACCTGTTGAGAGTTTTTGTGACGTAGTCAATATCGTGGGAGTTGATTTTTCATTATCCTGAAACTCACGTAAAAACTGCTCACCTATTTCTCCGTCATTGGCCGTTACACGCACACAATAGTTTGGACTGGTTGATTTTTTATATTGATTAACCAAATCACGAACGGCGGCGGCATGTTCTTGGGTAGCGCAGAAGATAATGGCTTTCTCGTTTTGATTGGCATCATCCATATAAACCTGCACACGTTTGGCTTCACGGGCTTTTATCTCGATAATTCTATTAAAGTCGGTTTCGGTATACAGCTTGCCTTCTTCAACTTCACCTTCAATAAGCTGGTCATCACTGGTATAGATATAATCATCCAGCGTTGTCTGAATGCGTTTCACTTTAAAAGGCGTTAAAAAACCATCGTTGATTCCTTCCTTTAATGAATAGATATAAACCGGTTCACCAAAATATTTATAGGTATCAACATTGTCTTTACGCTTGGGTGTGGCAGTTAAACCCAACTGAACCGCTGGAGAAAAATATTCTAATATTCCTCGCCAGTTTCCTTCATCATTGGCACCACCACGATGACACTCGTCAACGATAATAAAGTCAAAATAATCGGCAGGATAAGCATCAAAATAAGGGGCGGGCTTACCCTCTGCATCCGTACCCGTCATAAAGGTTTGGAAGATGGTAAAGAAAATATTGCCATTGATTGGCACGCTGCCTTTTTTACTGATTTCTTTGGGGCTGATACGTACCAACGCATCTTCAGGAAACGATGAAAACGAATTAAACGCTTGGTTAGCCAAAATATTGCGGTCAGCCAAAAACAAAATACGTGGTCTGCGACCACCGTCACGGTTTAAATTCCAGCGGGTTTGAAATAATTTCCAGGCAATTTGAAAAGCAATGGCTGTTTTTCCGGTGCCGGTAGCAAGGGTTAACAAAATGCGGTTCTGGTTGTTGGCAACGGCTTCCAAGGTATTATTGACGGCTATTTCCTGATAATAACGTAACTGCCATGTGCCACCTTTATCTTCATACGGCACGGCAGAAAATTTCTCTCGCCATTCGTTCTGTACCGCAAAGGTTTTAGCCCATAATTCATCAGGTGTCAGGTAATTGGCAACCAAGCCTTCTTGCCCTGTTTCCATACAGATACTATAGATTTGTTTACCGTTAGTGGCATAAGTGGTTTGCAGGGATAATTTTTCGGCATACTGTTTTGCCTGTGCAACCCCTTCGCCCACCGCTAACTGATCACTTTTGGCTTCTACGACAGCCAGTTTGATGCCTTTATACACCAACACATAATCAGCCGTCAGTTTCTTACCTTTGATGCCACCCGTTTGTATTTTACCTGCCGTGATATGGTATTCACGCAGGATTTTAGAATCTTCAATTACGCCCCAACCACAGGCTTTTAAGTGGGGGTCTATCAGTTCGGCTCGGGTTTCTGCTTCGTTCATAACTTAAGATAACAACCATTCGTCTTTTTCAGAAATTACCTGATACATAGTGTCAGGAGCAGGAGCAAGATCAATTTCATCATCCCCCCATGAAACAAAACCGTCCGTGACTTTTATTTGCTTAAAAAAATCAGGGTTTTTCAGCTTTTCAAAAACACTGTATAAATAAGACGGCAAAAATTGAACTTTGCCCGTTAAACCATCGGCAAAACGCACGCTAAAAGACAGTTCGTCTATAATTTGAGCTTCAAAAACATCGTAATACATAAAACCCCGCCTTTAAGGTTATAACCTATTTGCGCTAAATAATGCTGATCTTGGCATTATTCATAATGTGTCCACATCATCATAACTTTTATCGCCTGTTCTTCTTCTAACACTTCGTAAACAAGTCGATGTTGCTTATTGATGCGTCGTGAGAGTGCGCCTTTTAATTCCCCTTTTAGAACTTCAAATTCTGGCGGATAAGCATAGGGCTGTTCAGTGATTAAGTTCAACAGTGCTTCAACTTTGCTTTTTAAGTTAGAAGATTTTATTAACTGCGCATCTTTTTTAGCTCGACTGGTGTAATAAATTCGATACATTACCAGTCCAAGGACTCGGAACATTGATCCAGCGGGGTATTTAAACCGTCAATAATCGCCTGCTTGCTGTCCGCATTGTTTGATAAATAATCTGTGTCTGTTTGAGTGTTAATCCGATTTTTTAAAAACAAGACAAAGTCTAGCACCTCTTTTTGTGATATTAATGGCAGTGTATTAATTTCTTGATTAATGATGTCTGGCAAGGTATTCATGATACTCTTTCCTTTTTAAAGGTATGGGTCACAAACGGTAACATAATTCACCGGCAAAGGCTTTTTGCAGGATGGATTTTTTCAACTCGTCCAAGTCGTTTATTTTTTGCTGGTAAATGGCTTCTAATTGTTTGGTTTCTACTAACAGGGCATCCAGTTTTTGGACGATGGTTTGTTGTTCGGTTATAAGTGAAATATTGAAGATTTTAAAAGCCCTAATATCTTTCATATTAATATGTTCAACCGTTGCCCCTGTTGAATGTGATAATAATTGTTCTTGTACATCCTTTGAAAGGATTAAATATGCTAAGAACTTAGATATTATTTTGTTCTTTTTAGGTCTGATTAATACTGTTCGTTGACCTAAACAAACTTTAATGTTTTCTGGGATTACACCAATGTTTCCAGCTGGCGCCTCTCTTGCTAAAATTAAATCGTCTGTTTGGGGGATTGCACGTCTTGTCCATTCATTATAAGTTTCCTCTGAAACTCTATTTACGCCATCTAAAATCAAGACACCCTTTCCAATATTAGGTGTCCGAATAGATGGATAACCTGTTTCTTGTATCGGTGCTGTTTTGTGTTCACAGTCAACTATAAGCTCGCAAAGACTATCTAATGTTTCAAACTCGGAACCATGTAATTTATTCTCAAAAACACTCTGCAAATAACTCTCAAACAGTTCTTTGGCATTTTTGAGATTCTGTTCGGCATTGGTTTTTGCTTTGGCTATGGCGGCAAAGGCTTCATCTAATATGGCGACTATACGTTGTTGTTCTGGGAGTGGGGGCAGTGGGATTTCAATTTCTTTTAAAATTTTCACTGAAGCAACATTTTGTATTGCTGCTCCTTGTGAATATTTTTTCAAACTATCTTGAAAATTTTCACTTTGCATCCACAATTTCAAAAAAATATTTGATACTTTTTTCGATGGACTAAGGATTAATAAAGCTTGATTAATTATTCCCTGCTTGATATTTTTGGGAACAACTGCAATTTTCCCCATAGTGCCTGAACAGCTCATAATCAAATCGCCAGAATTCAATTCAAATCTTTTCATTTCATTAAATTTTTTTTCATCAATAAAATATCTGATTTTATCAAACTGATCATAAATAGCATGTTGTTGCTCATAGACAGCATACCCATCTTCTTTGAAAATATTCTTCTTTAAACTTCCGCCAAAAGGCCCTCGAATAAAGCTACAAACCTCCCCCAACCTCTTAACTTCCCACCCCGATTTCATCCTATCACCTTAGTATCTTCCCGCTCATAAATCACCAGTCCCACCCGATCAATATGTTCAATCAATGCCCGATTTTTTATGTCGCTGTAATTTTGCAAATCGACGGTATAAGGCAAATCGGTATCGGCTAAATCCAATAACAGGTCTGCGACTAAATGCCGGTCGATGCCTGTTCCCACCAACACTAAATCAACATCACTACGCTCATGAAAGTTGCCTTTGGCGCGTGAGCCATACAGTTTTACTGCGTCAATTTCAGGATGTTTCTTAAACACCTGTTGTAAAAGTGCCAGTTGTTCGGGCGTTAAGCCGGTTATACTCATGGCTCGTTGATTTCCGTCAACAACTGCAAGTACCACTCTTGCAGCATCGGTAAATAATCATCGGCTATCGATTGAATGACGGCTTCAAATTTAACAAAATCGTAGGTGTGGCTCATTAAGTTTCTATCCCCGATCATTTTTAACCAGGTGTCAGGATCGTTAATGTATTTTGCCGTAAAAGCTTGCCTGATAACGGCTTTGGGCGATATTTGATCTAATACGATGCCGTCATTTTCCATTTTATCTTTTAATACTTTCCACGCCAGTTCAAACGTATATTCAAAGCGTTGGATAATGCCTTCTTTTTCTAGCTGGCTGAGTGTTGCCATGTCATTTTCCATGGCTTCGCGCAGCAATAAAAACGCACGGTTAAAATTAGCAAAGCGTTGTTTCCAGCGAACATCTTGCATGGTCTTTTTCTCCTGTTAGAGCAGCGTTTTGATAGTCGCCAGAATTTTGGTGCTTTCTTTATCCAATGCTGCTATGGCTGCCAGAATATCTGCTGGTTGACGCAGTGCGGCTTCTGCTTTTTTATTGGGATTTTTGGCACTTAAATCAAAAGTGGTTTGGTCTATGTCTTTTACGGCAATGCTCCAAGAATTTTCACTCTCGGCTTTGGTCTTTTGCAATTCTACAAACTCTGCCAAATCCTTTTCATTCAGGGCATTGGTTTTGCCCAAGTTCCTGTCCAGATTGAGTTGATAGAACCAGACGTTTTGGGTAGCACTACCTTTTTCAAAGAACAACACCACGGTTTTTACACCCGCACCGGTAAAAGTTCCGCCGGGTAAATCCAACACGGTATGCAGGTTACAGTTTTCCAGTAACAATTTGCGTAGGCTGACAGACGCATTATCGGTATTGCTTAGAAAGGTGTTTTTAATGACCACACCACCTTTGCCACCAGCCTTTAGGATTTTAATAAAATGCTGCAAAAATAAAGAAGCGGTTTCCCCCGTTTTTATCGGGAAATTTTGCTGCACTTCTGCGCGTTCTTTGCCACCAAAGGGCGGATTAGCCAATACAATATCGTAACGGTCTTTTTCTTGAATATCGGCAATATTTTCAGCAAGGGTATTGGTATGCACAATGTTGGGTGCTTCCACGCCATGCAAAATCATGTTCATAGTGCCAATAATGTACGCCAGTGATTTCTTTTCTTTACCGTAAAAGGTTTTCTTTTGCAGGGTTACCACATCCGTGGTCGTTAATTTTTTGCTGTGCTTTAAATATTCAAATGCTTCACATAAAAATCCGGCAGAACCTACGGCCCCATCATAAATGGTGTTGCCAATCTCGGGCGCAACGACTTTAACAATGGTTTTAATCAAGGGTCGTGGCGTGTAATATTCACCACCGTTACGCCCTGCATTACCCATGTTTTTAATCTTGTCTTCGTACAGATGACTCATTTCATGCTTTTCTGCATGTGTCCGAAAACGTAGTTCATCAATACGATTAATCACTTCCCGCAGGTTATAACCACTTTGGATGCGATTCTTTAACTCGGAGAATATCTCACCAATCTTGTATTCAATGGTATCGGCACTATCCGCAGACGCTTTAAATTTTTTAAGATAAGGAAATAACTCAATGTTAACGAAATCAAGAAGGTCATCACCCGTCAAGGCATTGTGGTCAATGGCACCATTTTCTAATTTGGGTGCTGCCCAGACAGTCCATTGATATTCAGATGCAATAATAGGTATGTACGTTTTGCCGGAAAGCTCTGCTTCAGTCGCTTTGTCCCTTTCCAAATCATCCAAATACTTTAAAAACAACACCCAAGACGTTTGTTCAACATAATCCAGTTCACTGCCACAACCGGCATCTTTGTGCAGGATGTCATCTATATTTTTAAAAGTCTGTTGAAACAAAGTGGTTTTTCCTATTGATGATTTTGATTATTGTTAAGACAAAGACCGGCAAAAAATGAAATGACATGTCATCTTTTTCATATTTTTTAATGGCACGGCTCTTTTGATATAGTTTAATCTTTAATCCATCATACCAAATAATGCTTCCATAGGTCGGTTTGATAGCCACGCCCACACGAAATGCGTGTCTTGGTTTGCTGTTTCCAGACATTGTAGATCGGGATGGTGAAGTCAGTGATGTGATTTGCGGCGGTTTTATGGTTTTGGTTTTCCAGTACCGTTTCCACAAAAGTATTACAAATATCGCCTACTACAGTTCTATTCAATCCCACCGCTTCCCCAATTTGTTCCTGCGTGTGGCAAGCCAGCCAAAGATCGAATATCTGTGCATCCCGCTTTACTTTCGCGTCTTTGACGATACGGGATAACCAGTCAGATACCTTTTTTATTTTGTTGCCAAGTGAGTCATAAACAGCATTTTGCCAAACTTTTATGCGCTCAGAATCGGTTTTTAAGCCGGTTAAAAGCGGCGTTAAATGACTTTCTGTTTTGGGTAAAAAGTGCAAAAATTTTGCACTTTTTATCTCTTTTAATGCTGGATTATTATTTTGCTGAAAAGCTATTTTTTGTGCTAAATCGGCGGAGTCCATTAATTGATAACTGCGCCTTTTCCTAAAATACCAACGGTCCCTTATGTAAGCATCAAAAGTCGTCCATTTCGATTTTTTGCAACCATCATCACCGCGTATCTTTACTTCCTTATATAAGCCAGTATTGCGTATCTCCATCAATAACAAACCGTTTTAACGTCCTGATTATCTCGTTTGCGTCAGTTTGGTTATCATCTTTTAACTCATCGCGTATGACTTCACGGACTTCTGGCTCAAAGGCTAAGAGTAAAACTTCGGTGTTAATATCCAAATGGAAACTCAAGTTTCCATTTGACTTGGCAATACTCATATACTTTCTGCATTGCTGTACGGTCATAGGAATATTGGCTTCAACCCATTTAATAAACTGGCCATGGGGTTTCTTTGCTTTAATCTGGTTTAATTCATTACCAAAAGCAATAAGGCTACTACCCGCTTGGTTTAAGTACATCAAAGCCCTGATTTTGTGTTCTTACCGGGTTACCATCTCATTTTCTTCCTTGCTTACCTGGTCCCATATCTACTTCTTAACGTCATCGGGTACTTGGATCAGTGGGCGTAGTTGACCTATAACACGCACGAATTCTTACACTCGCTATCTGAACGTTTGTGCAACAAAGCATAACCTTAAGCTCCAGTACCATTATTTTGAATTCCAACTATAATTTGTAGGAAATAATTTTTTGCTTCCTTAAAAAAGCGCATAGATCAATGTAAAAGGAAAATTAAGTCGAATGAGCTACGATGTTATCGTTTTGGCATGTGAACAGCTGAGTTATAGAGATAAATTGCGCCTTGCACAATTGTTAATACAGGCAGCTAGAAAAGAGGAAGAAAATACAAACCCTAAAAATCGTACTGAGCCAGAATCAGTTAAGAAAATTAAAAGCACGCCAGATTCTCTGAAAGAAAAAATCACTATCGAATATGTCATAGAAAGGCTGCTAAAGCTAAGGCCCGTAAAGAAAACATCACTGTCTAATTCAATTAAAGCGATGTACCAATTCCAAGGTGGAATTTCTGATTCTGACATAGAGAAAATCATGTCTGAGTTGCAAAGGCTTAAGTACATAAATATTGAAGAAAATATTGTTCGCTACCTGTAGCGCTATATTTTTTGGCAACGTTTTTTCAGAAGAAACTTTATTTGGCCGTAAATATTATGCTGCGTTACATGCCTTTATAAAGATTAACCCCCGTTAATAACGAGAAAAACCATGACCGAAAATTCATTTTATTACCTTCCCCATCCTATTGCCGAACTATTCCCATTAATGTCTGGTGCTGAATTTTTGGAATTGAAGGAAGATATTAAAGCGCACGGACTGTTGATTCCAATCATCTTGTACGAAGGCCTAATATTAGATGGTCGTAACCGTTTTAAAGCCTGTCAAGAAACAGATATTCCTATACGCACAGTTGAATATACCGGTTTAAATCCTGTATCCGATGTTATCAGCATGAATCTCAAGCGGCGGCATTTGAATAGCGACCAAAGAGCATGTATCGCCGTAGATGCTTTGCCTTTTTTTGAAGCGGAAGCAAAGAAACGGCAAGTGGAAGCGGGAAAATTGTATGGTGAAAACCATCCACAAGAGGTTAGCCAAAAAATTGGCAAAGCTCTTGTTACCGATGGTACTAAACAAAAAAACAAAGTTAATCATGCTAACTGTGCCAGCCAGCAAGCCGCAGAACAATTTAGCACTAATCGACAATATGTAGATGATGCCAAGAAGCTAAAAGCAGAAAATCGTGAATTGTTTGAACAAATAAAGTCCGGTAGCGTAAAACTTATCCAGGCAAAGCGAGAAATAAAAGAGACAAATAGGGAGTCGGCCCGTCAGGAAAACAGGAAAAAAATAATCGCCAATATGGAAGATAAACCTATCATGGAATTGGATATTAGGTTTCCCACTATCGTGATTGACCCGCCATGGGATTGGGGTGATGAAGGTGATAAAGACCAGCTTGGACGTGCCAAACCAGATTATCACACGCTATCTTTTGAAGAATTAATGGCATTACCGGTAAACAATTTAGCCATGCCGGATGCACATATTTATCTTTGGATTACTAATCGTTCCTTACCTAAAGGGTTTGATTTGCTGAAGCAATGGGGATTTCGTTATATAACCTGCATTACCTGGGTAAAGCCGAGTTTTGGTATGGGTAATTATTTTCGAGGGCAGACAGAGCAGGTGTTATTTGGTGTTAAAGGTTCGCTTGGTTTAAAAAGAAAGGATGCGTCAACGTATTTTAATGCGCCGCGTGGTGAAAACGGACACAGTTCAAAACCAGTCGAGTTTTATAATTTTGTAGAATCATGTTCGCACGGACCCTATCTTGAAATGTTTTCACGGCAGAATCGGGTGGACTGGACTTCGTGGGGTGAAAATGGATACCAATAATGATGATAAGCAAAATGGTTCTTTTGATTTTAATACTCAATTAGAAATGAGCCAGGGTGTAGTTGAATGTTCAGCTATTGAATCTATTTTATTATCACAGATAAGCGGGGCGCTTAATGTTCATGCAATCCATGAAGTTAATGATCGAAATGGTGTTGATTATTGAGTTGAGCATGCCAGTGGTAAGTATATCGGTGTTGATTGTAAGGTTCGTTCGCAGGAATACAGTCTAAAAGGGTGCGCTCAACAACCTGACCGAGTATAAAGATTTATGCGTGGAGCAATCCTTACGCGCATCCTACATAATGCAATAATATAGGCAAATTATTACATTATGTAGGTTCGTAAAGGTTTACACCTTAGCTAATATTATCTACAAAGAGTCCATTCAAAATAACTCAAGCTGAATTATAAATCGCCAATATATGTGATGTACTTCTGTCAATGAACGGCCAGGCTTGAATGACAACTGTACAGCAGGATGAAGTTCCGCTCACGACCCAAACCAGCCATAGAGATTTAGTTTTTCACTCCCCTAAACCTGCCATTCGCGAAGATCAGTAAGCGACCTACGAGAGTCAATCTTTCCAGATTTTTCAAATAGCAACATAACACCAGAAAGCCGACAGCCGATTCTAGAAAACCCTCTAATACATGTCATATAGAGTCCTTCGCAATTACGCTACATAAAACTGCTTGCCAATTAGCTCATACGTTTGCGGTGTCGTTTAATCAAATAGTCTTCTATTAAATAGTTTTCTCTCACCACTAATTTTTATTAAGAAGCATCAGAGAAGGTAAAATTAATGCCAACTCAAACTTTTCGGGATAAATTGATAAATAAGTTCCCTGTAAGGAAAAAATAGTGATATACTTCTTTTCGTCGGGACATATTTAATCCTGCGTTCATTTATAGGTGAGGTGAGTTATGGCAGATTTGGCAAAAATAACAAAAGATGATGCAAAAGAAGCTGCAATAAAGTTTTTGGGTATTTTAGCTATGTGGACAGATTGTCTTTTTGATGGGAAGGCAGGTGCTCGACTATTAAATATTGACCAACTGAGTTATGAGGGTGGAGATATTCATTACGATGGATCTACAGAAGCTCTTGAGTCGTATATATTGAGTAGCAATTTAGCTGAAGCTGTTTTTGTAACAAAAATCGAACAGATTTTCGAATTTGCAAAATGGGGGACTGGGTCAATAAAAAATGAACTTGGTGATCACTTAATAGATGGAAATCACTTAATAGATTTGTTAACAGAATTTGGATCGTTCCGTAATGTTTTTGAGCGTAAACCTGGTCGTAGATTAGGACAAATGACTCTCCCATCTCTATCTTTTAAAAATGATGGAGTGAATAATCTTGAAGCATTTAATATTAAAGGGAATTTTATTTTAGATATTTTGCTGACCGTTACCGATGCAGCCTATGCAAGGTGGAAACTTACGGATTATCATCAATTGACGCTCGAAGAAATAGCATTACTTGCAGGAGTAGGTATAAAAACTGTTAGAAATGCAGTGAGCTCTAAAGGACATGATCGATTAGTAATAGCTGCAGGCGAAAAAGACATTGATCCTGAGGAGGCTTATAGGTGGTTGCTCACAAAGAAAGGTTTTACAGGTCCATTTTCATACGATGCGGAACCTAGTTATGAATCTTATGAAACATTAGGGCAATTTAGACACCATTGTTTTATTTTACGAAAACTATCAAATCTTGAAATTGCTGATTTGTCTAAAAGTATGAATTGGGATGAGCCGTTAACCGAGGCTTATATAAGACTTGAAAACTTAGACCCTACTGAGTCGTTACATTTGTTGACGCCAACTATCTTAATGGCGCTGGGAAATTTTTATCAATCAAAATACCTAACGACATTTGTGGTTGAAGGAAGCAAAATATTAGCATCAGTAGTCGCTGAACTTCGCGCTAAAACATTATTTAACTGACCTAAATAAATTAAGGGAACTGTCATGATTTTAACAAAACACACAGAAGTCCGAATACAACAACGCTGTATACCAGAGCTTGTTTTGGATTTACTCCTTCAATATGGAGAAGTTGAGCATCAGTATGGAGGGACGGATTTGGTTTATTTTAAATCTAAAAGCTTTACCAAGGCACGCAAACACTTAGAAAATATGCTGAAGGAATTCGATAAAATGAAAGACACCTATTTGGTTAGGAGCAAACAAGATGAAAACAATATCATTATTACGTCAGGTTATCTACAGGGCAGTCCGAGGACAAAAACCAAGTGAATGTTAAAAATCTTGTTATCAGAATAACCTTAATTTAATCGAGTAGCATATATTTATTCTGCTATCCCAAAATCTAATTTTGTAGTAACAATAAGGAAGATATAGTGTCGTACGATTCAACAACAATAGCTAATGTACTTGGAAAACTTAACAAATCATATTTTTTACCTGATATACAACGTCCATTTGTTTGGGATACCGATCAAATTACTCGTCTATTTGATTCATTGATGCAGAATTATCCGATCAGTTCTTTCTTATTTTGGGATGTGAATGAAAAAAATACAGAAGAGCGAGAAATCTATAAATTTATAATAGATTTTAGGTGTGGCGAAAATCAAGATGAAAAAATAGATTTGCTAAAAAATGACAATATAACTTTAGTTATGGATGGGCAGCAGCGACTAACCTCACTGATGATCGGTTTAATAGGATCCTATTCAGATCGCCCAAAGAATCAGCGTAAAAACCCAAATGGTCCGATTAAAAAGGCACTTTACCTGGATTTACTTAAAGATCCATCGGCAGAAATGGAAGATGACGATAACCCTAAACAGACTCGCTACGGATTTGATTTTTTTGAAACCCCACCTTCACGTTATAGTTCTACTAAATTTTGGTTTAAGGTAAGTGATATTCTTGATTGCAATAAAGATACATATCGAAAACGTCGGCATGCTTTAGTTGAGCAAGCAGGATTACTATCAAAAGAACAACTAGATGTTTTTGAAACTAATTTTGAAAAACTTTATGACGTTATTTGTCAAGATAAGTCAATCTCTTATTACACAGAAACAAGCCCATCTTATGACAAGGTTGTTGAAATTTTCATTCGGGCAAATGATGGCGGCACAAAGCTCAGTAAGTCAGATATATTAATGTCAATGCTTACCAAGAACTGGACTACAAATGCACGGGATGAAATAAATAATTTGGTTCTATATTTGAATTCAGAGCTTGAAAGTAAAAATGATGTTAATCGAGATTTTATTTTAAGAACAAGTTTAGTGTTCTGTTTAAAAACAGATTTTTCATTAAAGACTCAAAATTTTACCCAAAAAAATATCAAATTAATTGAAGCTAATTGGCTAAATATAAAAAATGCATTAGAGCTCTCATTTAGAACAGTAAATTTTTTTGGAATAGACAAGCGTAATTTGACGAGTGTAAATGCGATTATGGTAATAGCCTATTATTTTTACGGACTGCCTAATCTTGATCATGCAAAAAAAATGGCAATTGACCCTGAAAATCAAAAATTAATTAGGCAATGGTTGGGTAGCGCACTTCTTAACGGTATTTTTACTGGTCAAGCTGCAAATACTATTGGTATGGCAAAACGAGTAATTGACGATGAAATAGGCTCGTCTAATTATTTTCCTGCAAAATCATTAGTCACTAAAATGACTTTGAGGGGTCGTCTAGTCTTAGAGTATGACAATGTTGCCATAGGGAAATTTATGGATATCAGTTACAGCAAAAAACTTGGTTTTGTAGCATTATCAACCCTTTATGATAATAACAATTGGGCAAATGACCATTATCAAAAAGTTAGTCTTTTTCCGAAAAAATTATTTGACAATGAAAAGTTGCTCAGTCTGGGTGTTTCTGAAAATGAAATAGACTTACATATAAGTCGTATGCCTAATTTATTACTACTATCGCGGGATGAGATCATCGAAAAAGAAGAAATGGATTTTAGTATATGGATTCAATCACGCAATGATAATTTTTTCGATCAGCATTTACTTCCCAAAGACATGGCTTTATACAGGCCAGAAAAATTTTTGGGATTCATTAAACATAGAGAAGAACGGATTGAAAATCGGTTAAAGTCATTGTTTTAATTGGCAATGGCTATAACTATGTAAAACAGATAGTTCTGCTTATAACTATACATTTTCAGATAAATAATTCCTATGCCAACAGATACCATCCCTTGAATGAATGGTATCTGTTGAAGATTTAAACGACGTTTCATGGAAATTTAATTTCTGAAAAACTATAGCTAAAATATTCTTAATCTAATTATCTTTTGTTTACAAAAAGTCACCTATAAATTTCCTAATTTCAAATAACTGGAGAAAACCGCATGAATACAGCAGATTCAAATATTGAACAGCCAGGTAGAACGTTCTTGAAATCGACCTCACACGTTAGGGTTTTGGTTAGTCGAGGTAATTATCTTCGGTCAGTCGCGGTAGGCTTGCAATTCGGAGTGATTCACTTTCCTGGTGAGATTATTTCCGTAGTTGTATGGCCTTTATTTACAAACATAATAGGCTCTCTTTATATGGCAATAAGCAATCTGACTTTCGTAACTAGAGCTGCAATTGAGGCTATCTATGTAGGGTTTACTGGTCACCTTGATGCAACTGATGAGCCTATCGAGTATGAAGATGAATAACATTCACGCATTGTATTGGTAAGAAATATTTTTAGTTAAACAAATTCAGTGACTTTCGATTATGGTGAAACATCTAAGCAGTAACCAGAACGCTTTCATGGTGTATCTTAGCGCTGTAATTGCGTAACTCAAAGGGTGGCCTATGCCACCTTCTTTTTAAATTGGCTAGCAATTTTAGACGCTAAGCATTTATTATGGAATAAAACATGTTACCTAAGCACGGAAAATTACAATGTAGAGAATGTTACACATCTATGGATAACGAATTAATCCAACCACATCCTGAGTGGAGAATGATTAACGACCCTGGAGCATGGGGGGGTGATATCCCTGAATATTTAGTACTCGGTTTTTCAAAAGGCGCAACGCAAGCAGGTATATATAAAAAAGGTAAATTTGAGGATATAGCCTTTGCAGGAATGCGGCCAAGATTAACACAAGCATTACAAGCTTTAGGTGCCTTAAAGGTTCATGAAACAGCAGACGAAAAGATCAATGACCCTAATTCTAATATAGGATTCGGCTCATTAATTCGTTGCAGTGTATCTCGCATAGATAAAAAAACCTCCGATAAGACAGGAAAAGATGTATATGCTTGCACTGGACCTTTAATTACAAAGTCTTTTAAAGAGATACCACACATAATTAAAAAATGTTCCAATAAGTACCTAACTAGCATTCCTACTTCTGTAAAAGTTGTATTCTTCTTAGGAAATACTGATTCATATGTGCAAAGTTGCCAATCACTTATTAAGGAACTATTCCCTAGAGATTTCATGGCAATAAACCCCATGGCTGTTAAAGCTGATAATCGTTTATGGATACATTTAGCTCATCCATCAGGCTTAAATGGACACTTTAAAACGTGGCTAACTGCAAATACAGGGTCAGGATTAAAGCGCATTCACGCAATAGATGCCATGAAAAATATTTAGAGTAATCAATTAAATTCGTTCGAAAAATGCATGCCAGATGGTGCGCAAAAAACCGCGCACCAATCATTCGTAAAAGTTATCAGCAATATTACATAGTTTGCGCAACTATTATTTATTGTACTCTGACGGTCTTTGAATGACAGTTTTAGAGTCGTATCTGCTGTTTAGTGGAAGCATATATGGATCTCTTCTTGGCATATTGTCGAACTTTATTCTGCTTTATTCATCGCCCTAAAGCGGCCATTCGCGTCCGGCGGCTTCTGGCCGATTTTTGCCCTTCGCAATCGATCGCAACAAGCGTTCGCTATAGGTTAGCCTAAGCAACCAGTTACGTTTTGCGATCAGTTTGTGCGTGGTAATTACACAAGCATTTTCTGAAAATACCTGTTTCAACACTACATTTAAATCCCCCCCAATATTCTTGGGCGTTGATCAGTTTTAACTTCGTTTCTTCTCAGAACTCGGCCTTAATGCTGTGCCTATCGCACTCCGTATCAGTGCATCTACCTCGGCCGCACTTGGCAATTCATCAGGCATGGCACATCCTTGTGATTTGCAAAGTATCTCGATAAATTCGGCAATACCGTCATTAGCGCTTGCAGCCTTGCCTTCCAACTTGGACACTCTTGATTTAACGCTCACCTTAACCCCTCCAATTTCTCAATTCGCTTGGTCAAATCATCAATCTCAACGATCTTGGACTGACTAGACAATGCATTTATTAATTGACTACCAATATCTGGTGCTATCTTACCTGTCACTATGGACCTGATGATTTCGTTGCCTTGATCAGCAAGCGTCTCTTTAACGGGCAAGTGTACCGCCAAGACTTCTGGCTTCAATGCAGGCACGCACCTGTTCAGTAATGTTGCTGCTGCTTGTGTATCGCCAGATAAAGCCGCATCAATCAAGCTTTCGATGATTTCTGGCATGGCTTCACTAATCGCCTTCCTGAGCATCAGTGGTGCGGTTTTATTTTTCGGTCGACCTTTCGGATTGCCAGACTTTCCGGGGGTGAATTTTGATTCTGCCATGCCTGTTTACTCCTGTTAATAACAGGTTTTAACCCATATATTAAACCTTATGGACAAGGTTGAACTACTAATAAATCCTTGTCATTTAGCTAAAGTCAGAATGGGTGAATTACTCATTCACCCGTCCCTGCATGTTCCGCCTCCCAGATAATTACACATAGCCAAAACGCGGATATTGTGACTACGGAATTTAAACTTTTGATGGCGAACGGATGCAGATTTCACCGTACTTCCGAAATTCGTTTTCAAACTTCGCTTTTTCGCAGCCTTTGTAAAAAAATGTCTGCCCTTGCCGCGTTGCCATCACGGCATCGCCATTCTCGAACGCAATTCGGCCTTTGGTAAAACAAACACTGTCACACATTTTCAATAAGCGGTGGAACCAGAGAGTGTCGGATGAGTTGTTGGTGAGTACAATCCATTGGTGCGCATTGGATTCCAGTAGTTTGTCTACGAATAAATAAGTGTCGGGGGAGGAATATGGCGGGTTCAACCAGATGTTACCAGCCCAGTCATAATCCAAGCCATTATCATTTTTCGTGTAATAAGTCGTTGCTTGAACGACCTTTTGCGCGGTGTCAGATGATGCTGGATCAAGGTCTATCTGCCCCATTGTTAGCCTTGCTGCCTCAATAAATCTTTCCGGCGTGTACCACTCGTTTTCACCAGAATTATTACTAACATGCGTATTGCCAGACTTTACAGCTTTGTAGGCTTCGTAAATACTCACTTCGCCAGATAAAACCTGTTCTTTTATTTCTACCGTGGCGTCCTTCCAAACCCTATCAGCCATAGCTACTTTGCCCGTACTCCAGCCTAATTCGTTGGCTATGGTGTCGCGGGTGTTATGCTTTGGAGCGGCGTTGTCAACTATTGACAGCTCCGCTATTTTGTCACCTATTTTGTCACCGCCGTTTTCAGCATGTTTAACCTTACCAACCTCTAGCAATATCTCTTTCTTTGACTGCATTAGTTGATACTTCCAGCCGTCCGTTAAGTTTCTACGCCCGGCTTGGTTTTCGATCATCCACAATTTAGCGGACAAACTATCAGCAAAGTCTTTTTTTACAGTACTGAACGGCAATCCATGTTTGGTGCAAATTTCGTAGCGGTTATGTCCGTCCACCAGTGTGTTGTTAAAAACCACCAGCGGCTCTCTGCATCCGTCAGCAAGGATATTTTTCTCAAGCTGGTTGTATTCCTCCTGTGACAAGGGGGGTATCAGTGCTTTAAATTCTGAGTTGATTAAGATTTTCATTTTCGCGATTCCTGTTGCGTCTCTCGACGGGTAGTTGTTACCGCATTGCCGTTTATGTCGATGATTTCAAAAATTAATTTTGTCGTCATAAGGGTGCGGATTATTGCCGGTGGCAGGATTACCCGCTGCATCCGGTTTCGGTGTCGACTTACGTTTCTTTATGTCGTAGGGCGACAAGCTATTGTTTGTGACGATAGAAAGCCCGTGCTTGGTCTCTCCGGTATTTTTATCAATCCATTCGGTAGGCTTTAGGCTGCCAATGACCGCCAAACTATCACCCTTCTGTAATCTGGCTATCTTTTCGGCTGTATCGGCAAATGCAATACCCGAGATAATGGTGGGTTGATCTTCACCCGTCGCCACTGCTAACAAAAACTGAGTAAAGTGATTACCCGTTTTTCCAGTTCGTAGTTCGGGTGTCTTGATGAGTTTCCCAGCTATTAATGCGTCAATCATGGTGTAATTCCCCTTGGTGGATTCATACGCCGTAACCATTCAGCATGTTCTGGACTGTTTGCCACAACTTCGATGGGTTTTCCGTTTGGCGTAAAACAAGTGACTATTAGTGCATCATCGTTAACGACATAATCTTTATATTCGATTGCAGCATTAAATTTGGTGCATTGGTGTAGGGTTTCGCTCCATAAGCTGTAAAAATTATTGTCCACGCCAACGAGACAATTGCCAGCTCCACGGCCGTGCTGGTTGTGGCATTTAAAATTTAAACATCTTCCGCAACTGACAACGGCGTTGTTATTTTCAGCTTTTAACTCGCTAACGATCTCGGCTTTGTGCGACTTTAAAAACTCCCGCTGGTTTGTTGTTAATTGACTGCTGGGCGTGATTTCAAAACCATCGCCACAAAGAGAAACATCAAAGCCAGCGTTTTTGATTTTTGAAAGCGAAGTCATTAGAAAATCTCCGTATCATCATTGATGATATTTCTTTTTTTTACAAACGAGTTTATGCCATCACTATCATCACTTCCATCACTGGCGCGGGTTTGCTTCATCACTCTTTCATCACCTTTTAACATTTCTTCATCACAAAAAAACTTATTAGTGATGGGCGTTGCGTGTTTAAAGTGATTGTCTTTTCTGATTTGAAGTCCCTGAATCCGCTTCCCTTTGTTGTTGGGTGGAAGCCCTGTTACAATTATTTTAACTTGTTCGCAAACGTCTAAAATGTGACTGCTAAACCGCTGTAAGGCGACCGGATGTATATTGTTGTCCTCGCACCATAACTCATAGTTCGGGTATAGTTTTTCATTCCTAGCAGAGCTGATTTCATTGTCATTTTTCTTGCGTTTCATGCTGCCGCCCACATAATGCAAAAAATCAGGATTGATGATTAAGTTGCTATCAATCCACGCCGCTATTTTATTAGTTTCGACTAGGTGTTCGCGTTGTACCTGGGTAAGTTCGCCATTGATGCCGCCGATGGCTTTATTAACTTCTTCAGCAGTCATTTTCATTACCCAATTAAGCAGCCCCGCCAGTTCGTTGTGCATTGCCTTTTCGATGCCACCTTCGGCCTTCCACTTCGCTTTATCCGCATCAGTGACTTTATAATTGAAGTTGACTGGCATCCTGCGCCGTATCAGGCCACTGGTATAATCGGCGCTCTGGATCGCTTCATTTGATGCAATCACAACGACACCGTCAAATTCGAAACTGCCGGATTGCTGGACATTTTTCTTTTCTAGGCGCACTGGATCACCGCCGGTGATGGCTTTTAAAACCGAAACTTCGCCACCATAGCGGCTTGAATCGTTAATGATCGCCAAGCGTTTTCCATAGAGTGATGCTGCTTCGAAATGGTTGGTTTCAAGGTTCTTTAGATCGGTAACTGTGTGGTTTTTCTTGCCTATAAATGAAACTAACAAGCGTACCAGGGTGCTTTTACCTGTGCCGCCAGCACCAATCAACTCCAGAAATTTCTGAACATCCCCGCCAATCAATGCCATTTTGAAAAATGCACGGATGATATTTACAGCTTCAAGATCATGGCCGCTCGCAAGCCAGAGCCAGCGTTTAATAACGTCAATTCTTGCATCTTTATCGTAGGCATAAGGAAGCTGCCAATTAAAACGGTGTGTTGGTTGATAATCTACTAACGTCATGGTTCTGGTGTCGAGTACACCATTAAGCATCGGTAATAAGTGGTTCGTACTACTCCATTCGTCAAGCAAAAGATAAATACTCAAAAATGATTTTATATTGTTCAGCTTGCACAAGGCATAACCTTCCGATAACTTCGCGTCCAATGACGGCATAATTCTTTGTAATATTTTTTTTTCGGATGTAACAGTCCATAGGCCGTTTTTTTGTGTATACCATTCATTATTTACTTCGTCGAACAAAAGGGAGTCGGTGAAAATGTTCGCTATTTTTTTAGCTAAAATGGATTCTTTGTCATGATTTTCTTCATCACTTTTTTGATTTAGTGATGAAGGAGTGATATCTGCAGGCCGCGTCAGTGATGGTGGTGATGGAAGTGATGAAGATTTTTTAGCTGCCACAATTTCATCATCGTCAATTTTGTCAGGCAACATTTTTAGCCCCCTTTTTCCCGGGGTATATCTGCAAACATTCGCGAATCTGCACAAAAATTTGAGTTTTGGTGTCAAAATAATGGCTATCAGAGTCGTGATCGACAAACAATGGCTGCACACACACGTTTAAAGCACCGGCTATTTTTAGACATCGGACCAAATCTATCACGAGTGATTCAGGCGCGGCTTTTTCCCACTCAACGAGACAGAGACAGCCGCTGACTGGCCATTTCAGGCGATGGGGTTCCATATCAGGCGTTAATACGAGTGCTGAAAAGTTGGCATACTTTTGCCAAATTTTCGCATTTTCCCATGCGTTGGCACCGACTTCGATAAAAACTAATGCGGGGGGATTTTTAAAGCGCATGCGCTCTGCGAGTTGTTTTCCGTAAGCGGGATATCGTGGAGTTTTCATTTCGATAATCCTTTGGCCGCGTCCGTATCTTGTAATTCATCTGCCACACGGGTTAAACTCTCACCCGAGGGAACATCAACAGAATCGATGAATCGTAAAAAGCTCGGCCTAAGTGGGGTTAGGTTGGATTTTTCACGCGCGGTTGTGGCTTTTTTCAATTATCCATATGTCGACTTCTCGTTCGAGAAATCCCATGGCACGTGTTGACAATGAAATTTTTTTAGGGAAGTCGTTGCGAGTGATCAGTGTATAGATGGTTGACCGACTGAGGCCGGTGCGTTTTATCACTTCCGGAAGCCGGATTATTCGATTTGGGGCGCTGTTGCTTTGTTTGATGTTCTTTGGGGCGCTGTTGCTTTGTTTGATGTTCATCGTAATCTCCGAATTGCGTCATCTCGACGTGGGGGAAATTTAAACTTTTGTGGATTTGGGATTCAATATAGCATAATTTATAATTTTGCAATGTTTTATTTTGTTTTTTTAATGCCAATAAGCGTTAATTAGAAATCAATATAAAACATAATGCATTAAAATCAGTCGGTTGTGGTCGTTTTTTTCTCTTATGAAATAGTCAATAAATTAAATGTGTCGCTATATGTAGTGCAGTAGATGCAAATAATTACTACATGTTGATACTCCTTTTTAGGCTTGTTCCTTTAATCGGCAACACTTGCGCTTATTGGCAGGCGTGAACGATAAAAATTAGCTGGTTTTGTTGTGCAGTAAAACTACGTTAGAGTTATCTATTTTTACTAACAAATAAAGTCTGTCGCCTAACACCTGCCATGCTTGAGCCTGTTCCATTTCCAATTTTTGCCGCTGGTAAATACGCTTAACTTTATTTTCTTCGGTATGGTTAAGACATTTCTCGGTGACATCCGGTGCAATACCCAAATCACCCATGATAGTAGCGCCCGTACGCCGTAAATCGTGCGGTGTCCATTTGCCGCCAGTCAAAACCAGTGCTTTATTATCTTTAGAGTGGCAACTTAATATATTTTCTGTTTGACGGCTCCCAAGTTGCTTGGTGATAGATTTCTCGGACACATGGCTAGAGCCGCCCCGATTAGGGAACAACCATATGTTATTGCTGGCGTAACTGGTTAAAACTTTGAATTGCTCAAGTGCAAAGTCTGATAAATAAACCGTGTGAGCCTTGCCGTTTTTGCTGTTTTCTTTGGGGATAGTCCAAGTCTTTAATTCAAAATCAAGATCAGAAAACTTGGCTTTGGATAATTCACCGATACGACACATCGTTGACAGTGCTATCCAGACGGCGCACTCAGTCGATATTAATAAATGTGCATCAGGCATTTGACGCGCCAAGGCTCTAATTTCACTCTCGCTTAAGGTTCTGTCCCTTTCAGTTGGTTTGGTGGTCATCTTTGCAATGCTAAGGCTTGCCGTTGGATCAAACTCAATTAGGTCATAAGTAACAGCAAATCTGAACATTTGTCGAATTAGCTTTAAAATATTCCTAGCAAGATGGTTGACACCGCGCTTTTTTAATTTCCCGATTAATAATGAAACATGCCCCTTGCGTACATCCTCGACGAATAAATCCTCCAAGTCTGGCAATACATCCTTTTCAAACATCCGGGTTATCTCGTTAATATCCTTGCGTGCAATCAAATCAGTCTCGCACCAGTTAACAAATAAATCCCTGACCGTAATACGCGCACTAAGTTTGGCTATGGCCTCCTGTTCTTTTACCTGCTGCTGCTTTGTTCTTTCTAGTTCGAGTGTTCTTTCAAGGCTTGGGTCTTTGCCTTGCTTGATAAGTTCTTTGTATGTATCACGTTCTGCGCGTGCCGCAGGTAGTTCTGCTGATTTTAAGGTCAGCCATTTTTGCTTACCATCAATCCGGTAGAAGAATCTAAACGATATGGCACCGCCTTGAGTGATAGGCCGAACGCGAATATATAGATTTCCACCATCTGGTATTAACTGTTCTTTGTCGGTAGCCTTTACATGCTTAAAAGTCAGTGTTTTTATTCTGTTGATAGTCATTTTTATTTTCCTTGTCTTTTGGAAAAAGGGAATGGTTTGCGAAAATCAATGAGTTAACTTGGTTTTCCGGGATAGCATCCGGGATAGCAATTAAACTGATTTTTAATGTATGTTATTGTACGTTGCTGAACGTTAATATCCAATAACATAATGAATTTAAAGGGGGTTTATGGCTTTATCGGATATCGTTGAATGTTAAAAAACAACAATTTACCGTTCTGGGGGACAAGGGGTCACAGGTTCAAATCCTGTCGTCCCGACCAATTGAAACAATGACTTACGGGTTTTTTACTCTAGTCAATTTTATCCAGTGTAGTAAATTTGTCACAACTTCTTGAATTTTCCGCATACCCTTCCAAGTGTCGACTGGATAGATGAGCGTATCTTAGCACCATACTCAAATCAGCCCACCCTCCTAATTCTTTAAGTATATGTAATGGTGTTCCATTTTGGATATGCCATGATGCCCATGTATGCCTTAAATCATGCCACCGAAAATCTTCAATGCCAGCGCGTTTTAATGCATTACGCCACGATTTGGTGCTCGCATCATTAACTGTTTTACCTTTAAATGTAAATACCCGCACAGCATGCTTACCAATTTGGCTACGAATAACCGTGAGCGCATCGTCATTTAAAGGAACGGCGATGGCTTTCTTGCCTTTTGCCTGGTCAGCATGAATCCACGCACAACGCCGTTGTATATCTATTTGCCGCCATTCAAGTTTGGTGACATTGGATTCTCGTAATCCTGTCGCTAATGTAAACCGCATCATTGCTTGAAGGTGGTCCGGTAACTCCTTCAATAAGTGAGTCGCTTCATCATGGGTAAGCCAGCGGACTCGACCTGACGGCTCTGGCAATAAACGAATACGAGGTACTGAATCAAGCCATTCCCAGTCATTTTGTGCGCGGGTCAGAATAGACCTTAATATTGCAAGCACCCGATTGACAGTTGAATTACTAACACCTGTCTGTTTTTTAGCCTGTTTTATCTGGTCTATCATGATCTTATTTATCTCATCAAGTCGGTTATTTTGCAAATGTTCATTAAGCCATCGCAAGTGTACCTTATCTGTTTCGATGCTTTTTTTGTGGCTTTGTTCAGTTAACCATCTGACGACGGCTTCTTGCCAAGTATGGCGGGGTTTATCACCCAAATTTTTAACTCGCCACGTCTCTGCTTTTAATTGATCATGTAATTGTTGTGCCTCCTGTTTTATTTGAGTCCCAGCAGTTTGTTGTACTCTGCGTCCGTCAGGTGCGGTGAACTGAATCCACCACGTTTCTTTTCGCTTGTAGATTGACATGGTTTTTTATCCTCTTGCGTCGATTTGTCAATCACTTGCAGTTCTCGCCGGGGTTCAGAATAACGCCCGGACACCCAATCAGCAAGATGTTCTTTAACAAAAATCCAGCATTTCCCTGCCTTTCTTCCCGGTACCTGTCCAGCCCTGGCTTTACGGCGTAAGACTTCTGGGTTCATTTTAAGAAAGCTGGCGGCTTCATTTAAATCTAGCGTATTCACATTTTCTCCGGTGCAGTATTGGGTCACACACAGTCTATGATGCTGTCACGTACGATTGGCTAATCAACAAATATCAGATATTTTGCAATCCATTTTAAAACGCCATGATTAATTAAAAGTCTCTATTTGTTTCGGTGACCTTAGTTTTGCAAACACAGCAACGCTCTACATTATATTCGCGTGCATTTAATAGAACCGGTGCGCGACAATGGTGACATTTGATAATATGAGTTATACCGCGTTGCAAATCTCTTACGACTACCCAGGCCGCAGAAAAATCAAGTTGACTGACGGGATATGATTTTTTATAAATATCAAAAGCGTTAATAATGATCCGGATGTCGCTGTTCTGGCTTCTAGAGACGACTTTTTCAAAGCAAACTGCAAACAATGTCACCTCTTTGTACTTTTTGAGCGTCCTGGTCAGTCCTTGCGTTGAATATTTTAATGCGCCCGGATGCGCAGAGCAGCCATGAAACTCCCGATAGGTTTTCCGAAGCAGTGGTTTGGATAAGCCGGTTTCCCGATGAACAATTGAAACTCTGGCATGACGTTTCAGTAACTCCAGTGCCAATAACTGTTTATTGATGGTTTTTAACATACACCACCTTATTAGAGTGAGCCACTTAGACCCAGCAGAACATCCACTACGTCATGGCGTTGGGTGGTCATGCTATGAATAAAGTGAGTTGTAAAACGTGGCGAAAAGCATAACCATCCGGATTGGGCGATATGCCGAATATCTTCAATAGATAACTGAGTAAGAGCTAAGCGCATGTCGTCTTCCCCAATACCCATCGTCAACTCTGCCAGTAGTGAGTTTTCCTTGGCTAATTCACGTGCCTTGATTAACCAGGCTACATTCAGCTCATAAAAATCTACGTCACAGGCCTTGTTTGTAAACAGTGTCCGTTGTTCAGAATAATCATCTGTATTTTTAAATGACCATTGTATACAGGCTTTAATAGAAGAACTGACGTTAGTTAACTGTAATTGCTGATTTAGAAATTCGCTGCCAAATTCTGTCACCAGTGGCTTAATAAAGGCCTGAAAAAATTCCTCAGCAAGGCTGTCAACGTCGGTAAAATCTATCGTTAATGGTTGATGATTAACAAAACATTCACGAGCTAATCGTGCCAGATTACTGCCGTGACAAGGTTGGAGTGTTTGTCGATCTGCGATGCTGCTAACAACGATATACACTTGGGTTCTCCTGGTCGGTTATAAAGATTCACTGGTTAAGCTGGTTAAGCTGGTTAGGCGTCAGTGACCCTGATTTTGTAGTGTTTTTTCGGGGCTTAACGGTCATCCATCGACGTCTTCCTGATTTATCTGCCCAGACCGCGCAGATAGGGCATTGCTGAAAGGGTTTTGGCATATTATTTACCACCACATAACGGGCTTGGCACTGTACGCATTGCACCAGGCTTATTACACCGGCAGTCAATTGTCCGGACAGCTGCCAGGCACGATTGATGTCCAGTAAAACAGCATCGGAAGCATTTGCTTCCAGCTTGCCGGGATTAGGGTTAGTCGTAACGACACGGCAATACAAGTCATAAGCAGTAATGAGCATCTCAGCAGTGCAGGGGACTTGGTTTTGCTGTTGAGAAAAGTCGTGGATAAGGCCAAGGAAGATTGATACATGACAGTTATGTACCGAGGATCGTACAATCCAAAAGGGATCATAAGGTAACATACCTTGTCGGGGTGAGCGCTGGTGAATAGTCTTGTAAAGACGTATGGCTGTTTTTTTGCCTAGGTTCTGTTGACGTTTCACCAATCCGGTAGAATAAGCCATTTTGAATGAAATGAAGCGGATAAAATTAAGTGATGAAGAGTGGACTCGTATTTTGGCAAGCTTAAAAAAATTGCCTGGAGTTCA
>NZ_JAOEGU010000130.1 GCF_025583945.1 Methylobacter psychrophilus
GTCACGCAGACGCCCTTCGAAAGCCGCCCGGCGCTGATTGACCACGCCTGCCGCCGTGCCGCCACCCATGACAGCCCAGCCGGCCGCATGCAGCACTGGCGTTGAAGGATCGATCTCGATCAGCGCGAGTTCCAGGCGCAGTGCCGGTTTTTTATGTTGTACAGGTGAGTTAATGACCTGAAAGAGATGATTGGGATCTGCTTCGAAATCCTTAATCGCCTGATCATGGAAGTATTTGGCAAGTTCATTAATATCCTTTTAACACCGCCAAGCCAGTTAGCTGAACTTGCTTTATGTAACCAGTCCATTTCAAACATGTACTGAGTATTTACCGGTGCGACGATCAATTCCTTGTAGTCGCGCATATCAAAGCCTGGTTTGATCCAGACTTTCTGGAATGGTAAATCCGCTCGTTTAACCTGTTGATCAGGCTGCTCAATAAAACCGGCGTCAGGCGCTGGCTCAACTGTCAATGCTTTCGCATCACTGCTTCCTGATTCAATAGTGGCACATCCGGAAAGTATTCCGACGACGCATAACAACAGCGCCAATTCTGTAGCATTTTTTTATTTTTTGCTTATTGATTTTCACGTTTTACTCCAGGTTTAAAAAAATTGATCTATGGTTTTCTGTTTACTAGCAGCTGTTCTAAGTTATGTAGTGAAAATACCGTTTTGTTTATAGTGGTAAATAATTTCATTTAAGTCTGTCCGCACTAGCTTCAATCAACACGGTCATAAAGCAAAGCGTGATGCGATAAACCCAATTCTTTAGGTAAGCCGAACATATACACCAAGCCAATAGCGAGATCACCCAAACCCAGTGGCACGGTAATTAAACCTACATCGCCAAACAGTCCCGCTGGAATAAGTACCAGCGCAGCAATGTAGCGTAGCAGTGCTTCCCAATAGACAAACGTAGCGCGGCGGTAGAGGTCGCGAGAAGCTAAAAGTAATACGGCACTGGAAAAACCAAGAAATCCGGCGATTAGCCAACCCCAAACAGGATCGCAGATGTTCATACCGATTCCCCGATAAAGCGGTGGACACAACAGGAATAAAGCGAGACCGGCGTTATAAACGCCGGACCAGAAAACAAAGTGTTTCATTGGGAATGGCATGCTATTTTTCCTTGCAAGATATAAGGGTGGGCAGGATGTTCTGTTTATCCGAAGAGAATAGAAATATCAGTGGGTCAAACTCCACGCATGGAGTTTTTTCATGGCGGTTCCGTAGCTACCGAGTTGATAGACGGACGCGCCCGCTGGCGAGAACGTGAAGGTATCAAAGGGTTCGGCAAGCATTTTCTTCAAGTCATCCTGAAAGGCAACACCGATAGTGACATGTGGATTAAAATGCGTGCCGGTATATTTCGGCACGAATACCGTAACGTAGTCAATCAACGCTGATTGGATGTCAGTGTTCTCAGGCTCGGTAGCAAATGCGGTAGCAGTGCCTGTATTGACCGTGTAAGGAGCAACCGCATTAATCAATTCTTGCTGTAGCTTGAGTAAATTTTCGGTTGGCTCGATGACAATGCCGCCAAGCCCAGTATCATTATTAGGGATGTAGTAGTATTTGAAGGCCTTCAACTTCCAGTCGGCTATTTTTTTGTGGGTTAAAACATTGCCGCTAGCAGCATAGACTTTATCGAGATCAACCGTTTTGACGTAGCGCTGCAGAAGGGTGATATGGGGCTTGTGCAAGGCATCCAATACAAAGCCATTAGGATAAACTTTGAGCAAACGGGCATTGGCGGCTTCAGCGTGTTCGGTAATTGTCAATGTAGTTGTCGCCTCGACGGTTAACTCTTACTCTGGTTTGTTTTCTAAATAATCACTTCCTTGGTAGCATTTTTTTGTTTAGACCTTGTCTGGGTTAAGGTGGGCTGTCTGGA
>NZ_JAOEGU010000131.1 GCF_025583945.1 Methylobacter psychrophilus
CGATGGCACCAACCGTAGCTTGGCAGTCAACGACAGCGCTACCACCACGTTTACTGGCGCGGTGGGCAGCAGTACGATTGGCGAGAAACTTGCCAGTTTGACTACAGATGCGGCTGGTAACACAGTCCTTAACGGTGGCGCGATCAGTACCACGGGCACACAGGCCTATGGTGACAATATTACCTTGGGCGCTAACACTACGCTCAGCGGATCTACCATTACTACGAATGGCACGGTTGCAGGCAGTACGCATAGTCTGGCTATCGCTGGCGATGCTGTATTCGGCAATCAAACAACCGATACTGTTACCGGCCTGACCACCTTGGCGGTTAGCGGCACGACCTTGCTCAACACCAATGCAGTGACCAGCAGTGGCACCCAAGGCTATAGTGGTGCAGTAACGCTGGGGGCAGATACCACCCTCAGCGGCTCGGGTATTACATTCACTGATACGGTCAAATCCGATGGCACCAACCGTAATCTGACCGTGAACGACAGTGGGACTACTGCATTTATTGGCGCTGTGGGCAGTAGCACATCGGGTGAGAAACTTGCCAGCCTGACTACGGATGCGGCTGGTAACACAACCATCAACGGTGGCGCGATCACGACCACGGGCGCACAGACCTTTGGCGACAATATTACCTTGGGTGCTAATACCACGCTCAGCGGATCTACCATTACTACGAATGGCACGGTTGCAGGTGGCACAAATAGTCTGGCTATCACTGGCGATGCCGTGTTCGGTAATGCAGTAACAGATATCGTTACCGGCCTGACCACCTTGGCGGTGAGCGGCACCACGGCGATCAACACCAATACGATTACCAGTGCCGATGCACAAACCTATACCGGCGCGGTGACGCTGGGCACCAGCACCACACTGACGGCGACGGACGATCCGATCCTGTTCAGCAGCACTGTCAATTCCTTGGCGTCTGCGGCTAATGCACTGACGGTGAATGCAGGTAGCGGCGCGGTGACCTTCACTGGTGCGGTAGGTGGTGCGGCGAATGGCATGTTGGGCGCGTTGGCGGTCAACAGCACAGGTGCGACCAAATTCCAGGCCGCCGTTACGGCAGCCAGTGTCGTCACCAATGTGGGTGGCACAGTTGAAATCAATGGCGGCGCAGTTACTACGTCCGGCATACAGAGCTATGGCGAGAATGCCACGTTGGGGGCCGACACCACCTTAACCGGTGCAGGTATTACCTTTACGGGTTCGCTCAAATCCGATGGCACCAACCGTAGCTTGGCAGTTAATGACAGTGCTACCACTACGTTTACTGGCGCGGTGGGCAGCAGTACGTTGGGTGAGAAACTTGCCAGTTTGACTACGGATGCGGCTGGTAACACAGCCATCAACGGTGGCGCGATCACGACCACGGGCGCACAGACCTTTGGCGACAATATTACCTTGGGTGCTAACACCACGCTCAGCGGATCTACCATTACTACGAATGGCACGGTTGCGGGCGGTACGCATAGTTTGGCTATCGCTGGCGATGCTGTATTTGGTAATCAAGTAACAGATATCGTTACCGGCCTGACCACCCTTGAGGTGACTGGTGCCACGATCATAAATACTGACACGATTAACAGCGCCGATGCGCAGACCTATACCGGTGCCGTGACGTTGGGCAACAGCACCACGTTAACGGCGATTGACGATCCGATTCTGTTTTCCAGTACAGTAAATTCCTTGGCGTCTGCGGCCAATGCATTGACTATTAACGCTGGCACTGGCGCGGTGACCTTCGCTAGTGCGGTAGGTGGTGCGGCGAATGGCACGTTGGGCGCGTTGGCAGTCAACAGCACCGGGGCGACTATATTTAATGGCGCCGTTACAGCAGCCAGTGTTATCAC
>NZ_JAOEGU010000132.1 GCF_025583945.1 Methylobacter psychrophilus
CCGAGGAGCCCGATACGGCAGAGTAGCTGCCATTAAATACGATACCTGTAGAAATATCGGTAGTTACGCCATTAGGGTTGGCGGTAATGTGGAGATTACCACTACCGGTCAGTGCCGAGAACTGACCGGTACTGTCCGTCAGTGTCCAGGATTCCCCTTCACCGCTGTCCCAGGAGCCATTATTATTGCTGTCGACCCAGTCGCGTTGGCCGTCATTATCGCCATCTACCCAGACCAAGGCATTGGAGAGGTATCCGTCTTGAACGACACCGCTTTGCGTCATTTCTATTAATGCAGTGGCAGTTGAGGTTATCTTCTCAGTCGCTCCATAACCGTCGGTATAACCGGCTTGCACGGTGATCGCTTTATCGACTTGTGCCTGAGCCAAGGTCAGTGTTGAAGCCGTTGCACCGGTAATGACCATCCCATCTGCCAGCCACTGGTAAGTAATCGTGCCCAGACCGTCGACATCTGCCAGCGTATTACTTACTGTTAATACCTGATTTTGCGTGGCCGTACCGGTGATAGTAACAGTACCGGTAGGAGCATCATTAACATTGGTGATCGCATCGGTTGCAATGCTGCTTACACTTTCAGCAGTACCGAGTAAATCGGTATAAGCGGCTTTAACCGTGATGGTTTTGCCCACTTGCGCTTGAGCCAAGGTCAGTGTTGAAGACGTTGCGCCGCTAATGTCCGTGCCATTGGCCAACCATTGGTAAGTCATCGTGCCCAGACCGTCGACGTCCGCCAAGGTACTGACGGCTGTCAGTGTTTGGTTTTGCGTGGCGGTACCCGTGATGGTGACGGTGCCGGTAGGGACATCATTAACATTGGTGACTGCAAGAGTTGTAGCGCTGGTGACGCTTTCAGCGGTACCCAGTAGATCGGTATAACCTGCTTTAACGGTGATGGTTTTGCCTACTTGCTCTTGTGTCAAGGTCAATGTTGAAGCGGTGGCACCGGTAATAATCGACCCATCTGCCAGCCACTGGTAAGCAATCGTACCCAGACCGTCGACATCGGCCAGCGTGTTCGTTGCTGTTAATATCTGGTTTTGCGTAGCCGTGCCGGTGATGGTGACAGTGCCGGTTGGGACATCATTAGCATTGATGACCGCACCGGTTGCAACGCTGCTTACACTTTCAGCGGTACCCAGTAGATCGGTATAACCCGCGTTAACGGTGATGGCTTTGCCTACTTGCTCTTGTGTCAAGGTCAAGATTGAAGTGGTGGCGCCAGAAATGTCTGTACCGTTGGCCAGCCATTGGTAAGCAATCGTACCCAAGCCATCGACATCGGCCAGCGTGTTCGTTGCGGTTAATACCTGATTTTGCGTGGCCGTGCCGGTGATGGTGACTGTGCCGGTAGGGGCATCATTAACATTGGCTACTGCAAGAGTTGTAGCGCTGGTGACGCTTTCAGCGGTACCCAGTAGGTCGGTATAACCCGCGTTAACGGTGATGGTTTTGCCTACTTGCGCCTGAGCCAATATCAGTGTTGAAGTTGTTGCGCCGCTAATGTCCGTGCCGTTGGCCAACCATTGGTAAGCAATCGTACCCAAGCCATCGACATCGGCCAGCGTGTTCGTTGCGGTTAATACCTGATTTTGCGTGGCGGTACCCGTGATGGTGACTGTGCCGGTTGGGGCATCATTAACATTGGCTACTGCAAGAGTTGTAGCGCTGGTGACGCTTTCAGCGGTACCCGGTAGATCGGTATAACCCGCTTTAACGGTGATGGTTTTGCCTACTTGCTCTTGTGTCAAGGTCAAGGTTGAAGCGGTGGCACCGGTAATAATCGACCCATCTGCCAGCCACTGGTAAGCAATCGTACCCAG
>NZ_JAOEGU010000133.1 GCF_025583945.1 Methylobacter psychrophilus
CTTCGTTGAAAGTAAAGGTAATCGGTGTATTAACATTGACACCGGTCACGGCGTTAGCGGGGGTGATGCTGACCGTCGGTGCTGTGGTATCGGCAGAGCTAATGCTGCCGGTAGTAAAGTGACTGGTTATGGCGGTCATTTTGTTGCCAACGGAGTCATAAAGACCATCAACAATAACGGTATAGTCGGTATTGATCGTTAGTGCGGTTGTTGGCGTAAATGTGAGCGTACGATTGTCACTGCCGAGCGTGATAGTACCAGACACCGCCACACCGTTGGCTTGTATGCTTACGCTGTTGGCGGTACTAAAATTACTGACGGCTTCATCCATGACAAAGCGTAATTTGCTGTTAACGGCGATATCAATCGCCCCATCAACAATGTTTTGACCAGTAATAACAGGGCTTTCCAGATCGGTGACAGTACCGGTTGTAAAAGATGTACTGGTGCTGTTGATCCGGTTGCCGGCCTGATCATACAAAGGCGCAAACATCGAGATATAAACAGAGTACCGCCGGTTGGCCAGTAACATTGCTGTCGGCGTTAACGTAACGGTTTTGCCATCGTTACTAAACGCCGCTGTCGTTGCCAAATGCTGACCGGTAACCGTGTCATACAAGGCAATCGTTTCCGGATTGACGGTCAGCGAATTTAACCTTTCTGCAAAGGCAACGACTACTTTCGTGTTTAACCCTACATTACCGGTGGCATTGGCTGGACTGGTTTGCACCACGCTACTTGAGGCTACATCGGCTCCGGCTCCGGCACCGGTAGCGAAATTACGCGCCATAGCGCTGGCCAGCACATTGCCGCTCAAGTCTTCAACGCCTTCTACATGGACGGTGTAAGTGGTGTTGGCCAGCAGAGGCTGAGCCAGTTTCAGGGTCAGGATTTTGTGATCAGCATTGAGTTCACGAACGACGGTAATCACTTCTTCATCTTTGCGTAACTGGATGTTGCCTAAACTTAAACCACTCACCGCTTCATCAAATTGCACTTGCAGTTGCACGTTGGTCGGCACTGCGATTTGATCCGTCTCAATGCTGTAGCCGGTTATTTGTGGAGCTGTCGTGTCAGCAATCATTGCCGTTGTAAAATAGCGATATTGATTGACAGTATTACCATTCATATCCTGTATTCCGTAGATATAGAAATAATAACTACGACCTATTGCCAGTACTTGTTCCGGTACCAAGGTAAGAATGCGACCATCGCTGCTGACCGTCCGGTTTGCGACTATATTCTGACCGGTGACGGTATCGTAAAGTCTAAAGGTTTCAGTTGTGACAGTCATCGGATCAACCGCTTCATTGAGACGGACTTTAAATACCGTATTAACCGGTACATTGGTCGCGCTGGCAACAATGCTCCATTCGTCTACGGTGGGTGCTGTGGTATCCGGGCCATTGGCAGTCTGAAAGGTGTGGCTGCTGCCGGTTACCGGATGCCCTGCATAGTCTTCAGGTGTCGTTACCGTGACGGTAACATTGCTATCGACGGGCCAGGGATCGTGGGGCAGATAGGTGACCTGGCGGTTGCTGTCACTGAAACTTAAGGAGTAGTAGCGTGCGTCCGATGATAGTGTTTGGGTTAGCGGCACATCGGTATAATCACCCAGAAAGCTGATCGGATTGACGGCTTCATCAAAGCGAACACTGATTCGGCTGTTGATGCCAATATTCGTCGCTGCTTCTGTCGGGCTTAAGGCGGTTACTTTTGGGGCAATACCATCTTCGGATAGTCCGGCGATAAAGGTCCATTGGTAATCCGAATTGTAGCTT
>NZ_JAOEGU010000134.1 GCF_025583945.1 Methylobacter psychrophilus
ACGCAGCGGATTATTAATTCGCTGGACAAAAATGATGACACATTTTTAATCGACGACCGTATCTTCCAAGCCGCAGAAATTGGCAGGATTCATGCGAGAGCGGCTTAAATTTTGACGAAGGTATTGGTGTTAATAACCGTATTCTTATCGATTTTTAGCACACGACCCGTATCACGAATGCCACTGCCATTGATTGCCATATCTATTACCCGCTCCTTTATGCCTAGCTCGCAGGCCCCCGGTAACGATATTTCAGCATAAAGGTTTTAGCTGGGCAATTTGGCTCTTGGCAACGGTAACGTTGTTCACCGTGCGCATTATATCCGGCTGACGAAATAGGGTTGCTGTTACACTGACGACAGGTAACTTCTTGATAACAGGTCATGGTCAATATTATGGGGGTTTAATCGTAAGTAGTCGTTCAAAAGTTATTTAACATTTTCAAAAATAAAATCATCGATTATTTAGCAAATAATCCAGTAATGGAGATTTTTTAAGTTTAAATACGATTTCTTAGGCAAAAAACTGCATTTACTATTTTGTTAAAAGACTTTTGGCTACCTACTTAATGTCATAACCTCAAGTATATTGAAAATTACAGATTTCACCCACTACCCAATAAATGACCCTTCGACTTACCTACATCGTGGGAGCTGTAAATAAAATTCAGACTGATTCCAGTTCTATTCTTACTTTTTTTCCAAGAGCGGCGGCGGCACTCATTAAGGTTGTAAGAGTTAAACTGGTGTCTTTTTCATCCAACAACCTATTAAGCGATGCTCTGCTGGTATGCATTTTTTTTGCCATTGCCGTTTTACTCAGCTTAAGCGAAGACATACCTTCTGAAATTTGCCAAGCAATAACACGTTTTGTTGCTACGGCAGTTACTTCTTCGAGAATCGCTTCTTCGCTAAGAAAGTCGTCAAAGCTGCTGCCAATATGAAGGTTTTCTTTGTGTTGATTATTCATCTTTTCCCCCGCAAGGTCTTTAATCTTTGTTTTGCCAAATCAAGCTCTGGTTTCGGTGTTTTTTGATCTTTCTTGATAAAGCCATGCAGCAGAATCATTGTTTTTTTGACGATTACAAACAGAACTCGCGCTATCCGATTATCAAGCTTAATTCTGACTTCCCAAATGTCGCCTTCAATGTGATCGACTAACGGCATACCAAGAGGCCAACCGAATTGCACCGTTTTAATATCTTCGCCAATAGTTTTTCTATCTTGAGCAGATAAATCTTTTAACCATTCTCTAACGGGTTCGCTACCTGCTTCAGTTGCAAAAAAATTAACAGAAAGTATTGGCGTCATATTTATAGTGTATCAAAAAAGATACGCAAAGAATAGCATGTAAAACAGGAATAGTATTGTAACTTTTCAAATCCAGTGTCAGCTGTGTTCACATCTGAGTCGCAAAAAACAGCTTTGACGGAACAATGAGGTTTTTATCGAAATTCGCACCGTTTGAAGTCACATTGACCCAACACATAGCCAATATAGATGACCAATTAGAAAGTAGCCCAATTACATTGTATATTTAATTATTGGCTACGTTAGTCAATTTCAGTATACCCCCTTTGGCTACTGATTTTACAATTTCGGGGGATGGGTAATATTAGCCTCTTACCATATGGTGCAGGGCAACCGCATATAAACTTCACGTCGAAAAAATCACATTTTCCCTGAATTGATCGTTCAAAGCGGCTTTAAAACGTTTTTTCTTAATGCTCATTTTAGAGGGTTCATTTTTAAGCAGATTAAT
>NZ_JAOEGU010000135.1 GCF_025583945.1 Methylobacter psychrophilus
CTGCCACTGTTGCCATCGTTGACCGTCACCCCAGAGGTGGTCACCGTCTTGTTGGTCCCCGCGTTGGCATCGGTAAAGGCAAACATGCCACCCGACAAACTGTCGCCACTGAACACCTGGGTGCCGCCGGAAACGACCGCTGTGCCCAGCGCGGCCAGTGTGCCGTTATAGGCCTTGGTCACGTCACTGGTTTTGAGCGACAAGTCAGCCTTGTTGATGGTGCTGGTGGTGTTGTTAGCGTAGCTGACCGTATAGTTGCTGCCACTGTTGCCGTCGCTAACGGCGACACCCGTGGTAGTCACAACCTTGTTACCGGTACTGGCGTTCTTGTTAGCAAAAGCAAACGTACCGCCACTGATACTGTCTGGCGTACTGCTGTTGCTGGCGTTGGTGTACAGCGTACCCAACGTCACAACCGCCGTACCCGCTGCGGCCAGTGTGCCGTCATAGGTTCTGGTGACATCACTGGTGCTGAGCGTTAAAGTGGCTTTATCGATGATACTCGCCGCGTTGTTGGCGTAGCTGACCGTGTAGTTGCCACCCAAGTTGCCGTCGTTCACCGTCACGGCATCTGTCGTTACCGTCTTGCCGGTGCCGGCATTGGCGTTGGTAAAGGCAAACGTGCCGCCACTGAGGTTGTCAAGCGTACCGCCATTACTGGCGTTGTTGTACAGCGTGCCCAACGTCACAACCGCCGTACCCGCTGCTGCCAACGAGCCGTCGTACGTCTTGGTTACAGCACTGGTAGCAAGCGTTAAAGCGGCCTTGTTGATGGTGCTGGTAGTGTTGTCTACATAGACCACCGGGTTGTAGTTACTGCCACTGTTGCCATCGTTGACCGTCACCCCAGAGGTGGTCACCGTCTTGTTGGTCCCCGCGTTGGCATCGGTAAAGGCAAACATGCCACCCGACAAACTGTCGCCACTGAACACCTGGGTGCCGCTTGTAGAGACCGCCGTGCCCAACGCGGCCAGTGTGCCGTTATAGGCCTTGGTCACGTCACTGGTTTTGAGCGACAAGTCAGCCTTATTGATGGTGCTGGTAGTGTTGTTAGCGTAGCTGACCGTATAGTTGCTGCCACTGTTGCCGTCGCTAACGGCGACACCCGTGGTAGTCACAACCTTGTTACCGGTACTGGCGTTCTTGTTGGCAAAAGCAAAGGTACCGCCACTGATACTGTCTGGCGTACTGCTGTTGCTGGCGTTGGTGTACAGCGTACCCAACGTCACAACCGCCGTACCCGCTGCGGCCAGTGTGCCATCATAGGTTCTGGTGACATCACTGGTGCTGAGCGTTAAAGTGGCTTTATCGATGATACTCGCCGCGTTGTTGGCGTAGCTGACCGTGTAGTTGCCACCCAAGTTGCCGTCGTTCACCGTCACTGCATCTGTCGTTACCGTCTTGCCGGTGCCGGCATTGGCGTTGGTAAAGGCAAACGTGCCGCCACTGAGGCTGTCAAGCGTACCGCCATTACTGGCGTTGTTGTACAGCGTGCCCAACGTCACAACCGCCGTACCCGCTGCTGCCAACGAGCCGTCGTACGTCTTGGTCACAGCACTGGTACCAAGCGTTAAAGCGGCCTTGTTGATGGTGCTGGTGGTGTTGTCTACATAGACCACCGGGTTGTAGTTACTGCCACTGTTGCCATCGTTGACCGTCACCCCAGAGGTGGTCACCGTCTTGTTGGTCCCCGCGTTGGCATCGGTAAAGGCAAACATGCCACCCG
>NZ_JAOEGU010000136.1 GCF_025583945.1 Methylobacter psychrophilus
CGATTGTATACTTTTACCAGGGCCTGCTCTCTGAAGCCTACTGAATACCTTTTATATTTTTTCATTTTTAATCTCAAATTTTATTTTTTCTTAAAATTTGAGGCGACAACTATTCTGACGCAGGGGGATCCTCCTCCCAAGGCCTTGTAAATGTTAATTGTTGATAACCGCTGCTGCTTGGTCACATTGATCAATTCAAGATTGGATTGCAAGGCATTTTGTTGTGCAATAAGTACTTCCAGGTAGCTCGCCCTGGCATATTTATATAGTTCATTAGCCGTTGTAACGGATTGTTGCAATACCTCGCTTTGTTGTTTTTTAAGGGTAGTGATTTGTTGCAAATTCTGGATATTGGAGAGTTGATTGGCCACTTCCACATAGGCGTTTAAAACTGTTTTTTGATAGTTATACATGGCAGTCAACTGGTTTGCTTTTGCGGTGCTGAAACGTGCATTCAATGCATTCCTGTTGATGATTGGTGCAACTAAAGTCCCCATCACAGAATAAGCAATTGAGGCAGGCGACGAAAATAAAAACTCGGGATTAAAGGCTTGAAAACCGAAACTCGCTGTAATATTAAAGTTCGGATAAAATGCTGCCTTTGCTGCTTTTAAATTAAACTTGCTGGCTTCAATTTGAAATTCTGCTTCACGAATGTCGGGGCGGTTAGCCAATAATTGCGAAGGAAATCCCGCTGAAATTTGTTGTGGAAGCTCTTTGAATATTATGTTTTTTGCCCGTTGAACAGGTTGCGGATAGCGACCTAACAAGAAGTTAATTTTGTTTTCAATTTCGGTAATTTGTTGTAGTGCATTTTTTTCCAAAACCTGGGTATTAAGCAACTGTGCATTAAATTGTTGCACTGCCAACTCATTGGCTCTCCCGGCGTCTTTTTGCAGTTTAATAACCGCCAACGCTTCCTGTTGTTTCTCTATGGTCTGTCGAATAATTTCGAGTTCATTATCCGATGCCAATAGTTCGTTATAGAAAATTGCCACATCCGCAACCAGCGTTGAAATGACAAAGTTCGTACCTTCAATGCTGGATAGATATTGCGAAATAGCCGACTTGCGTTGGCTACGTAATTTGCCCCAAACATCAATTTCCCATGAAGACTGTAAGCCAAAATAAATATCGGGTAAATTGACGGGCACGGTTTGCCCGGGGGTAATCTCGGTTGTGGCGTTACCCGCCCCGTCCATTGTGTAAAGCCCGAATTTTCGTACACCGCCTCCTACATTCAAACTGACTTGCGGCAGCAGTGCACCATTTGCCAATTTTACGCTTGAACGTGACATTTCAATTCGCTGCAATGCTATTTGCAAATCCATGTTGTTTGTTATGGCGGTATCAATCAACTTTAGCAACAGCGTATCAGTAAAGTATTGTCGCCAGTTGATGCTTGCAATAGTGGCGCTATTTTTTTGATTTTGGAAACTTGCCGGCATTTCCTTTTCCGGAATAGACAGCTCTGTATTAAGCGTTGTGCAACCACTGAAAATGATCAGTAAAAACGAAATGCTTAGGCAATAATAAATTCTAGTTTTCATTTAGATATTAAATACTTTCAGTGAACAATACCTTCGCCAATTGGCATGAGTAATTTATAGATATCGAAGGAAAGAGAAAGGTCAGAGAAGGTAGAATACCGCTTCTAACAGAGCATTCGCACCCAAACTGACCATGAACGAAATCATAGC
>NZ_JAOEGU010000137.1 GCF_025583945.1 Methylobacter psychrophilus
TCTCAAAAACACTGGCGGCCAGCTTGAGTTCAAGTTCTGCAGCCTTGATTGATGTGACGTCACTTGCCAAGGCAAAGAAGCCGATGACCTGTCTTTGGACATTAAAATCGGGTAGGTAGTTGACCAACGTTGCATGAACGCTACCATCTAACTTGGTCTGTTCGGCTTCGAAAAGTTGTTTTTCACCACAATACCGTTCGGCATAAATATTGCTAAATTTAAAAATCAGCTACGCTTATAAGTTTTAGCGTAAAGATGACTATAGAAACAATATTCAATAACCTAACTGCCCCATTGCAAACCATACTTAAAAAAGAGGCCGATCAACTGCATGGCGACAGCTTAATTTATAAGCTATCGCTATATTTTTTAACGATGAATTTGGTTTACGCTATTATCAAAAAAATCCCCTCTATTGCCCTCTTGGTAACGGACATTAAAACCTCCCCAGAGGCATTAGATCTTAAATTGGTTCAGGCTTCAGCGTCTATGTACTCCGAGGCCTTGATTCGTTATGACGCCAAGCTATTCCAGCGAATTTTTCTCACCTTGATTGAGCAGTTGAATTTTTTAGAAGTGCCCGAAATTACAGCGTTAGGGCGCTTTATTTTAGTCGATGGCTCAATATTTCATGCCTTCAGCACAATGGCATGGGCCTGTTACAAGTCGACAAATAATGCCATTAAAATGCACTTGGCTTTTGAATTAAATCGCATGATTCCTGTGCAGTTTTTTAGTACCGATGCTAATGGCAATGAAAAAAAAGCACTGCTCGCTATGCTTGAGGCAGGAGTTACTTATATTGCCGATAGGGGTTATGTCTCCTTTGCTGTTTTTCAGCAAATTGTAAGCTTACAAGCCTTTTTTATCATTCGCATAAAAATCAACATCAAATATGCGGTCATAGAAAACTTAACGGTTATTGTTCCTGATAAGTGGCAGTGCTTTTTTTCCGAAGTATCCGACTCACTCATTAGTTTCTCAAATGATAAACAGAAGGCTACTTATCGTCTCGTCACTTTTGTTGCTTACGATGAAACCTATCGGATTACTACCAATCGTTTGGATTTAACAACGGGCGAAATTATCATGCTTTACGCCTATCGCTGGCAGATCGAATTGTTTTTTCGTTGCATCAAGCGTACTTTCAATGCGTTACATCTGGGTCTCATAGTGAACGCGGTGTAGCAATTCAGTTTTATCTTTACCTTATCGTTTATTTGCTTATGGTCCACTTCAAACAAAATTTGAATCAACGACAAGAATCCGCTAATTCTACTAAAAAAGTCACTGCTAGACACCAGGAAAGACACGCATCGCGTACACCTGCTCGCGGAATCGTTACACTTTTAGGCGAAAAACTCAAAACATTCTGGAAAATGAGTATCCATTGGATAACGTGCATTCAAAATCTATTGCTTAAACCTTTAACCCCTGACTTGGTGGTGATTATTAATGCTATTCAATAATCATGCCGAACGGTATTGTTTTCACCAGCCAAGACCGCTTGAATATAAGGTGCTTTACTGTTGAATTGGTGCTCGCCTAACAGTTCCTGCATGCTGCGCCCTATTATGGCTGACGGTAGCTTGTCGAACCAATCCAGATAGCTTT
>NZ_JAOEGU010000138.1 GCF_025583945.1 Methylobacter psychrophilus
ACTCGATGTTCAAGTTTTTAAACTCTTTACATTCTTATTTTTGGCAAATCATCCAGCAGCACGGTACTGTAGCGAAGCAGTCGGTTCCAGTCGGCCTAAATCTCTACCAACCATATGCTTGCCGGAAGGCATTAACTGAAAAACATCGTCAACAAGTACAGCCAATTCTTTAAGTTTCTCTGCTGGATTCTGGTGCTCCAGCAATGTTTTGATAAATTCGAGCAGCACATCCATTTGAGACTTTCTTTGCAGGCTGCCTACGGTATACGCGGGCAGTTTGTTTTCTATACGGGCCGTCTGCTCTGGGTGAAGGAGAAGGCAATGGTCAAGCAACAGACTCAGAATCAGGCCACGGCTTGATCCCTCTTCATCCAATTGTTTGGCCTCACGCCCCCATCCTTCATAAAGCTTCCAGTCCTCAAAGAAAACCTCTACAAGCCATCTTAACGTGTAGGCTTGAATAATATCCATGGTGCGCCACGTCATATCGGTGGCCACTAAATAGCGATAATCGCTTTCGCCCTCATATTTCAGGGCAACGACCCAGCGTTTTTTGCCATGCGCAAGCACTTTTAATCGCGCACTACTCACGGTCGCTTTAACTTCTTCACCGCCACGCACACGCAAAGTCACCTCTACGCCTTTGTTGATGGTATTGAAATAGTCCTTTAAATTCCTTTTCTTGCTTCTATATTCAATGATCTGGTTCTCGCGTAACTGGCTGATAACCTGGTTAATATCAAATATCCGTGAAGCGGTATCCATAAAACTCGCGTCACCGTACAAGGCATCAGCCAACACGGCTTTGATTTTTATATCGCCGTGGGCATCCTTGAAGGCTTGTAGCAGTCGTAAAGCAAGTTGTGTTTTTGTTGGATACCGACTATCGCGTACAGGCTGAACAGGGCGATCTTTTTTCGCCATGCCCGCTTTTTTCAAGCGTTTATCTTCCTTACTCCATGCCGTTAGCGCCGGATCGGGTCGGTAAAAAGCAAAGCCTACCGGAAGCGTGACAGTCTGCGTGACCAGCAATAATAAAACCACCGTCTGTCCGTTGACATAGCCCCCTGAAACCTTGTGTTTTTGTTTATGAACGCCATAAATTCGCTTGGTTCGCTTTGAGCGTGCTCGATCCGATTCATCAAGAACTAGTACGCCTTCAGTAATCCCGTGTCGCTTCAAAACCAATGTCACACTTACCAAAAGCAAATAATCCCAGGCTATTTTTGCTTCGCGAAACATCCACGAAAGTGCGGCAATCTTGCGTTCTCCCAAGCTCGCACGTTCAAACTTGGCCCAGCACACCGAATTGGTCAGCAATATTCCCGTCAAACAAAATCCCAACCAAATCTTTTGTAGTGGCGTCAGTTTAGCCGTGGGCTTTAGCTTTCCCAGAGCCTCATCTAAATCAGTGACAAAACTTTTTATAAAGTGCGCAGGTTCGTGCATCAACATGCTGTTGAAATACGTCCAATTCTAACACTGATTGGCTTACTCGTTTTCCTGCTGTTTTTCTAAGCTTAAAAACTTGAACATCGAGT
>NZ_JAOEGU010000139.1 GCF_025583945.1 Methylobacter psychrophilus
GCTGGTTGGTTTTATGGCTTGTGCGTCGCTTGTTTTGGCGTCGCCGGAAGCTTTCGTGGCATTTTTTTTGTTGTCCTTACGAGTCGTCATGACTATGTCCTGGTCTGGATGGTTGGGTCAGGGATTACCGGGTGGCGTTTAGGTTTGCTGTCAAGGTTACGATAACGCTCGGCGATGGCGACGAAATCATCAAATCCGGCCAGAAAAGCATCGGTCATGTCTGGATCGAAGTGCTTGCCGCGCCCGGCGGCAATAATATCGCGGGCTTGCGCGTAGGGCATTGCCGGCTTGTAAGTACGGGCTGAAATTAGTGCGTCAAAAACATCGGCAATAGCCATCAGGCGAGCAGACACAGGAATATCCTCTTGTGCCAGTCCGTCAGGGTAGCCGCTACCATCCCATTTTTCGTGGTGCCAGTGGGCGATTTCTTTGGCCAACGTGAGAAATGCCAAGTGTATATTAATATCCTGTTCGGCCTGCTCAATGGCGTCGCTACCTAACTTGGCGTGGGTTTGCATGATGGCCCATTCAGCGGCGTTAAGTTTGCCGGGTTTGCGCAGAATATGATCGGGAATACCAACTTTACCAATATCGTGCAGCGGTGCCGATCGGTATAACAGATTGATATAGTGGTCAGTCAGCGTGGCAGCAAAACGGGGATGTCGGATTAAGCCAGTGGCCAGGCGCTGGATATAGCCCTGGGTGCGTAAAAGGTGATTGCCGGTTTCTTCATTACGGATTTCGGCCAGACGTGCCAGTGCCTGAATACTGACCCGCTGGGTGAAATCGTTTTCGGTCATACGCCGGGCAACTTCGGCTTCCAGGGTGGCATTCTGGTCTTTCATCCAGTCACGCGCCAATTTGGCTTCAAGTTGGGTATGCACTCTGGCCAGCACTACAGCCGGTATGATGGGCTTGATGATATAATCGGCAGCGCCAAGTTGCAGGCCAAGTTCTTCATCACCCGTATTAGCCAAAGCAGTAAGAAAAATAACCGGAATGTCACCGGTTTTAGGATTGTCGCGTAAGTGCTTAAGTACCTCGTAACCGGTCATGTCCGGCATCATAACATCCAGTAAAATCAGATCCGGTTTAGGCGCTCTGCCCGCTATGCGGCAACCACTTGCCCCCGTCGTTGTCGCCAGTACCCGATAGTGTGGGCGTAATAACGCACTTAACATCGTCAGGCTTTCCGAGGCATCGTCAATAATGAGGATGATTGTCTTGGTATCGGTAGCCGTCGGTCCAAGAATAGGAAGCGTCGCGAGGGAAGGCGATGTTAAAGCCAGTGTTTGAGTCATTTGAGAGCAATAGTTCTTCTAGTCAATGAAAATAAGGGTTACACAGTGTTGACAGGGCTGTTCCTCAGTAGGTTTTCTACCGCATCATGGTGCAGTATTTCTTGCGTTGTCGTTTGCATTCTAAACCTTTTCATATTTTTGCAAAGCTGATTATGCGTTATCCGCTTAACGCAGCGATCCAGGACGGGTAAAAAGACTACTGAAAAAATAGCCTAAC
>NZ_JAOEGU010000013.1 GCF_025583945.1 Methylobacter psychrophilus
TTAAAGTGGCTTTATCGATGATACTCGCCGCGTTGTTGGCGTAGCTGACCGTGTAGTTGCCACCCAAGTTGCCGTCGTTCACCGTCACTGCATCTGTCGTTACCGTCTTGCCGGTGCCGGCATTGGCATTGGTGAAGGCAAACGTGCCGCCACTGAGGCTGTCAAGCGTACTGTTATTGGCGTTGGTATACAGCATGCCACTCGTGACAATTGCCGTACCCGCTGCTGCCAACGAGCCATCGTACGTCTTGGTTACAGCACTGGTACCAAGCGTTAAAGCGGCCTTGTTGATGGTCGCATTTGTACTCGCAGTAGTAGTTGACAAAATGTAATTGCCCGCATCCGTACCATCTAAGCTAATGCCTGAAATATTGACGACAGTCGGGGTGATGTTGGCATTTGCACTGGAGAATACTCCAGTGGCACCGCTGGCTACTGTCAGCACATCATTCGTGAACATCCCTGTAAATCCAGCTGAACCAGATTGGAGCGTTGCAGCAGTCGTTCCATTATACGTCTTGTCATCCGCCGTGATCCCGGTCACTGCACTGATGGTGGCTTTAGTAATATTGCCGATATTGGCACTGAGTGCAGTCGAACCAGCCGCAAGTTGATAACCGTAGACTGCAACGGCTCCAGAACTCGCTGACATAATAAGAGGATTTACCGTGATATTTTTGGCTACACCAACATTTTTGCTGTTAAAAGTACCGGCTGTGCTTAATATCACGGCATCACCGCTATCAGCTACCTGCCCGGATACGCTGTAGTTATCCTGAGTCAACGTTGCAATAGCAAATGAATCGTAGGCACGTGCTACGGTTCCCGTGAGCGTAACAGTCAGTTCAGGTGCCAAGGCGTACAGCAAGCCATTGCCAGTACCCAGAACGCTGGATGAGCCATAAATTGCGTTGTACTGTTTGAAGTTGGAACTCAAGCCACCTAGAGTGTCGCTAGCGGGTGCTGTTGACCAGACTTGCCAATTACCGGTGCCTACCGTCAAAGCTGATGCCCCGACGTTGTTAATAAAATTGGCAGCCGATGCCAGTGTGATATCCGCAGCTCCATTTACTGAAATACCCTTGTTCAGCATCAGGTTGCCGCTTGTTGTGTGCAGTGCCACGCTATTGGCACCCACCGCAATGCCATCGACAGCACTGGCAGTACCGACCGACAGCGACTGGTTGTTGGTAAACGCCAGGCCACCGTTCAGAGTGGCTGCCAAAATACCAACTCGATTGGCATTGTTCAGCGTGACCGCACCCGCATTACGCAACAGCAAAGAATCCGCTTGCACGATAGTATTGCTTGCCTGGGTAATGGCCAAACTACTAGTCGAACTATCCAGTTCAACAATTACATTCCTTGCGTTAATATTCCCCAGTACAAGTGGCGTACCTTCACGCAAGTGCACATCCATACCAATTGCCGTGGCTGACACAGTACCCGAGAAGATATTGGCAGCGTTGCTTAAATTCAACTTGCCGGCACCATTGATCACGGAAGCGGCATTCGTGGCGCTTTCCTGAACCAGGAAGTTGGCCGATGCCAGATTGACCGCACTACCCTGCAGAATACCAGTGGCAACCGCGATGCCCGAATTCGAATAGGTACCCTGAGTAGTGATCTTAACCAAACCACCAATGCTATTGGCCTCACCCAAAGTAATCGCTGCGCCGTTGTTCACTGCAGTAATACCCTTGCCGCCAGCATCACTGACCACTGTGATACCTGCTGCCAGATTAGCCGCCAAAATCGATGCCGTGTTTATCAATGTTCCATTGTCAGCAGATGCAACTAGGTCACCGTCGACATTCATGCTGAGAGTAATTACACCAAACAGCCGGATTTCATTGGCCGCTGAGGTTGCCGACCCACCACCAATCAAGTTATCAGGCGAGTTACCCTGAATAAATTGGCCAGTACCCGTGAGGTCAAAGCTGCCGCCTACTTGCAAGTAGGCATCAACGCCAGCACCATTGGCATCAGCCTTTTGAGTCACGTCACCGGTACTTTTCAACGCAAAATCACCCGCCACCAAACTATTGTCAAGCTTGGTGCCCGTTGCTGCTATATTCTGCAGCGCCACATCAGCTGCGTCGTAGGCCGTGGAATCAATCGTCAGATTGCCATTGATTAAAATTGGTGAATTAATTGCTTGAGTCAGCGCACCACCCACCTTGATGGATACATTAGACGCGCCAGCCCCATCAGAAATACCAACTATCTGCAAAGCGCCACTATCAATCTTACCTATCTCAACGCCATTCACGTCTACAAAGACAAGAGCAGCATCGCCGGACAACAGTGCTGCCAGGACATCAATATTGTTTCCAACATGGCTCATTGTGACATTGCCTGCTGACTTGATCGCCAGTTTAGCGGCCATGATGGGCGCAGAGCCACCTTGGGTAACAACCCCGGCAGACTCAATACGCAGTATATCCAAGGCATGGATACCACCCACGGCTGCAACAAAGTTTTGCCCCGCCGCGTTACCCGAAGTCAGACGAAGGCTGCGAGAGCTTACCCCATCGCCATCAACAGTGCTTCCAAAGCCGATTGCGTTGCCACTAGTTAGATCAGTAGTAGTCCCCAACGTTACCGCACCAGCATAGTTCTGGCTATCGGTCGTAGTAATCGTATCGGTGTTGATCTTGGTCGTACCGCTAACCGCCAAGGTGGTCAGGCCGGTAACGATATCTGTTGCTTGATTACCAAATACAGCATTGCCAGTGATAGCCAGACTATTTGTACCACCTGCAACCGTGCCATTTGTAGTAATGGTAGATCCGCTGAGCGTGGTGTTAGCGCCCAAGGTAATATTATCGCCAAAGGTCTGTGCGCCCGTGGTCGTGATCGCGCCACCGTTGATGGCTGTGTTACCAGCCGCATCCGTAGTCAGGCTGGCAAGTTCTTCGCCCGCCGTTGCGCTGCCCAATGCGCCACCAAACGTGGTGGTAGCACTGTCATTGACGGCCAAGCTACGGTTGGTGCCAGCGGATTTGAGCGAACCCGTAAAGGTAATACCTGCACCGGTTAAGGTGGTGTCGGCCCCCAAGGTGGCATTCTCGCCATAGCTCTGTATGCCGGACGTAGTGATTGCACCGCCATTGATTTCAACTGTGCCACCCACATTGGTGACGACACTGGCTGCCGTAACGGCGGACTGGAATTTGGTCGCACCTGTGCTGTTGACCGCCAACGCGCCCAACGTGCCATTCACTGCACCACCTACCGCACCAGTGAAGGTCACCGCGCCGCTACCTGCATTCACCGTCAGTGCATTAGCCGCAGATGCCAAGGAATTGACAGTACTACTGAACAGGATCGGATCGTCCGTCGCCGTCAGTGTGGTGCTGGTGCCCAGCGTCACTGCGCCGGTATAGGTTTGTGCATCGGCACTGGTAATCGTGTTGGTGTTGATCGCCGTGGTGCCGCTCACCGCCAAGGTGGTCAGGCCGGTAACGATATCTGTTACTGCATTACCGAACACGGCATCGCCAGTGATAGTCAGACTATTTGTACCACCTGCAACCGTGCCATTGGTAGTAATGGTAGATCCGCTGAGCGTGGTATTAGCGCCCAAGGTAATATTGTCGCCAAAGGTCTGTGCGCCCGTGGTCGTGATCGCGCCACCATTGATGGCTGTGTTACCAGCCGCATCCGTAGTCAGGCTGGCAAGTTCCTCACCCGATGTGCTGCTGCCCACCGCGCCAATAAATGCAGTAGTCCCACTGTCGTTTACGGTCAGATTACGGTTGGTACCATCGGATTTGACTATATCAGTGAATGTAATACCCGAGCCGCTGATAGTAGTATCAGACCCCAGCGTCACTGCACCACTATAGCCTTGGGTGTCACTGCTGGTCACGGTGTTGGTGTTAATGGCTGTGGTGCCACTCACTAACAGGGTGGTCAGGCCGGTAACGATATCTGTTGCTGCATTGCCGAACACGGCATCGCCAGCGATAGCCAAACTATGCGTACCGCCTGCAACCGTGCCATTTGTAGTAATGGTAGATCCGCTGAGCGTGGTATTAGCGCCCAAGGTAATATTGTCGCCAAAGGTCTGTGCGCCCGTAGTCGTGATCGCGCCACCGTTGATGGCTGTAGTGCCAAGTGCATTTGTAGTTAGACTGGCAAGTTTCTCACCAATCGTACCGCTGCCCACCGCGCCACCAAACGTGGTGGTAGCACTGTCGTTGACTGCCAAGCTACGGTTAATACCATCTGATTTGACTATATCAGTGAATGTAATACCCGAGCCGCTGACGGTGGTGTCAGCTCCCAGTGTCACTGCACCACTATAACCTTGAGTGCCACTGCTGGTCACTGCATTGGTGTTAACCAAGGTCGTGCCGCTAACCGCCAAGGTGGTCAGGCCGGTAACGATATCTGTTACTGCATCGCCGAACACAGCATCGCCAGCGATAGCCAGACTATGCGTACCGCCTGCAACCGTGCCATGCGTAGTAATGGTAGATCCGCTGAGCGTGGTGTTAGCGCCCAAGGTAATATTGTCACTATAGGCCTGTGTGCCCGTGGTACTGATTGCTCCGCCGTTGATGACTGTGTTACCAGCCGCATCTGTAGTCAAACTGGCAAGTTTCTCGCCAATCGTACTGCTGCCCACCGCGCCAGTAAACGTGGTGGTAGCGCTGTCGTTGACTGCCAAGCTACGGTTGGTGCCATCGGATTTGAGCGAACCCGTAAAGGTAATGCCTGCACCGCTTAGGATGGTGTTAGCTCCCAACGTGGCATTCTCGCCATAGGTCTGAATGCCGGACGTGGTGATTGCACCGCCATTAATTGCTACCGTGCCGCCCACATTGGTGATAACACTGGCTGCTGTAACGGCGCCATTAAATATAGTCGCCCCGGTGCTGTTGACTGCCAACGCGCCCAACGTGCCATTCGCCGCGCCACCTACCGCACCAGTGAAGGTCACCGCGCCAATGCCAGCGTTAATAGTCAGTGCATTGGCCGCAGAGGCCGAGGAATTGACGGTGCTGCTGAACAGGATTGGATCGTCCGTCGCCGTCAGTGTGGTGCTGGTACCCAGCGTTACGGCACCGGTATAGGTCTGCGCATCGGCGCTGTTAACCGTGTCGGTATTTATGATCGTAGCACCAGTCACCTCAAGGGTGGTCAAGCCGGTAACGATATCTGTTACTTGATTACCAAATACGGCATCGCCAATAACATGTAGGCTATGGCTGCCGCCTCCAACAGTGCCATTCGTGGTGATGATCGAACCCGTTAATGTGGTGTTATTTCCCAGCGTGAGCGCGTCGTTGTATGTCTGCGTTCCGGTAGTGGTAACCGTTTGACCATTGACTTGAACGGTACCCGCCGTGTCAGTGGTGAGCGAGGTTGCTGATACGGCTGCACTGAACTTTGTCAAGCCAGCGCTGTTTACTGTCAATACGTCAAGGGCATGTAACCCACCGACGATATCGCTGAAGGTTACGTTACCCGTACCCGAAGACAGGGTCAAATCACGCGCGGTGCTATCACTGTCCACTGTATTGGCAAATACGATGTTTCCAATCCCCGTGTCAGTACCCATTAACACATCGCCAGTGAGTGCAACGGCAGTGGCAAAGTTAATATTAGTATTGGTAGTATTGATGTTGCCGGCCAGTTGGTTGGCACCGATTCCATTCTGAGTGAAACCACCAGTCGCCGTTATGTCGCCAGCAGCTGCGGTGCTAAACAAACCCGCGTTGCCGACTTGCACATAACCACCGGCACCTACGCCCGCATTCACAGCAAGATTGTTACCGGTAAAAATCATATTACCGGACAGCGTTACAGGGCCACTCAGAGTCGTGCTGCCAGTACCGGCTTGTTGCGTCAAGCTGGCAGCGTTCACCGTACTATTTACGGTAACATCTTTGGCTGACACGATATTCAGCGCCCCAAGCGCTGAATTGTTACCAACTGCAGCGGCAAATGAGATATCCCCCGTACCTGCGGTGAGAGTCAAGCCACGAGCGGTACTATCACTGTTCAGGCTATTGGTAAAACTGATATTACCGGCACCCGAACCAGTTGCCAGGACTCGGTCGCCGCCAACGATCACGGCTGGACCGTTGATCTGGATAAATCCGCCTGCGGCAGCGGTGGAGCTGGTGTCTACAGAGCCTGAAATATTCACGCTGGAGCCGGTCAAGCTAACCGCACCACCGATGCCCGTGCCCTTACCCTGCGCCGTTGTCGAGCGTATCGTGAGGATACTGTTAGCATTCAGAGTAATCGAGCCTGCCGTTGCATCGGCCGCATTATTTACATCCCCGCTAGAGATTAACGTGCCCGTATCAATGGCGCCGCTGTTAGCGGTGGTTGCAATGGTAATGGTGCCACCATTCTTGTAAGTACCACTGGAATAAGTGATGTCCCCGGCCGTCGAAATCGTAACGCCGGAGGAATTAAAGCTACGCACCCCAGTCGCCGAAAAAGCCCCACCCTTGGTGATAATGACTTCTGTGGCAGAAACCCCAACGTCATTGCTACCAATATCGACAAATCCACCTTGTGTAGTGATGCCGTTGACGCCGCCTTCTCCACCGCCGACACCAAAGTTGGAGCCACTACGATAGGTGAAATTCTGTCCTACACCGTTTATCTTGGCGGCCACCTGAGCCACGGCATTACTGGTATTGAGCAGATTTGAAGTATTTAAAGCATTGACCAACAACAAGCCCGCACCGATTTGGTTGGTACCATTAAGCTGGCTAACCGCACCAGATAAAGCTGTCAACTTGACTTTGCCATCGGCACCAGTAACACCGGCTCCGTCGCCCAATGCACCGCGCGCGGTAATGGTTCCGTCCAGGCTGAGTGTATCGCCAGTAGCTGTCAGTGTGATATTACCCGCCGAACCGCCGCCACTACCAGTGGATCCGGCAGCAGCACTACCTGAGGTAAGGATATTACCAACAGTGAGATTGCCTGCAGTTGTGATACCGGTTGTGGTCAAAGTCACCGAACCACCAGCAGTGCTGGCGATACTACTCTGCGTATCAATGGTATACCCGGTCGAATTGATAGATGGCGCTAGAATAGTAATATCGGCGCCATTAGTCGTGATTCCGGTTGGATTCACTGCGCCAATCGTTAAATCCAAATAACTGGATAAATTAACAGCGCCTGTTGCATCCGAGGCAAAGGTGCTGATCTGATTAATCGGCGTACCTAGGGTGGCTGAGTTCAGGGTATAGGAACCGGTGCCTGACAGACCCAGCTTGGCTGAAACCACCGCCCCGGTCTGGACTACCGTAGCGCCTGCAGTAAGGATACTGCTACCGCCCGTTTCAATACTGCTGATGGAGAATCCATCGCTGTCGGTGAATCGAATCGTACCAGCCGGACCTGTGGTGTTGCCGGCAATGGCCGAATCGTCAGCATTACGCACCTTCAGAGTCAATGTATTGATGTCATTGGCCGCTGCGGTGAGCAGAATATCTGAACCGGTGGCATTAAGTGTCTTCGCTGTTAACGCATTCGCTACCACGGTACCATCGCCGAAAATCGTAGCATCCGTTGTAATCGCGCCATGGGCTGTCAAGGAGACATCGCCGGCAGTACTGATCTGACTAACCGCAAAATCATCGACATCGTTAAAGCTAATCACGCCGGAGCCAACATTATTATTGGCCGGGTTACGGCTCTGCAACTTAACCTTGTTCAGATCATTGCTGACGTTGGTCAACGTAATAGCGCCATTGTTGGCAGTCGTCACGCGCAGCGCATCCGCCAAAAGGACCGATCCTGATCCCACCTGCTGCACCAGGCCGATGGCATCTACCGTCAGCGTGTTATTGGTCGTGATATTTGCAAGATCAGCCGTACCGCCAGAGGTAATGGATATGGCACCGAGATTAGACTGGTAACGGTAATACTGACCCATCACGAAACCGCCAGTGCCACTGGCGACAACCGTAATTGTGCCGGCACTGCCCGTCTGTAACGTCAAAGGAGTGCCTGGGGCTCCTGTGGAGTGGGTAATAGTGGCACCACTAACGCCAATATTGCCGCTGGTTGAAATAATGCTCTTGGAAAGATTAACCTCTTTTTCTGCATTAATGGTCACATTGCCGGAACCGGTAGTGATGGCGTTGTTTACCTGTACATTTCCGGTTGTCGTTGTCGTCGCCGCATAGAGAACGATGTTTCCGCCAGTCGTAGTCAAGTTTCCAGGGGTAGAAAGATTGCCATCAAGGGAGCTGAGCTCAATGCTACCGCTGGTATTGGTAATGTCTTCAGGTGTCAGTACTAAAGACGAGCCAGCCCAAAGCTTGATAGATGTTGTGGGGGCAAGCTTGCCCGTGAGGGCATTCATACTGAGCTGATTAGCGTCCTGGAGACTAACTTGAGCACCAGTCGAGTTGAGTGTCACTTGGCCGCTAAAATCATTAAGGACGCTGAACAGGTCGATATTTGCAACACCACCATAAATATCGGCAGTGGTTGACTTAATACGCGAACCAACTTGCTGAGAAACACCAACACCACGCAAAGTAATGCCATAGCCAGTGCCACCACTAGCATCCAGGTTGTAGACATCAAAATCCAAGAGTCCATTGGTCGTCTGAATTTCTGTTGTGCCACCCACAGTGACATTACCCGTGAACTTCAGACCCGCCGTACCCGCACCACCCTGATCTTTGAGTGTCAACGCGCCAGTGGTGGTAAAGGTGCCCAGGTTATCGATGTTGGTCTTGTTCAGCGTGACGATACCAGCATTGCCGCTCAAGGTTTGGGCAGAAATAACGCTACTAACATCGTTGCCCGCAATAGTTCCGGTAAGTGGCTTGGCAATTGTCGACACACCATCCGTATTGGCAGGGATACCCAAGGCAACCGTGCCTTGGGTGGCCGAAATCGAATTGAAGGTAAGATTGCTGGCATTGACGATCTGAATCGCTGTGCTGCTGGCGTTATCCGTGGTCAATGCCCCCAGGAGGCTAATATTGTTGGCACCACCACCGTCAATACGAATGCTTCCTCCGATTGCCAAGGCCCCCTTACTGTCAGCATTGATGATTGAGCCTGCGGCCTGCGCGACACTTTCGCCGCCGAGGTAGATATCGCCTGCGCCAAGAACGTTCAAGGCACCCAGGTTAAAGACACCTGATGAACCACCGCCACTCTTTAGCGTGCGAACACGAATACCTCCAGCGCTGACAAGGTCTTGCGTTAAGATCAAACCATTGGTCGAGTCATAAATATCAAGGTCGTACTGAGTGTCGGCAACGTCACTGATATTGGCCGCGCCCAACTGAACGATTTTGTTACCGATATTGGCCAGCACGGCCGATCCGCCGATGGCGTTGATCGCCGTACCGACTTTCAGTGTGTTGATGTCAAGGCTCGTACCAGTGCTTTGTGTGATGTTGCCCGTGATTCGGCCGATCGTGGCTGTGTCGTCGCCCAAGACCAGACCGCCGCTGATGGCAACGATACTGGGCAGCACCAGATCGCTGGTACCCCGGATGGTGATCGCGGTCGCCGTTGCGTTGGCCGTCTGCACGGAGCCGGCCAGCGAAATGGTGCCCGACGCGGTGCCATCGTGACCGGTCAGGGTGATAGTGCCGCCGCCGTTTGTGCCTGTGCGGGCTGAGCCAGTGGCACCTCCTGTGGTTGTAATCTCGCTACCAAAACCTTGGTTAATACCTTGACCTGTCAAGGCAACGCTGGCGCCCCCAGTGGCCATTCCCCCTGCATAAACGTCATAACCGGTCAGATCAAGAAACCCGCCTTTGGTGCTGATGTTGATAGCGCCATGCGAGTTCTCAATGGTACCGGCCAGCGTCAGGCCACCACTGACGTCATTGACGCTGAAGGCCACTTGCGCTTCGTCATAAAGATAGAAGGGACCAAGGTTGGTGATGACGTTGTTGCCAGTCAGTGTGACTGCGCCACGCGCTGATGGCAAAGCTGAGCTGGGTGTGCCGCCGCTTTGATTGGCACCCGACAACGTACCACTAGTGAAAAGGATACCGCCAGTCTGATTAATGGTGCCGCTAGAGGTTAATTTGATGCCATCGTTGCCCGCAGTGACATTGCCGGCCAGTGTCAAGTTGCGTTTGTTGGTGCCATCCCAATAGGTCTTGATGGCCAACGAACCTGTCGCTAATAACGTGCCGCTACTGTTATTGCTAAAGCTGCCGGCGGAATTGATGGTGATATTATTGTTACCGCCAACGCCCGCTGAAACCGCAGCGTTGATCGTCGTCGTGTAGTTGGTATTCTGATTTGTATAGTTAGATGCGGAAGCAATGGTCACAGCACCGGTAGTGGTCAGTGTGCCGCCGCCGCTGGTACTGACATAGCCCTTAGACGAGGTTACCGTGATACCGCCACTTCCAGCGGAAATTGCTCCCTGAATATCGAGGGTGTAACCATAAGCACCGTCACTCCCGGTCAGCACAACCGATTTTCCTGTTGTGTTGGCGGCAACCGTGGCACCACTGCTGACCGTAAGACTGTTATAACTGTAGAGGCTTACATCGCCGGCTGTGGCTGTGACTGAACCAGTTGCACCGACCGTCAGAGAATTGTTTGTACTCCTAACACTAGCACCACCGGTGTTGGAAATAAGAGCCCCGTTAACAATCAGATTACGATCCTGGTTGTAAACGCTGAAACTTCCACCAGAAGTGAAATCGCCAATGCGGTAAAGCTGGTTCGTGTTGTTTAGCGTTACCGTTCCATTTACCAAACCGGTCAGGCTTACGGAATCGCTATTGGCACTTATATAGCTGGTCTGGGTAACGTTACCGGTCAGCGCTCCGGCAGTACCCGTCAGTGCGCCGCCAAGAATCAGCTTGCCGGTGTTATATATCTCAACCCGCTGAAGTTGAACATTATTGGCGTTCTGAATGACAATATTTTTACCAAGCGAATTGTTATAGAGGCGGTTGGTCAACGTAATGTTGCCGCCGCCAGCGTCGAGGATCAAATCGCCGCTGGCACCAAAATCAGCCCGAATGTCAGCCGAACTGGTGATGCCCGCAGCACCCGAACTCAATTGCACGCCTGCGCCATACATGTAACCAGACATTGTCATCGCACCTTTAGTCGTAGCCGTCAACAGGTTACTATAACCACCATTGGAGAAGTTACTCATGGCCAATCCGTTCGCTTCAGTGTCCTTGTCATAAATGGTGATGGCACCACCGCGTTCAACGTAGCCAATCGTTTGAATTTCGTTAGTGGTCACCGACAGATTAACGACACCGGAACCATCCAACTGACGAATATCGAGCGCACCTGTTTTTATATCAGTACCAGCAGTCTGGCCAATAACACCGTAAACCCTACGGTAATCAACGCCATTATGTTCGTGGTTGCCCAGTCGCAAACCACCCCGGGCACCACTGCTGCCAATGGTAATATTTGGCAGTGTCAGGTTAACCAGATCCGCCAAGGTCACTGCACTTACATTGGTACTCGTAGAAACAATCGATCCAGCCATCGTCACATTGCCACGTTGACTTAGACTGGAGTAGTCACTACCCCAAATTGTGATAAGACCAGTGCCGGATATAAGGGAGCCTGTATCTTGCGTGAGGCCCTTGCCCTGGAGGATCATATCCCCAGTGGTGGCGGTGATATTACGAGAGCCCAGCACCAGCGCCCCATTTCCGGTCATGATGGTAACGGCTGTTGCCGTCACGTCGCCCGTCAAGGCCATACCTGTCACCCGGCCTTTGGCACGCACATCAAGGCTGCTGCCGACTGCGAAACTACCCAACTGATCGATCACGTTTGCGGCACTGGTGATCGAAATAGAGCCAGTGGTAGCTGCCGACAAGGTCTTGATGTCAATCTGGTTGTCACTGTAGCTCCCATTGACATATTGATATAGCGACCCACTCACTGCATCATTCGCAGCCAGCCCGACGCTGACATTTCCCGCCGTAGCGCCACTAGTGGCAATGCTGGTGATATTTTTGAAGAGACCCGTTGTTGTCACCGAACCCGCGTTAGCCCCAGAAAGAGTCTCGACCAGCACATTACCGTTAGCCGCAGTGCCGGTAACCGTAAAAGTCAGACCCGCATCATTGCCAATACTGGTAATTTTGATCACTTTTGCCGTCAGCAGGCGAATCTCTGCGGTGGTGAGTGCAAGATTCGCGGAACTGCCAAGCGTCTGTGCGGCTGCCAGATTGGCATCGCCCGCAATCAACCCTATTTGGAAGGTACCGGTTTGGGTTTCCACAGAACGGAACTGAGCGGCATTGCCACCGCCGTCAACGTTAGTCACCAAAATAGAGGGCGTACCGTTGGAATCGTTGTCAGTCGAAATCAACCTCCCGTAGAGTGAAACCGCCGCGCCACCACCATCAATCCGAATCTTGCCGCTGCCACTATTGAGCACACTATTGGTTGGCGATTGTGTGATGCTTGTTCCCGTTAGCGTGAGACGACCATTGTTGGTGGTGATGTCGGTGTCGGTGCCCAACGTCAATGCGCCACCACCCGCTTTAAGGATTACTTCACCCCCAGCCGTAGTCAAATTGGCGTCACTATAAAAACTGATAGCCCCATTAGGCGTTGCTATGCTGATCGGCGCCAAAGCGTTGCTGACGCTGATGTTGCCGTAAACGTAAATAGACTCGTCGCCGGCGAAGTTATTCTTAGTACCCGTGGTTTTTATTTGGTAGCCCAAGGCACCGTCGTAGGTCTGACTATAATTACTATTTGAACCAACGTTAAGTCGACCGGTATTGTTCAGCGCCACAAAACTTTTGCCGGACAGATACTGACCAACAGTCAGATCGGTGCCCGACTGGAACAGGATATCGCCGAGACTGTTGGTCGTGATGCCGTTGCCGCCAAGGTCCCAGCCCACGGAAACAGCCCCGCCGCCCGCACCGTCAAACGTCAGGTTGTTGCGCTCGCTGGTGTTACTGTAAACATGACCACTGAAACTGATTGCACCGCTCCCCCGTATAAAGGTGGTGGCATCATCCAGATAGGTGTAGTTGGAGTTAAGGCTGACCGTGCCGTTGCCCGCCAACGTGTTGAGCGTGATGGCCCCTAAACCGTTGGCCACATCGCCCTCCCCCAGGCGAATCTGACTGGTGGCATTAACACTGATTCCGGCTGCCCCATCTGTGGTCACATTTTTTTCAATGTCGGTTCGTGTGGAACTGGTCACGCTGAGCGATTTCAGGGTCGCCTTTGCACCAATAATGCCGTTAAAAGTCACATTCCCTGTGCCCGCCGTTACCGCCAAGCTGCGAGAAGTTGCGTCAGAATCTACGGTTGAATCAATGTCGATATAGCCCGAGGTCTCTCCTGACGAGATAACCCGATCGGCCATCAGCACCACCGCTGTTTTCAGGTTGATATAGCCCCCCAGACCCTGGGTGGCCAAACCATACGGTAGGCCGCCAATCGCATTGAGATCGCCGTACAAATTAATATTGGTACTGCCCGTTGCACCCAGGATGATGCTGCCCGCGTTACCGCCGTTGCGGTTTGGATAGGAAGCATTCGTAGCGGCCAGGCCACCGCTGGTGGTGATTGCGCCGACATTGATGTCGCCGGTTGTGGCTGTCAAGGTAACGGCCGCCGCGTTACTACCAACGCCTAGCGTATTGCTGGCGCCAGTGGTGGTGATATCTTTCAAAGTCATACCCGTGGCCGCCGTGACGGTGACCAGACCTGAAGCGGTGCCTGTGTCAATGTCCGCAGTGGTGACAATGTTTGCCCCAGTGGACGCGGTCACTGCCCCTGTAGTAGAAATTAAATTGATGTTGCCGCCCTTGGTGCGTACCGCATCATTGAGGGCAATGCTGGCGCCCGTGATGGTCACGATGCCGCTGGCCTGGCCACCAGCAGCATCGTTGCCGGTGATGACATTGCCACTGGCACTATCAAAAATCAAGGCACCGGTATCCGTATTACCCAAAGTCATAGCCCCGCCACCACTCAGTGAGGTGACCGTTAATGGCCCATTGATATCGGCAATGCTGACGCCACCGGTGCCATCTGCTGCTGCGTTCAACGACGCTGCGGCAAATGTACCGCTGGACGTGATGGAGCCCGAGTTAGCCGCAGTGAGCAATGTCACCGCCCCACCGGCACTGACATTGCCCAGTACCAGGCTAATGGCATTGCTTAGCGCAATATTACCGGTGACTGTCGCGGTAATAACACCCGTCATTTGATTGCTGGCTGAGGTGAGGCTGATGTTGCCGCCTGAAACAAGACCCGTTGTGCCCCCAATGCGCAGAGCGGAGAGGCTGCCTTGGGTAATGTGGCTGCCGGCAATCAACTCCAACGAACCATCAAAGGACTGGATATTGGTGCTGGGATTTATCGTTATGGCACCCGCAGCATTCAACGTCAGTTTGTTCGTCGAGAACCAGCCAAGATTATTGGCAACCGTAATATTTCCGGCCTGCAATCCATCTGCCCCGGTACTTACAGTGACATTCGCTGAATCAAGCGCTGTTGCCAGCGTACTAACCTGTATTATGGAATCGTCAACCGTAGCGGTGAATGGTGAAAGTAATGTTTGTCCAGTTGATTGAATGGTAATGTTGTGGGGATCAAGCAATAAGTCCCCGGTTCTACCTTTCGCTGCCGTCAAATCGACTATGCCCTGAAAACCCAACCGTCCCTTGCCCGACACCTCGGCGAAACCACCATTACCTGCTTGCTCCCCACCTTTGGCAGTGATATGGCCTTGGTATTGGGTTGCATCATCTGCCCAAACAATAACCTTACCACCATCGCCATTTGTCGTCGCATCGGCACGGATAACTGCCCCCTTGGCAACGTTGGTGATCTTGGCGTTTTTAACCTCAGGATTCTTGCCCTGAAAATCACCACCGACCAGAACCTTACCACCTCCGTTATTACCAGAGGCATCAATCACACTGCTGGCTAACAGATCAACACGCTCACCAGTGGCGACGATGCTGCCGCCCTTATCACGGGTACCCCGAGCATCGATAGTAGCTGACACCTGTAGAGTATTCGTAGCATCGGCTTTGATCTGGCCTCCACTGGTACCGCTAGCGACAACGCTACCGGACAGTGTCACTGCATCGCCACTGACATTAATGTTGCCACCCGCTTGGGTAGCGCTGGAAACATCCAGTGTTCCGCTGTTGGTGACATCACCACCATCGAGCATAATCCGCCCGCCCTGTGCTGTCATTCCCTTGGCTTCAATTATGCCGCTGTTGTTGACGGCCGCTTTGGTCAGGCTGTCTATAGCTTTGGCGGTCAGGATCACGCTGCCGTTGTTGGCCTCGATCAGTTGTTGGTTATCGGCCAGAGCGTTAACTGCGCCCTTGTTGACACGCACGCTAACAAGGCCGGCACCATTAAAATCGATATCGACTTGTTCGCCAGCCGCCAGTACAGTGTTACCGTCAGGAGTTTTGATATTACCCTGATTTTGTACCACCGGCGCAATGAAAGCAACCATGCCGCCTTTTAGGGCTTCGATCTGGCCTTGGTTAAGTACGGCACCGGCAGCACTGTTGCCGCTAAACTGCAGTTTGCCATCTTTAAAATTCTGGTCACTGATGTCCAGCGTAGAGGCGACCAATCCGCCGACGTTAACCTGGCTGGTTTTGCCAAATACCACACCGGAGGGATTGACGATATACACCTGGCCGTTGGCACTGAGCTTACCCATGATCTGACTGGGATCTTGACTGGCAACCCTGTTAAGGACAGCACTGCTGGCAGATGGCTGGTCAAAAGTTACACTGGCATCTTTGCCGATATTAAAACTTTCCCAGTTGGCTATGAGTTTGTCACTGCCTTGCTGTACCTTCATGTCGGCACCATTTTGGCTGATACCGGCCTGGCCACTGACAATTTGGCCACCCGTAGGCAAGGCATTGGGCGGCGGCTCTATGGCGTAAGCCGCTGGCGCAGCCAATTGACCGCAAATCGACAGTAATAAGGCACCGGAAACACGCTTACCACGAGACATGACAATTTCTGACACAGGAACCCATGATTGGGTGAGTTCGTTCCAGACGAGGCTATAGACTTTGTTCATGAGGTTGTCCTTAAATTACTGTATGCGGTATGCGGTTTGAGGTGCGAGGTTTACAGCCCGCCTTTAAAAGCTGGTCTTCTTGCCTGATTTGTATTTTTGCTTGGAACCGGCATTGGGCTGCGTCGATTTTTGCGTGACCTCAGCAGGTAGATTAAGGTTATCAGGCCTGGCAAGGACATTTTGTAAATTACCCATGGAGAGCAGTTGCGCATAAGCCAAGCCTAAGGCATCAGCATGATGTAGTTTCAGCAGCTCGGCATCCGGCAAAGCTTTAAGCTTGGCTTCGTTGACGATTAAAAAACCATTAACCTCGCGAACCTCACCGCCGTCAGGCGGATTAAAGTTAAGATGGCCTTCTTCCAGTACCCCTGCGGCTTGCAATGCTTGCGCCATGGCACGGGTGCGTTCGTTGAAGGCCAGGTATTCCCTGGCGAAAGCCAGTGTATGCTCCAGACGCGGCGTGTGTTTTCCATTAGCGTCGATAAAAGATTGGCCTCCACTGCGTTTTAGCCAGTCCGGATTGTTATCGATACCGAGCAGGATGTCCTGATTGGCATCGTTACGAATGGCAATAAAGGGGTATTGCCGGACGTAAGCAGGGATGTAGGTATTAGGCCGCCATTGTTTATTAGCGGTCAAAAACCGGTTGAGGTTATCGCCTATGCCTACCACGGCAACCAGCGTAGGCGATTCCTTACCCTGACCCGGTATAAATACCAATGGATAATGGCCAATAGACAGAGCGAGCTCCTGTACCGCTAAGGGAATAACATTCGCTTTATCGGTAAATTCATAGTTGTCCGGTTGTTCAGGAAAATTGAGCGAACCATGTTGAGCGATATCGAATTGAACGATGTCATGATAAAACAGTGGTAAAGCATGCATAAGGCTATTCTCTATTGAAGGTGTAAAGGGATTATTAACGGTTGTGGGTTTAGAGCCGGTAGCACTCTGAACCGGACCGCAAAATAGTAGTGCGGCAGCGCATAGGCCAGTTGCCAGGCGCGTTTTTAAAACCATATGATGGTGTGGCATAAGGCTGTTCTCTATTATTGGGTGTAAAGAAATTTTTAGATCCGCTAGTGCTCGGAGCGCTGTCCGAGAATAGGATCCGTAGCGAGAGAAAGCAAAGTCAGATTTTTTGATCATTTGAGGCAAATAGTTGTTCTATTAAACGAAAATGAGAGAAAAATATGACCAAAATAGCTTTTCTGCAGTCGATTTTTTATTCTCGGACAGTCTCTTAAGCTATGGACAGTGAAATAGTAATACGTCAGCGCATAGATCGACTGCCAGGCGCTATTTTAAAGCCATACTATCCCTTGCAGCCAAAAACGGCTTTCGCTGGTAAGACCATCGGCGTTGACGCCGCCAATGCGGCTACGACCGGGGTTATCACCAATACTGTGAGCCCATGAGCTGCGCATAGCGAAATAGCCGGGCTTGATCAGACTAATACCCAAGCCTGCACCAGATATCATGTAGCTGTTGTCACCGCTGGCATTGGTGACCGGAACGCCGTTGGTATCATAATAGGATTGAACATTACCAAGATCATAAAAGGCTTGCGTCTGTATGGCACCGAGAACACTGATGTAGGGCACATCGTAGCGTAATTCCAGATTCAGCAACTGCGCACTGTCAGCGCCGGCTTCAGACACGGAATAAGCTCGCACGCCACTGGGACCACCAAGATAAATTTTTTCGGCGCTATCCAGATTATTAGCTGCTTGTTGACCACTAAAGGCACTGTAAAAGGTGACGTTTTCCCGTATTTTTTGTATCCGGCTAAGGTTGTAGTTGAATTTTCCAAAAGCACCTTGGGTGCGGTAAGTCGCGGCATCGATAGCTTCATCCTGTTTGACATCAGAGAGGTCAATGTCGCCTGCGGTAACGCCCAAGGCCCAGTTGGACAAACCACCACCAGCCCATTGATCAAGTACATCTCCGTTGACACCAAGAGTAGCCATTTGGTTGAATTTATTACGTAGTACCCCAAAGTCAGAATTATCACGCAAACGTTTATTGGTATAACCCAGACTGCTATAGATATTGACTGTGCGACTGCGTAGGAAAGGGTAACTAACGGTCGCGTTGGCCACTTGCGAGTCACCATTAAGACCGATGGCTTCACCCGGATCCAGGATGATGTTGTAATCGAGGACGGTGTAGCCTATGGCAAGATTAAGGCCGTCACTATTTAGTGGTGTCATGTAACTAAGATTACCGAGATAAATACCACTGGCGTAAGTGCCTTTCAGGCTGAGTTTATCGCCGTATCCGCTGAGGTCGTTAAGGTTAACCAAGATATTGGACTGCATCTCGCCAGTATAACGGTTGCCGTAGTTGTCCAGCCAGCCGGCACCATTAATCAATCGGGCTTCATCGACATCTACTACCACTTTGGTACTACCAGGAGCCTGGCCTGGCTCCATCCGGGCATGGGCGGAGATACCGTTAATATCGTTCATTAGCAAAATGGCGCGATTTAGATCCTCTTCCCGCAGCACCTCACCAGGTACGGCCGCCTGTTCGGCGATGGCTTTCAGGTAATCTTTGTCGATGCGTACACTCTTGCCATCTTTGGTTTCGATACTGTAGGCTTCGCCCTGACTGTCGATGTGGCTGGTAATAATGGCGATTTCGATAATACCGGCAGTGATGTCTTGTTTGGGTAGGTAGGCGCGAGCCAGCATCCAACCTTGTTTTTTTAGATTAAAGGTAACCAGATCAACTAGCGCTTGCAGACTGTTAAAATCCTGAGCTTTGCCGATGGCGTTAGCTACCCAACCCTGTAATTCCGCTTCTGTCACCAAGCTGACTTCGCCACTAAAACGAAACCGCTTGACGATAAAAGTGGCACCGGGTTGGGCTTTAGGGATTGGAGTAACGATATCTTGCTCTGCGGATGGAAGTTGTTGGGGAAGCTCTTTAGGTTGTTGCTGCTGCTGCTGATAGATAGAACCGGCATCGGGTACGACTGGCAATGCCAGTACAGGGCTGGCAAATGCACACAACAAAAGCAATTGTGTGGGTGTTGAGATATTACGAACGAGTGAACCAACTGCTAGTTGGCTAACGATTATAGGTTTGGAGTATCTAAGCATTATGTCCATTTAGTAAAGCTCTGTATGGTATTGAATATTCTTTTATTGGCTAAATAAAATTTTGCATAAAAATTTACGATGCAATTGTACAATAAACTGCAAATATAGAAATAAAAAATCGAATTTAATAGTAAAAATAGAAACAGATCCGTTCATGGCAGGTCTATAGAATCATTAATATCAACAGCAATATCAATAGCATATTTTCTTTATGACTCTAAAAACATTCATTATTTTTATGTACGAATCTAATATTACTACCGCAAACGTAGTCAATATATAAGTTAAAATTAAATATATAAATAATAAAGGCCAAGTACTATTTTGATAAAATTTGCAGAATTTCACAGCCTTATCAATAACTTAACCATGTCAACTATTTAAAAAAACCTTATTTAGCAGTAAATTTACCACTTCAAAAAGTCATTTTTTGCAATTCCAAGCACTAGGTGTGCTGTCCGAGAATAGGAACCGTAGCGAGGGAAAGCAATTTTGAGTCAGATTTTTTGATTATTTGAGGTAAATAGTTGTTCTATTAAACGAAAAATATGGCCAAAATAACTTTTCCGCAGTAAGTTTTCCATTCTCGGACAGTCTCCCAAGAAATCGGTTAGGCAGAATGCTGTTGATAAGTTAAAGTACTTGGTATAAGTTTCTACCCCGTGAAGCGATGCGAAAAACAAATAATGTTGGATTGTAAGAACAGCTCCCCCTCGGCTTCAGGATTTCCTACAGCAATGGCGGCGGGTTATTCAGTGTTAGCTGCCAAATTACGGCTGGTGCTGGTTTTTTCACGGAGAACAAATTTATCCCGTAAACATAGGTTTCCGAAATTGGCGCTCTGGATGATTACTTGTGCAATCTCATGCTTCATAGTGTGGCCATCTACTTGTATGGCCGATGTGCGTGAGCTTGCAGGACTCTGGTATCAAGTTTCGGAGGACTGGGTTTATAAGGGGCAGACCGATCTTGCTGTTGCAGGGCTCAAGCCGGTAGCTAAGGTGGAGTTGACCGGAGGCCATTTTTGGCAGCAGGTGGATTTCGACATCAATACTGCCGGCCGCCATGTACTGGATTTTAAGAATACCAGTACCATTGGATATTTTCGCCATATCATTCTTGATGCGCACCAACATCCGGTTGCCGATTTGCAAGGTGGCATCCAGAGTAGCGAGGTTAATTCGTTTTTCTTGCGGCATGGTCGTGAGTTCGACCTTCCCGCTGGTCATTATCGCCTACTGACCGAACTGAATTCCCCTTTCTTTCTGGCTGAGCCGCAACCTTATCTGGATATGTTGGATACTTACCGACAGGCAATCAAGCCGGGTAATGCCCTAACACTGATGTGTATGGGGATGTTTATGGGCTTGATTGTTTATTACGCGGCGCTGGCGATGGTGCGCCAACGCTTGGCAGAAGCATCGTACTCGACCTTCATCTTGGGTAATTTGTTGTTCAATGGCACGGCACTGCAAGTGTTCCCGGAACTGTTCGACCTGCACTGGATTTATCTGATCAGCTATCCCATCTTGTTTTCCAATTGCGCTTATATCCTGTTCGTGATGTCCTTATTGAAAATTCGGCATAACGATTATCCGCGCCTTTACACTGTCGGAGTAGTTTTATTGGCACTGCTGGTCGGACTGGTTGTACTGGCGATGGCCAGGCCGAACTGGTCGCTGGAGCTTGCTCGTTATGGTGTCGGAGTGTTCCTGATTTACGGTTTGATTGCCGGTATAGTGCGCTCGCTTAAAGGTAGCGTTACTGCGCGTCTTTATCTATGTGCCGTTGGAACGTTTTTTGTGTTGGGAATAACCACGATCTCGGTTAACAGCCTCAGTTTCTTTACCCTATATGTCGAACATCTGGGCCTTTTTTCGGTGTCGGTAGAGATCCTGCTACTGGCGCTGCTACAATCGTATCAGTTTGCCCAGCTTTTTCGTGAGAAGGAGTATGCGATAGAACAAATGGAGCTGAGTAATCGCATTTCCCGCACAGATGCCCTGACCGGTCTGCCCAACCGTTTAGCACTGGATCTAGCGCTGGAAAACTTGCCACAGCATGGCAGTCTGACCTTTATCGATATGGACGGTCTCAAGTATTACAACGACCAGTTCGGGCATGAGCGTGGCGATGGATTGCTGTGCACTTTCGCTATACACTTAAGTCAGCGCTTGGGAGACGCTGCCCAGGCACACCGTCTGGGCGGCGACGAGTTTGCCATTACCTGCGAGCAAGGGGATGTGCCGTGGGTCGAAAGGATGCTGACGCAGACTGTTGAAGACTTACGTGCCAGTGGGTTTGAGTTTGCCGGCGCCAGTTCCGGTTCGGCGCATATCCACGAAATTCAGGGCAAAGAAGATATTAAGCATATGGCTGATTGCCGAATGTATGCAAATAAGCGTTTGCGCAAGCTGAGCCGTTCTGGAGATCATGAAAATTAGATCTAACATATACTCCGCACGGTCACATTTTCGGTTTTCTGATCGGCCATTTTATCCGATAGCTGCGTTGCAAAAATAGTTACATAGCTAGCTATGCGCCTGTTTTTGCACCTTGCTCTCGAATAAAATAACTCGATCATAAATTCCGTAAACATGACCGCGCGAAGTATAACTAGCAGGAGAAGAGTAATGCATCGTGTTTGTGGTTTGGTTTGGCCGATCGTTTTATCGATCGTATTACCGCTTGTGGCGGCGTGGTTTGCTTATCCTGAAACGCATTTGCCGCCCGGTTTCGGGATTTTTCCACCGCTATTCGTGGACAACCCTCCCGGTTTCAATTTGGTAATCTTCGTTGCGCTGGCGCTAATCGAAGTTGCCATCATCTTCTTTCTGCTGTTTCCTGAATGGTTCGGCTTTAATATCCCGACCCCACCGCCCAAGCCTACCGCAGTTTCGTTCCCGGTGTGGTTTTGGATAGGCGCGGCGCTAACGCTATTTTTTTGGTGGCTGATGTGGAAACGGATCACACCGTTTGGCGACTTAGTCTATTACGCCTTTACGCCTTTGTGGTGGGGCTTTATTTTGGTGCTGGACGGGCTGGTATATCGCCGTAGTGGCGGTTATTCGCTACTGGCCGCGCGTCCCAAAACCCTGATTATCAGTGCCGTGGTTTCTTTGATCGGTTGGTTCTATTTCGAGTATTTCGATTATTTCGCGTTGGGCAATTGGTACTACCCCAACAGTACGATGCCGGAACTCAGTCATTCCACTGTCGTACTGCTGTACTTGACCGCCTATACCACAGTCTGGCCTGCCATCTTCGAGTGGTATACCTTGCTAAATACCTTTCCCTGTTTGGCTAGCCGTTATAGTAACGGCCCAAAAGTAACATTGCCTGGCGGGTTGCTGTTATGGGGCGGCTTCTTTCTTATCTTTGTCGTGGTGTTCTTTCCCTACCCCTTGTTTTGGGTAATGTGGATCGGGCCGTTGGCGATCTTCTCCGGACAACTGATCCGGAAAGGTATATGGAACCCGTTTACTACGATGGCAGAAGGCAACTGGGGGCCTGCCTTGCTGATGTCGCTTGGCGCCATGTTTAACGGTTTTTTCTGGGAATTATGGAATTGGGGTAGCGCTCATCCGGCACAACCGGTAACCAATCCTAATTATTGGATGTACGATATTCCTTACGTGAATGTTATCCATATTTTCGCAGAAATGCCGTTGCTTGGATACATGGGCTATATGCCTTTTGGTATACTGGCTTGGGCGATATTCATCTGGCTGGGAGCATTGTTTGGCTTTGACACCAAGCTGCTTAAGGGCGATCTGGATAAAGGTTGAAACAACGCAAGTAGGGATGGGGCGTTGCAGACTCATTTCCATTAGGAAAAAAATGCGGCCTATTGGATCGCATTAGACAAGGATATAGGGGTTCTAAGTTCTAAGCCCTAACCCCGGAAATTTTGGAATACCTGTTTTAATAAAAATAAGTGATTTTCCATTAATTTCACTATTAAAATCATACTCCCAATGAAAAAACGTCAAAACCAAATCAGATCTACGTCCAACGTCGAGCAAAAAAAATTAAAATAACGACTATGCTAAACACTATAAAGCCGCTGTTATTGCTTAGATGATTGACCCGAAGGCTTCCTTCGCTGTCAGATTTATATAGATTCTCAGATAAATAATTTCGTTGCTAACAGATACCATCGCTTGAAGGGAATAAGGATTGTTATCTATACAAGCTTACCGCAACGTGTTGCGGAAATTTAATTTCTGAAAATCCATACATGACAAACACACTATTCAACGCTTTTGGTTTTTACTATTTATGAAATGTATTCTGTGGGTATTATTAAGTTTCTCGTTATTTGCCATGCAAAGCAGTCACGCTGAAAACACCGCCCCACCTTTACAATGCGTGGCATTTAGCCCGTATGTCAATCAGCTCTCACCTCACCAAGGTGATGCCCCAAGCTCAGAGTTAATTGGCACATTGCTGGATACGCTCATTAATCAAACGCCGTTTCGTTGCATTATGACTTATGGTGTATTGGATGGGCTGGAGGCAATTTTCCCCGCTGCGAAGCAACGTGATTTTAAAGTTATTGCCATTTTATGGCTCGATGAAAATAAAACGAAAAATTCAGAATCGATTTCTCAGGGTATCGCGTTAGCGCGACAATACCCCGAAACAATTATTCGCTTAAGTTGTGGTTCGGAGGTCAGAACGCGAAACGCCTATGCGCTTGACGATGAAACTGATCGTTGCTTAAAGGCTCTTCGCGAGGCCAAAGTGCCGCAGCCTATTGGCGTAAATGATACCTGGTGGGAATGGTGCAATCAAACCTCGCCTTGTCAAAAAAATCATTTTAGCGATCAAGTCGATTGGATTGGCATTAATATTTTTCCTTGGTGGGAAAATCGGTATTTCGATGATTTATTCTGCCTTTCATCAGAACAAGCAGCGGATTTTCATTTGGCGCGTTGGCAAGATGTAACTAACGCCAATCCAACCAAAGAAGTCATTGTGACCGAATTTGGCTGGCCATCGGGCCCAAAAGATCAGTCTCAAATTGGCTTAAAAACCAATAAATCCTGCGGTGTTGCCAATAGAGAAAAACAACAACACGTTATAGAAACCACATTCAAAAAATTTGCAGAAAAAAGGGTTATAGGCATTGCTTTCGAGGCATTTTCAGAAATATGGAAGCCTACTGTAACTGATAGTAACTTTGAGCACTTTTGGGGATTATGTGACAATATGCCACCTTATACTTGTCATTTTGCATTCTGATAACAATCCTAAAAATCCAACGTAAACTGGCCTAAATTGCATATATAGATTTTCAGATAAATAATTTCTATGCTATCGGATACCATCCCTTTAAGGGATGTTATCCGTGCAAACCAAATCATCATGTTATGGAAGTTTAATTTCTGAAAGTCTATATGCACTCAGAAAGTTAACTTTTACATTGATAAAAAACAATTAGTCAAGCGTTATTTACAAGCCAAGAATAACAGTATATTAACTGGTAATTACATTCTGATAACCACGTATAGTGGAAATTTTCAGGTTAAATGCTGCGTTCCCACACAGAGCATGGGAACGACCATAGCGCGCAATTAATCAATTTTTTCCAGAGCTGGAACTTTGGCTTGAAGCAACTCCGTTAAAAGCTCAAGTTGAGCATTTAAATGAGGTATGGCAGGAATTTTCCAGGCTTTCCCTGTGATACGGGACAATATATTATTCAACCAAGGTCTATCCGATGTTGCTTGATGAATGATAAATCGGTAGGATTCACCATCGTTTAAAACAGCAAAGTCTTCGAGATAAATTTCAATCGTCTCTTTTTCACCATAGAGCCTTGTTTGAACGTAGACTTTTCGTGCTTCGAGGTCAAAATTAAACGCTGTTAATTCTGCAATGCCTTTAAGAATTATATTTGCCCCCCAAATGATCAATAGGTCTGGTGTCAGTTTTATTATTATTTTTAGTAAAGTAGATTTGATACTCATTTTTTAGTCTTTATTCGCTAACAGGATAAGATCTTTAATTTTAACCATTGTTTGCATGGTTGTGTTACAAATTTTATAAAATTCCAATATCGACTTTTGGTTACCCAGATTTATAGAAACCTGTGACCACTATTGAAAGCATCTATTAATTTTAGACATCGCGTGCATTAATTATGGCGACTTTCCATGAGTAAACTGCTATCGGTAAAAGCGGATAATTCAATTTAGCCTTCTGTTGATTTCAGTTGTAGTTGGCTGAGTTGATCAGCGTATGGCTGTCCAAGCAGGAAGTTAAAGTTACGAGAGCAAGCTCACTTGCCGGTTTTAACGAACATAATGCAGGCATTCTGGTCATCAAAGCCATAAATTTTCCAACCATCACCCTTGCATTGCCTCTCATTGGTAGCAGGTGTCAAAAGGAAAGCACGGAACTTATCGTTAACCAATCCATATCCGACAATTTGCCCATTATTATTGATGTCAAATGCCCAACTTAGCTTCCAGTCAGAATTTGGTCTAATCAACGTATTCAGATCAACTAGCTTTTTTTTGTCATAAAAAAAAGCATGCGCTTCAAATTTAATGCAAGGAACAAAACCCAAATTAGGATCATAACAAACATCATTATAGGGACTATATTTAACTCCAACAATTTGTCTCAGATCATTAATACCAAAAGGCACTGTTTCCGGACTATTCTTGGAACCAAGATCAGTAAAAACGCCATTACTGTAAAGGAAGCCATGGAAAGCACTTTGATCCTTGGTAAGAAACTCACCGACGATATCCCCATTGTTATTAATGTCTCTCGCATAACTTTCAGATTTGCTAAAGTCTAAAGGGGCTACCGGGTCAATGTCTTTCATAACACCATTAAGATAAAAAAAGGCATGGGCTCTGCCATTATCTGGACCAGAAGCAAATCCAACAATCCTACCCTTATTGTTAATAGCAGTCGCGCCACTATAACCTCCAAAAGAACCAATGTCGGTTACCGCACCATTGCTATATAGAAAGGCATGTCGATTAATATAATCGATATAAGAATACCCGACAGCTTGCCCGCTTTTATTAATAGAAGTAGCAACGCCATTGAAATTGTATGGGGTAATGCCACCAAGAGAATCAAGAATAGTAATTTTACTGGTTTTAATACTATATATGGCTGGGTAGTAAATACCGTTATTAATTACTCCGCTGGCAATTTCACCACCATTAATACTTGACGGTCCGACCGTCTGTATGCTTTCGCTATTTAGGGGATAAAGATCCTTTATTTTACCTTTGCTGTTGAGAAAGGAATGAGTTTCGGTATCCCCTATCAGTCTGGATGCCCCAATGACTTCTCCAGAATCACTAATACCGTAAGCAAAGCTTTCTGTTCCTCCCAATGTCCCCATATCAGTAATAAAATATTTTATGGATTTATCAGTACTAACCGGGTCTTTATTAATTCGGCCTTGAACAGACAACAAACTATTATCGTCTTCATTAATACTTCTATTGAGAATCACCATGTCGCTATTATCTCGTCTGTCGGTCGAGGCAGTGTTCGCTTTCAAATCTCTTAATAATCGATGACCTATTTTCGAGCGCCCACTAAATATAATGGTGCTAAAAGTGTAATCGTCTTTCAACGAAGTTAGATTCTTGCCTTGATCATAAATCCTTCCATCATCATAACCGGTCATGGCAATAGGTATTGGCATCACCTTTAGATCAGGATCTACTATAGACCCGGTACTACTTGAAAAAATACAGTTGGAATATGCAGTCAGAATTGTAAGAGTGATTAGAAGAGGAAATTTATTATTTATATATTTCATGGCGTAATCTCAAGTAGGAATGGTATTTGTAATTGATTCAGACAAAAAACCGAACTATCTTATGTTACTGTAACGCGGCCACACCAAGCAGTCCGGCTTGCCTGAATGAGGATACATAAATTTCTGTGCCTGGGAGACTGTGATAGATTTGGCATTAATCATTAGTGGTCGATAATTTGATTAATGACCATCTCTAACCTTTTTTAGCCCAAACCGGCAAAAAATGTGCGGCCTTCTTGGTCAGTTATTTAGGGACTTTTTAAACATTGTCGAAATAAAACGATTTCGCACAGCGGTTAAGATAATAGCAATATCAACGCTTGTAATGGGACACTGACGATCAACCAGTATTGGTGGGAAGATATAAAACGCCCCAATTTTTAATCATTAGGGAAAATCATAAAACTTAAAAATCAAATAAACAATACGTATAAATACCTACTCTAACCAGAAAAATAAGTCATTTAATTATTCACAAACCTTTTTTAATCAAAGCAATACTCGCCAAAGTATTGCTATCGAGTAACTCAAAACAAGTAGCCGTTTATAGAGTGTATTTATAATGACCCTCTCGTGTAACCTCTCATTTTTTAAGCGTAGCCGCCTCTTTTTTTTCTCGATTAAACGGCTAAAAATACAAAGTTAATCCTTAAAAAAATGGTCAAGCTTTTGACTATCTGCTTTGGCAAATAATCGAATCAGATTTTTAAGATTTTCATCCAAATTTTGTTCGAGCATGTTAACGTTTAAATTATCAATAATGGTTTTTTCCTGACTGGCAAGTTCAGAAAATTGCACCACAGCCTGATGTCGTTGATTGATAAATTCAAGTAACAAATCATGTGTTTCTGCCATATCGACTTTTGCTTCATAAACACCAGAGCGTGCCATTTTCAAAACCACAGCCAACATGTCAATGGCCAGAAATAACAACATAAAAATCAGAAAGATCAGTAAATTGTGCCAAGAAATACTATGGTCAGGAAAAATAAGTTGGTTAAGTATTTCTGTTTGAGTCAGCACGTCCGGCTTTAAATTAGTAATAACCGCCTCTTTTTCTGCACAGCGCCGACTCATGAGTTGTTGTTGCTCACTAAGTGATTCGATACCTTTTTGATCCAAATCACGCTGTTTCACACGCGTTGTTTTTAACTCATCACGTTCTTTCTCGCATTGCTTTTTTGAGGCTTGTTTGATTTCGATTAATTGGTTGGCACTTTTTTCATTAAGCTGACTGATCTGCCCTTCCAGTGCAACTATATCTTTGCCCAACCTGATACTGTCATCTTTGCGGTCACTTGCCTGACTTAACCATTTTTTGCATTGCGTACCTTTTTTACAGCCACTAACGCCGGTAAAGCCGGTGCCGGCAGTGCCTTTTTTTTCTTTCTCGGCATTATCAATAAATAGTGCTGCATCTTGGTCAGCTTGTATTTTCTTGGCTTTTAAAACGTCCAACTCTTGAGTCAACTTTTCAATGGCAGATATTTCTTCCTGACTTGAAACAAGCCCGCTATCGTTACAAATAGCGGGCTCAAAAAGTTGATTACTATTTTTTAAGTCACTACGAAGCGTGACCATTTTCTCGTCTAATAATCGAAGTTCGCTTTGAGGATTTTTTAAATCACATTGCAGCGCCAGATTATTGCGTTCAGTTTTAATGCGACCTTCGTTATAAGCGGCGTCTATACGTTCGCTAAATAACAGCAAAACAACCGGATGAGCAACAGTTACGGCAATAAGCAAAGCAATGGCAAACCTTAAGGAAAATTGCCCAAGCTTTCCCAAAAATGAAAAGCCTTTCCTGTAAGTTGCCAGTAATGCCCTATCCATCAGCAAAATCATGCATGACCAAACAAGGGCTACGGGGACGATAATATAAGTACTAAAATTTAAGGTGTAGAGCAAAAATGAAGCGGTAACAATCGCCAATAAAGCAGGAATTAAAACGGTTCCACCGAGTGCTGCATGTTTTTTTTGTTCTGATTCCGGGCAAGTTGCCAAAATACCTGGACTAACGCCTGACAACCAAATAAAAAGTCTTTCGAGTTTATTAACCGAAAGTTTGGCTTCAGATGAATTATTCCTTAAATCTGAATGTTCAAGCACCCCAGCCAAATACTTACATTCTTCCATCGAGACATCAAAGCCCTGTTCTTTGGCAAAATCATAAATAATTTGCTCCTGATAGTCATTAGGAATCGCTTGTAAAGTTTTAGTGAACAATTGAAAAAAATCAAAATCATGCCTGATTTTTTGATAAAAACGTTGTACTTCTCCAAGCGACATACTGTTAGTCTCCCTTTATTATCAGACTGAATTTAATTACTGACGTTACGCATGTATTCAAGGGAATCATTGCCTGCAACTGATTTAAAAAAACTGTAACCTATTGATATTTGTCTATAAACGCACAACATCATTAAGACGTTCTTTCCCACAACTAATTTACAGTGGGCAACATAAAAGATACTGGTTAATACCCATTATTGCTAAACAGCAAAAAAGCGTTACTCTTTATGCCCTTTTGTCAGCCAAAGAAAGGCCCCAAGGGCGATAAGCAAAAAACTGCTGCCAAAAAGTATGCCAACAGGATAATACAAATTTCCAGCCAATTCTAACTGGCTGTATTTTATAATCATTATTAATGCTTCCAAGACCAGCGCGATACAAACTGTACCGACAAATCGGGTGATTATCCTTCTTGTGTTGGAATAGGTATTCTCCTCTTCATCGGAAGAACTGTATTCTTTACTAATGCCGGCACCAAGTTCAAACATGGCCAAAGAAATAACAAATGTATTGATAGATTTTATTACTGTTGACATAAAATCTCCCTGAGGATTAATCATATAATCTGCAAAATTATAACTTGCTGAAATTATTAACAATATCGACAAGGCATGAAATATAACTGAAAATAATGTCCCTACAACTTTTTTATAGGTTATCAATATATAGCCTCTTTCTTATAGGTGAAAAACTTACTGATCATCTTCATATGGCACTTAACTCTAGTTGGTATTAGTTAATCCCAAATTAATGTATCGCATGAAGACAACTGTAAAATACAAAGATATAAACTCCATTCACCTGCATTCTGCAATGTTATAACTTAATGCCAGCTTAACCGGTTAATGCGAAGCAAACAGAAACTCCTCGAATTATTAACCGTATGAGCTTGCCGGAAACGTCACCACGCGCTACGTTTTGATAGTCTTATTCCTGCTTATCGCCTATTTAGTCGGTCTACCCACCATATCCAAAGCCAGAGCTTCAGCGACTTTAATACCATCAACAGCCGCTGAAAGAATTCCGCCGGCATAACCTGCACCTTCCCCGGCGGGATAAAGCCCTTGGGTATTGATGCTTTGAAAATATTCATTACGCTTGATTCTAATCGGTGATGAAGTGCGTGTTTCAACACCCGTCAACACGGCATCAGCCATGGCGAAGCCTTTTATTTTTTTATCAAAAGCCGGTAAAGCTTCACGAATGGCTGCTATGGCATAATCCGGCAAGGCCGAACTTAAATCGCCTAAATGTACGCCGGGTGTATAGGATGGGTGCACCGATCCAAAAGCGACAGAAGGTTTATTGGCGATAAAATCACCGACTAATTGCCCCGGTGCCTGATAGGTTTCTCCGCCCAATTTAAAAGCCCTGGCTTCCAACTGGCGCTGAAATTCCATGCCTGCCAACGGGTTACCCGGATAATCCTCAGGTGTAATACCAACCACGATACCGCTATTGGCATTACGCTCGTTACGGGAATATTGGCTCATACCATTGGTTACCACATGTCCTGCTTCTGACGTGGCCGCAACCACCGTGCCACCAGGGCACATACAAAAACTGTAAACCGAACGACCATTTTTACAGTGATGCACCAGTTTATAATCTGCCGCCCCCAGTAAAGGATGTCCGGCATTGGTGCCAAAACGGCAACTATCGATCAGTGATTGCGGATGCTCAATCCTGAAACCAATAGAAAAAGCTTTGGCTTCAATATAGACGCCTTGTTCATAAAGCATTTTAAAGGTGTCACGCGCACTATGCCCAACTGCCAGAACAATATGATGACTAAGGAGAGTTTCACCGCTGGCGAGCGTTACCCCACGTACCTGTCCATTTTCAATTTCTATTTTATCAACACGACTCTGAAAGCGAATCTCTCCACCTAATGATTCAATGGTGGCACGCATTTGTTCGACCATCGTGACCAATTTAAACGTCCCAATATGGGGTTTGCTGGCACGTAAAATTTCAGTGGGCGCACCCGCTTTTACAAATTCAGTTAGCACTTTGCGACCATATTGATTCGGATCTTTAATCTGGGTATAGAGTTTGCCGTCAGAAAAAGTACCGGCACCGCCCTCGCCAAACTGCACATTAGATTCAGGATTAAAAATGCCTTTGCGCCAAAGTCCAAAAGTATCTTTGGTGCGTTCACGTACTTCTTTACCCCGTTCCAGAATAATCGGATTAAAGCCCATCTGTGCCAGAATCAAACCGGCAAATAAACCGCAAGGACCGGTACCAATAACAATAGGTCTGCTGGTTAGTTTTTTGGGAGCCCGGGTTACAAAATGGTAGGTTGTATCAGGGGTTATAGAAACATGAGGGTCATCTTGCATCCGTGTTAAAATGGCCTCTTGATTTTTTGTTTCAACATCAAGCGTATAAACAAGACTGATCGCACTGCGCTTACGGGCATCATGGCCTTGCCGAAATACCGTATAGCTGATAAGTTCATCCATATTAATCCCTAAACGATTAAGTATCGCTGTTTTGATTGCGTCTTCCTGATGATCCAGTGGGAGTTTAAGTTCAGTAATTCTTAACATGTTTAATAGTCCAATAAAGCCCTTTTAAAAGGCTTTATGCTTTTCCAGAGTTAAAGTAATGGCAGTTGGCCAAGGAATTAATAAAGCCTTTTAACACTCACCGTCCGATACAGAGATTTTCTGTTTTTTCTTAATGGCCGATGTGGTGCAGGATTATTGTAAAGTCAGTCTTAGTATTGACACATTTTACATTAATCGTGTTTCTCTTGTTAGTTGCTCACTCTATATAACTGATTATTTGTCGGTATGAGCTAATGCATTACATCTTGATAAAAATATTTCCGGCTATTACTATTGGTTTTTACGTTGACTCCAAGCCATCTATTCGATTTTCTATAGCAATGAAAACGGTGTTTATGAATATAATTAGCACTTTTCAAAAAAAATTAATAGCCGACAGGTAGTGTAACAAGACCTAACCAGCTAAATAACAAAAGGAATAACTCAATGAAAACATCAAGATTACTCGTTATATTTTTTATTATTTTTCTTCCCGTTGGAACTGTATATGCAGAAATGACTCATGGTAGCCATGGCGGTAGCGGTAAAGGAAGTAGTAGCGCCGGTTCCTGTGAGAAAGCACGCCTGGCTAAATTTTCACCCCCACATTTGGCAACTGTCAGCCCTGAAGCCGGATTTTCTTTTTTGGCATTCAATATCGATAGACCCGAACAAATTACTGTCATGGTAAAGAATATTCCCGTTGAAGTCACTGCTGAGTTTAAAGATCCTTATTATCTGATTAAAGGCAAGATGCCTGCTTCTCTGGTTAATACCGCAGCCCGAATTAATATTAAGGTGAGTGCTAAATCCAGTCATTGTGAAGCTGAAGATGGCTGGCTATTAAAAGTGAATGATAAATAAATACTCTATGGCTCAACAAGTCATTAACAGTGCTTTAGTAAAAAGTTTCCGTTGATTAACCTGTCAGGCTTTTCTTCATTATCAATAATTGCTTAACTATTTTTATGTCCGCAAATAATCCCATTAAAAAATGTGCCGTCTATTGCCTGGCATTGCGTTTAGATATTAATGAATTAGCGAAACTGCTATCAGATTCGACGCTGATAAGGATCATTAAAGGCGCATTACTGATTGAAGACAATCACTCCTGGTCAGTAGTCTTCGATTATGGCGCCGTTGTGCACTGGAATGTCAGCGCAGAACAGCAGGTTAAACTGCATCAGCTATTACTAAATCATGCAGAAAACCCCCTAAGCGTCATAGAAGAAGATCATTTCACTTTCGCTCTTAATTGCCCCGGCACACGCATTATTGAAGACCATATTGAAATTGAGTCTTCGGATCCTATTTTGATATTTGCCTTATCTCAAGGTATGGCTCAATCGATTAAATTGGCCTCTTTTGAAACCAATGCCATAACAACAATCATCAATACCAACTACATTCCCAAGTCATTAGCTGAAAATGGTCGTATTAAATTAAGTCGTCACAACATAGCAAAAATACGTGGTCAATTATTTTTAACCAAAAGTGATATCATTTTAAATTATGACTTACTGGATACGCCTGATTTTTTTTGGGAATACCCGGAATATGAAGCCTTTTATAGTATCACTGCAAAATATCTGGAAATAGCTCCGCGCACACAAGTGTTATCGAAAAAGCTGGAAACTATCCATGAACTGTTTGAAATGTTGGCCGATGAGCAAAAGCATAGACATTCATCCATATTGGAGTGGATTATTATCTGGTTAATCGCTGTTGAAATCGGCATGACAATATACGACAAAGTATTCTAAAACCTATTAAAACCCGCACATTACACCTACTCCCCAAGGCTTTTTTTAATGCTCAGTTATCGACACTCGTTTCACGCAGGCAATTTTGCTGATGTTTTAAAGCATCTCATTTTAATAAACATTCTTGAGTATCTGGGTAAAAAAGAAAAACCTTTCACTTGTATCGATACGCATGCGGGTCCCGGAGATTACGCCCTGGATTCAGAATTTGCGTTAAAAAACAAGGAATTTGAAAATGGCATTACTCGGTTGTGGCAGCGTACCGACTTGCCTGACAGTGTTGCTCATTATGTCAAGGTTATCAAAGAATTTAATAACACAGAGACCTTAAGCCGTTATCCCGGCTCGCCTTTAATTATTAAACAATTTTTGCGTAACAAAGACTGTCTGTTTTTGTATGAACTGCATTCAACAGAAATACAGTTACTAACCGCTGCCGTCAACCGAGATCGGCGCATTAAAGTATTTCATGCCGATGGTTTAAAAAATTCCGTCGGTTTATTACCGCCTAAAGAACATCGGGGCTTGGTGCTTATCGATCCCTCTTATGAAATAAAAAGCGATTACGAGCAAGTCGTTGAGACCTTGATACAAATGCATAAACGTTTTGCAACAGGTACTTACGCTCTCTGGTATCCAGTTGTTGATCGCAGTCGCAATCAACAACTGGAAAAAGCCATAAAATCCAGTGGCCTAAAAAACGTACAGTTATTCGAATTGGGTATAAAAACCGATACGCACGAACACGGTATGACTGCCAGCGGTATGATTGTTGTTAATCCGCCATGGACATTAGCCCCCGAGATGCAACAGACACTGCCCTGGCTGGCTGATACTTTGGCTATTGAGGGTGCCGGCAAGTACCGAATAGAAACCCTTATGGGCGAATAATTGCTATTTCTTATAAAAAAACAATCACTGACAGATAACTCGCATGATCGTTAAATTTATGACCTTTGCGCTAGTCGGAGCTATCGGCACACTGGCACATTACTCGATTCTGTTCGTCCTGGTTGAAATCTACAAGGTTAACCCGATTTGGGGATCAGGTTATGGCGCTTTTGCGGGGTTGATTATCAACTATGTTTTAAACTATTCATTAACGTTTAAAAGCGGTCAGTCACATAAAAAAACCTTACCCAAGTTTACGTTAATCGCCTCACTTGGCTTCTGTTTAAATATCGTCTTGATGGCTTTTTTAACGCCTTATTTTTATTATCTTTATGCGCAAATATTAACCACAGGAGTCGTTCTCATCTGGAATTTTTTGGCCAACAGCTTATGGACTTTTCAAACAGATAATTCTAAAAATACGAGCGCTAAAAAGCCCCCGTTAATGCACCAAAAAACCGTTACCGGATTTGGCTTACGCCTTGCTAACTGGCTCAATAAAGTCAAGTATCGAGCCGCCTTGGCGTTAGCTATTATTCTGTTATTTATGGGCCTGGTTATCACTAATCAATTTTCTGCCATGGATTTTTTTAGGCTACACAAACAGGGAGTAACAAGCGGTACATTTTCAGATAAACAGTTTCTATTCCGAAAAATAATATCCCTTGAAGAGATGATGTCTGTAAACTTTATTTCATGGAAAAGCCTTGCCATTATCTGAAATCACTTTATTACAAAATAATTTGACTCATTCAAGTCAGAATTTTATAGGTATTCAAAAAATGATGTTGTCAGTAATTTACCCGAGACTGTCAAATTACGCCTTGAATTACTTAACAACTATGATACATTTGCGCTCTTTTACGCTCAAAGTGTTGCCATAAAATGATTGCCCGCGAACCAATCCATCTAATCATCAATGCTGATGACTATGGTTATTACCCCTGCATTAGTCAAGGTATACTCGACGCAGTTAGTTTGGGGGCGGTGACCGCAACCGGTATTATGGCAAATAGCCCAGACTTAAAAATACAACTGGAATGGCTTAATTCTGTTAAAGATCTGGATTTAGGTGTGCATCTCAACCTGACTTTCAGGCAGCCATTAACCGCTACCATGGCTGACAAACTAGCGCATTGGAATGGCTATTTTCCAAATGCTTATTTAATAACAGGGATGATCTTGGCCGGTAAAATCAGCATTCAGGATGTTCGCAGCGAATGGTCTGCACAGATTGAAGCCTGTCAGGGACAAAAATTACAATTTTTAAATTCCCATGAGCATATTCACATGTTGCCGGTTTTATTTCCGTTGACGTTGGAATTAGCCCGGAAATATGCAATACCTTATGTCCGCCTTACTCAAGCCGAATGGCTTACGCCTTTTGGTATTTCAGCACTGGTTCGCAATACCCTGTTGCAAGCGATGCAAGCCATCAATAAACCTCGACTCAACATAAAAACACCCCTATTTTTAGGCCTAAGCCAAAGTGGAAAGCTTGATTTCAATTATTTGGAAACGATTTTTTCAAAACTTAAACCGGGAAAACACTATGAACTGATGTGTCATCCAGGGCGATTTAACGCCAGTGAGATTTCAGATCCAAAGCTTATCTCTTACCATGATTGGGATGGTGAACTGGCATTATTACAAAGCCAAGAAATCCACGCCTTGTATAAAAAATTTGGCATCCGTTTGAGCCATTATCAATAGTAGAATTACTTTAGAACCATGAATTTAACCACTCAAGAAAGCCCGATAATCAGCGCCGTTATTCCTGCTCATAATGAAAGCCAAGGGATAACCGAAGCTATAAAGAAAATTGCCGGCATTTTAAGTGCCTGTGAAAGTGCCTGGGAAATCATCATTGTTGATGACGGTAGTAACGATCAAACCTATCAGAAAATATGTCAACTTTCCGAAGCTGAACCCAGAATTAAAGGTATTGCCCTAAGTCGTAATTTTGGCAAGGAAGCGGCAATGCTTGCGGGACTTGAGTATGCAAAGGGTGAGGCCGTTATCATTCTGGATGCCGACCTTCAGCATCCACCCGGTTTTATTCCTGAAATGATCGATAAATGGCGATCAGGCGCTCAAATTGTTCATGCTGTTAAACTAAGTCGCCAAGAAGATTCATTGGTAAAAAAAGCCTCCGCTTATTGCATCAATCAACTGATCTCAAGTCTGGGTGGCATTAATGTAAATAACTCTTCCGACTTCAAACTATTGGATAAAGAAATCGTCGAGATCATTGTTCATAGACTTCCAGAAAGGGAGCGATTTTTTCGTGGACTGACCAGTTGGTTGGGTTTTTCAGAAGCTTATATTTATTTCGACGTCGCCAGTCGCCAGGGCGATGAAAGTAAATGGTCTTTCTGGTCGCTATTGGAACTATCCATTACAGCACTGACCTCTTTCACATCTTTACCATTGAGAATTGTGACTTTTTTGGGATTTGTAACCTTGATACTGGGATTTTTCGTCGCTGGCGATACCATAATGTCTTCAATGAAAGGTCAAGCCGTTTCAGGCTTCGCTACTATTATTATTTGCCTGTTATTGATTGGTAGTTTTATTATGATTAGCTTAGGGATTATTGGTGAGTATATCGCCAAAATTTATGAAGAAGTTAAGGCCAGACCGCATTACCTTATTAAAGCCCGAGTAGGAATCGCCGACAGGAAACTCCTGTAACCAACATTACCCGTATACATTAAACCCTGATTTCTAACAGGTTATTTTATGATATATATTATAACTTAAAAAATAAGCATTTACATAACCTGACTGAATAACGTGAAAAATCAAACCATCATGGACGATCTGCTTAGGGTAATTAGGGATAATTCTTCCTCTATAACAAGCAATAAAGATAAGCGTGGCTTATTCGCTTTTTTTGCCATTTATTTAATTTCCTGGACCCTGCTGGCCATATTACTGCCGCTAGCTCCAGAACTGGATAATATCGAGCAGGTAGTGTGGTCACAAAGCTGGCAATGGGGATACCATAAGCACCCGCCGCTGCCCTCTGCATTACTGCATGCCTTAAATATCTTGTTCGGCGGACCGTCTATGGGGCTCACCGCACTGGCTGCGCAAAGTTGCAGTGTAATAGGACTGATTTATATTTGGCTGCTCGCCAAACAAATGCTGTCAGGAAAGATGGCAATCACTGCCGTATTGATTACATCATTAATTGCCTACCATAATTTCAGGGCATTTGCATTTAACCACAACACCGTTTCCTTACCGTTTACAGCGGCCGCATTGTATTACTTTTATAGTGCGCTCAAAAATCCTGCCCGAATCTCAAATTGGCTATTGTTGGGTCTTGTTTGCGGCTTGGCAATGGTCACCAAATATAGCATCGTCTTGGTACTGGCCAGTTTTTTTATCTATAGTATCTGGCAACGACTATGGACTGACTCTCGTGTACTTCGTGGCTTGCTAATCAGTAGCAGTGTGTTCGTCCTGGTCATCTCGCCTCATGTTGTCTGGCTTGCCGAGAACAACTGGCTGCCGTTTACCTACCTTCATGATAAGTTGACGGTATCAGAAAACAGACTAAGCATTCTCACAGGATTTCTTGGCAGCCAAATAATTCGCTTAAGTTTCATGTTACCCATGCTATTTGGGGTTTGGTACTTAAGCAAGAAAGGCGTTATTAAAATCATGACAACCAAATCATCCAAATTGCCTGAAGATGATCATGACCTAGGCTTTTTACTGACTGTATTATTAACACCACTGATTTTGGCCATGATGATGCCGGTATTAACTGGTGGGCCATTAAACAGCAACTGGGTTAGCGCATTTTTTCTTCCTGCGGGCATATTAATAACAAAATACTTTTTTCATCGCTTTGATGAAGATCAATTATTAAAATATGCCAGCTGGTTGACATGGCTAACGCAGGCTTTAATTCTGATTTTTTTCTTTCTGGCAGCCGTCACCTACCCAACTTGGGTTGGTAGTGCCGCGAGATTAAATTTCCCTAGCCAGGCCTTGGCGAATAAAGTCGATCAAATTTGGCATGAGCAGCAAAAACAGCCGTTAACAATCGTAATATCAGATTATTGGACCGGTGGTAATGTATTGCTGCATGTACGCCCGGAACCTACCTTGTTGATTGACAATATCCCTGAAGAATCTCCTTGGGTTAACACACATGACGTAGCCGCTTGCGGTGCTTTTGTCTTGATGCTTAAAACAGCTACGACTCCAGAGGCTTATGCCATATTATTCAGTCAAGCCGCTGTAAAAGGTGAGTTTTCGCTTAACTGGGGCCATCCACCACGAGGCAAAGTTTTACCTTATGTCTGGGCGATTATACCGCCCATTCCTGGTGCGCCAGCTTGCCAGTTTATCAAGTTAGCGGATAATTAAACGTCTCAGGTTTGTTATAAATAGCGCCAATCATCAGCGTACAGACTGCTTTTGCCCTAATTACTCTACTTGGCTGCACATTAACGTACATATTAATGCTACCATATGCGCTTTTTTAAAGTCGCTCGCGGATAGCGATTCTCGAAAGGTTAACTCGGTATGAAAAAGATTATTGTGATGTCAGGTGATATTGGCAGTGGAAAATCCTCTGTGGCAACGGCACTAAAACAGCTGACTGACTATGACATCATCGGCACTGGAACCATCCAGCGCGCCATTGCAAAAAGACGTGGGGTAACCACCCTGGAGCTGAATAAAATATCACAAACAGACCGTAGCATTGATGATGAAATCGATTCTTATGTGATTGAAACAGGCAAAACCAAAGATCACTTAATCCTTGATTCCAGACTGGCCTGGCACTTTATTCCGACTGCCTTTAAAGTCTTTTTATCGGTTGATCCGGTTGTTGGTGCCGAACGGGTATTTAATGCCTCACGCAATGACGAAAATAATCCTTCACTGGAAATAACGCTTGAAAATAACCTGAAGCGCCAAACAATCGAAGACCAACGTTTTAACCAACTATACAACATCAATTTTAGAAAATACGCTAATTACAACCTGATTATTGATACCTCCCATACCTCCCCTGAAACCATTGCAAAAAAAATAAGGGCTTGTTTTGATGACTGGTTAAGACAAGGTTTTTATTCATCACTATGGATAGCTCCCAGAAAATTATTACCAACACACGCTATAAAAGAGTTTATTGGTGATGCACCTAACAATGATGAACCTCAAGCCAATCAACCTGTGAATGTTTTTGTTTACAACGGTTTTATTTATATTCAGGATGGGCACCAGGAAGTCATTGCCGCCCACAAAGCCGGGATTGAGTTAATTTCTGCGAACATTTTAACTGAAGAACCCGTCGATGAATTGAGTCCGGGACTCACCGCCAGTGAAATTGCCAATAATGTCTCTTTATCAATGCTGCATGACTGGGAAGCAGCGTTAGGCTTTAAATACAGCAGTTACCCCGAAAAACTTTAAAAATATCACCACGAACGACTGCATGGATGCAGGAGGTAGAGCAATGCAGGAGCAATTGCCGACGACTGCATGGATGCAGGAGATAGAGCAATGCAGGAGCAATTGCCGAGACACGAAGAAAAACAGAAAACTTCGTGTCCTTCGTGTCTTCGTGGTGAATAATTTTTACCTTTCTACATCTCCGCCAGACCTTCCGATTTCTCAAGTTACATTGCTAACCCTACCTACGCGACTATTCCGAGAAACTTTAAAAAATATCACCACGAAGATCACGAAGAAAAACAGAAAACTTCGTGTCCTTCGTGTCTTCGTGATGAATAGCCTTTCTACATTTCCGCCAGAATATCCAGCGCTTCAGAAATTGTCGACACGGCATGAATTTCCAAGCCTTTAATCGGCGTTTTCGGGGCATTGGCTTTGGGAATGACTGCCTTTTTAAAACCGTGTTTTGCCGCATCATTAAGACGCGCATGACCATTGGCAACAGGCCTGATTTCACCGCTCAAACCAATTTCCCCAAAAAAGAACACATCATGCGGTATCACTTTATTTTTCAAACTGGAAACAATCCCGACCACAATCGCTAAATCAGAACTGGTTTCTGTGACTTTAATACCACCGACAACATTGGCATAAATTTCATCCTGTCCGGTAAAAACATTACCGTGCCGATAAAGTACCGCCAGCAACATGGCCAGACGATTTTGATCAAAGCCAACCGCCAATCGTCTTGGATTACCATATTGACATTCAGTAACCAAGGCCTGAATTTCCACCAATAAAGGCCGCGTACCTTCCCACAACACCGTTACCACGCTGCCGGATGACGGCTTTTCCGCCCGGTTTAAAAACATCGCCGAAGGATTTTTGACTTCTTTAAGCCCGGTACTGTCCATGGCAAAAAAGCCCAATTCGCCAACACTGCCAAAACGATTTTTATCGGCTCTTAACACCCGAAATCGCGCATCGTCCGTTGAACCCAACATCACCTGCGTATCGACAATATGGCTTAATGTCATCGGTCCCGCCAGCGATTGATCCTTGGTCACATGCCCGACCATAAAAATGGACACCTGATGTTTTTTTGCATATTGCGTCAGATAACTGGCCGATTCCCTGACTTGAGAAACCGAGCCTGGTGCAGAGTCGGTATCTTGAGTATGCATCACCTGAATTGAGTCAATCACCAAAATTTTGGGCTTTATTTCATCCAAAACGTCACAAATGCGCTGCACCGACGTTTCCATCAGCATCATCATTTTAGCGGCCGGCAGCTTTAAACGATGTGCTCTTTCAGCAATCTGCTGCAAGGATTCCTCACCTGACACATACAAAACACTAATCGAGCGATCGGCAATATTGGCAATCGCCTGTAATAACAGCGTGCTCTTTCCTGCCCCCGGTGCACCACCAATCAACACCACACTACCGGTAACAATACCTCCGCCTAAAACACGGTCAAATTCTGAAATACCGGTTGAAATACGTTCAGCTTGCGACAAATTGACATCAGATAATAATTTAACCTCGGAGCGACTCCCGGCGTAGCCTGTGCGACTGCTATGCTCTGTGGATGCTGACCCCAGCCTGATTTCCTTAATCGTATTCCATTCGCCGCAACTGGTACATTGCCCACCCCAACGCGGATAATCTGCGCCACATTGATCGCAAACAAACGCCGTTTTGATTTTTTTTGCCATTATTTACTTAACACCGTTACCTTTACTTTTTAATTAATTTCCGAGTTTAACAAAATAACTTCAATTTCTTCGGTTATTTCTTCCTGGCGATAGATTTGGGATTTTCGGCGCAGATTGACCGTTTCATCATCCAGATGTTTTACCGCCCCTTCCAAATGCTGTAAACGACGCTGGTTTTCGGCCATTAACGACAGGTAAAAAATCTCATGTAATACCGCAAACAGGTAATGATCGACCAAATCAGCAAAAAAATCGTCGGGCTCCAGATTAAGTAGCGGTGGGTTTCCATAAGCAGATAGTCGTTGTTGCTGCTGTGAAAAAGGTGGCAATATCTGCCTGCGGGTAATTTGACCTGTGCTGTTATCGTGATAAGTAACCGTCAACTGTAGTGTCGAGGTAGTCTTGTTCGCTTTATTAATATCGCCTTTGGCAACCGATAATAAACTGATGGTATCAATCAGACGATTAAGAATAATTGGTACTTCTTCTGCGACATTGGCACCGGCAATTGTAGCGATAACGTCAGGCGAATTATCTGCCAGCCGGTTACCAAGTCGACTGCCAATGGCAATAATGCCGGCATAAGTTTCGGTGTTAAGCGTATCAAGCAGGCTTTCGTTAAAATCACCACAAAAACCACGCTCGGCACCCACCAAAATACCAATAGATAGGGCATTTTTATCAATGACCGGTAACGGGTAAAAATCCAGAAAATCCATGGCCGCATTTTCAATATTAATCACCGCTTGACCCTGCATGGTTTGAAAACGCCCCAGTTTGTGAATTTCAATCAACGCCAGGTTTTTCATTGCATTTAAAATGCTGCGTATCTCCTCCATTTGAGCGATATGCAATTGTAGTTCACGGCTTTGGCTCATGGCTGTCCGGGGTCACTATTAAGCCACTCGCTGACGGTTTGCCGCCATTGTTCAGGACTGCTATCCAACGTTAAGTCGGTGCTGTTAATACCCTGACTAATAAGCCCCAGATAGCCCATAAGCTCTTTAGGCTCGGCCTTATTAAATAACCCGTCATTAAACGCCGTCAGCCAGGCTAATTGAAAAAGACTACCAAGCGGCGTCAAGCGGTCCTGTTTTAAAATTTCCCGTAACAGACGTCCGCGTTTAATCCGTACTTCCATAGAGGCTTCCAGACGTTGACCAAATCGGGTAAAAGATTCAAGTTCCAAAAACTGTAAATAATCCAGTTTCATTTGTCCGGCTTGATTGCTGATATTGGCATGTTGGGCATTGCCGCCTATGCGTGATACCGATTTAGTAATGTCGATAGCAGGACGAAACCCTGAAACAAACAGATCATTATCCAGATATATTTGTCCGTCGGTAATAGAAATAAGATTAGTTGGAATATAGGCGGCAATTTCGCCCTGCCTGGTTTCGACTATCGGCAATGCAGTCATGCTCCCGCCGCCGTTTTCAGCATTCAAACTGGTTGAGCGTTCCAATAAACGGGAGTGGATAAAAAAAATATCGCCGGGATAAGCCTCACGCCCTGGGGGTCTGCGTAACAACAAAGACAGCTCCCGATAAGTTCTGGCATGGGTCGATAAATCATCGTAAATAATCAGCGTATCCCTGCCCTGTGCCATCCAGTATTCAGCGAGTGCACAACCTGCAAATGGCGCGATATATTGTAAACCCGGCAAAGCACTGGCTTCAGCGACCACACAAACCGTGTAATCCAGCGCACCATGCTTACGCAAGGTTTCCAGAGTACTGACGACGGCCGAACGCTTCTGGCCAATCAGCACGTAAATACAAATAACATCTTGATTTTTTTGATTAATAACCGTGTCGATAGCAATTGAACTTCTGCCCAACCCTTCGTCACCCACAATCAATTGTCGCTGACCTTTGCCGATGGGAATGAGCGTATCAATAATTTTAATCCCGGTGTAGAGCGGTTTATTAACAAAATTCCGGGCAATAATGGCCGGCGAGCTTTTTTCCAGATTTTCACGACCTACCGGGGTTGGTGATGGCAGACCATCCAGCGGTGTTCCCAAGGGGTCAATAACCCGGCCTAAAAACTCATCCCCAACCGGTATACTGAGCGAATGTCGAGCAAGAAAAACAGTCGTACCTGACGTCAGGGTTTCGGTTTCATACAATAAAATAGCACCGATTCTGTCACGATTAAGGTCAAACACCATACCTCGACTACCATCGGCAAAAATCAGAATGTCTTCGATAGCTACTGAGGGCAAACCCTTAATCCAGCTAATCCCGTCACCAACGGCAACCACAGTACCTTGTTCAGTAACACGCAACCCCAACTGATAGTTAACCAGCCAATCTGCCTGTTTATCCAACAAATTGCTAAATATTTCAGGCTTACTCAGCGTCATTGGCAATCTCGGCAAAACCGATCAGCTCATGTTGCAGGTTGGCGTTTAAAACCCAGGCACCTATATCCATACGCACTCCGGCGATTAACTCTGCATCCTGATGATATTGAACATTAATTGGACTATTAATTAACAAACCAAGCTTTTGTTCCAACGGTAACCGCAACTCAGCCGTTAAAGGATAGGCGCTGGTTATTTTAATCGGCACCGATTTTTTGGTTCCTAATAATTGTAGACACAAGACACAGGCTGCCGGTAACGTCTTTAAGTTATCCAATAACAGGGCAAATAAGCGTGCCTCCAACTCAGGACTGGCTGATTTTTTTAGCAGTATTCCGGCAAAACGGGCACCGTTTTGTAATGCCTGCTTTTCGGTTTGACGTTGAATTTCTTCCTGCTGACGCTGGAGTGTTACCTTGTTTTTTTGCCGCTCCTGCTCAAGATCATTATTCAGTTGAACCAATTGTGCTTTTCTCTCGATGTCGATTTGCTGATGCAGAGCAGTAAAAGCCCCTTGTTTTTCCTGCTCCCACAGCTTTTGGCGATTTTCATAAAGGCTGCGCTGTTCTTCCGCCTGCTGTTGCAGGGTTTTTGCATCGGCAAGCGCTTGATCAATAAATTGCTTACGCCTGGCAATAACTTCCAGCAAAGGTTTATAAAAAAGGCGCTGCAAAATCCAGATCAGAATCAGGAAATTGATGATTTCAAGGATAAAGGTGGATAAGTTGAATTCCATAGACTTTAAGTATTGAATAAAAAATTTTTCACCACGAACGACTGCACGAAGAACAGGCTAAAGGCACAAGGCTAAAGGTAAAAATCTGATTTCCAACGGTCACTCTTTGCCTTTTGCCTTGTATCTTTATTTAATAATGTATTCAAGCAATGGATTTCTGAATAAGACAATCAAGATAATCACTAGGCAATAAATCGCCAGTGATTCAATCATGGCCAAACCGATAAACAAGGTACGCATAATTGAACGTTCCGATTCCGGTTGCCGGGATAAGGCATCAAGCGCACTACTGATGGCTTTACCCATGGCCAACGCAGGTAACATGACTCCCAAAGCGATGCCGATAATTGCCGCAACGCTGGAACCCAAAACAATCAAGGCGATATCAGACATAATTTACTCCGATGAATTAAGTTGTTGGGATTGCATGGCTCCTGCCAAATAAATGAGTGCCAGCATACCGAAGATATAGGCCTGCACCAGCGCTTCAATAATATGTAACATCAAAATGGGAATCGGTGCGAGAAAGCCTGCCACCAGTAAAATCAACATCGCGGCCATTTCCAGACTCATCATATTGCCAAATAACCGAATCGCCAGCGCCAGAGTACGGGTAAATTCACTAATAAGATGAAAAGGCAGCAAAATCGGACTGGGTGTGAGGTAATGATGCAGATAATTTTTTAATCCCAGTGTTTTTATGCCAAACCAGTGTACCGAAAAAAAGACTAAAACAGCCAGTGCCGAGGTTACCGAAAGGTCGCGGGTAGGTGAATCCAGACCAGGAATTAAACCCACCAGATTGGCAATGATCAGAAACAGCCAAAGGGAAGCGATAAAAGGCATTATTTGCCGGCCATGCTCAGGCGCGACAGCGATTATGGCATCATCGATAGCTGCGACAATGCCTTCCACCATAATTTGTAAAGAATTGGGCAACATCTCCAGGTACCGGGTTGAAAACCAGGCTATCACCGTAATGACCGCCATAATTCCCCATGTGGTAATGATTGGTGCACCAATGACTACGGGTCCTAAAGCAAATGAAAATTCATGATCCATGATTCAGTCTCATTTATCTTGAAAGCCCTTTTCAAAGCAGAGGGCTTTACTCTATTTATCTTTAATCAGAAAATACACGTTAAAAATCCCGATAACCAGACCGGTAAACAATAAACTTAAGGTCCAACGTGTTGAGTAACCTTCCAGCAAACCATCCAGCCAATGCCCCAGATAAACGCCGCTAACAATGGGTAACACCATGACCAGACCCAAGGTGCCGATATAAACCGTTTGTGATAACAAATTCGGCCTGTCATGTTCCGCTTTTTTAATGCGTTTAAGCTGACTTTCAATCTTTTTTTTGAGGTGCTGTTGATTATTCATAATCACTATAAAAAGGCGGTAGAAAAACCTGTTTACCGTTCCCGGTATCTAACAGCAATGCTACTCTGATTACAATAAAGTGCTACCTCAAATAAAAAATATAGCTATAGTCTTTCAGAAATTAAATTTTGAGCCCGTACGGATAACATCCCTTGAAGGGATGGTATCCGTTAGCATCGAAATTATTTATCTGAAAGTCTATATACTCGATGTTCAAGTTTTTTTAGCTTGACTGGGACGAACCTAGATAAATCAAGATGTTTTCGTCAATAGACTTAAGTGCCACATGATCTCAATCATGGCTGTAAGGCTTGATTGAATGTGCTTCTCTAAAATCAAGAATTAAAAACTTGAACATCGAGTATATAAATATTCATGCTTGCCATACTGTTTTACGTTTAAGCCCCAACATGCGCTTAAAAATCGCCTGTTCCATACGATGCAGACTTTCCCGCGTCGCCTGCAAATTTTCTTCCTCGGTTATTAATTGCTGTTCCAATAAGGTACTGATCCGTTCAATATCGGTATCTAGCAAAAAATGTCGTGTGCTAATCGTTAACTCGTTATTGTTAAAATAAATGACAGCGCCGGGCAGAGCCAAATACTGCCAATCGTCTGCTCCCAAACTAAAACGCGCCAAGCCAAAAACCAGTGTGGTCATAAACCGTGCATGATTAGGCTTAATTCCAAAATACCCCGAGGCATCTTCACCGATAAAAGAAGTAACGCCGGCAATATGCTGCTCATGAGTTGCATCAAACAGATTTAATACAAATGAGTGCATTAACTTTCCTGCATGGAGCCACGCATATAGCATTGCTCTTCAGATAAATCATCATGGTCACCTGCCAAGAAAGCTTCGCAATCTGTCAACGTCTGTTCCAGCGGCACTGACACGCCGGTTTGTTTGGTGTGCCGAGCCAACACCGAAAATGGCTGGGTAAGATAACGTTGCAATTTACGGGCACGCATCACGACTTTGCGATCAATCTCGGATAATTCTTCAATACCCAACATGGCAATAATATCTTCCAGTTCATGATAACGTGCAAGATGCTCACGGACGCTTTGAGCTACCGTATAATGGCGATCACCCAGCGTATGCTTATCCATCAATTTACTACTTGAGCGCAAAGGATCGACAGCCGGATAAATACCTTTACTGGCCTGATCTCTGGACAAAATAACGGTCGTATCCAGATGACTCAATATGGCACTAACCGCAGGATCGGTCATATCATCAGCAGGTACATAAACGGCTTGCACCGAAGTAATGGCGCCTTGTCTCGTGGACAGGATTCTATCCTCCAATTCTGCAACTTCAGTAGTCAGTGTTGGCTGATAACCCACCGTAGCAGGCATACGCCCAAGCAGACTGGATATTTCGCTGCCAGCCTGAACAAAACGAAAAACATTATCGACGACAAACAAGACTTCTTTATGCAAAGTATCGCGCAGATATTCGGCATAAGTTAAGGCCGACAAACCAACGCGAAAACGCACACCGGGCGATTCATCCATTTGCCCGAAGACCATCAAGGTATCCTGCATAACTCCCGCTTGCTGCATTTCGCGCCACAACTCGTGAGCTTCGCGGATACGTTCGCCAATCCCGGCAAAAACGGAAACCCCTTTATGAATGGCAGAAACCGCATGAATAAATTCCATAACCAGAACGGTTTTCCCTACCCCTGCCCCACCGAATAAACCGGTTTTTCCGCCTTTAACAAAAGGACATAATAAATCGATGACTTTAATACCCGTCTCCAAAATCCCGCTGATTCCTATGGCTTCGGATAATGGCAACGGTTTCGCATGAATGTTGCGAAATTCATTTGTTACCAAGACTGGCAACCCGTCCAGCGGTTCGCCAAAGATATTTAACAAGCGGCCCAGACATTGTTCCGATACCGGAATCTGCAAGGGTGCACCGGTATCATAAATAATGATGCCCCGACTTAAACCTGCCGTGCCATGCAAGGTAATTGCCCTGACATGACGTTCATCAAGATGTTGATGAACCTCAAACAGATAGCAGCCGTGATCAAAGCAAGTACATAAAGCCTGACGTAATGGTGGCAACTGCGTGCAATCAATAATTACCACCGGACCATGAACTTCAACAATGGTACCGATAGCTTGCCGGTTTTCTGGTGGCGTCGATAAATTATTCAAGGTTACACACTTTGTGTTGTTACAAAAATAATGGTTTAACGATTATAAAGAATGGGCTTTGCTAAAATCAAATACCGCCTATCTACTGTATACTGGATTTGATCCCATGCCACAAAATATTCTGCACATTGAATCCTGAAACAAAACAAGAAAATAATCAAGCAACATAAATAATGGATATAATATTTAAAGAATACTGCAAGGTTGTCTGGCAGAAAAAAGGCTATTTCTTTATGGCTTTATTGGCTCTGGGTTGCTCCATTACACTGGATTTATCAGCCCCTGTTTACTATAAAAACATTGCCAATGGACTAGCGGCACCTTATTCCGAAGCGACGTTGGCGTTGTTACTGGAAAATTTAAAACAGATTGGTTTTATTTATGCCGGTGTCTGGGTATCATGGCGGTTACTTGAAATCGCCATTATTCCACTTGATGGCGGCGGTATTAATCTATTGGAAAAACGCTGTTTTGATGTCCTTAAAAAACAAAAATATGTTTTTTTCGAGAACAGTTTTTCAGGCAGTTTAATCAAACAAGCCAATCGTTTTTCACGCTCCTTTGAAACCATTATGGACTGGTTTTTATTCCAGTTTTACATGAATATTCTGGCGATAGTCATTTCATTCACCATCTTTTACCAGCAACAACCCGAATTTGCATTCTACTTTCTGATCTGGGTTGGGCTTTTTATCAGTTGGAATATCGTCTATTCAATCTGGAAAATGCGTTTTGACCAATCCGTTTCAGAAGCCGATTCCATTGTTGGCGGCGTGTATTCCGATGCCATCAGCAATATTTTTATCGTCAAAAGCTTTGCCATGGAAGCCAATGAACAGGCACGTATCAACAAAGCGTCGGATTTTGTTTATAAAAAGAAGAAAATAGCCTGGCTGTTTACCTTTATTTCTTTTGCCGTACAAGGCATCATGACTTTTGGTATTGAATTACTGTTGGTTTATTTAATGATCCAAAAATGGACAACCGGTATTTTTCAGGTCGGTGAGTTTGTTTTGTTCCAGTCGATTATGCTCATCCTGATCCAGCGTTTATGGGAGTTTGGTCGTAATTTCAGAACTTTCTTTACCGCTTTGGCTGATGCGTCCGAAATGGCCGAGATTTTCAGACGGGACGATATTGAAGCAGACACCGATTATGCACTTCCGCTCACTATCAACAAGGGCGCAATCAGCTTTAACAATCTCTGTTTTACCTATAATGAAACAAATACCCGCCAGACACCGCTATTTAAAGATTTCTCCTTAACGATAAAAGCCGGTGAAAAAATCGCCATAGTCGGTCAATCCGGTTCAGGTAAATCAACCTTAACCAAACTACTATTTCGCTTTCTTGATCCCCAAAAAGGCACGGTAACTTTTGATGGTATTGATGCCAAAGCCTTTACTTTAGAAACTTTGCGTCAACAAATATCCATGGTGCCTCAGCAACCTGATTTATTCCATCGTTCAATACGCGATAATATTACCCTGGGTGCCAATATTTCAGAAGCGCAGCTTATTGCTGTTGCCCAAAAATCCCGTTGCCTGGAGTTTATCAATGGTTTGCCTGATACCTTTGATACTCTGGTGGGAGAACGCGGCGTAAAGCTTTCGGGAGGTGAAAGACAACGTATTGCTATTGCCCGTGCCTTTCTCGAAGATGCACCTATCGTGGTGTTGGATGAAGCAACCAGTGCACTGGATTCACTCACCGAAAAACAAATACAGGTCGCTATTTTTGAACTGATAAAACATAAAACGGCGATTGTTATCGCCCATCGACTATCAACTATCTTAAAAATGGATCGTATTATCGTTCTGGAAAAAGGCCACATCATCGAACAAGGTACGCATCAACAATTACTTATCAAAAAAGGTAAATATTACGCCATGTGGCAGCATCAAAGTGGAGACTTTCTGGTTGATTAACCGTATTTTTTATCATAACAAGATAATATCATTAAATTGATATCCCTATAGGAATCCTGACTATTAAAAGTTAAAATAGTTATAAATAATCGTTTTAATTTTTTGCACTTAAAAATTTTCCTATCCAGATAGAGGCGAGTAAAAATAAAAATGATTTCTGGCAAATATTTTATCAGCAACATTTATATAGCTGCCGTTATTGGAACGGCGGCTATCTTGTTTATTTTAAAAGAGCTCCAATTTGTCTTTGGCGGTTCACCGCCGCTACTATTCTTTTTAGTTGTAATCACTTTCACTGCCTGGCATGGAGGACTAAAAGCAGGACTTTTCTTTACCGCGTTAGCGACAGTAGCAAGTGATTACTTTTTACTTGAACCTTACGGCTCGTTTTATGTTGGTCAGGCCAGCGAAATACTACGTATTATATTTTTGATTACTCTGGGTGTAATATCCAGCTTGGTCATTACACGCTTACACAATAAGGAAAAACAGGTATTACAACAGGTTATCGAACGAGAAAAGCAACTTAAGCAGGAAATCAGTGTACGTAAACAAGCCGAGGCGACTTTATATAAAAGCCAGCAAGATCTCAACCACGCCCAAGCCGTCGCTCATATCGGCAGTTGGCGCATTGATGTCAGCAATAATGCCCTTGAGTGGTCTGATGAAACTTTTCGGATTTTTGACGTACCCAAAGATACGCCTTTAACGTATCAATTATTTCTTGATTTTGTTCATCCGGCAGACCGGCAATTAGTTGATGCCGCATGGACATCTGCACTTACCGGCAAACCGTACGATATTAAACACCGAATTATAGTTGGTCAGAACGTCAAATGGGTGCGTGAACGAGCTGAACTTGAAGTTAATGAACAGGGAGCTTTGCTCAGCGGTTTCGGTACAGCTGAAGATATTACCGATATTAAAAACAGCCAGAAAGCCTTGCGACAGGAACGAGCCTTCCTCAGACAAGTCATTGATGCGGTACCCAGTGTCATTTCAGCAATTCTCATTATGGGAAAATATAGTAAATCAAAGGGTTATAACAATAACAAGCCTCTAACGTTGATGAGATTGGCTTGTGATAAAGATTTTATATTTTATGAAAGCTAAAATCCGGTCATAAACCTGCTCTAAATTTGCTTTTTCCATCCTCATCAGCGATGTCTGCGGAAAAAAAGACCAAGCCTCAAAAATATTAATTTTATCTGTTTGATTTTATTAGTATTATCATAATGAGAATTGCTGGTGTCATTTTTGTCAAAGATAAACAGGGACGATTCCTGTTAGGTAATCAGGCGTTGGCCGAGTCTTATGGTACCAGCCCTGAAGGTTTAATCGGACTAACCGAAGCGGACTTCAATGCCAATTCCGATGAAGTGACCCGCTTTTATAAAAATGACCTCCTCGTTATAAGCAGTCGCCTGTCTAAAATTATCCCGGATGAAAAAGTCACCCATACCGACGGCTCTGTACACTGGTACAACACCATTAAAATCCCGTTAATTGACGACGATAAGTGCAACAAAGTACTGGTTGTAGCAACCAATATTACCGAACACAAGCGTGCTACACAAGCACTACACCTGGCAAATCGACGTAAAGATGAATTTCTGGCGATGCTCGCCCACGAACTTCGCAATCCTCTGGCACCCATCCGTAATGCCGTACAGTTGTTAAAAATACAGGCTATTAAAGATCCCAAGCTGTTATGGAGCTGTAATACTATCGACCGTCAAGTCACTCATATGACCCGATTACTTGATGATCTGCTGGATGTCGCTCGTATCATGCAAGGTAAAATCAGACTGAATATCGAGTATCTTGAGCTTACCGATATTGTCAATAATGCCTTAGAAACCAGTCATTCCCTGATTGAGTCTCGTGGACAAGAATTAATTATTTCACCATCTATGCATTCGCAATGGATCAATGTCGATCGGATTCGATTGGCACAAGTCTTGTCCAATCTACTGAACAACGCCGCCAAGTATACCGATGACGGCGGTAAAATCACCTTAAACATAAGGCGAGAAGATACCGAGATCGTCATTGAAATCAGGGACACCGGTATTGGTATCGCCCCCGATATCCTGCCGCATATCTTCGATCTCTTTACTCAAGCTGATCATTCCCTGGCCCATTCTCAAGGTGGACTAGGCCTTGGTTTGACACTGGTACGCCAGCTGGTTGAAATACATGGCGGAACAGTCACCGCCGCCAGCGATGGCATCGGTAAAGGCAGTTCATTTACAGTGCGGTTGCCCGCATCAACGATAAATTTATCAGCGACCAAATCCGTACCAACACAACCCTCGTTACCCTTATCAAAACTGCGAATTTTAATCGTGGATGACTATGCAGAAGCCGCCGAAAGCCTGAAGATGGTATTGGAAATCGAAGGGCATGAAATTAAAATAGCCGATTGTGGCATGAAGGCAATCGAACAGGCACAAATTTTCCAGCCGCAAGTCGTACTATTGGATATTGGCCTACCCGATCTGAACGGTTATGAGGTTGCCAAACGACTACGAGCATTACCGGAAACCAGAAAGGCAACCTTAATCGCCTTAACCGGTTACGGAAAACCTGAAGGCCTTGATCTTTTAAAATCTACGGGGTTTAATCATTACCTGCTTAAGCCGATAGATTTTGACAAGTTATCCAGTCTCTTGGCATCGACACTAAATGTGCGTTCCGATAAAACATTATGCTAATATTTGCCTAAAATCCGTAGCTATAGACTTTCAGATAAATAATTTCGATGCTAACGGATACCATCCCTTCAAGGGATGGTATCCGTACGGGCTCAAAATTTAATGTAATGGAAATTTAATTTCTGAAAGGCTATAGAGATTTTAAGCAATTCATAAAATAAGGGGCGTATGAATATGAGCTACAACAAAAAATTTATGGTTAAACCCGGTGAAAAAATTCATCTGGACAAAATTGATCCTGCCTATACTGACCAGCATGAGTCTCATGAAAAGGCACTGCCGAAGATACAGGAACACGTTGCCCGTATGGACAAACTACAGTATCTGCTTTATGCCGATGGTGACCAGTCACTGCTGGTGGTATTGCAGGCACTTGATGCCGCCGGTAAAGATGGCGTAATACGGCATTTATTTAGTGGTATGAACCCGCAGGGAACCTCCGTATTCGGTTTCAAGCAACCCAGCAAGGAAGAAGCGGCCCATGATTTTCTCTGGCGGGCACACCAGCGTACTCCGGGCAAGGGCGAAATAGTCATTTTTAATCGTTCCCACTATGAGGATGTTCTGGTTGTACGGGTGCACAAGTTGGCGAAAAAATCAGTCTGGTCAAAACGCTACGACTTGATAAACGATTTTGAAAAAATGCTCTCAAGTAACGGCACCCGGATTCTGAAGTTTTTTCTGCACATCAGCCCCGAAGAACAACTGGAACGTTTCAAACAGCGCCTCGATGATCCTGCCAGAAACTGGAAAATTACCGATGCCGACTACTCTGAACGCGAATTGTGGCCGAAATATATCGCAGCCTACGAAGATGCCTTGGAACAAACCAGCACCCAACACGCACCGTGGTACATTATTCCCGCAAACCACAAATGGTTTCGTAATCTTGCCATTTCAGAAATTATTGCCGATACGCTTGACGAGATGGGCCTAAAACTACCCCCTACACATGTGGACATGGAAGCCATTCGTAACAAGTACCATATTGCCGAGCAGAAACAGGCCGGTAAAGGGAATGGACAGCTTGATAAAAATAGCAAACCTTAAAAATGTGGCTTTACTCGCTAACACTCACGGGTAGGCAACAAAACATACCCCCTCGAAGATGGCGATGCGGCTGATTTTTTTCTCAAGTCTTCGACCGTTAGAGCGGAGTGGCATCATGCGCGATGCCCTTGCCGGTTTGACTCTGGCAGCGATGAACATTCCGCAGGTGCTGGGCTATACCCGAATCGCCGGCACGCCAGCAGTAACCGGCCTCTACACGGCATTGCTGCCGTTGCTTATGTTTGCCATCTTCGGCTCCTCGCGCCATCTCGTGGTTGCTGCCGATTCAGCCACTGCAGCTATTTTCTCCAGTGGCCTGTCCGGTATGGCACCGCAAGCCAGCGTGAAATATATGACGTTAGTCTGCATGGTCGCACTTCTAACTGCTGCGCTCCTGTTGCTGGCCCGAATTTTCAAGCTGGGCTTTCTCGCTGATTTTCTCTCACGTACCGTATTGATTGGTTTTCTTACCGGTGTCGGCTTCCAGATCATCATCGCCATGCTGGGAGAAATGTCCGGCATACCCGTCAATGCGCACAAAACGATTGTACAACTTCAACAAATTGTCGATGGACTACCACAGGTAAATTTGCCTACACTCGGCATATCAGCGCTGGTGATAACTAGTATCCTTGGCTGTCGCCACTTTCTGCCCAAATTGCCTATACCCCTGATTGTAGTGATGGCAGGTATCGGTGCCAGCCATGCTTACAATTTTTCCGGCTACGGCATCGCCGTTATCGGACCGGTGCCTGGTGGATTACCGTCACTAAGTTTTCCTGCCGTGAGCTGGGACGAATTACTTAAACTTGTCCCTATCGCCTTATCCTGCTTTGTTATTATTATTGCCCAAAGTGCAGCAACTTCGCGTGTTTTTGCAGTCCGTCATCACGAACGAGTCGATGAGGATGCTGATATTCTGGGCTTGGCGGCGGCAAATACGGCGGCGGCCTTATCCGGTGCTTTCGTGGTCAACGGCAGCCCTACCCAAACCGCGATGGCTGACCTCGCCGGTGCTCGCAGCCAAATGGCACAGCTCGTGTTTGCCGGTATCGTATTACTGGTACTATTGTTCTTTACCGGACCACTACAATACCTGCCCCGCAGTGTACTCGCCGGCATTGTTTTTACTATTGCTATCGGGTTGATTGATTTTAAAAGCTTGCGCGACATTCGTAGCGAAAGTCCGGGCGAGTTCAATCTGGCTATTATTACGGCTGTTGTAGTGGCATTGGTCGGGCTTGAACAAGGTATCTTGCTCGCGGTAACACTATCGCTACTCCGGCATGTTCGCCACAGCTATCGTCCACATACCATGGTACTAATACCCGATAATAGCGGTAGGTGGTTACCCACTTCGGCACTACCCGGTGTTGAGACAGAGCCCGGCCTGGTTGTTTATCGATTCGGTGCCGATTTGTTTTATGCCAACGACAACCGCTTCGCTGATGAAGTACGTGCGCTAATAGAACATGCCCCAACCCCGGTACGTTGGTTTATCGTTGATGCCGGCGCGATGACTGATATTGATTACTCCGCCGCACGCTCTTTGCTGGATTTGTGCACCGATCTAAAGCGCTATGGTGTTACCTTGGTTTTTGGTCGCGTCAATACTTACCTCAGAGCCGATATGAATCGCCATGGCATTACATCGGTAATTGGCGACGAGTTTATTTTTTCGACATTACACGAAGCGATTGCGCTAAGACAACAAGCGAATACCTAAGGCAATATCCGGCGCCACGCTATAAAAACCAGTAAACCTCTAAAAAATAGTTGAATACACTACCTGCTTAAATAAAAAAGTAAAACTCCTGGTTATTGTGACCTCACTTGTCACTGTTTTTCACGCGCCGCAAACAAGGCTACCAAAATAGCCAATAATGCGCTTTTTTTTATGCCAACCCAGTTGTAAAAAAAACCACACCTTAAAAAACAAGCACCTGGACCGGATTTTTCTTAGTGTTTTTTTCTGCTCTAAAAAACGATTGTCTTTTCTTAAAAACACTATATATTGTGTCAATAATTTAAAAAACATCTACATATAGATTCTAAAGCCTAAGTCCTACAAGCACCTAAGGTGCTGATTTATGGTTTCTTTTCACTTGTTTAAGCCACTACGGCCAGGAATATCACTCATGTCAGCACATCTTCATGCCATCGCCAATACCGTCACGGAAATCCCTTTTCAAGACGCTTCAATGGATATTTGGGATACAAAATATCGCTTAAAAAGCAAAGATGGTGTCGCCCTTGATGGCTCTATTGATGAAACTTATCAACGGGTTGCCAAAGCACTTTCCGGCGTAGAAAAAGGCAAAAATAAACAGGAACAATATTACAAAGAATTTCTCTGGGCATTGCGTCAGGGCGTTATCCCTGCAGGCCGTATTATTTCCAATGCCGGTGCATTAGCGCATAAACCGGCTACCTCAACCATTAACTGCACCGTTTCCGGTACTATCGCCGATTCCATGGATGATATTCTGGGTAAAGTGCATGAAGCGGGATTGACGCTTAAAGCCGGTTGCGGGATTGGCTATGAATTTTCAACCCTCAGACCCAAAGATGCCTATGTTTCCGGTGCCGGCGCTTATACCTCGGGGCCGCTATCGTTTATGGATATTTATGACAAGATGTGTTTTACCGTCTCGTCAGCCGGTGGAAGGCGCGGCGCACAAATGGCCACTTTTGATATCGGTCATCCTGATGTTGTGGAATTTATTCGCGCCAAACGTGAAAATGGCCGTTTACGCCAATTTAACCTATCGCTGCTAATTACCACTGAATTTATGCAGGCGGTAAAAAATGACCTGCCTTGGCCGCTATCATTTCCGGTAACCGAAAAAGAAGTCCAACTGGATAAGCTCGACTTAACTGATAAAACTAAAATCCTCTGGCGTGAACTACCTGCCACAGATGGCTATGTCATTAATAATGATGGTCTCATTGCCTGCAAAATAACCAAAACCATTCCCGCGCGTCGGTTGTGGGACATTATTATGAGTTCCACTTACGATTATGCCGAACCGGGATTTATTCTGATCGACAAAGTTAACGAAATGAATAATAACTGGTTTTGTGAAAAAATTCGCGCGACCAATCCTTGTGTAACTGGTGATACCTGGGTTCAGACAGAACAAGGACCCAGGCAAATTAACGCCATTTTAGGCGAGCAAATCAGCGTATTGGTCGATGGTAAATTACATCAGTCAGGCATTGAGGGCTTCTTCAAAACAGCAACAAAAAACGTTCTTAGCTTAAAAACAAAGGAAGGTTTCAACCTGCGTCTTACCAATGATCACCAAGTACGTAAAATAACCCGCCTGGATCGTTATAATCTTGAAACAGAATGGTGTGCAGCCGATCAACTTAATGCTGGCGATCAGGTATTACTAAATGACCATCGTCAACATGCTCACTGGAAAGGAAAATACAGCGAGAATCAAGGTTATTTAGTCGGGTTACTAATCGGCGATGGTACGTTAAAAGAAGATAAAGCCGTTTTGTCTGTCTGGAAAAGTGCACAAGTTATGAATAGCGACATCAATTTATTAAATTCTGGCGTTGATGCCATTATGGATAAGGTCATGACCGCCACTGCCGAGTTTACTACCCGTAGTGATTTTAAAGGTTGGTCTGAAATAGCCGGAAGAAACGAATACAGACTCAGTTTTTCCGGACTAAAAACGCTGGCTGAAGAGCTGGGTATGTCACCTGGAAACAAATGTATCAGCGCGCAAATCGAAACGGCATCAAGCGATTTTTACCGAGGTTTTTTACAAGGTTTTTTTGACGCTGACGGTTCAGTTCAAGGCACTCAAAACAAAGGCGTTAGTGTTCGCTTGGCCCAATCAGATCTACCTCGCCTTGAAGCGGTGCAGCGTATGTTACTTCGATTAGGCATCAACTCAACTATTTACCGTAATCGTCGCCCTGCCGGCATAACAAAACTCCCTGATGGTAAAGGTGGTGTCGCTGATTATAAAATTTCTCCCCAGCATGAACTGGTTATAAGTGGCTATAATCTTGCCGTTTATCAAAAAACGATAAACTTTACCGATAGTAATAAAGCCGCTCAACTTGAATTGGCGTTAAAAAATTACCGTCGCTTATTAAATCGTGAGCGTTTTACCGCTACGATTGAATCCATAACGCCTGATGGCTACGAAGATGTGTTTGATATACAGGTTCCGGGAATAAATACCTTTGACGCCAATGGCTTACATGCTCACAATTGCGGAGAGCAGCCGTTGCCGCCTTACGGCAGTTGTTTGTTGGGCTCCATCAACCTGACCCGTTTTGTTAAAAAACCCTTTACCAAAGACGCTCATTTTGATTGGGAAACTTATCGTAAAGCCATCAACATCTTTACCCGTATGCTGGATAATGTTGTCGAAATTAATGGCCTGCCCTTGCCTCAACAACGTGAAGAAATTGTTAGCAAGCGTCGGCATGGCATGGGTTATTTAGGGTTGGGTTCAACCGTTACCATGCTCGGCATGAAATACGGCGACTCCCCTTCTGTTGACTTTACCGAAGAAGTCACCAAAGTTTTAGCTGTAGAAGGCTGGAAAGCCGGCTTATCCTTAGCCAAAGAGAAAGGCCCTGCTCCCATTATGGAGCAATTATTTAGCGTTAGCGGTGAAATGTTGCATAAACGCCCTGAAATGATTGCCGATGGTTATAAAGTGGGCGATGAAGTTCCCGGTAAATTATTACTCGCAAAATACAGCCGCTATATGCAGCAACTGGCTAAAGAAGAACCCGAATTGATTAGCGATCTGATTGAAACCGGTGCACGTTTTAGCCATCACAGTTCTATTGCACCAACCGGCACTATTTCCCTGTCTCTTGCCAATAATGCCAGCAACGGTATAGAACCCAGCTTTGCCCATCACTACTCTCGTAATGTGATTCGTGCCGGTAAAAAATCGAAAGAGAAAATTGATGTATTTTCTTTTGAATTATTGGCCTATCGGGAAATGATCAATGCCAATGCCATGCCTTACAGTGAAAACGTGGAACAACAATTACCGGACTACTTTATCGCCGCTGATGACGTTAGCCCAAAACAACACGTGGATATTCAGGCTGCCGCGCAGAAATGGATAGATTCTTCCATTTCCAAAACTGCCAACGTGCCCACTGATTTTCCTTACGAAGAGTTTAAGTCTATTTACGAATATGCTTATGACAAAGGCTTGAAAGGCTGCACCACGTTCCGCTTTAACCCTGAAGTTTTTCAAGGCGTACTCGTTAAGGAATCTGATCTGGAAAATACCACCTACCAATTTACCCTTGAAGACGGTGAAGTAATAGAGCTAAAAGGTAATGACGAAGTTGAATATGATGGCGAAATGCACAGTGCAGCAAATTTATTTGATGCCTTAAAAGAAGGCTATTACGGTAAATTTTAATCCCTTGTCAGGGCAATCTCTTATTATTGCCCTAACTGCACAGAACCTATCAGGAAAAGATCATGGCATACGCAATCAACAAAAAAATTATTAGCTACAAAGTTATCAGCAACGAAGACAAAATCAACGCAGAACAAGCTAAAGCCGAAGCTCAACTACAAGACCGCGAAAGCATGCATGAAAATGTAGCGCGTCCTGAAATCCTGTTTGGCTCAACTTACAAGATCAAAACCCCGCAATCAGAGCATGCGATGTATATCACTATCAATGATATGATTTTGAATATGGATACCGAGTACGAAGAACGCCGCCCGTATGAAGTATTTATTAACTCCAAAAACATGGAACATTTTCAGTGGGTACTGGCGCTGACCCGGGTTATCTCGGCTGTATTTCGTAAAGGCGGTGATTCCTGCTTTCTGGTTGAAGAACTTAAATCGGTTTTTGATCCCAAAGGCGGATACTTTAAAAAAGGCGGTGTCTTTATGCCTTCATTAGTCGCCGAGATTGGCTGTACCATTGAACAACATCTCAAGAAAATCGGCATGCTCCAAACCCATGATATGGATACTCATCAAAAAAAATTCCTGGCCGCCAAACGCAAGGAATTTGAAGCCATCCATAACGATACCTCAACGCTGGACGAATCCGGCAGCTTCCCCGCCAAAGCCCTGCTCTGCGGAAAATGCCAAACCAAAGCCCTGGTGTTAATGGATGGCTGCATGACCTGTTTGAATTGTGGCGATAGTAAGTGTGGGTGATATGTAGTACGGATGCCAGTTGTCGGTCGTTTTGTGGCTAAAAATCTGGGGACTTCGCCTTGGGAGTTATAACTACTTATTAGGATCTTAAATGGACGAAGAACAGATTATACGAAATGAATTATTTAAGAAATACCGAGAAGATGTTTTAAATCGTCAGCTTTCGAACACTGAGAACTACGACAAAGCCGTTCTTTCTCTAGGTACGACCTTTTTAGGGTTTTCCTTGGCTTTCTTAAAAGACTTTGTCTCATATAAAGATGCAATATATGCCCCACTTCTGCCAACGTCATGGGTGCTATTTTGCCTGTCAATCATAGCAACAATAGCGTCGTTTTTTATAAGCAAAATAGGCCTTTCCACCCAATTGCAATACGCTGAAAAATACTACTTAGAGAATAATTTATCTTATCTGACAAAAAAGAATCATGCAGCAGCCTTGACGGACACGGCAAACTATTTTTCCGCCTTGTCATTTATATTGGCAGTTATCACAACCATAATTTTTGTAGTCATCAACCTTGTAAACGGAGTCAACATGTCTGAGAAAAAAACAAATGGGATTGCCACCCTAGATGGAGCCTCAATTCCTAGTATGCAAAGCTTCGGTGGTTTTGGTTTAGCAACACTTGGCGCCGAAATCCCGGTTATGCAACTTGCTCCTGTGACTGCTCCGCCTGTAACCACGCAGCCAGTATCAAGTCTACAATCAGGTTCCAATTTACAAAGTTCAGTTGGTACTATCAATGGTGGATTGGAATACACCAGGTAGCCTGTAGGGTACGCACTGCGTACCTTTTAAGAGCTTGAATAACGGAACGCTTTAAAATGGTACGCGATGCGTACCCTACGGTGGTTTCGCCGTTGCAATATTTTTCGGAGGTTGTTTTGTCTGATTATCGCCGCTGTTATGTGCCGGGTGGATCGTATTTCTTTACGGTGGTTACTGAACGACGTGCGGACATTTTGGCAAATGATTTGGCTCAGGATTGTCTGAGGGATGCTATCCGTTATTGCCAACAACAGCTACCGTTTCGTGTCGATGCAATAGTAATATTGCCTGATCATATTCATGCCATCTGGACGTTGCCGCCGGATAACTGCGATTATTCCAAACGTTGGGGCATCATTAAAAAACACTTCACTCAAACCTGGCTGGCCTTGGGCGGCGCTGAACAATCGGTGACTGCTTCACGTCTACGCTACCGAAGGCGCGGTGTTTGGCAACGGCGTTTTTGGGAACATGCTCTGCGCGATGAACGCGACTACCAAAACCACTTCAATTACCTGCATTTCAATCCGGTAAAACACGGTTTGGTTAAAAAGGTGGTGGATTGGCCTTATTCTTCATTTCACCGCTGGGTAGAAAAAGGCGTTTATTCTGTCAATTGGGGTTTGCCCCCTGAAGACCACTTCTTTCTAAATCATGTTCAATGCTTTGGTGAATAACGGGTAGGATAACTTTCTGAGAATTGATTCACTTCTACTTAAAAATAGCCTGTAGGGTACGCATCGCGTACCTTTTAAGAGCTTGAATAACGAAACACTTTGAAAAAGCGTACGCGATGCGTACCCTACGGTGCTACGAGCAATCAATGATCACCACGATTAATATTGAGTTGTTGCTCAATACCTACGGTTAAATTATAACCTGCGTCATTGAATAGATCGCCGGTAAAAAATAAATGCATATCTATAATCCAGGCAACTTTTTTTACCTTGTTGTTTTCTATAACAATGACTGCAAGCTTATGATTGTTATCAACAATCTGCTCAACAATTGTTTTTGGGTTAGTAGGGTCTTCTTTTAGCGCACCAGTTACAATAAATTGTGCAGATTCCATTGTCAGCACTGGTTGTGTAGCAGATTGCTCAGCATTTTTTGCATTTTCAAGTGACTGCGCGTCAAAATAGCCAATGTCATAGACAATCTTAAATGTCAGAACAATCAAAATCGCGCCACCAAAAACAGACAAGCCAATTTTTAATCGCCGTCTAACGCGAGGATTTGAGAGTCTTTTTATAATAACGCGAATTTTCATGTTTTTATTATCGCATTACCCACGGTATTTCACATCAATACTTCGGGTAGTTTTTTACTTTGAATAAAATGGCATGTTTTTATGATGGTTCCATCGTCTGTTCGATTTTGTTGCCTTCAATCTGCTAAGCTTACAAGACTTGCCCGATTATGACGAATCGTTAGTAATGGCCGCTGACGACTATTCCATCAACCGGATTTATTCGCAGTGCAAGACCACCGTAAATACGTTTCAATAATATGGCGTTAATATCTGTCCTCGATCAATACCGGGATTACGTTGACAGGACACCCTAAAAACCATGAAAATTGATGTCGTTAAAAACACCGCATACGAGTCGTCCCAATCGGGATGCCAAATTTTTTTATGCCTTATGCCAAACAAGGCCAACCCTGTGGATAGAGCAATGAGTAGATTTAAACAAATGATGGTAATGGCTTCGCTGGTTGCCGGAATGCTAGTGAGCATAGGTGCCTCTATAGCAGGTAGCGTGGCTGCTGTAGGAGAAATCGGGCCTTATGGCGGGATAATCTATTATGTCGATAGTTCCGGCGCACATGGTTTGGAAGCGAAAACCACCGATGAAACCAAGTTACTCAGTTGGAATGAAGCCGTTATCGCGGCCAGCGCTTATGGGGACGACTGGCATTTACCGACAAAAACCGAATTGAAAATACTCTACGAACACAAAAATAGTGTGGGTGCTTTTGCCAAAGATGATTATTGGAGCTTAACAGAACTCGATAGCAACAGCGCGTGGATACAAGGCTTCGGCAATGGTGATCAGGATCGTTACAACAAATATAGCCGGCTAAGTGTGCGTGCTGTTCGGGCTTTTTGATTTGTATTTTTCATAAGACAATCAATGTTGTATAGGTAAGCAAGGCGGACACTGGAAATCAACTACATTGAGATTTCTGATCGTCAGCCAAATAGATAGCTGGGGGAGTGGAAAAATTGCGTAGTCGTACACTCGCTAATTAGACCACTCCGTTTCCAGAAACTTATCCATTGCCCAAAGCCTTTACCTGTTGCCGACTGCAAAGGATTAACGGTCGTCTTCTCATCGACGTGCCTCTTATTCCCAACCTACAGTTATAAAACAGATTAACCCAACAAAAACGCCCGCCAGCAGGAAAAACGCCCACCAAGGACCTAAGGAAGAACGTCTTAAGTTGTGTCGCGCTTGCACTCTTGTCTCTTCGGTTCCCATTTGCATGGGATACCGGAAACTTGCTTACACACTGTCACCATCGTTGATATATTTATCGAGAATCTCCATCGATTATGGAACCAACGAGATAGCAATAGCCGCTTCCTGAGCAAAAATATCATGAACAGCCTTAGTTGGATGAATGCCATCCCAAAATAAGAACGTATCAGGAGTCTTACAGGTAAACGGCGGAATGTTTGGAGTTAAACATGGAGCATTGACATTAGTTAAACCGAAGCTTTGCGGAGAATTATATAAATCATCGGTTTTTTGATAAGTATTGAGTTTAGCAATTTGAAACCCCGATAACCGTGCTATAAGATCATCAAGGCCTGTATTAAACTCCACTGTTAGTGATCTGGCAGTTGTGGTTGGTACCACCAGAGGGCAAAGAGGATTCACCGGCAATGCTTTCACCGACGGTAACAGTGCAAGGTCAGGGACATTTACGACGAGAAACTTTTGCGCCCCCAGGGCAAGCAAGTAATTTAAACTCTGACTGATGCTTTCAACGGCTTCGGCGATAATTCCTTCTGCAGCGAGTGTATTACATCCGTACACGGCTACTATCAGGGCATCACGAACATCGTTGCTACCCATCTCCATAACGTAAAGGGCATTCATCGGAAGTTGTGGGTAATCGGTGTGGAAAGCTATTATTTGATCAGGCAAATTGACTGCACCCGAATTGGGGGTTGTTGCCCGAGCGCCGCCGACAGCATAGTTAGCCGCTTTGGCGCCGTTTCCTTTAAAGGCAGCATTAACATACGCCGTAAGTCCACGCCCCTTCGCAAACTGTTCTATCCAGGTAGCACCGTTACTGAAGTGATGACCGCCTATAGCGTACGGAGCATTGGGAATAAGCAAGTCTTCCAATGTATCATAAGGGGGATGGCTCTGTGGAGGCTTAATTTTAGCTTGGGATAACAGGGCAAAGGCATTACCCGGGTCGGATATGCTGGTTCCAAAAACCACGATCCTATTGAATGTCATTTGTGCTGATGTCCAGCTTGGCGCAAGCAACCCTACAGACAATAAGCTTATTAATATCAATCTATTAGTTAAACATTTCATTGTAAATATACTTCCTTTAAAAGAATATGGATACAAGAAGTGATCACATCATCAGCCCGAACCCATATAAAAAAAGCCGGACTTCACTGCGTGACCATAACGGGATAAAACTCGGCACTTCGGTTTTCTGCATCAGGAACCGCAACTTTTTATTCTTACCTTACGATAGGTTTTGGTTTAAATGTATAGTTCCATAAATAATTCATTAATACAATTCGTATAAATACCTACTTGAGTAGTTTTATTTTTAATCACTTCGGGTGGTTTTTAGCCTATAGAAAATACATGCTTTTATGACTATAGTTATGAGCTGTTACAACAATAATCGTTTTGTCAGGGTATTTATGATTACCTACTTTATTACCCAATAACTCCCATAATAATCCGTAATTTATAGCCTTATTAATAAATGGCTAATTCGCAATAACCCAATTTATTTTATGGTAAATTAAAAAACTAACTTATACTTACGCATCTCAAGTTAAGACACTCAAATCTTATCCTGATTTAACTATATTTTATTGTTTATTTACAAGTGTTTACACCCCCCCTCCCTTGCTCAGGAAGTTCAATGAAAAATAATCACCAGGCTTTTAACAGTCTACTATTTAGTCTTGTTATCTGCATAAGTTTAATCGGAGCTGCCCAAGCATCTCCATCTATCTCTTTAATTGCCAACAATCCAACAGTCACTGCGGGTTCGCAGGCGACTTTTGAATTATGGATGGATTTCACCGGTGAACCTACGTTGGGTGGCGGTGTTGATGTGGTCTTTGACAACTTTCTCAATGGCAATCAACTGAGCTTTAATTCATACACACCGGAAGCATTGGGTGATCGTGATCTTATCAATGTACCCACTGTCAGCACGTTAGGTGATCAACTTGAAGCCATCACTTTCGGTGACTTTACTAATGGATTGGAAGGCCCGGCATTGGTTGGCACCTTGGTGTTCGATACCTTGGTAGCCGGAAATTTCACCTTGTCACTAATTGACAGCATTAATGCCGGAGGATTTTCCTCAATGACTGGAACGTCTCAATTCCCTGCTTACATCTCTGCGGACTTGATCGTTACACCATCTGCAGTACCTGTTCCAGCAACTGCCTGGCTGATGTTAAGCGGTTTAATTGGATTAGCGTATAGATCGAAAGCTAAACAAGCATAGCATCACAAAATACTGGATAGTCCTTATTTTTTAGCTTATTTGATCATCAGAGACACTTATGAAATCTACGTACAACACTTTTCGGCCAAGTCTAACCGGACATTTACGCACTTTATCACGTTTGGCGCTGCCAATCTTATGCCTGTCAGCAGGCTCTACCCATGCCGTGACTTATTTTGGCTCATTGAGCAACTTTGATGTAGTTAACAACAGTACCGAACCCTGCAACGGTTTTGAAATTGAACTGGACGGCTTGACCAGTAAAGAGATTACTTACACTTTTATTTATCAAAGTTACGGCACTCCACGCTTGGTGGATTCCCTGGATGCAAACGGTAAACCCGTAGTTAAGATACGCTATGAAAGTAAGTACAACCCGGTTACCCATACATTTCTTAATACGACACCGGTTGCCCCCATTCCAACCATGACCACGGCGGGACACCAATGCACATCAATGCCAAATGCTCAGAACACCAGTGGCTGTGAACACTATGGCTTGGGTATTATCGGCAATCCAACCAAAACGATTTATCGCTGGTTGGTGGCCGACCCCGTTACACCGGGTAATTTGACCTACCAGCTTGATCCGGCCACCGGCCTGCCTGACACGGTCAGTATTCCTGCGCCCGTTTTCGTCGTCAATGCCCAGCCCGCACAAATTCCACAGCCGCCCGCACCTGTTGCAGGTGCTCTGCCTGTTGCACCAGTAGCCGTACCTCCACAGCCAGTGGTACAAGTGGAAATTGAAGTACCCGAAGCGCCAGAGCCAATTAATTATCAATATGGTAAGGCCATGTGGGTAAAAGTGTTTACTACCGAATCACCGAGTCCTCGTGATCTCAAAGATTTGGTCACTGACAATGCGAAAGTGCCCAATGACCCGTCCGAGATTGAAGTAGAATGGCAACTTTTGCAAAAAACTATTGATCCCAAGAAGCTGGCTGGTGGACGGGACAAACTCGAAGCCAATCTTGCCGGACAGCCTATGGCACAGGGTAATGAATCAGTTACCCGCCGTTACGAGTTCTACGAATATGCTGGCGAATTTGATCCGGAGAATAACGAGGTGCTACCAGTCAGTGACTCAAATCCGGTGCCTGGCGATATTGGCAATTACATCGGTGCGCAGATGGCCGCCATGAATGTTTTTGATGCAGATAGCGATACCAAAGATGATGTTATGGATAATTGCTTGGTGAAGCCAAACACAGATCAGCGTGACACCGATAGTGACGGCTTCGGCAATGTCTGTGATCCTGATTTGAACAACGACTTTGTGGTCAATAATGCCGATCTTAACCTGATGAAACTCCAGTTCTTAAAGAAAATCCCTAATCCTGACTCTGATTTGAACGGCGACGGCAAAGTTAACTTTAACGATCTGGCTATTTTGAAAACCTTTATGGGCAAAGCACCCGGGCCACAAGCAGCCAAGTAATTCCTGAAAATGATTCTGGCCGTCGTTATTGTCACTGCGAAGGCCAGAACAACTGCCCTGCATCACTAATAATCAGTCATTGTTTATAATATCGACTATTATGTCCTCAGAATAAATTATTAATAGTTAAGCAGGCTCATCAGATGAATCATGAATACTTTATGCACAAAGCCATAGAACTGGCTTTAAAAGTACCGCAATTTCCGTTTGGAGCAATCATCGTAAAACGGGCAACCGGTGAGATTGTTGCTGAAGGCTTTAATCAGTCCGTCGTTAATCCAACTTTTCACGGCGAAATGGTGGCGATTAACCGTTGTGCCGAATTACAGCAGCCAGTGGATTGGAGCGAACTTGATCTTTATACCACAGCAGAGCCATGCCCTATGTGTCAAAGTGCCATTCTATGGGCAGGCATTGCCACTGTTTACTATGGGACATCTATCCCTTATTTAAAGGAACATAATTGGCGACAAATTAATATTCGTGCATCTGAAGTAATCGCCCAAACGAGCTTTGGTCATACGACTATCGTTGGCGGCATTTTGGAGGCTGAATGTAATGCGCTATTTGAGAAGGCACCAAGAGGTGTATTTCATCAACACACTTAACCAGCAAATGCTCATTCCAACAATCTGAGTATCCCTCGTGGGAAGCAATGGACTTTATCAAAGCAAAAAATTGATTTTAATGACGTGTTTCTGTCTATTTTAAAAGAGTATACGGCAGGCAACCCCATGGATGAAACGAAAAAACAGACGTGCTCATCTATAGACTTTCAGAATTTAAGCCTCCAACTCATGTTGCTGTAAGCCCATACAGATAACATCCCTTGAAGGGATGGTATCTGTCAACATGGAAATTATTTATCTGAAAATCTATATGCCAAAACTGATTCTCTATTGGCTGAGTAGAGAGTTTTAAAGTTGGTCACAACATTGTTGCGAGCATTATTAAAAAAGAATGGTCATACAAAGCATAAGACTTTGAAAAATAAAGCAACTGGGGACATATAAATCGTAAGGCACAATTTTATAACGCAGCAATACTGCGTCATATGACATAGTTTAATCGACAAATTGTGGCATATGACGCATTTTTATTACCATCTAAATCATAATACCCTAATATATTAATAACTTAATGTTTGGCTTATTTTTTGCTGTAGTAATTTATGACTGGAGCTTTCCAGCTTATTTTTCGACTTTAAAACAGGCAAAAATGAACAAACCTATTCAAAAAATAAAAATATCGGGTACTGTCAGGGGATATCTGTGCAATTATAAAATGATTGCTCTATTACCTTTATGCTTTACGCCGATTGTATTGGCTGCAAACGACCCTAACAAACCAGGTGATCCTGCTATAACACTGGAGCCTGTTGTTATTATCGAGAAACTCCCGATCGCCAATACGCTGAACTCTTCAGTGATAGACGCTGATGCCATTGCAAGTAAGCAGGCCGCCGTCAGCGATACGGCAAAACTGCTTGAAGATACGCCTGGAGTTAGTTTATACAGTGGCGGCGGCATATCCAGTTTACCGGCTATTCATGGTTTAAATGATGACCGCGTCAAAATTAATGTGAACGGTATGACGATTACTTCGGCATGCGCCAACCACATGAATCCTCCCTTATCTTATATTGATCGTAGCAATATCGGCAAAATCACTATCATGTCAGGTATTACCCCTGTGAGTATGGGCGGCGATAGTATTGGTGGTACGATTTCCGTAGAATCAGCCGATCCGGTATTTGCTGAACCCGGTAAGGATATTCTGATTGATGGCAGTGTTTCAGGATTTTATCGCAGTAATCGTGATGCCTTTGGTGGCAGTATTGCCGCCGGTATCGCCAACAAAAATGTACGACTGGATTATACCGGCTCACATACCGAAAGCATGAATTATAAGGATGGTAATGGTGATATCGTAAAATCCAGTTCTTATGAAAACCAAAATCATGCTGCCACGCTGTCATTTAAATATGACAAGCATTTGGTGGTGATTAAAGGTGGCCAGCAACATGTCCCGTTTGAAAACTTCCCCAATGCACGTATGGATTTGACCAACAATGACTCTATTTTTGGCAACATCATGCATAAAGGCATTTTTGATTGGGGTAATCTGGAAAGCCGGTTTTTCTATGAAAGCACTCAGCATAGTATGGATATTGGTCAAGATAAACAGGCATTTGCTTTTGCTCCGCCCAACAATCTTATGCCAATGGACACCAGAGGCAGAAACCTGGGCTACAAAGTTCAGGCGGAAATTCCGTTATCAACACGCGACACCTTGCGGGTAGGTAATGAATATATCGGCAATACCATTAATGATTGGTGGTCACCGGTTAATACCAAGGTGGCTGGAGCGAAACCGCCTTTATACATGATGGCTCCAGAAACGTTTACCAACATCAATAATGGTGAGCGTGAACGTATTGGCACCTTTGCTGAATGGGAAGCGAAGTGGTCACCCCAATGGAAAACCATGCTGGGCTTGCGTTATGATCATACCAACACCAATACCGGTAATGTGGAACCCTATAATCCGCTATTACTCAATAACGCAGGCGTTGCCGGTGCCGGTGCCAATATCGCAGGAGCCGGATTAAGTCTGTCAGCAGCAAATGCTTTTAACGCCCAGAATCATGAACGTAATACCGATACTTTTGATATAACCGCCATGTTGCAATTCACTCCCACCACCATCAGTGAATATGAGTTTGGTTATGCCCGTAAAAACCGCGCGCCCAATCTTTATGAACGTTACTTATGGGGCCGACGACCCATGGACATGGGCATGAATGGCTGGTTTGGTGATGGCAACGGCTATGTCGGCAATATGAACCTAAAACCGGAAACTGCCCATACCGTTAGTTTTACCGCTGCTTTTGATGATGCGAATAAGGATCTCTGGAAGGTTAAAGCGACGCCGTATTTTACCTATGTTGAAAACTTTATTGATGCTGATCGCTGCCCACAGCAATTTAGCACTGATATGGCTTGTACTCCTGCCAACCAAACAGCAACCAATAAATATGTCTATTTACAATTTGCCAACCATGATGCGCGTTTATGGGGTATCGATGTTTCCGGACAAGCCCAATTGTATAGCCATAAAACGGTTGGTGACTTTTCTACCCATACCGTGATGAGTTATGTGCGCGGCGAACGTATGGATGGCGGCAACCTTTATCACATGATGCCGTTTAATGCCAAACTCAGCCTGGATCATAAACGCAAAGGCTGGCAAAGTGCCTTCGAGATGCAGTTTGTTGATAGCAAAGATTATGTACAAGCAGTAAGAAACGAAACCCAAACGCCTTCCTATATTCTACTGAATGCCAGAACCGGCTATGAGTGGGAAAAGATTCGACTGGATGTCGGATTGGATAACGTTCTGGATAAACAGTATTACAATCCTTTGGGGGGATCTTATCTGGGTGACCGTTTTGGCATGAATCCAACAGGCACTCCCGACACCACCGTTCCTTATGGCAGAAACCTGGCTGGCATGGGACGTTCAGTTTATGTCGGTGTGAATATAAAATATTAATCTGCTTGGCAAGATGTTTCAGTCAAGCCCGAACAGCTAATAAAGGACTGATACTAAATATTAAGCTAAGCGGCTGGTGTCATATCAAGGAATCACGTTCTGTTTCCAAAGCTGAATATTTTGGAAACGGAGCGTGTTCAGCGATATTTTTCTTATCCAACAGCGTTATGGCTGAGCTTACTTAATCTGGTTTACTGGCTAATTAGCCACCATGGCAGATGCTAAGTCAGTAAAAAACGTGCTAGCATTAGTATTACAGTGTTATCTAATGTAGATTAATGAGGCAGACTTAACATGAAGACAATAGCCAATTTGCAACGCCGTAAATTATTAAAATACGCAGCCGTCGCCCTTACCAGTACGGCCACTGATGACCATTATCGTTTTTTATAAGAGTTTACCATGACCCAACGTACACTTTCGTTTCCTGTTAGCGGTATGCATTGTGCTGGCTGTGAAGCCGTTATTTGTACTGCTGTGAAGGAGTTGCCGGGGATTGACACCGTTAGCGCCGATCATATCGCCAAAAAAGTACAGGTTAGCTTTGATGATGTACTCACCTCACAGTCAGCAATTCTGGCCTGTATCGAGAGCAAAGGTTATAACTATGGTATGCAGGTCGAAAAATTTTTATGGGGACCACGTTTACAACAACTCGCCGTATTTTTAGTATTGCTGGCTCTGGTGGGCGGAGTCGCCTTCTGGGGTAAAAGCCTCATGCCCGGATTAATGAAGCAGTTCGATGCACGTCTTGGCTATGGTGTAATCTTTACCGTGGGGTTTCTTACCGGTTTTCATTGCATCGGTATGTGCGGTGGTTTTGTGATGAATTACACCCAAGGCTTACAAGAACGCGGACGACGAGCGGTATTTTTTGCTCATTTGTCTTATGCACTGGGCAAGAATCTCTCTTATGCTCTGCTCGGTGCCGGATTCGGTGCGTTGGGTGCCGTTCTTACCATCACTCCACATATGCGTGGAATCGCCGCACTGGTAGCAGGGATATTTTTAGTACTGTTTGGTTTGACTATGCTCAAGCTATTGCCCAAATTTCGTCTGCCATCTCTGCGTTCCAAATCGGGATCAGTCACGCAACGAATCTATCGTGATCTCAAACCCAGACGCAACCCCTTTAGTATCGGCTTTTTAAGCGGTTTTTTACTTGGCTGCGGCCCGCTACAAGCCATGTATATCATGGCACTCGGTATCGCTAATCCCTTGGAAGGTGCTTTATTGCTGCTGTGTTTTGGCACCGGCACATTAATTCCTTTATTGACTTTTGGCATATTCGCCAGCGCACTTAGCGCAAAAATCCAGAACCAGTTAATGGCCGTATCCGGTATTCTGGTTATTCTTATGGGCTTGATGATGACAGATCGCGGACTAAAACTAACCCAGTCCGGTTATAACTTCTCGACAGTTGTAGAGCGGTTTTCAGTGCCACATCCTTAGTATTGTCATTAGGCAATGCCAAAATAGATGTTTTTTAATGACACACTTCGTAAAATTAACAACCCAAGGAAAGATGATGAAGAAAAAGTACCGTATCCTGATAGCTTTATGCATATTTGTAGCTACTGGCGCATTGGCGGGCAATAGCTTGTTAAAAGAAACGGACATTGAAGCAGTCGCGCTTAAAGTGGCCACAGAAACCATGCAAGGTGGTTATAAACTTTTGAGCGTGGCTGAGCTTAAACAAATGATTGATGCCAAAGAAAACTTTGTGCTGATTGATGCTCACCCTACCGAAGAATACAATATGGCTTATATTGATGGCGCACGGCATTTTGGGTTTCAATCCAATCATTCGGGTAATTGGGAAAAAGATATAACGATGCCTGATAATTTTACTCAGGAGGATTATCGTGTCTTACTGGGCGCTGATAAAAACAAGAAAATCGTCACTTATTGCGGTCTTACCAAATGTGGTCGCTCACATAATGCGGCATCTTGGGCAAAAAAACTGGGCTACACCAATGTATACCGTGCGCCAAGTGGCATTTCTGCATGGATAGATAGCGGTTATTCCTACAAAACCAATCTGAACAAGTAATGATGTAACCATTATTCGGCATTTCATGTAACAAAAATTATTGTAGTTATTCACCTCCCCCTTTGAAAAATGGGGATTGAGGGGGATTTATATAATAAAATCTCCCCTACCCCCTCTTTTTCAAAGAGGGGGACTGAATAAATACAAATTATTTGATTGCCACACGCAAGTTATTAATTTTAAGTACATCAAAAAGATGTGTAACGGAATAGATAAAGGGGGGGAATCACCGGGGCTTTTTTGTTACGCGACATTAGTCTATTGGTCTTTTTTCGTTGCTACCGCGTAAATAACGTTAGTTTCAATTGCATTCACCTGACCTTCAACAAGACGTGATAAATTTTCCTGGCGCACACGATCCAAGGTATCCGTATCCAGTTGCTCAAGCGTTCCTCGGTAACCGCTACCCATGGCGATTTTCCACCAGTCATCCGGTAAATTTAAAGGATGCGTTCCTGCTTCGGCAAGAATGTCGACGTTGTACACATTGGCTTTTGCAAGCATTGCTCTGAGACCGTCCGGCTCTGAAATACGGTCCCAAGGATTAAAGCCATGATGCAGATCGGGACGTTCGATATTGATGACATCCCAAAAAGCGCGGTTGGCCGGTTCGAATAAATGTGGCCCCCAAGTGGTAATTGCCAATCTGCCGCCGGGTTTCACCATACGCCATAATTCCTTGACTGCCTCGGTCATATCAGGAACAAAGAAAATACCGAAGACGCATACCACCGCATCAAAACTATCATCGGGATAACCCAGAGCCAGCATGTCGCCAACGTGAAACTCAATGTTTTCCAAGTGCCTGACTTCGGCCTTGGCTCTGGCCAGATCAATCAGGCGTTCGGCAAGATCAGCCGCAATAACGTGTCCATCCGGCCCGACCATTTCTGCCGCCGGCAACGCTGAACCTCCACTGCCTGAACAAACATCCAACACAAGTTCGCCCGGTTGCAGATTTATTCGTTCAATGGTTCGCCTGCCAAAGCGATGCCAAAATGAGCTGACCGGATGGTCGAAGTGATCTGCGGCGGCATTGTAGGCTTTCGCCGCCTTAGCTTTTGCCTCATCTGTGTTTTGGCCATTTTTGGCACTGGTGCTTAAAATACCTATTTCCACTGACTCGGTCATGATTACTCTCCCGTTGTATTAGTTTGTGGCGATTAGTTAAAAAAAGAACTGATCAATATTGGGTGATTTTTACCTTACGGCATAAAACCGTTTCCTGAAGAAAAACGCCACATTCACTAATGCAATCATAACCGGCACCTCGATCAACGGCCCTATGACCGCCGCAAAAGCAGCACCGCTGTTGATGCCAAACACCGCGACTGCCACAGCAATCGCCAACTCGAAGTTGTTGCTGGCAGCGGTAAAGGCCAGCGTAGTGCTTTTTTCATAGTCCGCGCCGATGGCTTTCCCCATAGCAAAACTGGCTAAAAACATCATCACAAAGTAAATCAATAGCGGGATGGCAATCCTCACTACGTCCAGAGGCAGTTGTATAATCAAGTCGCCCTTCAATGAAAACATCACGACAATGGTAAATAATAAGGCAATGAGTGTTAGCGGACTGATTTTAGGTATGAAACGTTGCTGATACCAATCCTTGCCCTTGGCACGAATTAGCAGGAAACGGGTCAGAAATCCGGCAATAAAAGGTACACCTAAATAAATAAAGACGCTTTTGGCAATTTCACCAATGGTAATAGCCACCAAGCTACCTTGCATACCAAATAAAGGCGGTAATACAGTAATGAACAACCAGGCATAAACACTGTAAAACAACACCTGAAAAACACTGTTAAATGCAACCAAACCGGCTGCGTATTGGTTGTCGCCCCTGGCCAGTTCATTCCAGACGATGACCATGGCGATACAACGGGCCAGACCAATCAAGATCAAGCCGGTCATGTATTCGGGATAATCACGTAAAAACAAGATCGCCAAGACAAACATTAATACCGGACCGATGATCCAATTCTGCACTAACGATACTGTTAATATCCGCCAATTACGAAATACATCACCCAACTCTTCGTAATGGACTTTTGCCAGCGGTGGGTACATCATTAAAATTAAACCGACAGCAATCGGAATATTAGTGGTGCCGACAGAAACTGCACTATTGAAGTCGTTAACTTTGATCGGAAAAGCAAAGCCGATACTAACGCCAATCGCCATAGCGGTAAAAATCCATAGAGTCAGATAGCGATCAAGAAAGGATAAACGGGGACTGCGGCAGTTAGGTAAAGTCATCAAGGTTTCCAGTAAATGTTCTCGGCAAGCAACTTAAGAAATAATCGTTTTTAACAGGTTGTATCGTCTTTCGACGGCTTGCAGCAGGTCGAGGCAGGTTCAAGCTGAATGACCTCATCTTCACCAAACATCGGAATGGCATTCAATGAATGAAAAGCTTCCCAGGCGATACCTTGCGGATCGACCGTCCAGTATTTGTCAGATTGTACATAACAGCAGGCGGCCTGTTTTTGTGCCACGATGGGTAACGCCGCAGCGGTCAATCCCTGTTGCACGGATTCAAGTTCTGCCGTGGATTCGACCTGGAGTCCCAAGTGATCCAATCCCGGTTTGCGTCCCCGATTGGAAATGGCAAAGTTGATGCGCGGATCATCCAGTATCCATTTTGCATAATCGGCTTCGCGAAGCGTCGGTTCACTTTGAAATAACGCACTATAAAATTGGATATTCTGCTCAAGATCTTCAACAGCAATGTGAATATGGAAACGTTTCATTGTGGTTACTCCAGTAGCAGGAAATTTTTTATGGTTCTTCTTGCACAAGACCAAAGTCATCTGCACAGTTTAAAAGCATCATTATTAAAACAATTCAGTAATCGGCAGGCTTTTACCGACCTTTCGGTACCCGGAATTGATCATGTTATCGCCTGCTAATTTAAGCAAACGACTGACGCCAATCGGTTCTTCCTTAAGCAGAGGTACCACCGCATAACGTTCGGCATGCACTTTGGCAACGGCATTGATTTCGCACAGTTCGTTGGTAGCGCGTTGGCGTAGCAAGGGTGACGTGGAGGCCGCTGCAGCAACACTGGCATTAATAATCCAGGCCCAAGGCTCAATGCCTGCTCGTTGCAAATCGGCTTGCAGGTTTGCAGCTTCCAGCACAGGGGTAGTTTCTGCCAATGTAACAATCAGTACCTTGGTCTGTTTAATGTCCTGCAATTGCATCATCGGCGTGGTGTAGTGCTGGCCAGAATCACCCATCTGGCGGGTAATTTCACGGTGATAAGCGCCGGTTGCATCCAACAACAGCAAGGTGTGTCCTGTGGGCGCAGTATCCATTACCACAAACTTTTTGCCGGCTTCCCGAATAATGCGGGAAAATGCCTGGAATACGGCGATTTCCTCGGTACAGGGCGAGCGCAGATCTTCTTCCAGCAGCGCACGACCTTGTGCATCAAGCTTTGCACCTTTAGTCTTCAAAACATGTTCACGGTAATGCTCGATTTCAGCTACCGGGTCAATGCGACTTACAGTTAGATTGTCGAGCGCGCCATTCAGCGTTTCGGTCAAGTGCGCAGCAGGATCAGAGGTAGTCAGATGCACGGGCAATCCGCGCTGTGCCAGTTCGACGGCGACGGCTGCCGCCAGCGTCGTTTTACCGACGCCGCCTTTGCCCATCAACATCACCAAGCCATGCCCGTCTTTAGCAATGTCGTCGACAAGTTCTGATAGATTGGGTTCGTCGAGCTCAAGAGGTAAATCTACCCTAAGATATCCTTGCCCAGCAGTGTCAACCAGCAATTGGCGCAAGGCATCCAAGCCAACCAGATTGAAGGGCTTCAACATGACCTCATCACAAGGCAGAGTTTTCAATACTTCAGGGATGGTAGCCAGTGCTGTCTGTTCGCGTTTGTGAATAGCAGCGACCAAGGGATCATTATCTTCCTCAGTACGAGGCAGGATGCCATTGATGATCAGATATTGATGTTGAAAGCCAACCGCAGTCAGCTCTTCATGGGTACGGGCGACTTCACGTAAAGTCGCTTGCTGGGCACGGGCCACTAAAATCAGCCGGGTACTCGTTGCATTGGCCAGTGCATCTACTGCAGCCTTGTATTGCTCCCGCTGCTTTTCCAGACCAGCCAACGGGCCAAGACAGGACGCATCACCTTTGCCTTCTTCAAGAAAGCCGCTCCAGGCACCGGGTAGTTGTAACAAACGTATGGTATGGCCTGTGGGTGCCGTATCGAAAACGATGTGATCGTAGCCGGCGGTCAGCGCCGAATCGGTCAGCAGCGAGGTGAATTCATCAAATGCCGCAATCTCGGTGGTACAGGCACCGGACAATTGCTCTTCGATGCCCTTCACCACTGCTTCGGGCAGAATTCCGCGTACCGGACCGACGATGCGATCGCGATAGGCTTGGGCGGCGGCTTGCGGATCAATCTCTAATGCAGCCAAACCCGGCACGGGCAGAATATCGGTAATCTGGTTGCCGATGTCAATGCCGAACACTTGACCGACATTGGAAGCCGGATCAGTACTAACCAACAGAACCTGTCGTCCGGCATCGGCCAAATGTATCGCCGTGGCGCAAGCGATTGATGTCTTGCCTACGCCGCCCTTGCCGGTAAAAAACAAGAAGCGCGGTGGCTGATCAAGAAATTTCATGTCCGTCATGACGACATCTCCATCGGTTTTTTTAACAACGACTACCTTTACAGCAATCGGATTTGGGCTTTTCTTCGGCTTGGACAAGTCCTGTCCAACGTGCCAGTTCGGCTCGATTCGGGTAGCGCCCGGCCAAGGCCACTTCACCATCGACCAGAATCAAAGGTAACGCTTCGGCACCGGAGCGTTCAAGAAAACCTTTTACAATAGAGTTTTCGGCAAAAGCCAGTGGTTGCTGAGCCAAGTTGAAACGCTCAATCTGAGCACCGTTTTGCTTTGCCCAATCGACATCGGCAGAAAATCCGACTAATTGTTCATCAACGTCTACGCCGCAAACACCAGTACTGCAACATAAAGCAGGGTCAAAAACTTGAATTATTGTCATGATAAAATTCCTTGGTAATTAGGGTAGCAGGGTGCCAATACGGTCCAGTTCGGCTTTCAAACGTACGTTATCGAGCGTTAATTCAGCCAGTGGCAATGCCAGAAATTGTTCAATGCGATGGCGCAAAATGCGATAAGCGACCATAAATGCCGCTTTGATTTCTTCTTCAGTACCCTCAGCATGTGCAGGATCTTCGACACCCCAATGACTGCGTAAAACGGAACCCAAATAGGCGGGACAAGTTTCATTGGCGGCATTGCCGCAAACACTAATAACAATATCCGGTATCAAGGGTAGATCGTTCCAGGATTTACTGTAATATCCCTCAGTAGAAATACTTTCCTGCTCAAGTAAAGCCACTGCTCGACTGTTTAATCTACCTAAAGGTTTGCTGCCTGCACTGAGTGCATGCCAACCTTCTGGTGCAAGATGATTGAAAGTGGCTTCACCGATCAGCGATCGACAAGAATTACCGGTGCAGAGAAATAAAACATTCATGATAAATAGTAGATTTTAAATGTATAAAAAATATCGGATGCATTAAGGAATAAGTAAAACTCTTTTAAGCTTCACCCATGTTGCCAATATCGCGAACTTGTCGTTCTAGTGCCATTCGTTCAAGACTAGCTATCGGTAAGCTAGTGAACAACACAATACGGCGTTCAAGGATAGCAAACGCTTTAGCGAAAGCAATACGCTTTTCTTTTTCTTCGGCCGCTGCTGGATCAATCACTCCCCAATGAGCATTAATCGGTTGTTCAGGCCAAACGGGACAAACTTCATTGGCGGCATTATCACAAACGGTGATTACAAAATCGAAGGTTATGGCATCAGGTTTAGCAAACTCATCCCAACTTTTACTACGTGCATCAGGCAATGAAATACCTTCCAGCTCCAAACGCTCAAGGGCAAGTGGGTTAACGTAACCAGAAGGAAAACTACCGGCGCTAAAAGCCTGAAACCGGCCATTACCATATTTATTCAGTAAGCCTTCAGCCATGATACTTCGCGCGGAATTACCGGTGCAGAGAAAAAGAACATTCATAATCAAAAGACTCCAAAGTTAAAGAAAAAATTAGTTGGTATCGCAGCAGGAGATTGCCTTATCGACATCAAAACAGTCCTCGGGATTGCCCGTACAGCATTCGGCAGTTAAATAATCTATCAACGATTGCATTACTGAAAGATTCGCCCGATAACGTTGGTAGCGTCCCTCTTGAGTCACGCTAACCAAACTGGCATGAGTCATGGCTTTGAGATGAAACGACAGGTTGGTTGAAGGCAAACCTAATATTGAGGCTATTTCACCTGCGACTAGCCCCGTAGGTGCCTGTTTAACAAGCAGTCGAAAGATATCCAGTCGAATGCCGGATGCCAGTGATTCAAAAAGTGTTGTTGCAAGTTGCTTATTCATTGTTTAACTATACAATAACTATTGAAATATAACAACACCCGGTTTTTTCATGTGAATCCCAGGATTATTCATGCAAATACTGGCAATCTCAAAGTAAATACCGGGGGTCATAACGTGAATATCGAATTTTTTCAAGTGCTTGGCGAAGATATTGAACAAGAATTAGCGTTACCCAGCACATCCATATAATAACAATCTGCGCATCCCGCGTGCGATGCAGTGGGCTTATCAAGACAAAATCATGGTAGCTCACAATGTTCCGGTTTATTGTACCAGCCACTTTTTATCGGTTATTGCCGTACAGAACATAAATTACCGAGATAATCACTGAATCAGCCATGGGGGTATTGCCTGGTTTACTGGGCGTAAAGCGCCATTTTTTTAAAGCTTTGGCAGCTGATTCGTCGAGCAGTTTATGACCGCTGCTACGTAGAATTTCAGCACCTTTGCTTAGCCCGTTGGCAGAAACTTTGATCCGAACTATCGCAGTACCTTGATAGCCCAAAAATATCGCCATTTCCGGATATTCAGGACTTGGATTACGACTATCACTTACCGGAAAATTGTCCGTGGCTGAAGCACTGCCAGCGGGAGGCATTATCATCGCTGAGGACACCGTCTGCGCTGTTTGCTGCTCGGGTTGAGTTTTAACACGTCTGCTAACCAATTTGACGGATCGGGATTTAATCAGTTGGTCAATCTCGCGTAAGTCCGGCAACTTCTCTTTTATCGTAGCGGTTTTCTTGGGTTTTGATTTGGACTTAGGCTGTGGTTGTTTAGCCTCTTGTTTTGACTTAGGTTGTGATTTGGAATTGGGTTGTGGTTGGGAATTGACTGCTGGAGGCGTAACGTCGGGTTTGAGTCCGTCTTTGCCAAGCAAGGTAACTTCCAGCTTAAAAGGCACGGGGGCAAGCGATTCCTGTGGTAAGTCTGCAGGTTCTCGCAGCCATATTAAGCCCGTAACATGCAACAGTAACACGAAAATAGCGACCAGCAACAACATCCCGCCAGATCGCTTTTCTGATTTTTGAATTGTCTTGTAGACGATTTCTTCGACGTTATTATTTATCAATCGGAATGGAAAAATGATTCGGGTATAGGCGAAACAACATCATCATTGTCCCTGTAAAATTATTAGCATTGTTTCAAACAAATTTATCTTAACATGCAATAAGTAAAAAATCCGAAACCGGAAAATATTAGCGTCTGTTTGGTCAATACAGTCTTTCAGAAATTAAATTCCCAATTTACATCGCTGCAAGCTCATACGGATACCATCCCTTCAAGGGATGTTATCCGTTAGCATCGAAATTATTTATCTGAAAATCTATCTATAGAAAACGGCTTTCGCCGAACAATCAAGCCTTAGCAAGACACCTTATGCCCTTAACCAACCAGAGTCCGCACCATAGCAACGCCAGTAACATGATGACAGAACCTGTTGCAAAAGCGACTTTAGCCAGAACATGGTCATAGTACAAAAGACCGGACTCGGTTAACAGATATTGCCAGTCATGAAAGCCATAAGGCGCTGAATGGCCAAAATTGCCACCCAACAGTGGTAACTGCCCTGCCCGTGCATCGTTAATATAGGGCGCTATATCCAGAAAATTTTCACCAAGCCACCATAACGCTACGGAGGCGCCAAAAGGATCGCAGGTTTTAAACAACAAAACGACCAGGCAAATCAACGGCATTAATAACTGCCCCAGCGTTCCACCCAAGGAAGTAATAAATGCGCCGAAGGGTCTGAAAAGTATATGTCCCGCCTCATGAAAAGGCAGATTAACAAGATGCAGAAAAGAGTTGCCAACGACATTGCTTTCGATAGAGTGGCTTAATAGCTGCCAACTCCACAGACCAAGGCCGGCAAAAATAATCGACCTGCCTGACAAAGATACCCATGTGCTGTGTTGTACATTGTAAAACAGCAACGGTGTCAGTGAGCTGGTTTGCTCTTCTTCAATTATAGTCACTATAGGCGCTTGAACATCCGGTTGACCGGTTTGTTCAGGATGATATTTTAAATATTTTTCAAATACGATACCGCAATGAGGACAGATCAGGCTTTGAACGTGTAACTCATGTTGGCATTTTGGACAGGTCAAAAAACAGATCATGGTGTTGCTAATGATTTAGTTGACGAGCTAGGTTTACCCTACTGAGCTTGGTAGGCCATATTTCTTCGTTCATATTTCGATTGGCTTAATACGAACGAAAAAAATGGCCAGCGCCACACCTATCTGATAATTTTAACTCTCTCTTCCAATTCTTTCTGACTCAAATGACGTACATCTTCGCCATTAACCAGAAAAACCAAATGCTCGCAGATATAACAGGCATGATCACCAATTCTTTCCAGTGCGCGAACGGTCCAGAGTACATCTAAAGTTCGGGTAATGTTTCTTGGGTCTTCCATCATTCGGGTTATTAACTGCCGGAGAATATTGTCATATTCACGATCGACTTTTTCATCCAAAGCGGTAATTTCAGGCACGTTATCTATAGCCAATCGGGCAAAGGCATCCAGTGAATCATGCACCATACCTTTAACCAGTTCAGCCATGTGCTCCAACTCATGATGATGATTTTTGCTTTCGGTACCTGATAACTGTATCGCCATTTCTGCGATACGTTCTGCTTTGTCGCCGATTCTTTCAATCTCATGAATAATTTTAATGACCGTTATCAACAGCCTCAAATCAAAGGCCGTTGGCTGTCTTAGCGCTAAAATCTGGGTGCATTCCTGATCAATAGCCACTTCCAGTGCATCAACGTCATCATCCTGCTTGATAACCTGTTCAGCCAACTCCAGATTACCGGTAGTATAAGCCTCTACAGCCAATTCTATTTGCCGCTCAACCAAGCCACCCATCGTTAAAACTTTATTGCGTATATCTTCCAGCTCTCTATTAAACTGCTCAGATATATGGTGTCCTACTTTACTGTTATCCATTGCTTAACTCCTGATTAACCATAGCGGCCGGTAATATAATCTTCTGTTTGTTTTTTTGAAGGATTAGTAAATAACTCGCTGGTAGTGCCTATTTCAATTAATTCGCCCATATACATAAAAGCGGTAAAATCAGAAACGCGAGCTGCCTGCTGCATGTTATGCGTAACAATAACGATGGTATATTTTTCTTTAAGCTCGTTGATTAATTCTTCAATTTTTAATGTTGAAATAGGGTCCAAAGCCGATGCCGGCTCATCCAGTAATAATACTTCAGGCTCTATCGCAATTGCCCGGGCAATAACCAAGCGTTGTTGTTGTCCGCCTGACATGCCCAAGGCATTATCATTCAAACGATCCTTCATTTCATCCCACAACGCCGCACCGCGCAAGGCGTTTTCAACAGTTTCTTCCAGGATCCGTTTATCATTAACACCCTGAATACGCAGGCCGTAAGCGACATTCTCAAAAATAGACTTGGGAAAAGGATTGGGTTTTTGAAAAACCATGCCGACACGTCTACGCAAAGCCGCCACATTAACGGACTTGTCGTAAATGTTTTCACCATCCAATAAAATTTTACCGTCAATTCTGGCACTGTCAACCAGATCATTCATCCGGTTAATACAGCGTAGTAAAGTTGATTTTCCACAACCACTAGGGCCAATATAGGCGGTTACTTTTTTCTTGGGCATTTCCATGTTAATGCCATGTAAAGCCTGTTTTTCGCCGTAAAACAGGTTTAAATTTTCTACTTTAATACAAGTTTCATTAGGATGTTGCGATTTTTCCTTGCCGCGCAAAACTGAACTCATATCGATTGAGTGTGTACGTACTTGTTGTTCTGACATTTATTTAACCTTCCAGTGCGCGATATTTTTCTCGCAGATTATTTCTGATGACAATGGCAGCCAGATTAAGCCCTATAATCACCAAAACCAGTAATAATGCTGTCGCATAAACCAATGGCCTCGCCGCCTCAACATTAGGACTTTGAAAACCAACATCATAAATATGAAACCCTAAATGCATAAACTTTCTGTCTAAATGCAAAAACGGGAAATTTCCATCCAACGGCAAGGTCGGTGCCAGCTTAACGACACCAACCAGCATCAACGGTGCCACTTCTCCTGCAGCTCTCGCTACCGCCAAAATCAAGCCGGTCATCATCGCTGGACTGGCCATCGGCAATACCGTAAGCCATAAAGTCTCAAGCTTGGTCGCGCCTAATGCCAGACTACCTTCGCGTATGGAACTGGGAATACGTGCCAGCCCTTCTTCCGTTGACACAATGACCACCGGCAAGGTTAACAAGGCCAACGTAATGGAAGCCCATAATAATCCCGGCGTACCGAAAACCGGTGCCGGCGCGGATTCAGGGAAAAATAACTGGTCGATGTTACCACCCAAAATGTACACAAAAAATCCCAGGCCAAATACCCCATAAACAACCGATGGCACACCGGCAAGGTTGTTAACTGCAATTCTGATCAGCCGTGTCGTAAATCCTTGTTTGGCATATTCACGCAGATAGACAGCTGCAATCACGCCAAATGGCGTAACAATAACCGACATCATCATAACCATCATCACGGTACCGAATATAGCCGGAAAAATACCGCCTTCGGTATTGGCTTCACGAGGATCTTCGGTTAAAAATTCAACCAGTTTGGTACCATAGTGAACCACTTTATCAAACAAACTCATGGCATTAGGCTGAAAAGCCCTAACCACCTTGCCCAACGGAATTTCCAGTTGTTTACCGCTGTCGGTGGTAGCAACCAGGCTATCGCGTCTTGTCTGCTGATATAACTCGGCCAGCTGTACTTGATATTGCTTGTATTGCGCTTCATAACCTTCCTTTTCCGCAGCAATCTCTTGTTTGGCAACATCATCCAGCTCGTGTTTTAATTCCAGCTTTCTTTGTTTAAGTCTTAAGCGTTCCAAAGCATAGTTGATCGCACCAATTTCCTTTTTTTCTAAATGCGCTATTTCCTTTAGAATCGTCAAGGTATGGGCTATCTTGCTTTGCGCAACCGCCCACGCCTCTTTTCCGGTAGCGATAGTTTTATGGTCTTCTTTAACTTCCAATAACCGTCCATAAAAATTACCCCACTCCTGACGTTCGATGACCATCAGATCAAGCGGCTCACTCTGGGCTTTTATATTACGTTCTTCTATCCATCGGAAATCACTGCCCGTGACATCACGATTACCGGTCTTGATTAAATACTGTATCAGGGTTTCTTCATCGTCGGCCATTTTATGGCCCGTTGATAGTGCCATTTTGGCAGGCGTGACACTGCTATCAACTTTTTCACCAATAATTATCTGGGGTTGTTTACCATCTTCCTGATAACTAAACTGGACCACTTGAGACGGCCAAAAATGACCAACCCCACGGACAACCACCAGCCCCAAAACCCCAACGACCATAATCATACAAGTACTGACTGCCGCTGCATTGAGCCATATCCAGGGGGCTCCGCTTTTAAACCATAATCTAATCATAATGAGCTATATTTTTCGCGTAAGCGCTGACCAAATATTTTAGTCGGCGTATTAAAATAAAAGTAAACAATGCACTACAGTCTTTTGAAAAAAGCGCTGCAGGCCAAATTTGAGGAAGCTCCACTTTTAAACCAGACAACATTATAACGAGCTATATTTTTCACGTAAGCGCTGACGAATAATTTCAGCCAGGGTATTAAAAACAAAAGTAAACATAAACAGCACCAGAGCTGCCAGAAACAAGACCCGATAATGCGTACTGTCTACTTCGGTTTCAGGCATTTCCACGGCAATATTGGCAGCCAAGGTACGTAAACCCTGAAAAACGCTTAAATCCATCACCGGCGTATTGCCTGTCGCCATTAATACAATCATGGTTTCACCCACTGCACGCCCCAAACCAATCATTACCGCCGAAAAAATACCGGGACTGGCGGTTAACAACACTACCTTAATCATGGTTTGCCAAGGTGTTGCGCCTAAGGCCAAAGAACCCACCGTTAAATGTTTGGGTACACTAAAAATAGCATCTTCAGCAATTGAAAAAATAGTCGGAATAACCGCAAAACCCATCGCTATACCAACGACCAGCGCATTACGTTGATCATAACCAATGCCTAATTCAGTTTTAAACCAGTCGCGTAAGGTCCCGTGAAACAAAAAGGCTTCCAAGGGTACGCTCACCGTAAAAGCAAACCAACTGCTCAGTAAAATAACCGGTATCAATAAAGCGGCTTCGTAACCTTCGGGTATCTTCTGCTGAAGGTTTTTTGGTAAATATTGCCAGGCGTAGGCAAACAACATAACACCGAGAGGGACTATCATCAGTAAGGCAAATAAACCCGCCAAATATTCTTCAATCAATGGAGCCAACCATAAACCGGCGAGAAATCCCAAAATAACCGTTGGCAGAGCTCCCATTAATTCAATGGTTGGTTTAACATATTGACGCATTGTTGGTGTCATAAAATACGCGGTATAAATCGCCCCCATCAGTGCTAAAGGCATAGCCACCAACATGGCATAAAAAGCCGCCTTCAGTGTACCAAAAACCAACGGCGTTAAGCTGTATTTAGGCTCAAAGTCACTGTTTGCAGACGATGATTGCCATATATAGTCAGGCTTGGCATAACTTTCGTACCATACTTCTTGCCAAAGTGCGCGTAAAGAAACCTCTGGATGCTGATTATCCAGCGTCCAGAAATTTATCTTGCCGTCTTCAGACTCTACCAACACCGCATTGGCTCTTGGCGATATCGCTGCGGCTACGGCCGGGGAATGACTGATTTGCTCTTTAAGCATTTCTCGTTCAGAAGTCGAATGATAAATACCCATTATGTTGTCAGCATCAACCGTCATAAAGCCTTTACGTCGTTGCTCTGATTCGATCGAAGTAACCGCTTTATCGGAAACTTTAAAGACCCTGATCTTCTCCATGCTAAAGTGATTTAACTTATCCCTCACTTTACTCCATTGAGACACCAAGCCGCTGGAATCACCAATCATTAAAGAAAGATCACCATTTAAAAATGCCACACTGGTAATCTTGTGTCCCGCCTCAACAACAATTTGCTCCTGAATAATAACCGGTGCGCTTTTATCGTTAATATCAAATAAACCCAAGTGCCCGTTACTACTGACTAAATAAAGATTACGTTCATCCTTATCAATCAAAATATCTGTAACATCTGCTGCCGAATAATCCAACACCGAATCCGTACGGGTTAGAGTTCCCTCATCAGCAAACAACGATTTTTCTTTTTCAAAATGGCTTAAGTGAATTTTACTGGTGCCCGATACAATATCAGTAGTTTTTGCGGCGATGGTACTGGCATCATCACCGATTTTAACCGCAACTTTTTCCAACGCTACACCTGATTCATCTATCGTCAAAGGTGCTTCGCCCATTGGGTAGGCTAATGAGGGTGTAATTAAGCGAACATTATCGGGATAGGTTATCTTGTATTTATGCTTTACGATAACCGCTTTGCCATCAGACAAGCCATAAATTACCGCACCGCCCTTAATGGGACTACCCTCGGCAAAGCTCACAATATGTGCGCCTTGAGGTATTTTAACGGTTTCATTTAAAATAGTTTTGCCAGTCGCCACAGCAAAGAAGATAACTTGTCCGGTATCGGTAAAGCGGGCGGCTACTTCATTTTGCTCTTCCACCTCCAACAATAGCGTCTTACCTGACGCCGGTTCCGGAACCTCATATTGACTAACCGATTCAGAGGTTGCCGAGATAAACAAAGGAAAAACCACGTACAGTAAATAAAAGAAAATTAATGCGATTGCAAAAATCACACCAAGCCCCCCTATTACGACACCATAACGCGCTACTGCGTCTTTAATAAGCCGCCAGCGTTCATGGACTCCACCGGAAGATTCCTTGATCAATGATGAGTATTTTGATTGACTATTTATTTCAGACATGAGGAAAAATATAAAGGTAGAAATGTGACAATGATATAACAAAAATCAAAAAACGGCCGAGATTCAATAATCTCGACCGTCATTTTTTTGCATTAACTTTTATACGTTAAAGTTAAATAATCCGTTAATCCAGACTAAAATCCTTATTAGTACATTCTTGCACAAGGGTTAACTATTTTAAAAAACCGGTTATTTAAGCGTAGTCAATATTTTTTCAACTACTTTTGCAGGTAATGGAATATACCCGTCTTTTATGACAACTTGTTGACCTGCTTTCGATAATACCATTTTCATAAATTCATTTTCTAGCGGCGCTAACGGTTGATTTGGCTTTTTATTAACATAAACATACAAATAACGCGTTAACGGATAAGTTCCATTAAGCGCATTTTCAGGTTTTGCCTCAACAAAAGGTTGACCCTCTTTTTTAGCCAAAGGTACCATTTTTATGCCTGATGTACTGTAACCCATACCTGAATAGCCAATACCATTAACTGATGACGTAACTGACTGAACCACAGAGGCTGAACCTGGTTGCTCGTTTACGTTACTTTTAAAGTCACCTTTACATAGGGCGTTTTCTTTAAAGTAACCGTAAGTACCGGATACTGAATTACGTCCATATAACTGAATGCTTTTTGAACCCCAAACCGCAACACCTGCGTCACCCCATGTTTCAATATCAGTGTCATGACCACATTTACGGGTCGCAGAAAAAATTGCATCGACTTGCGGAATAGTCAGACCTTTAATGGGGTTATCCTTATTAACCAACACCGCCAGTGCATCGATAGCAACAGGGACAGCAGTAGGCTTGTAACCGTATTTATCTTCAAAAGCTTCCAACTCATCATCCTTCATTTCGCGGCTCATTGGCCCCAAATTTGATGTTCCTTCAGTTAAAGCGGGCGGTGCCGTAGAAGAACCTGCAGCCTGAATCTGAATATTAACATTGGGATATTCACGATTAAACTCTTCAGCCCATAGTGTCATCAAATTTGCCAATGTATCAGAGCCAACGCTGGATAAGTTGCCGGCAATACCACTGGCTTTTTTATAGTCTGGCAAGCCTGCATCAACTGTTTGTACTGCAACTGCCGTACCACTGACCAATGCCGCCGAAGCAAATCCCATTGCTGCTAATAGTGATTTTGTTTTAAAAGATAATTTCATCATCAAGTCTCAAGTTAATTATTGTGGAACTATTAATTATATAGAATGTAAGGATATTAATGTTATATGACAAGATTGTGACAGCGCAATAATTTTGTTCATGTCACCATTGAGATGACATGGAAACCAAACACTTATTCACCAGTATTTTCTGGTAATGATTTAGCGTAAGTGATCGATAAAAGCTCGGCACTGCCGGCAACCAGATGCGACCAGTCATCCGGCAATAGTAATCGAGCCAGGGCTGCCGTCGGTAACAACTTATCGGTATCCGGCAGGTGCTCAGTGCCTACCAAATAACCAAGCAAATCTTCCAGCTCCGGATTATGACCAACCAACAAAACACGTTCGGAGGTTAAGGGACATTCTGCCAACACGGCTTTAAGCCGCTCAAACCCTTCTTGATACAAGCGTTTATCCTGCACAATAGGCAACGCTTCAACAGCAATAGCTTTATGAACTATTTTTGCTGTTGCCAACGCTCTTTTTGCCGGTGAACTAACCAAATAATCAGGCATAAAGTGCCGTTCTTGCAACCAAGAACCAAGACGTTGAACGGCACGTTTGCCACGTTTTTTTAAAGGTCTGTCAAAATCTTCAATGGAAAGATCATCTCGATCAGATTTTCCATGCCTAAGCAACCATAATTCCCTACTCATTACGCGATTACCTGTCTGTTTTTTTTATACAAATATGTTTCAAATTCAGTTACGATAGCTGTTAATTATTACATCGTCATTAAATGTTAATACAGCAATATTATAATTAAAGGCTTAACATTACCGCAAACCCCATTACGCCATGGTCAATATGTCCTTACAATTTGATTTCCCCGCAAGTCTAACAGCTGAAAAATTTATTGCCAAATTAAGCAATAAAGTGAACATAGAGCTGGTTTCCAAACAATATTCGCTAAAAACTTATTACGACAGTTTTGACTGGCGACTTTATAAAAACGGCATTACTTGTGAATTTAACCGTTCAAAATCGACATCAACATTACTGTTAAAAAACGTCGAAAATGATCTGATCATCGGCAGTACAGAAATCAAGGAAGTACCTGCCTTCTCTGATCAATTCTCATCAGAAGAAATTACTGACACCTTGGCCCCCCTATTAGAAATGCGGGCATTATTACCGGTGTGTAATCTCGACTATGAAACTTACCACCTGAATATCATTAATAATGATCAAAAAACCGTACTTCGTTTAATTATAGAAGAACACGATCTGTTTAAAAACCGCGTTACGGTGCTACCGATTAAAGGTTACGACAAGCCTGCTGACAATATCATTGAGACACTCACCGAAAAACTGGGATTAACGCCAACCAACCAACCATTACTGGTTGTTGCCTTAAGGCTGCAAGGGCGTAAACCTAATGACTATTCATCAAAAATGAATATTAATCTGGACCCTGATATGCGTGCTGATATTGCCGCCAAATACATATTCAGTCACTTACTAAATGCTATTAAAGATAATGAGCACGGCACGATTGCCAATACCGATAGTGAGTTTTTGCATGATTTCAGAGTCGCCGTTCGTAGAACCCGTGCCGGACTTAGTCAGCTTAAAGGCGTATTACCTGATGATATTACTGCCTACTATGCCGATTTTTTTTCCTGGCTCGGACAAATCACCAGTCCCACCAGGGATTTGGATGTTTATCTGTTGAATTTTGCCCATTTTAAAAACAGCTTGCCGGCTTCAATTCGTGAGGATATCAACCCATTGCATGAATTTATTCTCGCCAAGCAACAAAAAGCCCAGAAAGAACTGGCAAAAAAACTGCGCTCAGCCAAATACTTGTCTACCATATATGAATGGGAACAATACCTTAAAGAACAAGCATCGCTAGAACCGGTTGAGCCTAATGCAAAACTAACCATTAAGCAACTTGCCAATAAAAGGATCTCAAAAAGTTACAAGCGTATATTGGCAGAAGGCGATGCCATTGATGAAAACTCACCCTCCGAAGCATTACATGATTTAAGAAAATCCTGTAAAAAATTACGCTACTTAATGGAATTTTTCCAAAGTCTCTACCCCGAGAACCAAATAAAACAATTTATTAAAAACCTGAAAGGCTTGCAGGAGGTTTTAGGTGATTTTCAAGATTACGCCGTGCAGGAAAATACCCTAAAATCATTCAGTGAAGAAATGTTAAACAATAACATCCATGCCAATACTTTGTTAGCTATGGGCGTATTAATCCAGAATTTGGATACTTTAAGAAGTAATGCACGCAAAGACTTTTCATCAAAATTCTTGATTTTCAGGCATGAAGAAAACCACTCTGAATTTAAGTCACTGATTAATAAATAAAGTTTAATTTTTTCAGGATCTGAAAAACATAACAATAATTTTTGGCAGGAAATGAGGGTTAACTGTCATTGTGTAAAAATAAATATTGAGAGAATATATAACCGTTGCTATTGCCTTTAAAAAAACCATGAAGCAATGGATTAATTCACGAAAAATTCACATATAAAATACAGGGATGTAATTTAAAAAAACAGACGGTACTTCTGCTTCATTCAACCCACTATTGACTATGTGAGGAAGATAAATGAACATCCCTTTTTCGCCTCCATCCGCTTTTGAATCTAAACAGGCTCGTATAGCAAAAATAAGACCAGTCGGTATCGTTACCTTTCCTGGCATTGAGATTCTTGATCTCACCGGCCCGATGGAAGTATTTGCTTTCGCTAATGTCGGCTTACAGCAAGCCGGTACCTGCAGTGAACCGGCCTATCCAATGAACGTATTAGCGGCAAAGCCGGGGCCAATAACAACATCATGCGGTCTTCAGATTATTGCTAATACCGCTTATAACGATATCCATGATGGTCTGGATACCCTGCTGATTGCAGGCTCTCCCGATGTCGATTGTATCTTGTGCGACCCGGCATTACAGCAATGGGTTCGCGTCATGGCGCCACGGGTAAATCGACTTGCTTCAGTCTGTACAGGTGCTTTTCTGCTCGCGGAAAGCGGTCTTCTGGATGGCCTTAGAGCGACCAGTCATTGGGATTATTGCGACCGTTTGTCGCGCGATTATCCATTAATCACCGTTGAACCGGATCGTATTTTTGTGCGTGAAGGCTCTATTTCAACATCAGGGGGTATAACTTCGGGCATTGATCTGGCATTATCGATGGTGGAAGAAGACTGGGGGAGCGAACTGGCTTTGCTGGTCGCACGGTATTTGGTTGTATTTCTCAAACGACCTGGTGGTCAGTCCCAGTTCAGTGCCTATTTGACCAGTAATGCGACTCGCCCGGAGCTTAAAGATTTACAAGCATGGATCATGCTACATCTTGCCGGTGATTTACGGGTAGAAGCGCTCGCTGAACGCCTGAGTATGAGCCCCAGAAATTTTGCACGATTTTTCTTAACAGAAACCGGTATGACACCAGCCAAATTTGTAGAAATGGCACGTATTGATGCGGCTCGCCATTATCTGGGGAGCACCAAACTATCGATTGAAATTGTGGCCGAAAAATCCGGCTTTGCTGATCCTGAACGCATGCGCCGTGCCTTTATTCGCCAACTGGGGGTAAACCCGCAAAATTATCGTGATCGTTTTGGTCGCTATGATACTCAGTCAATCAAAGCAGCCTGATCTAATCAAGCCCTACCCATTAATTATAATCTATTGTTTTAAAAACAAATCCCAAGATAAAAGTTAGGAGAGCTTCATGCGAATTTTACTTGTTTCATCAGCATTTTCCGGATTAACACAACGTTTTTATACCGAACTTGGCGACGCAGGTTACTTGGTCTCAGTTGAATTACATTTAGGTGACATAGCCAAACTACTAGAAGGTATTGCGTTATTTAAACCGGATTTGATACTGTGTCCATTTTTAACCCGACGCCTTCCCAAAGAGATTTATGCACATACCCAATGCCTCATCGTTCACCCGGGCATTAAAGGCGACAGAGGACCATCGTCTTTGGACTGGGCCATTCAGAACGGCGAACCGGAATGGGGGGTTTCTTTACTTGAAGCTGCTGAAGAAATGGATACCGGTGCCATTTGGACCAATAAAACCTTTCCCCTGCGACAAGCGACTAAAAGCAGCATTTTCTACCGGGAAGTGACGCAAGCAGCAGTGGATTGTTTGTGGGAAGTTTTAACCTATTTTGATGCGCCGGATTTCAAACCCGAATTACAAGATTACAGTAGGGCCGATTATACCGGTAAGTTACTGCCGTCAATAAAGCAGGAAGACCGTAAAATCAACTGGAAAACACATAAAACGGATGAAATTTTAAGGCGCATTAACGCCGCTGATGGCAGTCCCGGAGTGCTGGATGAAATTTACGGAAAACCTGTTTTTATTTTTAATGCCCATAAAGAAAACCATTTAACAGGTAAACCCGGAGACATCATTGCAACGGCAAATCATGCCATTTGCAGGGCAACCATTGATGGTGCAATCTGGATTGGACATTTAAAACCGAAAGTGGAATCCGGCACCAAAAGTATAAAATTACCGGCCACTTTCGTTTTAAAAGACTTGTTACCCAAAATAAGCCCGGAAACTTCAACGTTAAAAAGTCTGTTATCCAAAACCATCAAAGCTATCGAAATCGATTATACCAAACCGGGACGGCAACTGCCCTGTCAAGAAGTGTGGTATGAACAGGAAGATGACATCGCTTATCTCTATTTCCCTTTTCATAATGGCGGCATGAGTACCGAGCAATGCAAACTATTGTTAATGGTCTATCAGCATGTCGACACGATGCCGGTAAAAGCCATTGTGTTAATGGGCGGTGAAGAGAGCTGGTCAAACGGCATTCATCTTAATCACATCGAAACAGCAAAATCTCCGGCTGATGAATCCTGGTTAAATATCAATGCCATTGATGATCTTATCCAGCAGATTATCACTACTCTGGATAAATTAACTATTTCTGCACTCGCTGGCAGTGCAGGTGCGGGAGGTGCAATTATGGCTTTGGCTGCTGACAAGGTATTTGCCAGAGAAGGTGTTATTTTTAATCCGCATTATAAAAATATGGGCGAGCTTTATGGTTCCGAGTATTGGACTTATTTACTACCCAAACGTGTCGGTCAGGAAATGGCAACGGCCTTGACTGAACAACGCCTGCCCATTAGTGCCAAGAAAGCATGGCGCATAGGACTGTGTGATAAGGTTCTCGATAAAAACCATACATTATTTACTGCTCAGGTTAAACATTTGGTCAATGACCTGGTTACTGATAATGAGATATTAAGAGAGCAATTAAATGAAAAAGCCAAGACCCGTTGTTATGATGAATCATTAAAAGCCTTGGCGACTTACAGAAAATTCGAATTAACCCAAATGTACGCGAATTTTTATGGCAATGAGGCTTACCATCTTGCCAGACAAAATTTTGTTTATAAGACAAGTAACGATAAAACAACGCCTGAAAATATAGCCATCCATCGTCAAAAAGAAGGTCAGGCCCAAAAATTGTCCTTGGGCAGTATGTATCATTTTATCTGGCAGGACTATTACCATACCAACGATGCTTTAATGGATAACCAACATCAGGAAGTATTTATTTTGGCTAATCAGCTGGTTTCATCTATAAATAAGGAAGAATTGATCAAAAATATTCAGTTAATCTATCAGCATGTCAAAGAACATTTTAATGCTGAAGAAGAACTGATGGAGCAGTCAGGTTTTCGATATTACAAAGGACATGCAAAAGAACATAAAATAATGCTGGAAAAATTAATTGAAATCGATCGTAAGATTATCAATGATGACTGGAAACAAAACGATATTCAGGGATTTATGGATAAGTGGGCCAAACACATTATTAATTCCGATATGGCGTTTAATGTTTACCAAAAAGAACAGGAACTTGGCCCGGTTCTTTAATCAGAAAAATTAAACACCAAAATACTGACCGGTTTTATGTGAGTAAAATTTGTCTATAAACTTTCAGATAAATAATTTCGATGCTAACGGATACCATCCCTTCAAGGGATGGTATCCGTACGGGCTCAAAAGTTAATGTAATGGAAATTTAATTTCTGAAAGACTATATCTATCACTCAAACCCATCATTTTGGCTAAAATAATACGCAACAACCCGGGGAGATAACCCATGAACATAACCGATGAATACGGTCAAAAACTGGTTGAACTTATTGAACGAAGTGCGCATATAGATGCATTGGTCATGAAGTTCCGACAAGCCGCTGCAGAAATCAAGCAAGAACTGGAAGCGTTACGGGAAAAACAGTAAGAAACGACTAACCTATTGTATACACTGGAAGTGTACGGTATCAATGTCTGGGAAAATATTGGCAGTGGCGGCTAAGACATTATCACGGCCATTAAGCAGCCCAAATCCATGACGACAACATATATTTTTGTTATGGGTTCAAAATCCGGTTCGGGAAAAAGCACTGTATGCTTGGGTATTTTGGCACAATTATTAGTATCGGGCATAACCCCCAACCAGTTGGCCTATATTAAACCTGCCACTCAATGTATCAAAAAACAGGCGGTAACCCACTTTTGCGAACACACAAAAATCACCTGTAGCGATATAAGTACGTTGGTTTTTAGAAAAGGGTTTAGCAAAGATTTTATTGATGGCTTAACCAAGCATTCCGATGTGTTGTTGGCAGATATTCTGGACTCTATACTCAGTATTGGTAAAAACAAGAAAGTCGTTATTATCGATGGCATTGGTCATCCTTCGGTGGGTAGCGTAGTTGGCGTATCTAATGTAGACGTGGCCCTGTTATTACCATGCCATGTTATTTTTGTTGGCGAGCCAGGTATCGGCGCAGCCCTCGACAACACAGTACTGTGCATATCTTTTATGCACTACAAGGGCTTGGCAAACATCGGTATTGTCTATAATAAAATTCCGCTCTCAGCTATTGATGATATAAAAAAATATGTCACAAAAAGGTTGCCCGAGTTATTGCCTGAAGTAACATTGCTGGGTTTTATTAGTAACGATCAAAACCTTGGGATTCATTTGAGAAACAATGACAGTAAAGAAATAGCACAGTGGTTTAGTTCTTATGTGAACAAAAAAAACCTGTTTTCTGACTGGCTTGGCTTAAAGCTTGAAAAGCAGAATCATATCGTAACCCATTAGAGTAACAAGCGAAACTACCAAGCTTTTATGGAATGCAATCCCGGCCGGCACAAGCTCATCCAGGGATTGCATTTAACCAATTACTGCAAATTACTTCGCAGAGTGAGATCGATGATCCTTATGTTCGTGGTCATCTTGTTTATTATGGCCATCATGTTTCTTATGATCATCGTGGTGAATTTTGCATTGATTATTCGAACTAACGTTACTGGCATTAATTGAGGCATCCCGAGCATCAACACCTATATCAGCAAAATCGGTAAACAGGCCATCAACACCCAGATCAAAATAATAAGTCATTTCCTGTTTAGGGTCGATAAAGCCGTAACCACTGGCATCATCACGGAAAGTCCAGGTATGAACCAGCAAACCTTTGTCGTGAGCCATTTCTACCACACCGGTACTGCCATCAACGCGACGATCGTTAATAGTGATTTTTCCGTCATCGTTACGATCTACACCATCATTTACCGTTTTTACCAGATAAGGTTTCCACGGACCAACGGCATCGGCGTAGGATTTAACGAAAGTCAAGCCTTCGTCAGTCAACAAATCTGCAAAAGTACGTACATCCCCAGCCAATACAAAATCATAAGGCTGTTTGTAAGGAACGACCAATGACATTGAGCCGTCAACATTGACATCGTCGGCATCAATCAACTGTACCAGTTGAATGTCGGTTTTATGGCTTAAGTATTGTAAATTACTCACTTCAAAAGATTGAATAAATACCGGCGCACAGGCACTATTGCCGTAGGTTTTATGCAGTTTTTTCAAGAGCTTGTTTTCAAAAACATGTAGCCCATACAAAGGCTGATTGTTGGCATCTTTAACGTTGGCGTGATAAGTGGAGTGCTTTATTTCAGGGTAAATACCGATAGTTCTTCCAGTGGCTTTGCTTTGGCTTTTAGCCAACGCAATAATTTCATCCAGAGTCGGAATTTGATACTGACCGTCATACTGCTTATCGCGACCGGCAAAGGCTTGGATGGCATGTAGCGTTTTAATTTCCGCCAGTGTGAAATCAGTAGCGAACCAGTCGTTGTATTCAACGCCATCGACCATGCGTTTGGTTTTGCGGTCGGCAAACTCCGGGTGATCAGTAGCAACGTCAGTGGTACTGCCTATCATCGGTTCATGGCGAGCAATCATATAACCATCCTTGGTCAAGACCAAATCAGGCTCAATAAAATCGGCGCCCATTTGGATAGCCAAGGTATAGCCTTCTATAGTGTGCTCAGGGCGATGACCGGCAGTGCCCCGATGACCGATAACGATAGGTGTATTTTTCATTTGCAACTGCGACTCTGCTTTGGCAATGCCTTGAGAGCCGAGTACAGCAATTATGGCACCTACCAATACAGTTGATTTGTAATAGTCGTTTATCATGGAGTACTTCCTCTTAAAAATATTTGACTTGGAAAATTGGTTTTTATATTGTTTTCGTCTACAGATAGTCGCCGCAATGGCAACAGATACCGTCCCGACAACTGAGTGATCAATCGTGTTCTCTTTCTCCTTCAACTGACAGGGTTTTACTAAATACGCTGGTACCATTAATATCTTTCAGGTCTACCGTCAAAGCTTGGCTTCTTTTGTCAATGTTAACTTCACCAAAAAACTGTAAACCGGATAAAGGCGATAGATTGACTTGTCCGGTTGGTGGTGCCTTCGAAAATACCACTTGCGGGCCAAAGGTAGCATCAGTGCTGTTAGGCCCGAAAGAACCTGCATTTAACGGACCCGCCACAAACTCCCAAAACGGTGTAAAGTCCTTGGTTTTGGCTTTGGCAGGATCGTAGTAATGCGCAGCTGCGTAATGCACGTCTGCAGTCAGCCAAACGATATTTTCGACATGCTCATGCTTAATGAAGCTCAGCAGACCGGCCATTTCCAGCTCGCGACCGGCAGCCGGGCCGTTGTCGCCATTCGCAACGGCTTCCCAACGAGCATCACCCTGAGCATTGACTCCATCGCCTATATTCAGGCCGATAGGCATGTCGGCCGCAATGACTTTCCAGGTTGCGTGAGAATGTTTTAGTCCGTTCTTTAGCCAAGCCACTTGTACATCACCAAGGAATGCGGTTTCTTTACTTTGCTGCGTTTGCAGATTAGCGGTATTGGGGCCGCGATAGGCACGCATATCAATCACAAACACATCCAGTAACTTACCGTAGGAAATCTTTCGGTAAACACGTTCAGATTCTTCCGTATCATGAGGACGTAAAGGTGCATATTCATGAAAAGCCCTGGAAGCACGGGCAACCAATAAAGGCACATCCTTGACCGTGTAACGGGGATCTTTGCTCAAATCCTTGGAATCGGACCAGTTGTTTGCTACTTCGTGATCGTCCCATTGCCAGATTTGCGGTACTTCAGCATTGAAGCGACGGAGGTTTTCATCCAGTAAATTGTATTTATAGCGTCCACGGAATTCCGCCTGAGTTTCGGCAACCTTACTGACTTCAGGCGTAACCAGGTTAGTCCATATTTGGCCGTTCTCAGCCGTTACGCTAGGTAAAATGGGACCATCAGAATAGACACTGTCACCACTCTGGATAAAGAAAAGTGGTTCGACCTGACGCATGGCTTCATAGATTTTCATGCCTCCAAAACTTTCGTTAATCCCCCAACCTTGACCTGCCGTATCACCGCCCCAAACGAAGCGAATGTTATCGTGCTTACCGATGGTATGGAAATGACCGGTGACCTCCTCGCTTTTGACGCGAGCATTGGTGAGGTCTTCAAACCAGACTTTAACAAAAACATCCTCACCTTCGGGAAGACCAACCAAGTCCTGCCTGGCCGTAAAGTCTGTGCCGTCCATCGCGTAGGGGCCACGAATAATGGTAGCGTCGGTGAACTGTTCGTTGTAGGCATATTCTACAATCATCCGCGACGGACGGTCGGCTCGGCTCCAGATTATGGCGCGTCCTGGTGCTAAATCACCAATTTGTATGCCTTGCTCCATAAGCGGCGCATCGTCGCTCGCGGCAACGCCCACTGTCAGTGACAGTAATAGCGGTAAAGCGACAATTACCGCAGTCAGGTTGGTAGATTTTAGAAAATAACGGTGATTTTTAATTACACGATACATGGCTACATTCCTAGAGACTCAGTTAAGGAGACTTAGATTATAAGCAGCGGTATATGACAGCGTGATTAAGTTGAATTTAAAAATCACCAATAGGCGATTACTTGTAACTTGGCATGTACATCAACACTACAAGCTGGGCACTCTGAAAATGTATTGATTTATTGAGGGTAATAGTGAAGTATTTGTAAACTGGAGGGGAACTTTCTTTTTAGATATCAAAGACATCGGAAAACATGACCAACTGCTCACGGCCATCATGAGGACGCTTGACTCGATGGATTGCGAAGAACGAGCAGAGCACCCCATAAAAGACGTTCGGTATCTTGCTAATTGACTGCCGGGTTTCATATCTAACCAGACGTTCTCTGTAGACTGATGACAAAAACCTGATGTGGATTTACTTACTGTGTTACGACCATCGCCGGTTCCTTAATAAAGAACCATCTGACCTCCAGCTTGTTACACAAGGTGTGGAATATAAACATTAGTCACGCAACAACCGCAGGTTTTAAAACAATTCAATATCACTAAAATCATTATCTTGAACAAAAATTGGCATATCTTCATACAAAACCACTTGGTTTCTGCCGCTGTCTTTGGCGTAATAAAGCGCTTTATCAGCATGATCCAACTGTGTAGTCGGTATAGATAAGCTGTCGACACGCGTTAAGCCAATGCTGACAGTGACTTGGCCAACAGTAGGAAATTTGTAATTGGCAACCACGTCCCTGAAACGGTTAAAAACAGCTACAGCCATCTCTTGACTCGCTAAATTTAGAATAATAACAAATTCTTCTCCCCCAAAACGGAATAAAAAATCATTGTAACGAAAGCATTTCTCCATCAGCTGACTAAATATCAACAGCACCTCGTCTCCATACAGATGACCAAAATTATCATTAACACGCTTGAAATGGTCAATGTCCAGTATGGCAATCCACGAGTTGTTCTTGTGCGTTATATCTATGGCTTGATAATCTCTATAATGCTTGCAAACTTGCAATAAACGAGCATCTAAAGACTGCCTGTTTGGCAGTTTGGTTAATAAGTCCCGTTCTTTGGAATCATGCAATATCACCAGATTCCGATAGATTCCACACAACTCGCTTAGTAAGCCAAGCATTTCTTGGTCAAACATGCCTTCCAGATGAATAACGCGATCCGGTCCGCTGCTTCCTTTTATTGAAAAAATAGCCCATGCATATAAACCGGATTCATTAGGAGTGCAAAGATTCAAATCGGCCATGTAATCAAGTCCGGCCAGCAGATTACTATGATCTTCATCATGTCTGGTGAAATCCAGAGGAAATCGCCTGATTAATAATTCACGAACTGTACTTGTTTCTGCCTGATGGTTATAAATCTCATAAGCCGTTGCGCTATCAGTCCAGGGAATCTCGTCAAGGATAACTAAAAATACATGAGTTAATGACTGATAATCCTGTTGGGCAGATAACTGTGTCATTAAGGAAAAAAGCTGTTGTATTGTTAAATTAGGGTTCATCAATGTTCAGTCGTAATATAAAAGGGTGAATTGAATAAATCAAAATTGGGGTTCGTTTTAACAAACGATAGAAATGTTTCATAGAGTTTTTTGATTTACTAAAAGCAACCCATTCTGGCCGTAAAATTTTTAGGCTATTTAAATTACCAAATCATTTCATCCCAAGAATAAAGCGCTTATGTTTAATTTAAACCGCGATAAAGCCTCATTTAGAGCAACGCTCTGTTAATATTTTGACTCATCAGTTATTCTTTCAACGCTATAATCTCAACCCGACCAATTACATCAAGAGTTATTTTGTCTTCCTGAGCCAACCAGCCAATACTGCGCTGGATAATTTTTTCTTCTTCGGTAAGTTCTCTAAGCAATTTTGCAACCGGGGTAGCGCCATTTTCAGTCAAGTAATGCCAAATGCTGCCGGCGGTCATACCAACGCGTTCAGATATAGTCATTTCTGGTGTCGCCGTAACCGGTTTGGGAGCGACGACTTTCGCCTTTTTAGGTATTTTCTTATCAGGGTTTGCTTGGTTAGGCATTGCTTTAGTTGCTAAATTCACAATGGGGTGCTCAACTTTCACTTTAGCCGCTGGTTTTTCAGTAATGGTTTTTGGTTTTTTCATGGTGAGATAAATAATATAAAAGACAAAATTTTTATATGGGCCATTCAGGCACAAAGGAACTGCCTTCGTTTTAGGGATTTTACTCGAGTTTCGGAAGAAAAGTAAAAAAGAGATAACGGAAACTTTATTAATCAGTCGTATAAAGCCATTAAAAACTTGGCTGAAGTTTTGATTTTTTTATCGACTTCACAAATAACAGCAAAGATATTTATGTGCAGTATTGTGGTAATGTCAAAAAAATTAGCCTTTGCATAATAGACATCTTTCCTAAATAATCAACATAGAGCTTGGTCTTAATAAGGTTAAAATAGCGACCTGCCTTTGAAAACACGGATAGCCATGACCCCTTATGCCCAACTGCCCAAGCACAAGCCTGAA
>NZ_JAOEGU010000140.1 GCF_025583945.1 Methylobacter psychrophilus
CCCGCCGCGAACGTGCCGATCAGGTAAAAAAACGCAATTACTTTACCAAATACGGCGACCAAGCTCGCCAGGTATTGGAAACCTTACTGGAAAAATACGCCGATACCGGTATTGAGAATATCGAAGATATTAAAATTCTTACGTTAGCCCCATTTTCACGTATCGGATCACCTGTTGAGCTGTTAAAAGCTTTCGGTGGAAAAAACCAGTACCACCAAGCGCTGAAAGAGTTAGAAAATGAACTTTATGCCAATGTGAGTCATTAGTAATGCTGATGAGACACAAAGGCATGTCATTTGAATCATTTCTGAATTCATTACTTTCGGACAAAAACTATTTTGGTTTTGTCGCCGCATTGCGGCAAACTCCGAAAGAAAAATATTACAAAAAAAATATATGGCATGGCGTAGAAGATTTACTTAAACCATTTCCTAATGCAACTAAAGCTCTGCATGGCTATGCATATCATCAATGGGACGAAGATATTTCATTTTCTTCTGGCAATTTGAAAGCTTGTTACATTATTGATGAAGATTTTATAAATGGAGGAAGAGCTTTTGTTCTCTTCAATTTAGTAGCTACAGATTGGCTATACGTCGGCCAAATCAACGAACAAAATACTTACTGGGAAGTAGAAAAAACATGAGCATTTCCTCCACCATTAAATCCATCCAAGACATCATGCGTAAAGACGTGGGTGTGGATGGCGACGCCCAACGCTTAAGCCAACTCGTCTGGATGTTGTTTTTAAAAATATTTGACGACCGTGAAAGTGAATGGGAGTTACTGCAAGACCATTACCAATCACCGTTACCGGAAGCCTATCGTTGGCGTAACTGGGCGGCCAATGACGAAGGCTTAACCGGTGATGCACTCAAGAATTTTCTGGATAACGAGATGTTCCCGGCTTTGCAACAATTGGAAGCCAAAGGCGGCGATCAACGCGCTTATGTGGTTCGTTCGGTGTTTGAAGATGCCTACAACTACATGAAGTCCGGCCAATTAATTCGGCAGGTAATCAACAAAATTCAGGAAGGCGTCGATTTCAACAAAGCCCAAGAACGCCATTTGTTCGGCGACATGTACGAACAATTGCTCCGCGATTTACAAGCCGCCGGTAATGCCGGTGAATTTTACACGCCGCGTGCCGTCACCGAATTTATGGTGCGTATGGTCAACCCGCGCCTGTCTGAAAAAGTGCTGGATCCTGCTTGTGGTACCGGTGGTTTTTTATCTTGCTCAATTGAACATATCCGCAAACAAGATGTAAAAACCGTCGATGATGAAATGCACTTGCAGTCCAGTATTTTCGGCATAGAAAAAAAGCCCATGCCGCATTTACTCTGCACCACCAATATGATTCTGCACGGCATTGATGTACCCAGTAATATCCGCCATGACAACACTCTGGCGCGTCCGCTGATCAGTTGGGGACCAAAAGAACGGGTCGATGTGGTCGTCACCAATCCGCCTTTTGGCGGCATGGAAGAAGACGG
>NZ_JAOEGU010000141.1 GCF_025583945.1 Methylobacter psychrophilus
GGTCAGTTCTCGGCACTGACCGGTAGTGGTAATCTCCACATTACCGCCAACCCTAATGGCGTAACTACCGATATTTCTACAGGTATCGTATTTAATGGCAGCTACTCTGCCGTATCGGGCTCCTCGGTTATCAACCCGTTAACAACATTGATTGTTGCGGCGGGCGGCAATCAATCGCTGGTTAAAACGGCATTAGGGCTTGATTCCAGCCTGGATTTAAATACTTATGATCCTTTGGCGTCAGTTTTGGCGGCGGGTAGCAATGCAGTAGCCAAGGCTTTGGCAATTAAGGTACAAAGTACGACCATACAAATCGCCAACCTGATCGCTGTTATTGCCAGTGTTACTAAAGCCGACGGAGCTGAAGCCGGCACTATTACCAGTGTTGCACAAAGCGTGGCTACCACACTGATGGCAGCTGCCAATACATCCGTATCGGGCACCATCAATTTGGCCGACAGTACCTTACTTGAAAGTGCCATTAATAAGGCGTTAAGTAGCGTATTTACTGATACTACGCAGCTAGACAAGTTAAGTACTCTGGCTACTAGTACCGCTACAGCAGTAGCGCTGGTCAATAGCAAAATCGAAATTTCCTCCACAACGGCAAGCAATAACGCACAAAATGGTGGAACTGTCGATGCCATCAGCACACTGCAAGAAATCGTCAGTGCCCAGATTGTGGCGCAGCAAACCATCGCCCAACAAGCCGCCAATGTAGTGCAGAACCCCACTGCGACTATTACGGTTAACGCCAGTAACGTAGATGCACAAATTACTAGTGCAAGTGCTGATGTCAAACAACTATTCGTGAATACAGGCACCAATATTGCGCCAACGCTTAGCGCATTTGCATCAACCGTTGCTACCGGCAATGAAGACAGCAAAATTGTCGTGACCTTTGCCAACTTACAAACGCAGGGTAATGAGGCGGATGTCGATGGCACGGTAACAGCTTTTGTCATTAAAGCAGTCAGCACCGGTACGCTAACCATTGGTACGTCGGCAGACACGGCAAGCGCATGGGATGCGACTACCAACAACAGCATTGACGCCACCCACCAAGCCTATTGGACACCGGTCGCCAATGCCAATGGCACTTTGAATGCCTTTACCGCCGTCGCAAAAGACAATGGCGGTCTGGAATCTGCTACCCTCATTCAGGTTACTGTGGCGGTCACGGCGGTTAATGATGCACCTACCGGATCAATCACCATTAATGGTTCGGCAACTCAAGGCCAAACGCTGACAGCCGCCAATAACTTGGTAGATATTGATGGTCTGGGTACTATCAGTTACCAATGGTTGGCTAACGGCACGGCCATTAGCGGTGCAACGGCTGCAACGTTAACGTTAACCCAAGCACAAGTCGATAAAACCATTACTGTAACAGCCGGCTATACTGACCTGTTAGGTACCCCTGAAATTGTAACCAGCACTGCAACCACTGCCGTCGTTAATGTTAATGATGCGCCGACGACTTCTG
>NZ_JAOEGU010000142.1 GCF_025583945.1 Methylobacter psychrophilus
TGAACTCCAGGCAATTTTTTTAAGCTTGCCAAAATACGAGTCCACTCTTCATCACTTAATGTTATCCGCTTCATTTCATTCAAAACGACTTATTCTACCGGATTGGTGAAACGTCAACAGAACCTAGTAAAGATCAACTGGGTACATAGAATAGCGGTACTTTTAGTACCGTTGGGCTTCAACCCTAAAATAAAGGCCCAATAACAAGGCCCTTGTTTTATTATTCATTGAGTCGGCATAAACCCAACCAGCACAAACAGCCGTGCTGAATGAGTTTATGCCTCCAAGGGTGCTTTGCAGTTATTGAAGCAAAACCATAAAACAACGGCAGAAAAGCACTGCCCTTGTTTTACCATTTCGCAGTCTTGCGGCGATGCAGCCGGTTTTAACTCGCTTCCGGGCCTGCCTCTAGCTCAAACAGTGGAGCGCGGCCCGGCATGACCATGCCAAGTTACATAATACCCACGCCTTATACGCAATATGCAGGGCAGAACAGCACTGCCCCGCACACCGCGTATAAATCGTATTATGCAAAATGGCCTTAGTCATGCTTGGCCGCGAGTTTGCTTTACATGGGGCTTCCAGCCCCAAACCCCGGGCCGCATTCTTGCCTTCGGCTTCGCTGTTTAAAAACATTGCCTCCCTGCAAGCCAAACCTCCCTGTTTGGATCGTTCATTAGTTTATCTAAACTCGCTTCCGGCTTCGCCTACAGCTCAAACAAATGTTTATGGTAAATTGCCTCAGGGCAAATCCCCTTACAATTTAATCCTTACGAATTCATGGCATTAGCACATGCTTTAATTACTTTCATCAAAAACACTTGATGCGGCATCTTCTATTTCTAAATAAGACTTTGGCAACAGTCCTACCCGTAATTTTGCACTATTTTTATCCCAGATTAAGGTACCACCATCTTTATTCTTACGCTTTAACTTATTACCTGTACCTAAACTCATTGAGAAAAAATCAAGAAAACGCCTTGCTCCTACTCCAGTAAATGGTTCAAATATCACACTATCTACATTATCTTTACCATCTAATTGCGTTCTTAGCTCTATTGAATCAGAATGAAACTCCAGTGCTTTACTTTTTGGGTAAGGTTCTACATATACAACTCTAGTTACTCCAGAAGCAATAATATGTTTTGCACAATTATGACACGGGAATGTAGTGCAATAGAGAGTTGAACCTATACAGCTTATACCTTCTCTTCCACATGAAAGAATCGCCTCCATTTCCGCATGAACGACTCTTCCAAACTCTGTTAAATCACGAATCCGGCTCTTTTCTAGCACGTCACGTATTTTCTTTATTCCGTCTTCATTTACATCTTCTATTTTTTCTATACTAGGTTCTGTTGACGTTTCACCAATCCGGTAGAATAAGCCATTTTGAATGAAATGAAGCGGATAAAATTAAGTGATGAAGAGTGGACTCGTATTTTGGCAAGCTTAAAAAAATTGCCTGGAGTTC
>NZ_JAOEGU010000143.1 GCF_025583945.1 Methylobacter psychrophilus
TCAGTACCACGATTCGCATCTGGTCGCCCGGATGCTCAAGCGGCGAAGAAGCCTATTCTATTGCCATTCTTGTCCAAGAATATCTGGAGCTGACCCAGCAAAGTTACCAAGTACAAATTTTTGCTACCGACATTGATCACCAGGCCATTACTACCGCTCGCGCCGGCCTGTATCCGGCCAGTATCGCCGTTGATATTTCACCGAACCGTCTGGCACGATTTTTTACGGCGGAAGCTGACGGCAACCGCTACCGGATTCATAAAAATATCCGCGATATGTTGGTCTTTTCTGAACACAATGTCATTAAAGATCCACCCTTCTCCAAACTTGACCTTATCAGTTGCCGTAACCTACTGATTTATCTGACTTCTGAGTTACAAAAAAAGCTTATACCGCTATTTCACTACGCGCTAAGTCCTGGCGGCACCCTGTTCTTGGGTAGCTCGGAAAGCGTCGGTGAGTTTGACGATGTCTTTATCGCACTCGACCGCAAGGCCAAGCTGTACCAACGTAAAGAGTATGCTTATAAGCAAGTAAACCAACATCCCGGTAATTTTATGCCGCCAATGACGGCGCGTGAAGTGCCGCTGCTACGCGCGCCCGGAAAAACAGACAAGACCGTAAAACTGTCATTACGAGAACTAACCGAACAAACCCTGTTACAACAGGTCGCACCAGCCAGCGCTCTCGTCAATAGCCAGGGTGATATTCTGTATTTACATGGCCGCACCGGCAGGTATCTGGAGCCGGCTCCCGGCGAGTCCGGTATTAATAACATGCTAAAAATGGCCCGTGAAGGGCTAAAGTTAGACCTGACTACCAGCTTGCACAAAGCGGTACGCTTATCAGAGCGCGTCTACTGCCCCGGCTTGCGCGTTAAAACCAACGGTCACTTTACTCTGGTCAACGTAACCATCCATCCGGTAACCATAAGCCCAACAACACCGCTAGCTTCCCTGTATCTGGTTACCCTGGAAGAAGTGCAGGCAACGCAGAACGCTGAAACAAAAACAGACGCAGGTACACCGAGCACCGAAATAGACGCAGACGCACGCGTCAAGGTGCTGAAGCAGCAATTGCGTCAAAAAGACGAGTACATGCAAGTTTTTCACGAGGAACTGGAAACGTCCAACGAAGAATTAAAGAGCTCAAATGAAGAAATGCAGTCAGTCAACGAGGAATTGCAATCAACCAACGAGGAACTGGAAACCTCCAAAGAAGAATTGCAATCCGTTAATGAAGAACTTGCGACCGTCAATGCCGAGTTACAAACCAAACTGACAGATTTATCGCGAGCCAATAACG
>NZ_JAOEGU010000144.1 GCF_025583945.1 Methylobacter psychrophilus
TAATATAATCAGAGCCTGTTTCGTAGATTGGCCCCCGCCCTATTCACCCATACCGTGGAGTATCCGAGGCTTAGAGCCTGCATACACAAGGAAGGTAGGTGCATGTGCAGGGTCGGGAACCAGTAAATAGTCTACTTTCTTTATCCTTTATTAACAAAATAATATGATGAATATCCAACTTAACACGAATGACTCAGAAGTTAATCCAAGCCACCAAGCCGGTATTGATGTCGGTGCAGAGGAGCTTGTTCTAGTTGTTCGTAAAAATAGCAAACTATCCAACCCCCAAACATTCACCAATACACGGACTGATCGCGCTCGTTTAGTTAATAAACTGGTTAAACTACCTGGTGTCATCGTCTGTATGGAGGCTACTGGCATTTATCATTTCGATTTAGCGGTCGCTCTGCATGATGCCGGTGTATTGGTTATGGTCATTAATCCAAAATCGTCGCATAACTTTGCCAAAGTATTAATGAAGAACAGCAAAACAGATGCTGTCGATGCCAATACTTTAGCTGAATACGCGGCCCGCATGGACTTCGTTGCTTGGACTCGACCCAGCAACGAGACCATTGCTGTTCGCTGTTTTTCTCGTCGAATTACGGCCTTAACTACTCAGAAATCGGCTGCCAAGAATCATCTACATGCGTTAACAGCGACTCAAGAAACACCCAAAGCGGTATTGCGTGATGCGAAATTAGCTATTACCCAATTACAAAAACGTATTGACCGATTAACGATAGAGGCGCTACTTTTGATCGGTAAGCACTCTAAACTCGAACGTACATTGACGTTATTAATCAGCATCAAAGGCATTGCCCAAACCAGTGCTATTTCGCTTATGGGTGAATTGCTATTATTACCACCTGACCTTACCCATCGAGAATGGGTCAAGTTTGCAGGACTAGATCCCAAAGCTTTTGATTCTGGAAAGAGCGTTCATAAGAAGTCGCGCATATCTAAAGCCGGTAACCGAAATATTCGCGCAGCCCTTTATATGCCGGCCTTAAGCGCTAAACAACATGACCCACACGTAAAGGCTTATTTCCAACATCTCGTAGCTAATGGCAAAAAACCGTTACAGGCTGTCTGTGCCATCATGCGAAAATTAATTCATGCTATCCATGGTATGTTGAAAAATGACGAACCTTTCGATAATACACGTTTTTATAAAATTTCAGAATCAGTCGAATAGTTAAAAATGAACGAAATACCTTTGACTTTGAACAGAGTATCTAC
>NZ_JAOEGU010000145.1 GCF_025583945.1 Methylobacter psychrophilus
CAGGGCAACCGCATATAAATTAACTAAAAAACCAGAGATAATACCCAGTTTTTTTGGAGATTTTCTACCATGTCATTAAGTTTACAAGAAGCTTTTTCGTCTCTTGAAGATCCACGAGTTGAAAGGCATAAACGCCATATGCTGATTGATATTATTATCCTGTCTATTTGCGCTGTTATTAGTGGAGCAGACGGCTGGGAAGCCATTGAACAATTTGGTAAAAACAAAAAGGACTGGCTGCGAAAATGGATAGATTTGGAGAATGGCATACCTTCACATGATTGTATTGCACGGGTAATTTCCAGGATAAAACCCAGCGAAATGACGGACTGTTTTATCGTTTGGGTAAACAATGTTGCTGAACTTACACAGGGTGAAGTTGTTGCTATTGATGGAAAAACGGCACGGCGCTCATATAATCGTAAAAATAAGCTCGGTGCCATTCATATGGTAAGTGCTTGGGCAAATCAAAAGGGTATGTCTTTAGGGCAGGTAAAAACAGAAGAAAAATCTAACGAGATTACGGCGATACCGGTGTTACTTGATATGCTTGAAATCAAAGGTTGTATCATCACCATTGATGCGATGGGATGCCAAAATGACATTGCCGAAAAGATTATTGAAAAACAAGCGGGTTATGTTTTAGCCGTTAAAGATAATCAAAAGTTTCTGCATGAGGCAATCATCGATTATTTCAATGTTGCTATAGCGGCTAATGCCCCAGAGTTATGCCTGTTACAGGACCATACAGAAATTAATGCTGAACATGGGCGCATCGAAATACGGCGCTGTTACTTATCAACTTGCCTTGATACGCTACCTGATGTTTCACGCTGGAAAGGCATTAAAAGTATCGGCATGGTTGAAAGTGAACGAACCCTTAATGGCAAAACCAGCATTGCTCGTCGGCATTACATCTGCACATTAACGGATGTTAAACCCTTCGCTCATGCGGTACGAGCGCATTGGGGCGTGGAAAATTCATTACATTGGGTGCTGGACGTAACTTTTAGAGAAGATGAATCACGTATCCGTACGGGTTATGCTCCTGAAAACTTTAATATTTTCCGTCAACTTGGTATTAATCTGCTTAAAAATGAACCCTCTAAAATGAGCATTAAGAAAAAACGTTTTAAAGCCGCTTTGAACGATCAATTCAGGGAAAATGTGATTTTTTCGACGTGAAGTTTATATGCGGTTGCCCTGC
>NZ_JAOEGU010000146.1 GCF_025583945.1 Methylobacter psychrophilus
CTCCTATTGTGAGCCCCGGCAAGCCGGGGCTGTGATAATTAGTCGATTACGGTTTCCATCCTGCCCGGGCGATGTATTTTACCATCTTTTTCAGCCGGCGGTTTCGAGAGGCTTTCAAGGACGGCCACACTTGTACGATAGCTTTCTTACCACCGCAGATAGACATCAGGCCGTCGATTGCTTTGCACTGGTAGGAATCAGTATATTGGCGTTTCATTGTCGGTACTCCTAGTAGGATGTTTCTTCAGGCTTCCAGTTCGAGAATTGCCACATCATGTGCATCTTTGAACAGGATAGCGGCTTCAGAGGCACTATACCCGCGTTCCACCATGAATGCAATCCACTTTTCACTGCTACGAGCATCGCGGGCTTGGATGGTCTGGCCCTTGCGCAGGTGAGCGCAATGGTTAACCTTGATCTCGGCTACGATGTACTCTTGGATTTTGATCTGGCTCATCGGGTCAGTCCTGATGTTGTTTGCTGATGTGGGTGCATTATGGGGCCCTTTTCGGGCCCCGTCAAGCATTAGATACCTAATTCAGCGTATTTTTCCATCTTCCGCTCAGCCGGAGCCATAATCATGGCCATGGTGGCATTATCAGTCCAGTCGGCGATCACTTCGCCGGCGCTGTTACCGTAGATTGCCCACATAGAGCCGACGATGTTGTCTGGGCCGTCACCCTTGCGGAAGCGGATGATATCTTCATCGGTAGATTGCAGGCTGTCGGAGATTTCCTTGATATCGGTAGACTTTTTCACTACCCACTCGCCATCGCTGCCATCTTTCACGCTAACAGTGAAGCCAGTACGGATTGCACGCATGACTGCCGCCATAACTACTGCTTTTTCAGCCCGAATGCGCTTTTGGACCAGTTCACGCGCTTTGATATCCTCGACGAGTGCTGCACAATCGTACTGGCGGACACCCGGCTTGCGGTAAGCGTTACGCAGGGCGATGCGGAACAGGGTAGCGTAGGGCAGGCTAGTGCCAGAGGCCTTGTCCATGCGGGCGACGTAGTGGGCGTATGCGAAAGTGTTCATTGGCTTGTTCATGGTGAGTCTCCGGGTTTGTGGTTTTGCCTGCCGGCGGTTTGTCTTGCTTGAGGGCCATTCTACGCGAATGGCCCAAGCTGTCAACCCTACAGACCGAACATTTTCAAAATTTCTTTCGAAGCTTCGCAGGCCGAGTC
>NZ_JAOEGU010000147.1 GCF_025583945.1 Methylobacter psychrophilus
GTAGCAAAAATTTGTACTTGGTAACTTTGCTGGGTCAGCTCCAGATATTCTTGGACAAGAATGGCAATAGAATAGGCTTCTTCGCCGCTTGAGCATCCGGGCGACCAGATGCGAATCGTGGTACTGAGGGGTTTTTCGAGAAAAAGTGTCGGGATGATCTGTTTTTCCAGTGCCATGAAGGCATCGGGATCGCGGAAAAAATTGGTCACGCCGATTAACAGGTCGGCAAATAGTGCATTGACTTCGGCCGGATTCCGTTGCAAAAATCGAAGGTACAAGTCAATGTTATCTATTTGTTGCACCGCCATGCGTCGTTCAATCCGGCGATAGATTGTTTTGGGTTTATAGAGGGAAAAGTCATGACCGGTTTGGCCCCGCAACAGTACGAAAATCTGGTTTAAAATTGCCTGCGGGGGGACCACAGTCGTGTTGATTAACGCCGGGCGTTTGCTAAAGGCATGCTTGACATATTTGATGAGTTGAGCGGGCATCTCGGCTGGCGACATGACGTAGTCGACCAGGCCGGTGGCAATAATGCTGCAGGGCATACCGTTGAATTCAGTGGATTCTGTATCCTGCGCCATAACGATGCCACCTTCGGCCTTGATGGCGCGTGCGCCTGATGTGCCATCGCTGCCGGTACCGGAAAGTATAATGCCGATGGCCCGTTCATGCTGATCTTGGGCGAGTGAGCGAAAGAAAAAATCAATAGGTAGGCGCTGACCGCGTGGCGCGAAAGGCATCAGCAATTGCAGTGTGCCGTTCAGTAACGCCATATCGCGGTTGGGTGGAATTATATAGGCGCAGTTGGGTTGCACCTGCATGCCGTTTTCAACTTGATAGACCTTCATGCGCGTATAACGCTGGATGAGATCAGTGAGGATGCTGCTATGGTCCGGAGCCAAGTGTTGTACCAAAACGAAAGCCATGTCAGGGTCGGTGTCGGTGGGCATGCCAGAGAAAAATGCCTCAAAAGCGGCCAGTCCGCCAGCCGAGGCACCGATACCAACAATCGGGAAAACGGTAACCGGCTTCTCAATCGGTTCTTGCGGCTTATGGCTGGTTGGTTTTATGGCTTGTGCGTCGCTTGTTTTGGCGTCGCCGGAAGCTTTCGTGGCATTTTTTTTGTTGTCCTTACGAGTCGTCATGACTATGTCCTGGTCTGGATGGTTGGGTCAGGGATTA
>NZ_JAOEGU010000148.1 GCF_025583945.1 Methylobacter psychrophilus
CCGTTGATATTTCACCGAACCGTCTGGCACGATTTTTTACGGCGGAAGCTGACGGCAACCGCTACCGGATTCATAAAAATATCCGCGATATGTTGGTCTTTTCTGAACACAATGTCATTAAAGATCCGCCCTTCTCCAAACTTGACCTTATCAGTTGCCGTAACCTGCTGATTTATCTGACTTCTGAGTTACAAAAAAAGCTTATACCGCTATTTCACTACGCGCTAAACCCGGGCGGCACCCTGTTCCTGGGTAGCTCGGAAAGCGTCGGTGAGTTTGACGATGTCTTTATCGCACTCGACCGCAAGGCCAAGCTGTACCAACGCAAAGAATATGCTTATAAGCAATCAAACCAACATCCCGGTAATTTTATGCCGCCAATGACCACGCGTGAAGTACCGCTGCTACGCGCGCCCGGGAAAACAGACAAGACCGTAAAACTATCATTACGAGAGCTAACCGAACAAACCCTGTTACAACAGGTCGCACCAGCCAGCGCCCTCGTCAATAGCCAGGGTGATATTCTCTATTTACATGGCCGCACCGGCAGGTATCTGGAGCCGGCTCCCGGTGAGTCCGGTATTAATAATATGCTAAAAATGGCCCGTGAAGGGCTAAAGTTAGACCTGACTACCAGCTTGCACAAAGCGGTACGCTTATCAGAGCGCGTCTACTGCCCCGGCCTGCGTGTTAAAACCAACGGTCACTTTACTTTGGTCAACGTAACCATACATCCGGTAACCACAAGCCCAACAACGCAGCAAGCTTCTCTGTACCTGGTTACCCTGGAGGAAGCTCAGGCAACGCAGAACCCTGAAACAAATGCAGACGCAGGTACACCGAGCGCCGAAATAGACGCAGACGCACGCGTCAAGGTGCTGAAGCAGCAATTGCGCCAAAAAGACGAGTACATGCAAGTTTTTCACGAGGAACTGGAAACGTCCAACGAAGAATTAAAGAGCTCAAATGAAGAAATGCAGTCAGTCAATGAAGAATTGCAATCAACCAACGAGGAACTGGAAACCTCCAAAGAAGAATTGCAATCCGTTAATGAAGAACTTGCGACCGTCAATGCCGAGTTACAAACCAAACTGACAGATTTATCGCGAGCCAATAACG
>NZ_JAOEGU010000149.1 GCF_025583945.1 Methylobacter psychrophilus
AAATGAAAAAATATAAAAGGTATTCAGTAGGCTTCAGAGAGCAGGCCCTGGTAAAAGTATACAATCGTGGTAATGACCAATCAGTTCAGTCCGTCGCAAACGAATTGAATATCCATTTAACAACCTTGAAGGCTTGGATGAAACAGAAGGAACAGGACGTCAAACTTGCACCGCTAAAATCAAAGCGTCCCGAAGATTGGAGCTCTGAAGAACGCTTTACCGCTTTACAAAAAACCTATAATTTGATCGGTGAAGACTTAAATGCCTGGTGTCGTGAACGCGGCGTTTTTATTCATCAGTTGGAACAATGGAAAGCTGATTTCTGCCGCCAGGATGACTTAGTAGACAAGCGTGAAGAAGCGCGGGTCCTGCGTATATTGAAAGAAGAAGTCCAAAGCCTTGAGCGCAATTTATTGCGTAAAGACAAAGCCTTAGCAGAGGCCGCAGCGCTGTTAGTACTGCAAAAAAAGTTCCGGGCGCTCTTGGGGGGAGAGGTCGAATGACTGGCCACGAAGAGCGCGAACAAGTGATTGCTTTACTTAATGAATCAGTAACTGCGGGAGCACGTCAAGCTAAAGCCTGTGAAGTATTAGGACTTAGTGAGCGTACCTTACAACGCTGGCAGACAGGTGAGACGATTCACTGCGATCAACGCCCCTTGCGTGACTATCAACCGCCACACAAACTAACAGCAATCGAGCGTGCCGAGGTGCTGATCGTCGCTAATTCAGATGAATTTGGTCATCTGCCACCGAGTCAGATCGTTCCACGACTGGCCGACCAAGGTAGCTATCTGGCGTCTGAGTCGACCTTCTATCGCATCCTGCGCGAGGAAAAACAGCTTACCCATCGGCGTAGCGAACGTCCGGCTCAAACACGAACAAAGCCACGCGCGGCATGTGCTACAGCACCTAATCAACTGTACAGTTGGGACATTACTTATCTGCCATCACTGATCCGTGGACAGTTTTTCTATCTGTATCTATTTGTTGATATTTTCAGCCGAAAGATCGTCGGTTGGCAGGTGTATGAAGAAGAAAACAGCGCCTTGGCTGGCGAATTGTTACGTGATCTCTGTCATCGTGAAGGGATACAGGCAGAACAGCTTATCCTGCATT